>CAZCAP010000026.1:0-1545 GCA_964496765.1 uncultured archaeon | reverse complement strand
CATAAGTTTATGATATAACAATAAGTAGGTTAGATTTAAAAAGAAAATGGTTCAACAAAGTTGTCCAACAAATATAACAAAAATAAAAAGAAGAAGGGAAAAAAATTCCCTCTAATACGATTATTCAAAAAAACTTATAACATTCCTTTGAATTCTTTTCCAGCTTTGAAAGCAACCTTCTTTCCTGCTGCTATCTTTAATGCCTTACCTGTTTGTGGGTTTCTTCCTACTCTTGCCTTTGTCTTTCTAACTACGAAAGTTCCAAAACCAATTAACTGAAGTTTTCCTTTAGTTTTAACTATTGTCTTGATTGAATCAAGTGTTAAATCAATTACTCTTTTAATTTCAGCCTTTGAGTACTTTGGTAATTTCTTACCCATTGTTGTGATTAAAAATTCTTTATTCATTTTATTTTCCCCCTTATAGTTTTTTATATGAATAAAATATATATATTAAAATATATATCTAATAGTTTTTAAATAGATATGTTGATTTCTTCAGGTAAAATCAAGGCTCAAGAGGAGATTAGATAAAAAAAGGTATGGACCTATCGGGATTTGAACCCGAGTCGCAAGCTCCGCAAGCTTACATGCTATCCAGGCTACACCATAGATCCAAGCTATAAATATTAGGAAACAAGATGTTTATAAAGATTATTAAAATAAAAACACAAAACCCAGATATCAATAAAATAATTATTTACTAAACTTTGCAGTTCCCCAGGTTAATACAGACATCATTCCGAATCCAAGGAACAAATAGACCATCATTAGGCTAGAAGTTACGTATAAATACTTCCACACTAAAAAATAAATAAGTACAAGCGTGATAATATAGGTCAGTACCCCATTACCTATTGCATTTTCAACGGTTTCATATATAAAAAAACACACTATAAACGCAATAATATAACGTGCCAGAGGAAAAGCAGCCATAACCAAAGGAACAACGAGGACTGCACAAATAATAATTATTACAATTTTCAAAAGAAGTGATTGGATTTTAAATAATCCAAATATAAACCCTTTATCATTCATTTTTTTCCTCTAATCAAATTAACTATTTATTTAATGCCCAGGCATAAATGGCATACGTGGCTTGTGTCCACCATGACTTTTATGTGCTAAATGCCTTTGATGTTCAACATGTTCACTAGCATGCATTTCATCCTTCATTTGCATAGCCTCTTCTCCACCATGCCCCATTGTAACAAAGAACATATCAACTAACACTGATGTGATACCAATTGTTAATACAACATATATTATGTATGTTGCTCTAAAGAATGGCCACCATAGGAAAACCATACCAATGATTGCTATGGATATAAGTAAGAGTGATAATGTATTATGAGTAATCTTCTGTCTAACAAAAGCAATTACAGTTAGAACGAAGAATATCTTAATAACAAAATCAAAATCTGTTAAAAAATTTAATATAAGTATATCCATAATTATCTAATATTATATTAAAACAAAAGATATAAAAAGAGTGAGGAATGGATCATTCAATCTGTGCATTTCCCTGACCACAGCTGTCCGTATA
>CAZCAP010000025.1:0-1593 GCA_964496765.1 uncultured archaeon | reverse complement strand
GGTTTGGTGGTTCAATATTTGCAATGACACACCTTGACCAGGTCTTTAGAAATCCAAGAATAACAGTTGACGGAAGATTGTTGAATATTTAATTATTACTAAATTTAGCATCATTGGTCATATATTTCTTGAGGCCCTCTTTTTGTAGTCTTGTATTAACAACTACATTATAAAGTGGTGCCAAATCATTTATATTTTTTATCTTTGCAGGGTCTAAATTAAGCTCTTTTACAACTTCTTTTTTTACATTCTCGAAATTCTTCCCCTCTAAATCAGCGAACTTGTAGCCTCCTAGCCTGTCCTCTATACTTTTCCCTGTCTTTATATTTGCATTTCCTGTTCCTTCTGGGCTTAATTGATATAAATCGTTAAGTTCTTCCTGCGGTAATTCTGATAGTCCTGATTGGGTATAATGCATTTGATCAAGAGCCGGTTTTCCGTAAATATTGCCTTGATTCTTAATACCAAGGAAACCAAGGTATGAATCTTTTTTTGATTTTATTCCTTCTTTAACAACTTCTGCTTTTTCTTCATACGTAAGCTCACTTGCCTTTTTCTTTCTCTTTTTTAGCTCACCAGTAATTCCACCATAAAATGCAAGGCCATAATCAACTTTAAAATCTTGTATTTGTTTTCTTCTTTTATCAAGGTCTTCAATACCAATTACTTTCTCCTCAACACCTCCTATTAATACTATTGCAGCTATCCAGACCAAGAAAAATCCAAATAGTATGTTTGATTCATTATTGACTATTCCAG
This sequence comes from uncultured archaeon, assembly GCA_964496765.1. Taxonomy (GTDB): domain Archaea; phylum Iainarchaeota; class Iainarchaeia; order Iainarchaeales; family CSSED10-239; genus JBAWVI01. Next base: position 834 of record CAZCAP010000025.1, on the reverse strand, counting down.
AAGAAACACCTATTACTGCTCCGGTTATGCTGTCACCAGGGCCAACAATAAAAAAACTGCCTAGTACCATAAGAACAAAACTCGCTATCAACACTCTTTTTGGCTTCATAAATAAATTAACTTGCTTTCTTATATATAAATATTTTGAATTTTAAAATAAAAAAATATTAAATGTAATCTCTTAAAGCTTCCCTTTGAGCCATGTACCTTGCTACTAAGCTTCCAATGTCTTTTTTCTCAACCTTTGATGGGTCAACTCCTAGAGCACTGTTGAGCTCCTCCTTAACAACGTTAAGCTGATTATTTGGAATGAAGTGACCAACACCATTACGGAATGCATTTCCCCAGTACTTTTGTCCTATTTCTTGGAAAATCCCATATGTTGAGCTGATAGGATCCTGTATGAGTTTTTCAAGCTCATCCCCACTTATTTCTTTCCTTAACTGGTCTATCATTCCCTGTCCATATGAATTAGCTGTAATCTCGCCAAAATCAATAAAATTTTGGTTTATAGAGCTATTAAATTTCTTTAATATCTGTTTTTTTCTGTCGTCATTAAGTGAGCTCCATCCTCCGTTTCCTACATCACTTTTTAAATCTCCCATCAAGTTAATGTAGGTATCATTCTCAAAATTATTAACAGCCTTCTGTTTTTCATACAGTGCTTTAATTTTTGGATAATTGTTTCTTGGTGGATTTGGTGTGTCTGGCATTTTTATACCTCCTTATTTGTTTTTATTTAATATTTATATTTTATATATTAAACTATCTTATATATTGTGTAGATAGTATAACTACTATATAAATGTTTCGTTTTTGTTATCACAATCAAGT
>CAZCAP010000024.1:0-1786 GCA_964496765.1 uncultured archaeon | reverse complement strand
ATCTATATACAATTTGGCTTAAGAAACAAATTCAACAATCTATTAGCAAATTGTAGGCGAAAGTAGAAAGCTTTTTAAAGTATTTCTGTTTAATTATTTCAAGATGAAACAAAAAATATTTTTTATAGTTTTTATTCTGACTCTATTTCTTACAAATATTTTCATTGTTTCTGCACAAACGGAAACAAATGAACAAGGATTTTTCCAGAAACTTATAAATTGGTTTAAAGGACTCTTTGGATTCTCCAATGTTGAAGAAGCATATCAGTTCAAAATAGAAAAGGAGAATAAATTTATAGAAGATATTGTAGATACTTTCAAATCAAGAGGAACAGAAGGGAATTACCCTCTTGTTTTAATTGAAGAGAATCAAGATTACTGGGACTTTACAGAATCTTCTTTAACAAAAACAAATAATTATGAACTTTATGTAGCAGAGTATGAACTAAATAATCAGAGATATTTGCAAACTGCTCCCAGAACTTGGATTAAAGATTGTCAATCAGAAAATGATGATGAATGTCAAGAAGTTATAGAATACCCTTATAGACAGAAAGTTAATCTTGCTTTAGTTTTTGATTTTAAGAATAACTTAAATGCTATGAAAAATGAATTGATGTCAATTAATAATAACCTTTATCAAATTAATAGCGGAAACAAAGGGATTTTATACAGCACTATTTGGAGTTGCTATATTCCATCTGAACAGATGGAAAGAAAATACTATGATTTTGACGCTAATAATTGTGATTCTATTCAAGAAGAGATAACTGAACTACATAATAATTTAATTATTGAATATGGTATTGATTCTGAATCTCAATGCATGTGCGAGCCTTTGTCTAATTATAATCCTTTGCTTAAGGGAGTAAATGTAAGTTGCATCTATCCAAAAGATAAAACTAAGGCATGTGCTTATACAAGTTTTACATATAAGATAAGGTTCTGGACATCTGGAGATAAACTTATAATGTTAATGTTCCCTACAGATGAAGATCTCTCAAATATAGATCATGGATTTTGGGCAAGTCCATACGAAACAAGATATATTGAAAAATATAAACCGGATAATTATCCTTCTACATTAGTGCCAGCCCCTATTTATGAAGATGCAATTTCTAAAGAAGGAAGTTATCCAAACGTGGTTATAGAAGAAAATCTTGGAGAATTCGAGTATAAACCAAAGACTTATTACTCAAAATCGGATAAATATGACTCTTATAGCACAAATTACAAAAAAAGAGATAGTCTCTATGAAGTTGTTATCTATAAAGTCAAAAAAGGAAGTTTAAATTCATTTATGGATAGCAATCCTTTAACAAATGCTATCTTAATCAGCAAACCATTAACAAGTAATGTTGAAAATAGTTACATACTTACTACAAGTGATGGAGAATGGAATATGTGGACAAGTGAAGAAAATATTATTCTCATCATTTATAGAGGGGCTGGAACTTCTAGCTTAAATGATAAGAAAGATTTAATTAAGGCATATTTAAATAAATATCCTAGTGATGTTCCATCCGAATAACTGAAAAGTGCCCAACTTCTTTTTTAGAAAAAAAGAAGGCAAAAAAGCGCGCTCTTTCCACCCCAACGACAATTTTAAAGACAATTTTCAGCAACTACGATATCAAAGAATTTTCGGAGATTGGAAACTCACGAGGTCACTCACTTCGTTCGTTCCGCTCGTGCCACGCCTTGCAGGCTCTCGCTTCGCTCGGGAAAATGAACAGCGATTAAAAAGAAATTTCTTGCAGAAATTTCCCAAATTAAATTTCCAGCT
>CAZCAP010000023.1:0-1957 GCA_964496765.1 uncultured archaeon | reverse complement strand
AGTATTATGATGGGTTTATAATTATATTTTTCATATTCATGCTTTTAGTTTATGTACAAACAATCCTGTGGAACCTTGGAACTGAAATAAGCCCTAACATAGTTATTCCTATTGGACTTGGATTTTTATTTTACTATATTGGTATTCTTTTCGAAAACGCAAAAAGAAACTGGTTCATTGGTATAAGAACACCATGGACTTTGAGCAGTGAAAAAGTATGGAATAAAACCCATAAGATTGGCTCTAAGATGTTTAAGATAACTGGAATAATTGTTCTTACTGGATTTTTATTCCAGAAATATATAATTTACTTTACTATGGTTCCTGTTCTTTTTGTTGCTTTCTATTTAGTTATTTATTCTTATGTTGAATACCAGAAAGAGAAGAAATAATTCTTATAAAGTCGTAGGCAGAATACCCACGAATTTATTTGTGGGGTGGATGCCGTTAAAAACATTAAGATTCTGTGTAAGAAAGAGCTTGTGAGAGGATTCACTTTTCCTTTAAATGAATCATAAGTTGTCGTATTGCGTCTTTTGCTAATTCAGCTCTGCTTTGATATCCCCACACTTGTTTCTTTACTAATTTATCCATTTCCTTAATCAAATTTTCAGGAAGTGCTATTCCTACATATCTTTTACGCATGCCTATACCTGTATCGAACAACTATTAAATCTTTTTTCGATACAGGTTATATAATGTGTATCGAAAGTTTTATATAGTAAAGGGCACTTAATAACCTATATTCGATGGGGGGGTAAAAATGAATAAATTGTTGGTAGGTTTATTAGTGATTCTAATTCTATTAATAACTGGATGTAGTGATTACAGTAAGGGGAAAGTTTGTGGAACACATACCGAGACTTATACCTCTAGTGCTAAAGGATGTGATAAAATGGATAATTGTGTATGTCTCCATAAATCATTGTTAGGTTTAGGATCCTGTGATAGTTGTGAATGTACTAGAGAAGTTAGTAATTGCTAAGGTGCATAAAGATGGATGTTGTAAAAAAATCAAATGGTAAAAAAGAACATGAAAAACAACACGAAAAAGTTGAGAGAAAATCTTATACTTGGTTATGGATAATATTTGGTGTAGTATTCATAATTATTTTTTTAAGTGTAACTTTGACTGGCAGAATGGGGACATTTAATTCTGGGACAGTTACTCCTAAGTGTAGAAATGTTCAGGTACCATATGAATCTCAGGAAGAGTATATGAAAACAGAATATTATACTGAATCTGTTCCTTACACAGATACCGAATGTGAGAACAAAAATATTGCATATTCCATAAACAATTTTAGACTTGTTGCTAATAATTGTAATAAAGAACAAGATGTATGTAACAAATATTTTTTAGGAATTTGTTCAGATAAAACAACCTTCTGTGTCGATAGGACAATAAGTTGTTCATTGGAATTACGGAATTTAGATAGTGAAGAGAGGGGAGTTTGGACAGTACATTTTAACTTTTATGAAGTTGGAACAAGCAAAAGTATCGACAGTGATGATTCTTCTAATCTGGTATATGCGCAAACAACCAATACTATTATGGGAGTTGCTAGAATAATAAGTTCCGGGGTAGAAGGCAATGCCAATAAACAATTGAGTTGTAGTTATACCGTATCAAACATACCAACTAAACAAGTTTGTAAGGATGTTATTAAGTATAGAGAAGTTCAAAGAGAAAGACAAGTTACTGCTTATAGACCAGTAACAAAATATAAAACAGAGCAAAAATGCGATTAAAACAAATTGAGTTTAGGTGAAATCACCTATTTTTAATTGTCCTTTCAAATGTTCTTGGCAACCATAAATATCATACTCAAAAACATCTTTACCCATCTGCTCTTGAATATATCTCTTGTTCCTATTCTTTTTGCTGCTTTTTATCTGGTTGTTTATTCTTATGTTGAATACCAGAAAGAGAAGAAATAATTCTTTAGTTTAATTT
>CAZCAP010000022.1:0-2109 GCA_964496765.1 uncultured archaeon | reverse complement strand
TTATCTGCCATAATAGACATAATTAAAAACCTCTAATATAAAATTGTTTCTATCTTTTATTGAATAATAAGTTAAGTTTAAATAATTTAAAAATATTTATCTAAATATGGATAGAATTACAATAAGGTCTATTAATGAAAAGGTTGATAATACTAAAAATGAGGTTCTATCAAATATAAAGATTACAATAAAGTCCATCAATGAAAAGATTAATAATGCTAAGAATGAGGTTTTATTAAATATAAATAAAAATAAACGACTAATAAGACTTATATTTTTCTTTAGTATGGCATGTTTAACCTTGATTTCAGCTGGTAAGGTCTTTAGTTTAGATGAGGAGGTTCCTTATAACTCTTATAACTATGAAATCAAAACATATAATGGTTTAAAAATATTAAATGACTTTGAGATGTATCATGACTTTTCAAACAATCAGGGAAAAATAAGCTTTAAAATAAATAAGAACGATTATGTAGAAGGCAATGATATAGAAATTCAATTTCCTGCTGTAGTTGACAATAAAACCATAGAGGTGTATTATTGGGAAGAAAATGGAGAAAAAATTGGTTGGAGTAAGAGACATATAATACCGCAGCAAAATACTAAAGGGGATTATTCAATGATTATGATTAATGATATTCCTTTTCCAAAAAATAATGACCAATATTTTTATTCAATTTCTTATGAAATGGAAATATTGCCTCATGGCCTTTTTCAATTTTATCATGAGGGTGTAGATTTTTTTGGTAGGGGTAGTTTAGTAGTTTTTGACTTAGGAAAAAAGTATAGATGTTATGCAAATTGTATATATAATCCCATGAATATTATAGTTAGTAATACAAATAGTAATAAAAAGATAATGTTAACATTTGAAAAAACTAAGAACCATAGTTTTATTTTAAAGGGGATGGGAGATATTAGAATAGGGTCAACTTTTTGGATGGGGATGCTTGTATCTTCATTTATGTTACTTATTGGATTAGCAAAAGAAGTTTTAGAGGATATATGCTACAAAAGGAAATGATTCTTTTAAGTTTAGTTTATTCATAAAAATTAATTTATTTCTAAAGTAACAGAAACAAATAAATATATCTAAAGTGTTTGAGGTTTTATGGAAGAGGAGCAGGTTGAGTATTCAGGGCATTGGTGGTAGTATAATTTTTGGTTAATTATGAAAGAAATAAAAATTATCCAACAATTTGAAGATATCTTTATTGAAGCTGGAAAACTAGCAGTAAAGCTAAGAAATGATGCTGTTGTTAAGCAAAAACATAATACTGGAATAAATGACATTGATATTGTAACAAGTTCAGACTTGGCTGTTCAAGAATTCGTCTTGCAAAAATTAGTAAAGTCTGAGCTAAAACACTGTGAAATTGTTGCAGAAGAAGATACCCCTGGTAAAAACTTGTTCGCAAAATCTTCTGATCATGTAATTACCATTGACCCAATTGATGGTACAAACTTATATGTCAGTGGTAAAAAAATGTATTCTATAATTATTACTATTCATAATAAAAAAAGGCCAATTTATACTTTTTGTTATTTTCCTGAGGTTAAATGGGGGGTGAAAATTGTTTATGATAAATATCAATTTTTTGGTAATAAGCCAGAAATAGTATATAATACGGTTTTACCAAAGACAGTTGTTTACTCATTTTATAATCCTATAGATTGTATTCCTGGGCAGTCCGCAAAATTATTAAAGAAGGGTTATGTTTTTCGAAATAAAAAAGAAATTAATGATGATGCAGGATCAACCGCTCTTTTTCTATTGGGAATTGTCGATGGGTATTTTGTAGAAAACGGGTCAGCTGTTGATTGCCTTGTTGGGCTTCATTATGCATTAGCGCGGGGTTTTGAAGTTTACCAAAACATTGACTTAACAAAAACGGTTCCGAGTATAATTTCTGGCGGAAACGATGAATATAGAGGTAATTACCTTGTTATTAGAAACAAATAAATATAACCAAGACGTTTGAGGTTTTATGGAAGAGGCCATTACAATTTCAGTTGGTGAGAAAAAGATCTTAAAGCTTGGTTTTATGAAATCTATGGGCCTTGTATACTGCGGAATGCCAAATGAAAATACTTTTTCTCTGAGCTATA
>CAZCAP010000021.1:0-2764 GCA_964496765.1 uncultured archaeon | reverse complement strand
AATAGATTATTATATATATAATATATAGGAAAATAGGTTTATATATATTACTCTTGTGGGCTTTATGTATTATTATTTTTTTAATATTCTCACAACAGCATTATTTGCATTCACTTCAACAAGGTCACCAGTTTTAAGTATCTGGGTTGCAATTTTAGTTCCAACTATGCAAGGGATCTTGTATTCTCTTGCAATTATTGCTGCATGGGATGTTATTCCACCTTCATCAGTAATAATTGCTTTTGCTTTTCTACAAAGAGAAACCATTTCTGGTTTTGTCATATCTGTAACCAGAATATCACCAGTTTTAAAATTAGATACCTTTTTTGAAAAGTTCTTTGTCCAAAAAACTAATTTAACTTTCCCTGTGACTTTCCCTGAATAAACTGATGTACCACGAATTTCTTTATTATTAATGTCTGGAAGAGTATTTGCTTCTTTCCAAAGATCTTTAAACTTTTCTCCAGTAAACGTAATCAACTTGTTATTTGAAACAATAAGAACATAGCCTTTTCTTCTTTCTGCAATTATTTTTGATGGAACCTTTTTATGAGTCTTAAAGAGAGTTATAATCTCATTAATTGTATAAAAAAATAAATCATTTTTAAGTGAAAGATGCTCCTTCTTTGATAGATTCCAAAGTATGTTTGCTACAAGGATTGGGTAAAGCCTATTCTTTAGATTACTAAACTCAAATCTAATTTTTCCTATTTGGTTTAATAAGTTTTTATCTTTCTTTGCATCAAACTTTGTAAAACAAGCTTCTTCCGTCATTAAATAAAGATTATAGAATTCATACATTATTTTTGTGGTTCTATTAAATTCGGAATATAATTTTGAATTACTTAGTTTACTGTAATTTATTTGTTTGCAAGAATTTACAAAAGCAATTACCTTTTTTTCCATTAGCTCTGTATCTTTTATATATTTTACTACATTCTTTTTATTTGAAAAATAAATATGATAATTATTCATTAGTTCATTTGCATAATTATTAATATAATAGAAATGAGTTCTTTTATCTTTGTAAAAGATAACATTGTTCTTCATTGCTTTAATTTTTCTTTTGTCAGTTAAAGCAAATAGAGGAGTTGTTGCTTCTCTAGCCCAAAATCTAATTGTTTCAAAATACTTTTTATTTATTAGTTCTATTGGTTTTTCTTTATTATTAGTATCTAATATTTTCACAATTCCATTATCTGCATCTACTTCTACTTTATCCCCAGTCTTTAAGATTGAGGTGGCTACCTTTGTTCCAATCACACATGGTTTCTTAAGTTCTCTTGAAACAATTGCTGCATGACAAGTTATTCCACCTTCATCTGTAACAATTGCACTTGCTCTTTTGATTAAACTAATAAATTCTGGTCTTGTCATACCTGCTACTAAAATTTCATTATCTTTAAAATCTAAAAAATCATTTTTGGTTCTAATTATTCTAACAATACCGGTTATTTTTCCTTTATAGGTGGATTGTCCAGTAATTAATTTAGATGAAATATTAATCTGAGAATTATAAAAATCATCTATAATCTTTTTATTTGTATCAAAATCATAGCTATCATATATCTCATTATAATAACTTGCAAAACAACAATAACCATTAACTCTTTTTTTAATAAGTTCAATGTTTTTTACTAAATGAGCTTCTCCTTTTAGTAGCTCTAACATTGAATAATAATAGATTAAGTCTTCTGATAAGTTGTATTTTTTGAATAATTTAAATAACACATTGTAAAAATTTATAGTTAATTTTGAAATAATATCTTTTCTAGCATCTCTTAATTCAATTATTTTATTCAAATAATAAATTAGTTTTATTTCATTTTCATTCAACTTTTTTAATTCTGATTTAAACTTATTCTTCTTAATTTTTAATTCTTGATTAACATGGTTGATTTCCAATTTAGCTAATTGTGGGTTTTTAAAATATTTATCATATTCAGAAACTAATTCAGCTTTTAAATTTTCTTTTGATTTAACAAAACCATAACTTGCTCCAAAATACATGCATTTTTCAACAATAACCTCTATAGATTTATGTTGAGAGATTAAAACCAAAAAATATAATCTACGCTCTTTATCAAATGAATTTATTATAGGATTTGTTCCTAAGTTCCACACCTTTTCTTTATTTATATTTATTAAGTTTAATTCAACAATTAATTTATCAAACATATCTCTATCAAAATAAAAAGAAAAAGCAGAAAATGCATTAAGCTCTATTGTTAACAGATATGATTTCTTAATTAATTTAATAAGTTTTGATATATTTGTATTATTTATAAAAGTAGTGGTTAATTGATTATACAGCTCATCACATTGTTGTTTATAATTTTCAAATAAATTTATCCTTTTTTCAAGTTCATTTGTATTTATCCAATATTTTTTAAAGAATTCAAAAGAAAGGTGTATTAGTTTAGTAAAAGGATAATACAACACCCCATCGCCACCCTTAGAAACCACAAAAACAGATAATTCAAGATTATCATCATAATATTTCTTAAAATATTTTGAAAAATTCCAACAGCTTGCTTGCACAAGTATGGATGAATTATGTTGAGGAGGTACTAATTTTTGATTTTTTAGTTCATTAATAAAATTATTTGCAATTGTATCTAGAGGAATACATTTAGTTAATATTTTTACAGTTCCATTATCTGCATCAACTTCAACTAAATCTCCGTTTTTTAGAACTTCTGTTGCTACCTTTGTTCCAATTACACATGGTTTCTTTAGCTCTCTTGCAATTATTGCTGCATGT
>CAZCAP010000020.1:0-2953 GCA_964496765.1 uncultured archaeon | reverse complement strand
TGCAGAGGACAGGATTCGAACCTGCGAAGCACTAAGCACATGGTCCTAAGCCATGCCCCTTTGACCGCTTGGGTACCCCTGCAATAACTGGTTACGCTCGGTTAACGCGCAATTATTATAAAACTAGACTAAAAAACGGTCTTTTCTAGTTCTTTCTAAATATCTTCTAAACCAATATGTATTTATATTATTTCTTTTTATTATATATGTAGAACTTAATGGTTATTGATAATTATGATTGAAGAAAAGAAAATAATTGAAAGATTTGAAGAAATGATTCAAACAAGAGGATTTTATTTTCCATCAGCAGAGATTTATTCAAATTCTTTTGCTGGTTTCTATGAATTTGGACCAATTGGAAATAAGATAAGATTAAATATTATTAATTTCTGGAGAAAAGAATTAGTTCAGGCACAGGGCTTTCAAGAAATATTTGGTTCTCTTATATTACCAAAGGATGTTTTTGGTGCTTCTGGTCACCTAACTTCATTTGATGATCCAATAGCAACCTGTAGCAAATGTAAGGAAACCTATAAGCTCGATAAACTAATCTCATCTAAAACAGGAGAAGATGTTCCTGAGAAGTTAAGTGATGAGCAATACAAGCAATTAATTGAAGATAATAAGATTGTTTGTGAAAAATGTAAAAGCCAATTAGGAGAAATAACTAGATTTAATCTAATGGCACCAATTAGTATTGGTGCACAAAAAGGAAACATAGGTTACCTAAGAGGAGAATCCTGTCAATCTATCTTTCTTGATTTTCAAAGATTATATAAAACAGGAAGAGATACCTTACCTATAGGAATCTCTCAACATGGATTGGTGTATAGAAATGAAATTTCACCAAGAAATGGATTATTAAGGGGAAGAGAGTTTGAACAGTTGGAAACAGAATTGTTCTTTGATCCAAATAAACTAAATGATTATGATTTATCAAAAATACAAAACTATAAAATTAGATTTAAATTATTAAAGGATAGTGAAGAAAAGGATTATTCTATTAAAGAAATAACTGAAAATAAACTATCTGTTGGGAATATTATTTCTTATTATCTTTATGTTATGCAAGAGTTTATTGAAAAAATAGGAATCCCTCACAATAGAATAAGATTCAAAGAAGTTACTGATGATGATAGAGCATTCTATTCCCTTCAAACATTTGATTTTGAAGTACTATCAAGTTTTGGATGGATTGAATTGTTTTCTTTAAACTACAGAACTGATCATGATCTTTCAGGACATTCAAAGGGTTCAAAAAAGGATTTATCAGTTAAGGAGGATGGAAAAGAAATTATGCCACACGTTCTAGAGGTTTCATCAATTGGACTTGGTAGACTCTTTTACGTTCTTCTTGAAAATTCATTCACAGTTAAAGAGATTAGTGAAGAACAAAGAAATATTCTTTCAATCAAACCAAGAATTTCTCCATATTTTTGTTCAATCCTTCCCCTAGTTAAGAAAGATGGTTTGTTTGAGAAAGGAAAAGAAGTATTACAAGAAATCTTGGACAGTAGTGGTGGAATCTTCGAAATCTTCTTCGATGAAAAAGGATCAATAGGAAAAAGATATGCTCGTCTTGATGAGATTGGATGCAACTATTGTATAACTATTGATCATCAAACACTTGAAGATAAAACAGTAACAATCAGAGATAGGGATAGCTTTGAGCAAAAAAGAATAAAAATAGATACTCTTTCACAAATATTGCTTGATTTATACTTTGAAAAAATAGAGCTTAAAGCAATTTAATGGATCTCTGGAGATGAAAATTAAGAAATACTTTAAAGGTGGGATGTTAACCACTATTGGTTTTATTTTATCCCCCTTGTCCTGGTGGAATGATTTAATTATTAATATTCCTATTGCTTATTTGTTTTCGTTTTTATTATCTTTAGTTATTAAAGGGATATTCTTAGAATCAATGGTTTTCTTTTATTGGTTAACAAACATAATTGGTCTTTGCCTAATGCATTATGGGATCAAAGATATGAAAAAGAAAAATCTTACTTATACTAAATATACAAAAAAAGATTTATTAATTGATATAATCTTTGCTCTACTTTATACTTTGTTGATTGTGTTATTAATTAAATTAAAGATATTAAATTTACCTATGGAATATCTTAGTTAATTTAATCAGTAACTATCTTTTCTCCTTTTATTTTTTCTTCAATTAATAAATCATAGAACTCGGTTACTGCTTTTCGAGGACCAGATATTAAATAGTTCCAATCATCCTTATTTTCAAGTCTATTAAATACTTCTGCAAATAAATCTTTAGGCCTTTTTGAACTATCTTCTTTTGTTACAAGAGAAAAATAAGCAAAGTTAGGGTTCTTCTTTTCAAGCTCATAGAATTCTTCATTATAAAAAAAATCATCATAGTGGCTATTAATGTAAATCAATTTAGTTTTATAAGATTTATCATTTGCAATCAAATGAATGAGTGCTCTATAGGTTGATATTCCTGAACCAAATGCAACAATCAATAGATTTTTTGAATGGATTCTGTTTAATAAAGTTTCTCCAAGTGGACCCTTATAATAAAACATGTCCCCTTTCTTAAGTTTAGATATTTTATTAGAATACATTCCCCCTTTTATTATTCCCACATATAACTCCAAGAAATCTTTTGTGCTTGCACTTGAGATTGTGTAGGGTCTAGGGGTTATTAGGTGTCCGAACTTATCCTTTAGATAGAGCTCAATATATTGTCCTGGTTTAAAATCAAGAGGAGTATCTAAAAGCAATCTATAGTGCTTGTTTTTTATTATCTTGTCATATACTCTTGCCTCTTTAATATGCATTTCCATAGTAAAATAGATGTTCAAACCTCTTTAAATCTTTTTGCTTTCTAATATATTATATTGTTTGCCCTTGTAGCTCCAGTGATTAGAGCGGTTGTTTCGTAAACAACAGGCCGTGGGTTTAAATCCCACCAAGGGCTTCT
>CAZCAP010000019.1:0-2970 GCA_964496765.1 uncultured archaeon | reverse complement strand
GAACCTTCTTGAGATCATTGATTGATGCATTTGCTACATTTCTTAGGGTCTTAAACTCTTTTAGAATTGATTTCGCAAGGGTGGGACCAACATCAGGAAATGATTCAAGGATAAATAACTGTCTTTGAGAAAAGTTCATTCTAGCTTTTTCAAATCTTGATTTAAGAATATTATTTCCATTTCCAAGTTGCTCTCTCTTAGCTATATTAAACAAAAATTCAGCTGTTTCTTTTTGATTTTTTGTAAAGAATATGGGTAACTTATAATCAAGCCCAATTGATGTAATAAGCCCAATAAGTGCTTTCTTCTGTATTCTTGAATTATCAGAAAAGAGTTTACTTGTGTCTCCCTCGATTATCAAGCCTGGTTTCTTAACCTGCATAAGATTTTGTAGTTGAGAAAAAATCCGTCCATCAATAATGGATGTTTCAAGATCAGAGATTGTTTTTCTTTCAATTACTACATCATCAGAGAGAATATAGTCCCCAACCGATAACTGCTCAAGCTTAATCTCAATTAATGTTTCAAGAGAAGAAAACTTTTCAAGCTCAAGATTAACCTGGGATACACACTCACGCATATCACAAATAATTGTAATTTTATTGGTTTTCGTTTTTATTTCACTCATTTGATATCACTGTGTGTCTTTAAGAATAATTGCAGGAGGTTTATCTTTAACTAGTCCACCATGAAATTCTCCTCTATATACTGTTTTTTCTTTATAATCAATTCTTTCAAATCCAACAAATCTTTCAAGGGTTCCTTTTGGCTCACAAAAATATTCAAAATCAGTATCTTTAAAATATCTTGGGCCTCTAAATGGATCCTCTTCCTTGATTTGCTTTAATGCATTCTTCAGAAAATCAAATACTTCTTTTGGTGAGATGTCCAAAGATTCAACAACACCATAATAGTTCATTCCCCAAATTATTTTTTCATCTTCAAAAACAATCTCATTACCTATGAATGGGTTGTGACCATAGTATTTGTCTGAATATCTAAGATTATTATTTTCATAGAGAAGCTTTTTTGCTCCATCCTTACTTATTTTATCTGTTAATCTACCAGATGCATAACTATCTTTTTTTGCTAAAACTAAAAATTCTCTTAGATTCATAAATTATTTCACCTCTAACTAAAATCAATAATACTCTTTTGAGTATTCTTTTTCTTTATTGGTTCGTTTAGATTGAAATTCTTCAGGGTTTTTTTCATTTTTTTTTCTTTGTTTTCAGAAACAAAATAGTAATGCTCATCGAGTGTGTCCTTATTTAATATTAATATAACCTTTCCACTATTAAATCTTCCTGTTCTTCCTCTCCTTTGGATGGATCTTATCTCGGATGCCACCGCATCATAGAAAACAACTAGGTCCACTGATGGGATATCAAGACCCTCTTCACCAACGGAAGTGCAAATAAGTATATTATAGTCCCCGTCTTTAAATTTAGAGATGGTTTCCATTTGTTCCTTTTGGGAAAGACCCGTGTCATTTTCTTTGTTCGCCTGTCCAACAAACTTTGTAGCTTTTATCTTTTTATTTCTATTGAGGACAGTAACTAGGTGAGATGCATTATCTCTAAAGTTAGTAAATACTAATATTTTGGATGATTTGTTTTCATCAAGAAACTTAGTTGTTATTTCAATTAATTTTGCTTCCTTTGAATACACTTGATTTTCAAGTATGGTTGAATTTAATATTCTTTTGATTTCAATGAATTGCTTTGAGCCAAGCACCTGGGAGAGTGCTTTTGTTCTTTTTTTATTAGTACCATCACTATCAAGCTTATAAATATAATTTTTAAAAGGGATTATTCCCTGGGTTTCAATTAGCTCCTTTGCATGATATAGCTTTAGAATACAAGCAGTAAAAGATAATGCTAAAAAGTTCATGCTGTTTTTGGACTTAGACAAACGAGCAATAACCTGTGCTTGAATCATAATTATTTGTTTCTTTGTATAGTTTTTTCCTATTGCTAGATTTAACTTTCTTAGTACGCTTATTTTTTGTTCAATAAATTCATCAACAAGGGCAACCAACTTTCTTGAAAATGCATCCAACTCAGTAAAAATAATTTCTATTTCTGTATCATTAATATAATCTTTAACATCAATATCATTTTCGGTTCTTATTTCAACATGTGCTATTTTTAGGTTATCCGCAACCTCTCTTATTTTTTTCTTTTCTCCGCCAGGAGAAGCAGTTAATCCTAATCTTTTTGTTTCTGGGAAAAAATTAGATACTTTTGTATATGAATAATCTCCAACTGCTCTATGTGCTTCATCAAAAATAATTAAATTAAAATCTTTTTCTTTAAGTAAACCATTATCAATATCATTTGAGATTGTTTGAGGGGTTGCACAAATGATTAATCCTTTTTGTAAATAAATTTGTTCTCTTTTAGATGGAGTAATTTCTCCAGTTAGGAGGATTATGTTCTCCTGCTCAATTGTTAGAAGTTTATCAAGACTCTTTTTATGCTGAGAGATAAGTGGCTTTGTGGGAGCAAGAAGAAGAATTGATTTGTTTGGATCATAGGTGAAAGCAATTAGTAGAACAGCTATGATTGTTTTACCAAGTCCAGTTGGAGCAACAACTAATGTACTTTGGGTAATTGCTTCTGCAGTTAGAAGTTCCTGATATAATCTTTTTTCAACAACGTTCTTAGCAATATATGGATGAACTATATATTTATCATTTTCATTTGGTTCTAGTTTATTTATTGCCATAATAATCTAATAATATGTTAATCTAATTCTTTTTTATAAGCTTGATCATGATGCATTATTCGTTTTAAAATAATTATCTTTTTATTTTCATCAACTTCAAAAATTAATACAAAACAACCACAGATGTGAACTCTTCTATTTCCTTGCATAGGATACGTTAATGATTTTGATGAACTTGGATTATCTTGAAGGAATAAAACCTTTTTTTCTAAAGATAATTGTAATTGTTTATTCTTTTTA
>CAZCAP010000018.1:0-4696 GCA_964496765.1 uncultured archaeon | reverse complement strand
GAATGAAACACTCAATTCTTAAGAAAGCGGAAGACGAAAAACTATTATCAAAAAACTACACTCACATGCTTGTTGATGTGTTATCAGAACTAGATTCAAGAAGACTAAACAATTAATTATCTATTAATTAGAAGAAAAGGGATAAAAAGGCAATCCCCAACTAAAATAAGTAGGCATGAATATATGTTTGTTTAATGGGGAATCAAAAAAAGCATTTATTTCAATTATTACCTTATTCTTCATCTCTATTTTTCTTTTATTCACGTTTACGGATAATCCAAATCAATCAATAAACGATTTCATTATAATTGATCAAGCAGAAACTCAAAAAGCAACAACCATTAAAGATTTTGAAAGAATAGTATCCTATTCTCTTAATGTACCTGAAGACAACCCAGAACTCTTAAAAATTTTAGTTAACACTAAATTAATTAGCTACTTGGAACAAAAAGACTTTTTTGTTTATAATATAGTTACAAATAAACAAAAACCACTTACTTTTTCAGAACTAAATAATTTATCAAGAGTGATCGTATTCAAACCTAATGAATACACAACCATAAAGAGATACATATTAACCAATGATTCTTTCAAAAATAATTTTATTTCATTTGAAGTAAAAACAAACAAATATGTAACAAAATATAGTTTTCCTGAAGCCTATGAGGTGTTTGTGATTGTATATAATTAAACGAGAGAACGGACAAATATCCATTGAATTCATATTATCTATATTCATTTTGCTAATTATAATTTTATTATTTCTAAAAACAAATATATCATTCAAGAATAAACTTGAAACAAAAATAAACTATGATAACTATAATCAAACCACCTGCATTCTAAAGGAAACCTATCTTAATCAAAAGGAAGGGGTTATTATAAATGATTCGTGTAAAGAACAAAAAGAAAGGGCAAGTAATAGTTCTTGATTTGTTGCTATTACTCATAATTGTAATATTAATAATATCCATTGAAGAAAAAACAATTAGTAACTATAAACTAGATATTATTAATAGGAATGAAGAGATAGACCTACTAAAGGAAAGCCTAATTGTTGAACAATTAGTTTCTGATTGTAATTTCTTTGCAATAGCGAATGAACACACAAAGGTATGCCAAAGAAATGTTATAGAAATTAAAAATATTAATCACATCCCTCCTGAAATCTGTAAAATAACCATGGATGGGTTAGATTATCTTGATAGGGGGGTTGTAGAAAACACACACAAAAGAGGAATAGTTTACAGAGGAAGGTTTACAATCTTGGAGGTTGGTTTTTGTGAATAGAAAGCACTTTCAAAAAGGAATAATATTTACAATTGATGGACTTCTTGCTCTCGCCTTCATAGGACTATTAGTTATTGTTCTTCAAGCTCACGATATTGAGAATAATATGGAGAAGCATCAAATCAATACATTAATTGGAGATATATTAGTCACTTCTCAAGAATTATCAATTGATAATCTAAGTGAATTAGAAGCTAACTATAGAATGCTATTGGGAGATAAAAAAGGGTATATAGTTATAAATAACAATAAAGTTGAAATAAACATAGATGATTTTAAAAAAACAAAGTTAATTAGTCAAAGGATTAACTATATTAATATATCTAACTATGAAATATATATTGAGATAGGAGTATATTATTAGATGTTTTATATAATAGGACTTGGGCTTTCAATAAATCAAATCACAAAAGAAGCTCTTGATATAATAGCAAAAGCAAATGAAATATACATTGATAATTATACTAACATATTAGCTAATGGTAAGATAGAAGAACTTGAGAAAATAATAAATAAAAAAATCATTTCTCTTGAAAGAAAAGATCTTGAAACAAATCAAACATTTCTAAAAGACAATTCAGTACTTCTGGTTATTGGAAATCCATTTTCTGCAACAACACATTTCACATTAATAAAAGATGCAAAGAACAAAGGAATAGAAACCAAAATAATTCCTGGAATCTCAATATTTAATTACAAAGGATATACTGGGCTCTATGAATATAAATTTGGGAAAACCATTTCCATTGTTTATCCAGATGGAAACTACAAACCAACAAGCTTCTATACCACACTCATTGAAAATATATCCATTGGAGCACACACTCTTTGCCTATTGGACATAAAAACACAAGAGAATAGGTTTATGAGCATTGGAGAAGCATGCGCTCTACTTGATGAAATAGACACAACCAACAGTAACACATTGCAAGACAGAGATTGCATTGGGCTTTGTGAAATGGGAACAAATAATCAAGAAATAATTGTATTTAAATTTAAAGACTATAAAAGGATAAATATAAATAAATTCCCACAATCATTAATTATTTGTGGGAATCTAAATGAATTTGAAAGAGATGGGTTAAATGAATTCAAAAACTAAAACAAAAGAAATTGTTAAACTTGAAGAATACACAACCAAGTATAGATTAATATTAGAAAAAGCACTTAATACAATTGAACAAAACATAAAAAACGACTCTTATTTAAAAGACATGGGAGAGGACTTTTTAAATATGGCAAAAAACTATCTTGCGGATGGAAAAGTGCTTGAAAAAAAGAAGGACCATCCAAGAGCACTAGCATCCTATTCCTACGCCTATGCGTGGATTGATGCTGGAGTGAGAATTGGACTATTTTATGGAACAGATAGAAAATTATTTACACTATATAAATAAATAATGGGATTAGGTATGAATGTTATCTTAAAAAACAGAAATGGAATTGTAACCACAAACAATCTTAAAAGCCAGCTTATACAAAAAAGTTTTGGAGTGTTAAAGAATAATGAGTTACTTTTGGATTTGTTTGAAGTATATTATTTAACAGAAAATAAAAAAATAAAATTAATTGATTCTAAACAAAAACAGATATCTGAAAAACAACTAAAAGAATATGCAATAACTAAAATTAAAAACTTTGAAGACAAATATCTTGTATATAAAAATTTTAGGGATCAGGGATACGTTGTAAAAGATGGAGCTATCTTTGGGTTTGATTTTAGAGTTTATGAGGCACATCCCAAAAAAGAACACACACACACAAAATATGTTATTGATGTTAAAAGAAGTCACAAAGAAACCATAAATGAGTTAATCAAATCAGAGAGATTAGCAAACAGCATACACACAACATACATACTAGCAATAATTGATCAAGATAATAAAATTATTAAAATAAAAATAGAAAGGATGATATAAGTAGTCATCCCTAATTTTAATTACAGGTTTTTGCCCAATAATATCCAGCACATTGGGTGTTTCTAAGTTCTAACTTAATGGGAACAACACCCACATAGTCGCTAATTGTAACTACTGCTGATTCTCCAAGTCCAAGTGCAGCAGAATCAAGCACATTTAAGTTGGAGCTATTTAAATCATTGTTTGCATCAATCAACAGCACATTAAAATTAGTATCTGTACTAAATGGAACAGATCCTGCATTTACTAACGTAAACTTAATTGTTTCTGCAATGGAGTTATAATCACAGGAAATAATGTTAACAGATGCACCTGTACAACTAGTATCTATAACATTGTCCGCATTACTTGTTCCCTTTTGAACAAAGTTTTGTCCCCAGGATAATAGAATTCCAACTAGTATTACAGCAACAACGATTAACAAAATTGTTGCAATTATTCCTGAAATTGCTTTACTCATACTTTTTCCTTTTATTTTTTTTATTTAAAAAATTATAAAAAAGTAAATTCAAAAAAAGAATTTACTTGTGACAATTACTGAATGTTGCTACAGCATCAGTGCTACAAACAGTTGATTTTGCAGTTACGTTAATGTTGTCACCTGTTATAGCAATTCCTGCCACGTTTCTGTCCATATCAACCTTAACCACTTCTCCAGGTGCAAGTCCAGCCCAGGTTGTTGTTGTGTATGTTGACATGGTTATACCTGGTGTAAAATTACCTGAACTATCTGATAAATCAACCTTAAAAGCATCTGCTGTTAAAAAAGTATAGGTTGAACTTATATTTTTAACAAAGAATTCTAAATTATCATCTGTATCTATTTTACAATCAGAGATTGTAATTGCAGCACCAGTACAGGTTAAATCAATTGCACTAGAAGTATCAGAAAGACTACCAGTAGTAAATGACTTACCCCAAGTTAGGATTATTGCAATTAATGCTACTGCAACCACGATTAATAGGATAGTTGCAATAAGAGCGGAAACACCTTTTCTATTTAATTTCATACATTTCACCATTTAATTATATATTTTTTTATATTAAGTTAAATATTTAACTATGACAATTTTTCATTGTTGCAACTGCATCACTAACACAAGATGTTGATTTAACAGTTACATCAATTAATGTGCCTGTTAATGGATCTGTTAATGCACTTACATCCATATCTATCTTTGTCATTTCTCCAGGTGCAAGACCAGCCCAGGTTGTTGTTGTATATGTTGACATGGTTACTCCTGCATCAAAATTACCTGCATTATCAGATAAATCAACCTTAAAAGCATCTGCTGTTAGAAAAGTATAGGTTGAACTTATATTTTTAACAAAGAACTCTAAATTTCCATCTGCGTCTATTTTACAATCAGAAATTGTAATTGCAGCACCAGTACAACTTAAATCAACTGCCCCACTTGTGTCAGAAAGATTTCCAGTTGTAAATGATTTACCCCAGGTTAGGATAATTGCAATCAAAGCAACTGCAA
>CAZCAP010000017.1:0-9550 GCA_964496765.1 uncultured archaeon | reverse complement strand
CTATCTATACCTATTATATGTGTGATGTTATGAAAATAGATGTGATTTTTGAAAAGCAATTAGAAGGTGGATATACTGTTTATGTTCCTCAATTACCTGGGTGTATATCACAGGGTGACTCAAAAGAAGAAGCAATGCAAAATATTACAGAAGCAATTGATTTATATCTTCCTGAATTATATAAAATGAATTTTCATGAGATTTAGCCAAACGTATGTTATATTTCTTGGACAGCTTTTGCCCACCAATTCTTTTAAAACCTTTGTTTCATAAATTATTTATAATTCCAATAAAAAGGAGTGAGTTTAATTTATGGAAAAAACAAAAATTGATGATAAGGGAAGAATTAGATTATCAAAACAAATAACTAACTTGTTTAAAGATAACTCTAGTTTAAGTTACGATTTCGATTTAATTAATTCTAAATTAATTATATCAACTAATTATAGATTAGCCCATCGCTGTTGATTCCAAGAATAGAATAACAATACCATCTTCTGTTAGAAAGTCATTAGGTTTCTTTGATAACGTATCTATCAGAGTAGATAATGATAGGGTGGTAATAACAAACTGAATAGTAGTTAATGGTCCGAGTTGTGTAGTGGTTAGCATCTAAGACTGTGGATCTTAGGACCCGGGTTCGAATCCCGGTTCGGACCCTTAAAATTACAAAATTATTTGTGGAGATGATTAAAAATGAGAGAAGTTATTGTTGATGGAAACAACCTAAGTATAGAAGATGTTGTTAATGTAGGTAGATTTGGAGCTATGATAAAAGTACCTAACGTAAATAAAAAAAAAGTGGAAGATAATTGGAATATGTTATTAGGCCTCTTAGATAAAGGAGAAATAATGTATGGTGTAAACACTGGAATTGGAGGTTTTGGAAATTGTATATTGTCAAATGATCTTGGTGGAGAATTATCTGAAAGAATGCTAAGAGCACACGCAGCAGGAACTGGTAATCCCGCACCATTAGAAATTGCAAGAGCAGCAGTTCTTTTAAGATTAAATACATTAGTAAAAGGTTATTCTGGTGTTAGGCTTATAATAATCAATAGAATTGTTGAATTACTAAATAAAAACATTATTCCTGTAATTTACGAGAAAGGATCTGTGGGGACATCAGGAGATCTAGCGCCTCTAAGTCAAGCAATGTTACCTATAATTGGAGAAGGTGAAGTTATATATAAAGGTGAAAGATTAGAAACAAAAGAAGTATTTAAAAAAGAAAATATAGAACCCATAAGATTAATGCCTAGAGAAGGGTTAGCATTATTTAATGGAACACAGTTTATGTCTGCCTATGCTTGTTTAAATATTTATGATACAGAAAGATTAATTAAATTATCACAAGCCTCTGGTGCATTAACAATTGATGTGTTAAATACAGTTACTATGGCCTTTGATAAAAGATTAATGGATTTAAGACCATATAAAGGACAGAGAGATGTTGCAGAAAATTTACTAAATTTAATAAAAGATTCAGAAATACTTGCACAAAAGAAAACAGAAACACAATCTTGCTATTCATTAAGATGTACTCCTCAGGTTACAGGAGCTTTTAAGGATGCTTTAGAGTATACTAAAAAACAAATCCTAATAGAAATAAATTCTGTTGTGGATAATCCTGTGTTTATTACAGAATCTGAAACATATTTGGCAGGTGGTAATTTTCACGGTGAACCAGTTGGTTTAGTAATGGATTTATTATCTATAGCTATTACGGATCTTGGTAATTTAAGTGAAAGAAGAACCAATAGACTACTTAATCCAAATCTTAATGGATCATTACCAGCTTTCTTAATAAAATCAGAAGGATTAGATTCTGGATTAATGATTGCACAATATACACAAGCAGGATTAATTAATGAAAACAAAATACTTGCAACACCTGCAACCATTGATAGTATTTCTGTATCTGGAGATCAGGAAGACCACGTGTCAATGGCAACAAATGCTTCTAGAAAGCTTAGAGAAATTATTAAAAATACACAAGCAATTATAGCCATTGAATTATTATGTGGTTGTCAAGCTTTGGATTTTAAGAGGCCATTAAAAGCTGGTGTAGGATCAGAAATAATTTATGAAGAAATAAGAAAAATATCAAAATTTATAGATAAGGACAGGATTTTTTATAAAGATATAGACAAAGTTATAGATATTATAAGAAATGAGGAATTATTAAATAAATTAGAAGAAAAAGTGATTTTTAAATGAAGATAAATATTGGTTTCTTTCAATTTAAATCGAAATTTGGAGATGTTAATTATAATTTGGAAAGAATTAATGATAATTTAAAAAATAAAAAAATAAATTTATTAGTTCTTCCTGAATTATATACAACTGGATATCTATTTAAAAATAAAAATGAACTGAAAAAATATTCGGAAGAAATACCATCTGGTAAAAGTGTACAAAAAATAAAAGACATTTGTAAAAATAATAATGTGTACATTGTTTGTGGGTTGCCCGAAATTAAAAAAAATAAATTATATAATAGCTGTGTATTAGTTGGTCCAAAAGGATATATTGGAAAATACCAAAAAACACATTTATTTTATAAAGAAAAAAACACATTTAATAAAGGAGAAACCAATTATAAAGTTTTTAAGACAGCTATTGGAAATATTGGATTAATAATTTGTTTTGATTATATGTTCCCAGAAATAGTTAGAACTTTAGCTTTGAAAGGAGTGGATATTATTTGTTGCCCCTGTTGTTTGAAAACAAAACCAAAAAAAGTTATGACCTGTATGAGAAGTAGATCTTTAGAAAATGGGATATTTACTATAACTGTTAATAAAGTTGGTAAAGAAAGAAATATTGATTTTTGTGGAGAATCAGAAATTGTAGATCCAAGAATGAAAGTGCTTGCTAAAGGTAATAATCGAGAAGATATCCAAATGGTTACCATAGATGTTAAAAAAGCAAGAAATAAAAATTATAATAAGTATAATAACCTAATGGGAGATAGAAGAAAAGAATTATATAAGCTTTAAAATGTTTGTGTATTAAATATAATAATAAAAAAGGTGTATGTGAAATGAATGATAATTTTGAATTAGATTTAGCAAAAGGATTTAGAGATTTCTCTCCTGCTGAAAAAATACTTAGAGATTCTGTTATATCAAAAATAAAAAATATTTTTGAAATATATGCATTTTCTCCTCTTGAAACTCCAACAGTTGAAAGATTAGATATTTTAGAAGCTAAGTTTGGAGCTGGAGAAGCGTCTGATGCTATCTCTGAGATTTATAGATTTAAAGATCAAGGGGATAGAGATTTAGGTTTAAGATATGAGTTTACATTTGCACTAGCTAGATACATAGGAATGAACCCTCAAACAAGATTGCCATTCAAAAGATATCAGATAGGCCCTGTTTTTCGTGATGGTCCAATCAAAGCAGGGAGATATAGGGAGTTCTACCAGTGTGATGTTGACACAGTTGGAGCCAGTGGAATGATAACTGATGCAGAAATACTTGCTCTTATCTCAGATGTATTCAAAGAACTTAAGCTTGATGTAAACATAGAGATGTCTTCAAGAAAGCTTCTTGCAGATATTTTAAATTTTGTAGAAATTCCAGAAGATTATCAAACAACAACAATT
Organism: uncultured archaeon; assembly: GCA_964496765.1. Lineage (GTDB taxonomy): Archaea > Iainarchaeota > Iainarchaeia > Iainarchaeales > CSSED10-239 > JBAWVI01. The sequence continues at coordinate 5,937 of CAZCAP010000017.1, read as the reverse complement.
ATTACAATTGATAAGTTAAAGAAGGTTGGAAGAGAAGGAGTAACTAAAGAACTTCTTGAAAAAGAAATATCTCAAGATAAGATAACTAAGATTCTAGATATCCTTCTTGTTGAAGGAGATAACCAAGGAAAGCTAAGCAATATACAAAAAATAATTGGAGAAACTGATGGAGTAAAAGAATTACAAGAACTTTTTAATTATCTTTCTGAATTTAACACAGATTATGTTTTCCTTCCATCCCTTGCTAGAGGATTAGGGTATTATACAGGTCCAATCTTTGAGGTTTTCTTAAAAGATGAGTCCATTCTTTCAGTTTCAATTGCTGGTGGTGGAAGATGGGATAAGATGATAGGTAAATATCTTAAGGATGAGAATAGAAATTATCCAGCAACTGGGGTTGCATTTGGTCTTGAGCCAATTATGGAGATAATTAAAGCTAGAGATGGAATGGAGAAGGAAACAACAGCAGATCTTTATATTATTCCAATCAAGACAGAGAAGCAAGCAATTGAAATAACACAGATACTAAGAAATCAAGGAATAAAGACAATGATGGATCTCTTAGGAAGAGCAATTGGAAAGAACATGGATTTTGCAAATAAATCAGGAATTCCATTTGTTGGTCTTCTAGGTGAAGATGAAGTTAAGCAGAACAAGATAAAGATCAAGAACATGAAGAGTGGAGAAGAAGCTCTTGTGGATATAAATAAAGTGAAAGATGTTGTAAGATAAACATCTTTCCTCAATTTTAGTTTAATTTAATTCCAATTATATGATTATCACCTTCCTTAAAATTAAATTCAATATTTTTTTTATTAATTTTTTTAATAAATCTTTCTTCGCTTATTTTAATAGATATTGATAGTAATATTTTCTTTTTATTGAACATTGGTTTGTTTGGAATAAACCATTCTTCAATTCTATCTTTTAAAATATTGAAGTTAACTTTTATCTTTCCAGAGTTCCTTTTGATCCTGATTATTTTTAATGGTTGAAATATGAATTCAAATCCTGTTTCATTGTTGTACTGTCTTATTATGTCCTCTATAGAAATTCCATTTAATAATTCTACACCTATAATTAAATTTGAATTAATAGATTTTTGTTTTAATCTATTAATAAAATCTATCCAATTATCATTATTAAATAAAGTTCCTCCGAGTATGATAAATGTTGTATTTTGAAATTTGGAAACATCAATATTTTCAAAAGAATCAATTATAGTTGTTAAATCTGATTTTTGAATTTTACTTTTTGCAATTTTCATAAGATCTTCACTAATGTCTACTAAAGTCACATTTTTGCTAGGTGCATTAATTAATTTTTTGATCTTATCTCCATTTCCAACTCCCAGAACAACAATATTTTTTTTGAGAAACGATTGTAATTCTTTTTCCTCTTTAGTGATTATCTTCAATTCATTTTTTGTGGTGTAATATTCTTTACTATTTAATACTTTCAAGAATTTTTTTGCACCCTTATTAACATATGAAAATTTAAGTAGGGGTTTACCTTTTTGAATATTTTTTTTAATATCCATTTTCATAGCCTTATCTTTAATCCAGTTATCTATATTATTTGACCTAACTGGACAAAAACCATCCATGTGTTTTTTAATGAAATTAATTTTGATTGGTTTTGCAAAATCAAAAGCTTTTTTAATATTTAAATTGAAACTTCTAATGTTAGGTAATACTTTTGATGTTCTTATGGCATGGGCGTCTAGTAATAATTGTCCATCAAAATTAATATCTATTCCGAATCTAAAAAAACCACAAATGTTTCTTTTGGTTAGTGGATCAAACACTTCAACTATGTGTTTTTCTGTAATTTCATCAGAAGTAGCTAATTCCTTGCCAGCGATAGGATGAAATACTAAATAAAGTGTCTTTAGTTGCTATTTGTTTGATTGCATTTATTTCATTTTGATTTTCATCACTAACAGTCATGTGTATTGCAATTCTATGTGTGTTTTTATTATTTTTTACAATCATAGTGTCTTTGAATACTTTTTGAGCAAGAGTAATGTTTTTTATAACTGTTTTGAATACACTTTCGTTAGTTCCACTTAGCTCAATAAACTTATCTTTCTCTATTGTATCAAGACTTAAAATTAAAGTTACATCTTTGGCTTTAAAGAACTGTAGAAGTTCTTCACTTAATAAAGATGAATTTGTGGGAATGTGAGTAATTAATCCATTCTTATGTGCAAGAGAAACAATTGCTTTTATTCTTTTATCAAGTGTTGGTTCTCCAGCTCCTGTAATTCCTAATACTTTAAACCCATTATTCTTTGCGGATAGTATTATTTGTTTGATTTCTTTTAAATTAAGATCTTGTTGTATTCTTAGGTTGTTCATTTCTCCTATGAAACACTTTTTGCATTTAAAGTTACATATTGGCTTTAAATGTATTCCAAAGAAGATAGGGTTATTGTCTTTCACCATATCCTCTGGAAATCCTCGTAATATACTTTTGTTCATATTTTGATTCCTCCTGTTTTTTAAAATACTACTTTAGAAATCAAAATGTGCTTAAATTAAAAAGAACTATTAAAATCTATTGGCTTGATAACTAAAGTAGTTTAGTTTTTAGTTAATAATACCAATAGGCATACTTATCAATAATGGAAAAAGAACCTAAATTAGATTTGTTTATTTTCATCATATTATTTCCACTATTTTATGCTTTAATAGATATTAATTATTTGGAACGTTTTATAAATATATCTTCATTTAAGGCCAGAAAGCTTAGAAAAAGCCAATAGATATAATTAACCCTAAAATATATCTTTAAATACTTATTTATCTTATATATTAAGTATAATTTATAGATATGTTAGGTATATTTATAGGTATTGATGTTTATGGCTGAAACTGAACTTAAAAAACAAGTTAGACCAATGTTTGAAAAGAACTGGCAGGATCATTATAAGATTAAAGCGCTTACTAATTTAGGTTATGAAAGAAAGATTTGTAAGAAATGTAAAAGAGCTTTTTGGACAAACACAAATAGAGAATATTGTGCTGAATCTAGTTGTCAATCTCGTGATTTCATTGGACATAAAACAAAAGGATATACATATCAAGAAACCTGGAAAGAAATTGAAAAATTCTTTAAAAAGAATGGACATGAATCAATTAAAAGATATCCTGTTATTCCTAGATGGAGAAATGATTTATATTTTACAAATGCATCAATTATAGATTTCCAACCATATGTTGTTAATGGTGAGGTTAAACCACCAGCAGATCCACTTATTGTTCCACAAACCTCCATTAGGTTTGGAGATCTCTCAAATGTAGGGGTTACAGGAACACACTATACAACCTTTGTTATGTTTGGTCAACATGCATTCAATAGTGATCCAAAGAAACCCTACTGGAAAGAAGAAGCTATTTCTCTAGATCATGAATATTTAACTAAGGTTATTGGAGTTAAGGAAGATGATCTTGTTTTTTTTGAGGATGTTTGGGAAGGTGGAGGAAACTTTGGACCATGTATGGAATATTTTGCTAATGGTGTTGAGCTAGGTAATTGTGTTTTCATGCAATATCAGGATATGGGTAAAGGAAAGTACGAGCAATTAAAGAAACCTGTTATTGATATGGGGGCAGGGTTTGAAAGACTTGCTTGGTACACAAATGGAACTCCAACAAGCTATGATATTACATTTGATGATGTTTTAAAATATTTAAAAAAGCATACTGGAGTAAAGTTTGATGATAAACTATTAACTGATTTTTATAGATTATCTGGAGAATTAAATGCAGATGAGGTTAGTGATCTTAAAAAAGTTCAGGAAACTATTGCAAAGAAACTTGGACACTCCAAAGATGAACTCTTCAAGAAATTAGATCCAGTTCATGCTCTCTATGCAGTTTGTGATCATACAAAAACTCTTCTTTACACAGGGACTGATGGCCTTCTTCCAAGTAATTCTGGTGGAGGATATAATCTAAGAATCCTAGCAAGAAGATTGTTTGATATTGATCAAACACATAATTTCAAACTAGATTTTAATAAGATATTTGAAGAACATGTTCATTCGTTGAAGGATTTTGATCCTAGCCTATCAAGAGGATTTAATACTGCCTGTGATGTGCTTGACGAAGAAAAAAAGAAATATTTACAAAATAAAGATAAAGCAGTAAGCAAGCTTGCAAGTATTCTTTCATCAGGAAGAAAGCTTGATACAAAGGACTTTGTAACAATGTACAAGAGCGATGGAATAACTAAAGAACAGATTGAAGAAGCTGCACAAAAGTTGAATAAGAAGATAGAACTTCCTGCAGATTATTTTGGGGCAATTGCAGAAAGTAATTTAACTGGAAAAGCAATAAAGGATGTTAGTATTATCCAGAAGCTTCTTGAAAAAGAAAACAAAGAAATAATTAAAGCTCTTCCAAACACAAAAAAATTATATTATGAAAATAAAACTGAATGCACATCAAGGGTTCTCTATGCATCAGAAAAATTTATTATCTTGGATAAAACAGTGTTTTATCCAGAAGGTGGAGGACAAACCTATGATTGTGGAACAATAAATGGTGCACACAAAGTAACAGAGGTTTATAATTATGAAGGAAAGATTCTTCACTTCCTAGATAATCCAAAGAAAATAATAAATCTTGGACAATCAATAATTTGTTTAGTTGATGATCTACGTCAGAAGCAATTAAGATGCATGCACACAGGAGCACATCTTCTAAATGCTGCTGCTAAGAAGATACTTGGTCAGCATATATGGCAGGCTGGAGCAAGCAAGGATGTTCTAGAATCTCATTTGGACATCACACACTACAAACCAATCACAAAAGCAGAGCTTGATTTAATTGAAGATCAGGTTAATGAATGGATTTTAGATGGAAGCAAAGTAAACATCTTTGAATTAGCAAAGGATGAAGCAGAAAAAAGATATGGTTTCAGGCTTTACCAAGGTGGAGCAATTCCCGGGAACCTTTTAAGAATAATTGAAATACCAAACATAGATGTTCAGGCATGTGCTGGGCTTCATTTAAATGAAATAAAGGACATTGGTATTTTTAAAATAATTAAAAGAACAAGTGTTCAGGATGGAATTGAAAGAATATTTTACACAACCCAGAAAGCAGCACTTGAATATATTAGAGAACAAGAAAAGCATTTAGAAAATTCATCTGATGTTTTATGTGTTAATAAAAGCGAACTTTCAAAAACGTTAGGGAACTTTTTTAAAGAATGGAAAGAACAAAAAAAAGAAATTGATTCTCTAAAGCATAGAATAGCTGAATATGAGTTAGATAATATTGTTAATACCCATGATAAAACAGTTATTGCTAAATTTAATCTAGATATCGCAGAAATACTAAAAGTATTCAAACAGGTTCAGGCAACTGAAAAATCAAAGGATAAGATTATTGCAATATACAATAATAATGGAAATGTTTTCATTTGGAAAGGCCCTTCATCAAAGGAATCAATAGATGGAATAAAGAAGGAACTTGAAAAGAAACTTGGTAAACAAATAAAAGGCGGAGGAGATCCTCTCTTCCAAGGAAAGTTTAATTAAGTAGGTGAAAGAACTTATGAGATTAAGTGATATCTTCAGAAACAGAACTGAAAAAATTAAGGTAAGAAACAAAGAATTGTTTGAAAAAAGTGAAAGATTCCATGAAGTGTTTACTGAGCTAACCCATAGGCATAAAAAAGAAGTTACTCTCAAGCAATATGATAGGCTAAGAAGATTAGTTGCAAATTATTCTAACTTTAATTTAATGTTTGTAAGAAAAGCAAATAATAGGATTTCATTAAAGGATCTAGATACAGATAGAATAATTGATATCTTTGAGATAGAACTTAGAAAATAAGAAAAGGAAAGAAATTAAATGAATCTTAATACGTTAGCAGTTGTTGTTCTTCTTTGTTTTGTTGTGGGAATACTTGTTGCTGTTTATA
>CAZCAP010000016.1:8684-12828 GCA_964496765.1 uncultured archaeon | reverse complement strand
CATGGCTTAGGACCATGTGCTTAGTGCTTCGCAGGTTCGAATCCTGTCCTCTGCACTTTTAAATAAAGAGAGAAGCTATGGAAAAAAGGATTAATAGATGGATATATTGGATACCAAGAATATTATCAATAATATTTATCCTCTTCCTAGTCTTAATGTCATTAGATATTTTTGATCTAGGATTAGGCTTTTGGGGAACAATCCTTGGATTGGTTATGCATAATATTCCAACACTTATCTTATTAATTATTTTATTTATCTCTTGGAAACATGAATTAGTTGGGGGAATTACTTATATTCTGATTGGGCTAATCTATCTTATCATGATGTTTACAAATCAATCATGGAATGCTCTTCTATCTTCATCTTTAATTATTTATGGGCCAGCATTTATTATAGGAATTTTATTTATAATTAATTGGATTAAAAAGAAAAAATTAAAAAAGAAATTATTATGACAGAAATTAGAGAACTACAAAAGAAAGTAAATACGTTTGTTAAAAAGAATAATCTTTCTACAAATCCAGATATTCTTATGATTGATCTAACTTCAGAGATTGGAGAACTTTCAAAGGAAGTAATTAAGTCTACTGATTATGGAAGACATAAAAATAGGAAAATAACTTCAGAAACAGAATATGAGCTTGGAGATGTTCTTTTTTGTTTAATAAGACTTGCAAAAGAAATGAATGTAGATTTAAATGTTGCTCTAAATAAGGTTCTTAAAAAATATGAAGAAAGAGCAAAAAAAAATAAAGCAAAAAGAATTGGATCAGGAAGATAAATTACTTGCTCTTTTTAATACTTTTTGATTTTTTTATTGACTTATGTATTTTATCAAGACCACCACCAACATGATGATCCTCAAAATTAATTTTCTTTTTCTTACTATGTTTTTTATTTTCAACTAACTCTAACAGTTTATATCCACCCTTTCCAATACTTTTTTCATCAAAATCCACTTTAATTCCATTTTCTTGCATTTTATCATAGAAATCTCTATAACTTAAACCAGCAACTTGTGCACCACCAGAAATAGATAATTCACCTGATTTTACTTCAGCTAGTGCTTTTTTTAATTTTATGTTATTTAATTTTTCTGTAGGATTTAAAATTTTATCAAGATTCATCTTCTTATTATAATCATCTGAATCTGATTTAGCTAATTTTTTATTTTTTAATTTTTCTTTAGTAGAAATAGATGAATCTATTAATGCTTGTATCTTATCTAAATTCTTCCCTGCTACATAGGTATCTCCATAATCCAATTTAACTCCATTCTCAATCATTTTATCATAGAATGCCCTATAGCTTAAGCCAGATATCTTTGCTCCACCAGATATACCTATTTTACCAGAATCGACTGCATCCAAAGCTTTTTTCAATCTATATTCTGCAATTGATTTTTCAATTATAGATCTTAAAAGCTCAGATTCACTAATTTTAGTTTCATTAACCATATAGTTAATGTTTGTTATAGCTGAATCTGACAATCTTATTGTTTTGGATTTTTTTAGTTTATAATTATCTTCTTCACTCATAATAAATCACATTTCATTTAAACGTCTTCTTCCTTCTTCAATATATTTTGGTTTTATTTTTTTTTCTAAAAGGTTAAAATAATATAAAACTGTATCTATTGAAATAATTTTATCTATGTATAATTTTAAAATAAAATCAATTGAAGTAATCATAATCAAATTATTTTTATTATAAAAGGTAACTGCACCTTTATCATCTGTTGCAACAATCATATTTTCTTCAATTGCAAGCTCAATACTATATAATTCTCCGGAATCTACTTCTAAATCATCTAATACTCTTTTTGAAAGTTTTTGTGGATTTTTTATAGTTATTAATCCCCTATCTTTTAACTTAGAGTATATTTCCATATCTTCAGAATCATATATCTTATAATCGCTTTCATCTAATATTTCTTTTTCCACTTTTGAAACAACATATAAATTAAAATAATTTAAAAGATAGTTATCAATTCCAAGATAAACCACATTTATCCAAAAGGATGTGTCAATTACAATTTTTGGTTTTGATTTTAAATCAGGAATCATAAATATATATATAATCCAATCAATTTAAATATGTATGCGTTTGTCTTACCAAAATAGATGTGAAAGGAATCACTTCAAGACCTTTCCAGTCTCAAGATACCATAAGTAGAGATCAAGTTCCGCTAAATTAAGGTTAACCTTCTTACTTAGCTTTGAAAGAACCCTTTCTATCTTAATATAATTTTCTGGACTTAGATTCTTTGGCCTTTTAATTATTTTTTCTTTTTCCAGAAGATCAACTATGTGGAAATCAATTATTGCATAATTTGGATACCCAACATTTCTTAGAAAATGACTTGCTTCCTTAAATCCAAGGCCTTTAATGTGTTTAACAATCCATTCTCTTAAAGCTTTTTCTGAATGTTCTTTTAAAATATTTAAGAGGTGAGGATAAAATTGTCTATTAACTAGAATATACTCTGCACGCTTATTTGGATAGCGATATCCAAGTTGTTTTAATTTTCTTTTAAGTTCATCTTCTGAAAGAATAATAAATCCATTTCCAATCTTTTTCTGAATCAACATTGCCTTTTCTGCATTATAGTTTGCGGTTAAGGTACAAAAGCAAAGCTCAGAAAAAAGATTTTTGTTTGTTCTTTTAAAATTAATAAATTCTTTTGCTCTTTTTTCAATTAACGTATTTATTTTTAATTTCTTTAATTCATTAATTTTTAAAATAAGATTATTCATAAATATCATTTATATCTAAATAACTTATTATATTCTTTATGATCTGTAATTTTTAAGATAATTAAATAAATATAAATTTCATCATTTTTTATCGTATATAATAATCTCCAAAATCTAGATAATTCGATTCTATATAAGTTATTTATATTACGCTTCAGAATTAATTGCTTTGGGAATTGTTTTTTAGGTATTGGATTTCCTAGTTGTGGATTTAGATTTAATAAATTCATTATTCTTTCAATAGATGAAAGCAACAGTTGGGATTCTTTGTCAGATTTTTTTTTTAATTGAAAGTAACTTTCTTTTGCATCATCTTTTAAATAAACTTTAATTTCTTTTTTTTGCATTATATTTGAATTCATAGGCATCTTTTAGAAAACTTTTAATTTCTTTTGGTTCTTCATAGGTCCATTGGAAACCTTTTGGACCATAAATTATCTTTCCACTAATATACAAATAATCTAAAGCTAACTTTAAAGTATTATGCATTACTTTCTTTGGAAGCTTTTCTTTTAAGATAGACATTTTTGTAGGGATGTCCTTATGCTCTCTCAAATAATTTTCGATCATAAGCACTGTACTTAGATTTGGATATCTAACATCATCTTTCAAAATACTTTTTTTCATAATAATCATCAATTGATACTTTTTAGGTACTAATATATAAGTAATAAGTATATAATAAGATATATAAATATATTGTTTTTAAAAAATAAGATGAAAAATAAGAAAAAATAGGGTCAAATAAACTATTGACCACTATAAACAGTTTTCCAAACACCATGAAGATTACATTTTGCTCTTGCTACTATTTTTCTTCCAGCAGGAATCTTAAATGTAGTTTCTGATTTATCCCATGGATTCATACTCTTAACATACAATGATCCATCAACACTTAACTCAATCCATTGTATATAATGCTCTGGTGTCATTGGATGGTCAACTTCTCCAATTTTCACATAAATTTCTTTATCCCCTTTAACTTCAATTACTGGAGCATGCTTTTGTTCATCACCAGTAGGGGTTATTCCATCATCTGTTGCCTGTAATGTCATTGGCTTACCACAACAAACTAAAGTTCCTCCACCAGATTCTTTTATTTCAACAAAATTACCACAAATTGAACATTTATACTTTTCTCCAACCTTTGTCATAGTCCTTCCTCCGTTTTCTTAAAACACCTAATAATTTTCTGATTTTATTTGGAAATATGCTGTTGAATGACCACATGATGGACACTCCTTTGGTGGTTCTGTTCCTTCTTCCATATACCCACATTTAATACAAATCCAATAAACCTTATTTGTTTTCTTGAATACTGTATTGTTTTCAACTTCTTTCAATAGTTTAGCATATCTTTCTTCATGATGGGTTTCTGCAATTGC
>CAZCAP010000016.1:0-8584 GCA_964496765.1 uncultured archaeon | reverse complement strand
TGAGCAATCCTAGCAAAAAAAGTATATCTATTCCTTGCCATTGATTCCCCAATAAATGCTTTTGTTAAGTTTTTTATAGTTTCATTCATATTAACCAACCTCTTACACTTATAAATATAAACTTTAGCTCTATTATATACTATAAATACAAAAATTATTAAATGTAACAGTATATTATATATTAAGTAAAATATATATAAAATTAAAAAATAAGATTAAGAATGGAAGATATATATACAAAAATTGATTTACTATTATCAAAAACAAGAGAGTGCTATAGGATAATAACAAATCCTCTTCACACACTTGAAAAAATAGAAATAATACGAACATTAGGTGCACTTAGAGAAGCACTTGAAAAAATTAGTAAAGAAATAGGAGAAGCAAACAGAGGAATGAATCTCCAATATGTTTCTGAGCTTAATCCAAAGAAACTAGATCTATTCCATCAGAACTTTCTAATGTTAGCTAACAAGGTTAACAAACATTTATTTATTGAATTACACAAGAAAGAAATAACTAATGATTTACTAAATATAAAAGAAGCAATCACAAGACCACAGGGCTACTATGATCTTGAAGAGGAAGTTAAAAACGAATTAAACATATTTATTCAATTCCTTGAAGGTGCTAAAAAGATCATAGAAAACAAGTATGTGGACATTGGTGCTCAAAAAAGATCAAGCGAACAACTAATGACACTTGTTTCTCAGAAGGATAATAAGATTTTAAACCTAAATAAACAACTTGAGGAATATAGATGGCTAGAAGCTAAAGAAAAAATGGTGGCATCTAAGATATCTAACCTTGAATCTGAATTAATTTCTAAAACCAAGGTCACTGAGCAAAATCAAACTCTACTTAAGATACACATAGTTCATCTTGAGCAGGAGCTTGCAAACATCTATAGGCACATTAAGCAATTAAATAATGATATTACAAATCTAGATAATTCTCAACTTGAAAAGGAAAGAATTGCACTTGAATTAATCAAAGAACTTAAGGACGAGCTTTTAACAACAAGGTATGCATTAACAAAAGCAAGTCATGAACTTAAAAAAAATAATACACAGGGAAACATATGAGTAATTATGATCCTTTTGGAGGAGGTTCTGGAGGAAGAGATAGAGATTCCTCTCCATTTGGTTATTCAGAAAATAGAAGTAAAGGAAACAATAGTAAACTTATTAAGAACACAATTACTTGGCTTATTGTTATTGGAATACTTTGTGTAATAGTATACTTTTTATTTTTCAATAGTGCAACAATCACCTTTGATACTAAAAACACAGAGGGCAAAGGAATTTCTGCAAACATCCTAATATCTAAGGATGAAAGCATGCTTGGTGATTTAGATAAGACAACTGCAGGTGAACCAATTAAATTAAAAAAAGGAACCTACTGGTATAGTGCACAAAATAAGGATTATTCTTCAAAGAAAGGAAGTTTCACTTTAAAATCTGATAATCCTGGTGAAGTTGTTGTTCTAGAAAAAAATATTAAACTTAAAATAACTGATCTTACAGCGCCAGCACAGATATTTGCTGGCCAGGAATTCCAAATTAATCTTGCTCTTGAAAACACAAGCCCAACAACAGATTATAATCTTGATGATCTTAAGTTCGAAGGAATAATTAAAGATATTAATGATTTCCAAATAGTTGATGTTACAAATAATGTTCTTGATAAATCTTTGTTTAAAATATATGCTCAAACAAAGCAAAATGTAATTATTAGCTTTAGGCTTCCCAAGACCGCAAAGATTGGAGATAAGCAATCACTTGGAGTAAGCATTAAATATAAACTTGATAAAAAAACAGTAACCACAAATGTTCTTAAGGAACCAGAAATAACAGTTACAGTAGCTAGCATGAAAACCACACTCACAAGCGGAGACACAAAGAACTTTGTGTGTAAAATAAACAATTCAAAAAATAGTATAAGTATTAATGATGTTACCTATTCAATAGATATTAATTCAATAAATAATGAGGACGTAACCAGTTGGTTTAATATTCCTGCAAATCAAACAACTGTTGATAAGAAAGAAACAAAGGATGAACTAATAGGAGTAACAATTCCAACTAGTGCAAAAGCAGATACAATTACAGGAACATTATATGTTAGATCAAGTTCATTTAAGGAAGATCAAAGCTTTTCAATTGAAATTGAAATAAAGGAACCTCTTATTAAGTTCACAGGAACATTAAACAAGGAAACAATTAATCTTGTTTATGATGAAAACCTAAACACAACCACTGAAGAATACATTAACCTAAAATTAACTAACAATAATCCAATAAATATAGAGGTTGTTGATATAGCTATTGAGAACGGAAGTGAAAGAGAAGATTGTAATAATTTTGTATATATTGCAGACACCTATAAAACAATGAAGATACTTGCAGGTGCTGATCAAACAGCATTGGTTAATGTAAAGATAATTGATTTATTGGAAGGACCCAATGTAGTTAACTCCTCTAGAGTGTGTGTGTTAAATATAACCTATAAGCATCCCTATAGAGATGATGAATATCTTGAAATTAAGAAGAACATAACTATTTATGTTAAACCCAAATAAAAAATAAATTAAAATAATTATGGAAACTAAATTTTCTTTATCTTTTTGGAAAAGGATTTGCTTTTTTATAAATGGAATAAAACTAAAGGTTGATAAGAATAACCAGATCTATATTTCAAAGAAAAACAAAACCATAAAAACTGATTTTAAAAAGATCAAGCTTGGAACAGGAGTCTTTAAAGAAATATTCAAGAAATCAGTAGGCACAGATATAGACACAACCACAAACTTTCTAATCCATTTTAAAGAATACATAGTAAAAACAGATATCAAGATGGTTTATGATATTAATCACTCAATTGAAGCATACAACAAGCACTATAATATCAAAGAAGGGGATGTAATCATAGATATTGGTGGGTATCATGGACTTTATTCAATAGCAATCTCAAAGCAGGTAGGCCCAAGAGGGAAAATCTATTGTTTCGAGCCAAATCCAGATAGCTTTAGGATATTAAAAGAAAATCTACAGGAAAATAATATAAGAAACATAATTCCAATTAACAAGGCAATATACAATAGATCAGGCCAATTTAGATTTTTTAAGAAGAAAGCTGGTTCTAGAATTGTTGCAAGAAGCTTTAGAACCAACACAAAAAATTCAATTATCTCTGTTCCAGCAACCACTCTTTCAGAATTTATTAAAACCAATCACATAAACAAGGTAGATTTCATAAAGATGGATGCAGAGGGAAGCGAGATAGAGATAACCCAAGATTTAAAGAACATTAGCCAAAAACCAAGCATTGCAATAGCAACCTATCACTATAGGAAAGACTATGGTTCAGACACAAGAGAAGTAGTAGAAAAGAACCTAGAAGAGCAGGGATATAAAACAATAACAAAAACAGGCGAGCATAAGATAACCTATGCTTGGAGATAAAATATAGTCTCTTAGTTGGGTTTAATCAAAAAAAATATAAATATGAATTATATGAATGCTCAAAAAAAAGTATGTGTAGCAATATTAAATTATAATGCATTAAACACAACCAAAAAATGTATTTTTTCATTATTGAAAATAACAAAGTATTCTAATTATAAGGTAATTCTTTTAGATAATGGATCTACAGATGATAGTTATTGGGAATTAAAAAAAATAAAAAATATAGATTTAATAAAATCTAATGCTAATTTAGGATATACAAAAGGGATGAATCTATTATGGAATTACATTTTAAAGAAATATAATCCAGATTATATTTGTGATATGAATAATGATATAATTACAATTCAACCAGATTGGTTAGAGTTAATGGTTAACTCACTAAATAAAAATGAAAGTTATGGAGTCTGCGGTAACAAACTTGTTTTCCCTGATGGGAGACTACAAATGTTATTTTTAGAACGAAATCCAAAAGATTTTAATCTAAAAGATAATGGTCAATTTAATTTTATTAGAGAAACGAAAGCAGTTCAAGGCGCCAATATGTTATTAAAAACAGAATTAATTAAAAAAGTTGGTGGCCTTGATGAAAATTTCTTTTTTGGACCGGATGATATAGATTATTGTTTAAGAGTAGGAAAAAAAGGATATAAAATAATATATAATGGTTTTTCAAAATCAGTTCATATAGGTAGTTTTTCATATAAATCATCCAAAAAAGATTTTATTTATAAACATCAGGCTTATGGGATGATAGTCTTTTCATTAAGATATGATAAAAATAAATTAAAAATGATATTTAAACAACTAGTTAGAGTATTTGTAACTAGAAAAGAACCATATAAAAATAAAACATTAACAAATATGTATTTTCATAAAACTTTTTATATACGTTTTATTTATTGGATACAATCAGTATATTTAGCAATTATAAATTATAAAAAAATAAAAATAAGTAGGGATTTAAAATGAAATTAAATATTGGTTCAGGAAATAAAATTATGAAAGGGTACCTAAACTTAGATTCAGTCAAATTAAAAGGAGTTGATATTGTTCATGATTTGAATAAATTCTCATGGCCATTTAAGGAAAACTATTTTGATGAAATTTATGCAGATAATGTAATGGAACATCTTGATTCAATAATTAAACCTATTGAAGAAATATGGAGAATATCAAAAGATAATGCAACCATAAAGATAATTGTTCCCTACACCCCAAGCGTTTGGGCATTTTGTGATCCCACACATAAACAATTTTACACATATATGACTTTAGATTATTTCACTAACGAGAGTAAATTGAATTATTATTCAAAAGCTAGATTTAAAATAATCCAAAAAAAAATAAAATTTAATAAATATCTTATTTTGTTCCAATGGTTATTTAATAGTTGTAAATTTATGAAAAAGGTACATACTATATTTTTACCAGGAATCATTCCTCCAATGTTTTTAGAATTTGAATTAAAAGTAGAAAAGTGACAATATGAGAAAACCAATAATTAGTGTTGTAATGCCGGTATATAATTCTGGGAAATTAATTCATCAAACTATAGAAAGTATTCTTAATCAAACATATTCTAATTTTGAATTTATAATAATTAATGATGCATCTAAAGATAATACACTTAAAACCATTAAAGAATATCAAAAAAAAGATAAAAGAATAAAAATAATTAATAATTCAATAAACTTAGGAATTTCTCTTGCATCAAATAAAGGATTAGATGCTGCAAATGGTAAATATATTGCAATGATGGATCATGATGATATTTCTTTGCCCACCAGATTTGAAGATCAAATAAATTATTTAGAAAAACACAAAGATGTGTTTTTAGTAGGAACAGGGAATTATTACATAGATGAAAACAATAAGATAATAACTAGGATTAAAACAATTACTAACATTAATAAAATAAAAAAAGATATGATTAATGGTACTAACAGAATATGCCATCCAAGTATAATGTTTAGGAATAAAACTAAAATAAGATATCGTGAAAAAATATTTTATGCTCAGGATGTGGATTTTTTCTTACAATTACTTGCTGATGGGGAAAAATTAACTAATATTAAAGATATATTATTTCATTATAGAGTTCACAATACTCAAACATCTATGGAAAAAAGAAACAAACAGTTGTTATTTGCAAAAAAAGCAGCACAATTTTATAAAGAAAAAATAAAAATTGGGAAAGATAGTTATAACAAATTTAACCCTGATGAAATATTTAAATTAAATGCAGAAACCTCTAATGATAAAGATGTAATTGCAAGTGAAATATTCTATAATTTTCATAAACAAGATTATAAGAATGTAATTAAATATTCTAAGAAATATTTCAAATTATTTGGATATAAAGATAGAGTGGTTATTTACTGTTTAATTAGCCATATGCCAAAAAAAATAATACAAGCAGTTTTAAAATTTAAAAGAAGGTTTATTTAATTCTTAATTAATTTTAAATATTGATCACATATTTTTGATACATCATACATTTTTGCTAGTTCTATTGATTTCCTACTGTATTTTGTTTTATTAGTATAGCAATCATCTATCTTTTCTTTTAAGTTATCTAGGTTCTTGGAGGTAAAAGATCCATTCCCATCTATTGCTTCTATCATCCCACCTTCTTTTGTTACAATTATTGGCTTACCTAATGCCATAGCTTCTCTTACCGCAATTCCAAAAGGCTCTATAAGACTTGGTTGAATATAAATATCACTTGAATTCATATATTGTTGTATTATTCTCGGTTCTAGGAAGGTGGTTTCTAAAATTACATTGCTTATGTTATTGTTTGTGATGTATTTTCTAAATTCCTGTTCAAGTTCCCCTTTTCCAACTATAATTAGTTTATAGTTTTTAGGTAGTTTACTAAACGCTTCTATTAATTTTAAATAATTCTTAAATTCAACTAATCTTCCTATTGTAAAAACAACAATATCTTTCTTGTTTAAATTATATTTATCTTGGATTATATTTGATTTCTTAATTTTAAGCTTACTTAAATTGATTGCAGTAAATATTACAGGTATATTTTTCTTAAATCCAATAGATCTTAAATATTTTTTTGCACTATTTGCATGAACAGTAATAAATGGAACGTAGCTTCTTATTTTGGAGGTGTATATTGCTTCAATTGTTTTTAAAAATAGAGATTTTGGGAATTTTGGGACATAATATCTTTCGTTTGATACGATTATCTTAATATTATATTTTTTTGCAGCAAGATATGCAATATATGACATATATTGATAATCTTCTTCTGCTAAAATTAAATCAAAATCCTTTAATTTTTCTGAAAAATCAATCGTATATGGCCAGCCCATAAAATTGTATAATACTTTTACATATTTTATATCAAAGTTTTTGTTTAATGAATAACTTATATTTTTTAATCTAGAACCAGATCTGATATTTGTAGTAAAAACAGTTACCCTGTGTCCTTTCCTCATAAACTCTTCTGCAATTTCTGATTCATTTGAACCAAACCCAGAAAAATAAGGAACAACAAGTGCAATCTTCATAATAATCATATTACTTAACTAACAAAATATTTATATTTGTGTGTATATATGAAATATATATGAAAATAAGTGTAATTATTACTTCTTATAAGGAACCAAAAACTATTGGGAAAGCAATTACTGCAGTACTTAACCAAAATATTTCTAATCTTGAATTACTTGTTGTTGCACCTGATGATGAAACACTTAATGCTGCTAGAAAACATAAAAAAGTAATTACTGTTAAAGATGAAGGAAATGGAAAATCCGCTGCTCTTAATCTGGTGGTTCCAAAAACCAAAGGAGATATCTTAATTTTAACAGATGGGGATGTATATATTGATCCAAAAGCAATCTCAGAGTTAATTAAACCCTTTTCTGATCCACTTGTGGGAGCAGTATCTGGTAATGTTATATCAACTAATCCAAGGAATACAATATATGGATATTGGGCATACACTTTAACGAACATAGCAAATGATATGAGGGTTGAGAAACTTAATTCCTTTGGAAAGTTTTTTTGTACAGGATATTTATTTGCAATTAGAAAACATATATTCCCAAAATTACCAACAGAGCTATTATCAGAAGATGGATATATTTCATTTAAGGTTTATGAGAAAAAGAAAATAATTAAATATGCTCAAAAAGCAAAGGTTTATGTTAAATATCCAGATAATTTTAATGATTGGATTATTCAAAAGAAAAGAAGTGCAGGCGGATACAATCAAATAAAGAAATTAACTAATTTTGAAGTAAGATCATTTAAATCAGAAAGTACTGGTGCATTTAAAATATTAAAATATATTACAAGTATCAAAGAATTCTTTTGGATGGCACTTTTGTTTTTTGCTAGATTATATCTATGGTTTGTAATCTATAGAGATGTTAATATCAAGAAGAAATCTCAGAAAGAAATATGGAAAAGAGTAGAATCTACTAAATAGGCTCTATTATTTATTTTTTAAAAGAACTCAAGATTAAAGTTATTTCTTTTTTAGTTATATATCTAAATAATAAAATAAATATCCCATAGGAAATTGCTCCGATTATACAATAAATTAGAACATCTAGATTATGTGGGAGAATGTGTATTCCCCCTAGAAGGTCAATAACATATAATACCACTATCATTAATATAGAAGATATTAATGGAATCGCAAATTTATTCCAGAAACTAAATTTAATACAGTGTTTTCTTGTAAACCTATAAATACAAATTAAGATAAACAACTCACAAACAACTGTTGAAATTGCTGCTCCAATTATTCCAAAAATAGGGATCATAAATAAATTTAATATCACATTGATTAACAATGCAAAGAATATAATCTTAAGTTGATATTTTTGAAAATCATAGATAGTTAAAAGATGATGGAAAACAATATTTATCGAGGAAAATAAGAAATAACCCATGATAACTTGAAATGCAATTAATCCAGGGAGATATTGATATCCAAATATTAAATTAATTATATTTTTTGCAAGATAAATTGAACCGAAAAATATTGGGAGTGTGAATAAAATAACAATTTTTGAAAATTTATTCAATATATTATCTAAATTCTTCGAATTTACATTCTTTGATAACAATGGATAAAAAGC
>CAZCAP010000015.1:0-14197 GCA_964496765.1 uncultured archaeon | reverse complement strand
TTTTTAGTTATCTTTATAAATTAATAGTTTATAATATTATAGGATTATTATTTATAATTTAGGAAATATTTATGTTTTTTACTAAAAAAAATAAAGGACAAATTTCAATTGAAATGCTTATAATCATTGGAATCGTAATTATTGCTGGAATTGTTATTGGAACATTTTATTTATCAAGCATAAATAAGAAAACATCCCAAGCAAGTGCAATTGATGATACTACTACAGACATTAATAATTGGGTCCAGGACACAAACAATGCAAGTTCCTATGTATGTGGTAACAATAATGCTGAAGGAACAGAGAAATGTGATGGATCAGATATGGGTAAGTACACTAATAAAGCATGTTCTGACCTTGGATATAGTTCAGGAGATCTAGATTGCCATGCAGACTGTACTTTAGATGTGGATGGTTGTTCATAAATCATAATTAATAGTGAAAAATAACCTAATCACAATAAGTATTTTGATTTTCAAACAAACCAACTAAAGAAGTTTGAAATCAAAACTAGTTCTTTATTAAAATGATTTTATCCATTAGTATATACGGTAAATCTATTACCTTGTTTCACAAAAGAAAAAAAGGCAGAAAAGAGGAAGGAAGAAAAAACACACTGTGATTCTTAAATATTGCAGATCCCTGGATTTTTCTTCTTCCTTTATATTTAAAAAAAGAAACAAGGACTTAAAACTAATTTTATTTTAAATCAATTTTCTTCTTAAATAGGCTCTATTTAAAGAATATTGAGTAACACAGTTACCCTGGACAAACAAAAAAGTGAGTTGTCCAGGGTAAACTATATAAACCCATCTATTCATTATATTTATATGGTTTATGTATATATAAAAAAGAACGGGTCAGAAAAGTATTATTACCTAAGAATAGATAAAAGAATAAATGGAAAGAAAGTTGTTAAGGATATAGCTTATCTTGGTAATGATTTATCAAAGATAAATATTAACAATCTATTAGATAATAAAGTATACCATAAAGAAATTAGAAAGAGTTATAGAACAATTACTAAGTTCTTAAATTCAAATTATTATGTTCAAAAAGCAGAATCATTGAAGTTAAAGAAAGACAACTATTTAACTACTGATGAACAGATTAAGCTTGAAGCAATTAAATTACATTTTGATTCTAGATTTAAAACATTAGATTTACAAACTCAAAGAGACATATATAATCATTTTATTGTTTCATTTACCTATAATACTACTTCAATTGAAGGAAACACAATTCCATTAAGTGGGGTTAGAAAAATACTCAATGAAGATAATGCAACATTAAAAAATAAAACATTAAGAGAAATATATGATCTTAGAAATACTAAAAATACATTTTTCTCAATACTTAATAAAACTGAGTTTAACCTAGAATTAATAACTGATGTACATAAGCAATTAATGAAAGATATTGATGAAAGAACAGAATTTAGAAATTTTGATATTAGGGTAACTAAATCTCATTTTGATTCAACTCCTTATTTTAGAATATATAAAGAAATGGATGAATTATTTGATTGGTATAATAAATCAAAGGAGCATCCGTTTGTAAAGGCAGTAATTTTCCATCATAGATTTGAAAGAATACATCCATTTGCTGATGGGAATGGAAGAACAGGGAGAATATTGTTTAATTTTATGTTATTAAAATTTAATTATCCCCCAATAGTAATTACAAAGAAAAATAGAGATAAGTATCTTGATGCTCTTTCAGTTGCTGATAAAAAAGATGATTATAACCCATTAATTAGTTTTCTTATATCCGAATATGAGACAAGTTATTGGGAAAATTTTATTGTATAATAAGAGTGATTCAGAAAAAGGAGTTAACCAATTAAGAATACAGAAACAATAAAGAGGAGATAACTTTCTCTTTTTTCATTTTACTTAAATAGAATAATTTCATTTATATACTTTACTGTATATATAATATATATTAAAATAGACTAATTTTTAATTAAAATTAGAAAAAAAAGTATATTATTAAGTTTAGGTGAGTTATTATGGGTTTAAGACCAGGACATTGTTACAGTAAAAATGTTAAGCAAAGAGCATTTACTAGAGTTGCAAAAAAAGTACATAGAAAGAACTTCATTGGAGGAATTCCAGGACTTAAGATACGTCAGTTTCACATGGGTACTGGAGATAGAAATTATACACATGTAGTACATTACGTAACTAATGAAAAAGTTCAGATTAGAGATAATGCTCTAGAATCAATTAGAGTAACTATTACTAGACAATTAACAAAAAGATTAACTGTTGCTAACTATTATATGAAGCTAAGAGTATATCCACAGTTCTTCCTACGTGAAAATAAGCAAGCACAGGGAGCACATGCGGATAGAATACAAATGGGAATGAGTCAATGCCCTTTTGGTAAGGTTATTGGTGTAGCATCAAGAGTTAGAGTTAATCAAAAAATATTAAGTGTTTTAGTTGATGAAGTTAATGTTCCTACAGTTGTAGCAATACTTGATAGATGTGATTCAAAGGTTCCAGGAAAAATGAAGGTTGTTGTTGAAAAAAATGAAAGCAACTTTAAGTCTGTTGGAACTGTTAAGAAGAAGAGAAAGATGCTAAAGGATCAGGAAGATGAAGCTAAGGCAGCAGAGGCTGCAAAGACAGGTGGAGCACCAACTGATACCAAGGCAGTAGCAGGAAAACCAGTTGCAGGCGGAGCTAAGGCTCCAGCAGCAGGAAAACCAGTTGCAGGAAAGCCAGCAGCAGCTGCTGCTAAAGCACCAGCAGCAAAAGGAAAGAAGTAACTTCTTTTCCTTTTTATTTTCTTTTTCTTAATTCTATTTATTTAACTTGGTATTACCATATTATTAAATGATATTATTATAAACTAATTGGTATATGTAATATATATGATCATAAGATGGAGTCTTCATGCACAAGATAGGTTTTGTGAAAGAGCATTAATCTTAGGACTAAATTATGGAGACATAGAATACTATATTAAAGAACAAAAGATTAAAATTAAAGAAAAAGATAATATAAAAACAATATTTAATATTGATCAATTTGTATTAACAGCAATTAAGAAAGAAACTAAAGATTATATTTATGTAATTACGTTGTGGGAAGCAAATGAAGAGGAAGTTAAAATATGGAATATGAAAAAGAAATAAAATGTCACCTTTGTAAAGGTAAAGCAGTATTAAGATCAAGAGAAATGAAATTTAATAATGGTGATATTACATTCAAAAATTCTCCTTATTATGAATGCTCTAAATGTAAAGAAGAGTTTGCAACCAGCGAACAGATGTATGAATTAAATGATAAAATACATGCTAAATTTGCATTTAGAAGGCC
Organism: uncultured archaeon; assembly: GCA_964496765.1. GTDB lineage: Archaea > Iainarchaeota > Iainarchaeia > Iainarchaeales > CSSED10-239 > JBAWVI01. The sequence continues at coordinate 10,868 of CAZCAP010000015.1, read as the reverse complement.
AATAATTAATGCAGGTAGAAGTTTAGCAATAACTCTCCCTTCAGATATTGTAAAGGAATATAAATTAGATAAAGGTCAAGAGGTTAGAATAATACCTCAAAGCAATAAAAAAATATTAATTCAATTATAAAGGAAAGGAAAAAAATTATGTACCTATTTTTACTTGGAAGAAATTCTAGTTTATCAAAACTAGAACTATCAACCTACTTGGATAAAGAAAAAATTAATTATAAAATTAACAAGGAAGAAGATAATTATCTCCTAATTGATTTCCTAGGATATAATATTAATTCAAAGAAGATGATTACAGACCTTGGTGGAATCACAAGAATTGCTATTGTTTATCATAGCTCAAAAACAATTAATGAAAAACTAATTAATAAGCTTGATTTCATTAATAAAAAAAGCTTCAACTATGCTCTTTCAACAATTGATATTGATGAATTAGAAATTGCAAACATAAATGAAATAATTAAATTGTACTTTAGAGAAGAAAAAGCAAAAGCAGTTTATAAGAAACCAAAATTATTACCTCTTGTTAAGGGTAAAAAGAAACTTATTAGAAGAGATATAATTAATCCAGATAATGTTATGTCCTGGGGACTTTTAAAAACAGGATTCGAATTATTTGTTCTTAAAGTTGATGATGAATATGTTTTTGCAAAAACAATTGCCTGCTCATCATCTGAGGACTATATATTTAAAGACAAAAAAAGACCTATTAAAAAGGAACTATATTCAACTTCTTTTAGATTAACTAAGATTATGCTTAATCTATTGGGGCTTCCCAGTGGAAGAACAATAGTTGATCCATTTTGTGGGGTTGGGACCTTTCTAATTGAAGCATTAATTGATGGATATGATGTTATTGGCATTGATAAGAACAATGAAATGATTGCTGGGGCACGTAGAAATATTGCCTGGGCAGAAAAAAACTTTAAAATTGAAGGAAAAAGCAAATTAATTATAGGAAATTCTTCAAAGGTTTTATTTAGAGCTGATGGAGCTTGCTTTGAGCCATATATGGGTCCTTTTTTAGATAGTCGTCCAAATGAACATAGAGTAAAACAGATACTTGGGGATATAATTCCACTATATTCTGCTTTGTTTGATAATTTAACATTTAACTTGAAAGGAAAAGGAAGGGTTGTTTGTGTTCTTCCTGAATTTCAAACCTATGATGATAAGATAATTAAACTTCCAGAGAGAGTATTCTTAGCTCATGGGTTTAAGATTGTTCCTTCAAATGAATTATCAAGTAAGTTAAATATTATTAATCCAATTCCTTATAATACTCCTAGTGGATCAAAAATATTAAGAAATATTTATATTCTTGAAAAAGGAGTAATGTCTGCACAGGAATTAAAAAAGCATATATCAAATTTAACAGATGAAGAAATCTATTTGGAAAAGAAAGCAGCATATGATAATAAGATTGCGTCAAACAAGTTTACAAAGAATTTTAAATCTAAAAATATGATTGATTAACATCTTGGTTTTATATTATTGTTATATTTGTTGGACACACCCCTATAATTAACGCGAGGTAATCCTTTATGAAAAAAGAAAATAAATTTTTGATTATATTTTTCTCTCTAGTTATTCTAGTTGTATTGATTCTTGTAATCTCATCAATGCTTAACAAAGGAAACATAATTTATAATTATGATCAAAACATCCCAACCACAAGAAGCAATGATCTTAATTTATCAGAACTTGATAGCGAATACATAAACAATGATTATATAACTGGTAATCCAGATGCTTCTGTAACAATTGTTGAGTTCAGTGACTTTCAATGTCCTTTTTGTGTTAAGTTTTATAATGAAACCTATACCCAAATAGAGGAAAACTATATTAAAACAGGAAAAGTTAAGTTTGTTTATAGGGATTCCCTTCTTTCTGGACATCCACTTGCTGAAGGTGCTGCAATTGCAGCTGAATGTGCTGGGCTTCAAAACAATTACTATCAAATGTATACTCTTTTGTTTACTAATGGGGTTTCAGGAATAAAGGATAGGTACATAGACTATGCAAAAAAAATAGAACTTGATGAAGCTTTATTTACTAAGTGTATTAATTCAAACACAACCTATAATGAAATAAAGCAAGATTATCTGGATGGGGTTGATTTAGGAATAACCTCCACACCAAGTTTCTTTATTAATGGAGAAGAAGTTGTTGGTGCAAAACCCTATTCAGTCTTTTCTGAAATTATTGATAGAAAACTTAGTGAAAGCAAATAAAAAAGTTTAATTTATATATTTAACCACCTATAATAATAAAACAAAATAAAGGAAAAAGATAAAATATGGAAAGAACATTAATTATATTCAAACCTGATGCATTGAATAGAGGGCTAGTAGGTGAAATCCTACATAGATTTGAGAGAAAAGGATTAAAGATCATTGGAATTAAGATGCTACATCTTGATGATAAGCTAATAGACGATCACTATGGGCATCATAGTGAGAAGGCATTTTTTCCTGGGCTTAAGAGATATATGCAAAGCACACCATCCGTTGTTTGTGCTCTAGAAGGATATAATGCAGTTACTGTTGTTAGAAGTTTAACAGGAATTACAAAAGGATATGATGCAAACCCTGGAACAATCAGAGGAGACTTTTCAATATCCAAACAATTTAATGTAATCCATGCATCAGACTCTGATACATCAGCAAAGGTTGAGATTAAAAGATTCTTTGCAGAAGCAGAATTATTTAATTATGAAAAAGTTGATCTAGAATATATATATGATCAGGATGAGTTATAATTAAATAAATATAAAAATTAAGTTTATTTTGTTTATTTATTGGATTTGATTAGTAATGTTAAAAGCAGTTGTGTTTGATTTTGATGGAACCATATATAATTCCACTCATTTTGTTTTTCTTGCAAGAAAGAAATACTTTAAGAAATTTAAAATTGATTTTAAAAAGTCTGATTTTAAAAAGTACCTAGCAACCCCAACTCCTGATTTTGTTAAGCTAATGAATAAGAAATATAATATTAAAATAACTGTTGATGGAATGCGTTCCTTTACAAGAGAAACCTATAATAAATTAATTGATAATAGGTATATTCCAAATCCAGGAATAAAAAAGCTTATTGAAGAACTTAAAAAAAAGAAGATTAGGATTGCAATTGCTTCAGCTAACAGACGTGAAGTAATTATCTATGATCTAAAAAAGCTGGGATTAAATAAATATTTTAAAATAATTGTTTCAACAGAGGAGATTAGGAATGCAAAACCTGCACCAGACACCTACCTTCTTGCTGCTCAAAAATTAAAAGTTTCTCCTAGTGAGTGTGTTGGGCTAGAGGATGGGCCCAATGGAATTCTTGGAATGAAAAGAGCAGGATTTAAATCTGTTGCAATCATTACAGAGTTTACAAAAAGGAATGATTTTATTGAAATAAATCCAAATATTATTGTTAAATCCACAAAAGAGATTAATTTAAAAAGATTACAATCTTTATTTTAATATAATAATTAAAATATATGCAAAACAACCAAAGTGATTACCAAATGATGAAAAAACTAATCTACAAAATAGATAAACAAATAAGACCAAAGAAAAGATTTTTTGATGGTCTAGAGCATATTGATAAACTTGATCCAAAAAATAAGGATGTGCTTAATTTCATAAAAGAAAATATGAAAAAACATAATAAACTGGTGTTATCTGGAAAGGCTAACAAAATTAAATCATTTAGAGCTCTTAAATCCTTTGAAAAATATGATTTGCTTGCTGATTTTTATTTAGGAGAATATAGATTAAGCGTGTTATCTGATACAAATATATATAACCTATCAAGAAAGTTAAGAACAATGGTTACTCAGGAGTTATGTAAAGCAAATAAATTCAGTGATGCTTTTTCCTATGCTAAAAGACATAAGCTCCCAGAATCTGAAATCATGAAAGATACGTTAGTTGAAATTGATAGAAAGATTAAAGAAACAGAAGCAAACATTAGAAAAAATCTAAAAAAAACAAAAGAACTAACTAGAAACCTAATTTTATCTCTTTCTTTTAATAGGGATTATGCAAAAGCAAACAATTATCTTAATATTGCTAGTCAATTAAAAGAAAAAGCAGATAAGCTAGAGATGGAGTATAATTAATATATGGATATTACAACTGATGTAAAAAAATATTATAACACCTATAATTATCCTGTTATTAATCTCTATACTAATCGCCAAAGAAAACATCATCTCAAGCTTATTTCTAAGATCCTTTCCTATGGTAATCTTTCTCCTAATGATCTCTCTGGAAAGAGAGTACTTGATGCTGGCTGTGGGAGTGGAGAAAAATCAATAATGTTTAGTAAGTATGGAGCAAAGGTGACAGGAATAGATTTTTCAATAGGTCAACTAACTCATGCAAGAAAGCTTGCAAAGAGAAGTAATCTTGATATTAGATTTATTGAAAAGGATTTAGTTAACGATGATCTTTCTGATCTAGGTAAGTTTGATATAATTGTTTCCACAGGAGTTCTTCATCACACTAAAGATCCCTATCTTGCTTTTCAAAAGCTATCTCATCAATTAAAAAAGGATGGAATAATTATTCTTGGATTGTATCATAGCTATGCTCGTTTGAGATATAGACTTATTCGTTTTTTAATTAGGATATTTGTTTCCAGATCATTTGATTCAAGAAAAATAATTAGGTTTCTGGATAATAGTTGGGTTGCAAAATCAATAACCCATGCTCCTAGAAATTCATTACATGATAGGTATGTTGTTCCCCATGAATCCTATCACACATTGGGTGAAGTTACTAACTGGTTTAGGAAGAATAATATTAGTTTAATTTCATTTTCAAATAACGTAAAAGGAAAAGAAATTACAAAAATCTTTGAAAAAAAAAGTATATTTTTTGTGGGTGGAAAAAAGATATGATTGAATCTGATAAAGAAAGACAAGCTCCAAAAACAATAGAAGAGGCAGAGCTATCTCATCTAATAAGATATAAATTTGCATTACAATTCATTGAAGAGGATGATGTGATTTTAGATGTTCCCTGTGGGGGTGGTTATGGTTGCTCATTATTAACTAATAAATCAAAGAAAATTTATGGAGTTGATATTTGTTCTCCAGCAATTGATCATGCTAATGAATTATTTTTAAATGATAATAATTGTTTCTTTGTTTGTGATATGCAAGATATGAAACTATTTAAAGATCAATATTTTGATGTTGTAGTCTCTTTTGAAGGAATAGAACACGTTAAAGATCCAAATAAATTCTTAAAGGAAGTTAAAAGAATCTTAAAACCAGAAGGAAGATTAATTATTTCAACTCCAAGAAAACCACATGGTTCTCCATTTCACATTATTGAATTTAGTTTAGATGAATTTAATAAGATTCTTTCAAAGTATTTTAAGATAGATAGTATGTATGGACAAATTTACACTGACATCTTTGATTTAGAGACAAGAAAAGTTAATCCTGATGATTATCAACATTTTAATTTCATTGGTGTATGCTCTCAGAAATAGATTTCTGATTTTACTCAATTCTATCTATTTGGATATACGTGTAATTCCCTTTTGAATTTGTTCCAGAGGTTTCTTTTATTTCTTTTATTAAAAACTTCAAATTTGTATTATTTGTTTTATTATATGAATTTATCATTCTTCTAGTTACATCCAGTATTTCTTTTAGTGGGCTATTAAATTGCAAATCAATATATGCTCTCCCTCTTTTTGCTAGCAACAATGATGATTGAAATAACGCATAGGCGTGTGATGCTCCATATACCCCAACAGATCTTTCTCCCATGACTAGATGATATTTGCCTAAAATTGATTTTACAAGCCTAGGATGTTCAATTGGATTTATATGCTCAAAGGAAATTGCTTTTGAAATTCTTGGAGAATAGTCTTTTCTTATTACTTTGTCTTCTAACAATTTCTGATTTATTGTTTTACTAAATCCTAGTGTGTCAATGTGTATATTTACTCTAAATTCATGAAGTTCTTTTTTAAACAAAGCATTATCATATCCATGTCCTGGCCCTAATACCATTAGCTGTGGATCTTTAATTTTTAGCTTTTCTAATAGAAAATTTAGTGGTCTGTTATTTAGATTTTCTTTGTATATTTCTCTATATCTGTGAGCCCCACCATCACAATAATTCCAACTTTCATATCTCTTTTTTCTTGTTTCTTTTAATACTTCGTTTACAGTTCTTCTGTTCTTTGTTGGATTTTTCCTTCTTAATTCAATTGCTTTTGAAATTGTTAAGTGTCTTGGTTTAATAGGCATAATCTATCACAAATATATGTAAATCAATAGAATATTAAAGCTATCTTCTTTAAATAACTTTTGCTTATTTTTAAATAAAAAAAAGAATATCCTTTCTCTAGGATATTAGGAATGGAGCTGGTTCTTTCTTTGCAGCACCATCTTTCATTTCTTCAAAGCTTTTCTTTTTGTTTGAATTCTCTGGAGAATATGAAAGATCTGCAACAATCTTAAACCTAATTGTTACTTCTCCATCTGCAGTTCCCATTAATAGAATACCAGAAACTGTGTGTATTGGATCTCTAGCAAGTGAGACATTAACGTCTCCAAAATAATCATTATTAACCTTATTGAACTCACCAGAAACCTGTTTAATCTTGATTCCTTCTGAGTAGGTTCTTTGTCTTAGTACTCCTGATTTTGATGTTGCAATTCTAGTATCTTTAAGCTTACCTTCTGCAGAAACCAAAAGAGCTTTTTTAATACCCTGTTCCTTAAATGCACTCTCAATGCACTTAACAACATCATCTCCATCATCAAGAACAATTGTTAGAAAATTATCATTCTTGCCTATTATTTCAGCGACCCCACTTTTTAACATATCTCATCTACCCTTTTATAGTTTTATTAATATTAGTATCATTATTTATTATATATAATATACCATAGAAACATATTTAAATCATTTCAAAATAGGTTTGATGTTCTTATTTTCTATGGTTCTCTTAATTATTTCTTCAATAATCCTGGTTACAGGAATAAGCTTAATCTTAGTAGACTTTTGATAAATGTGAGTTATTGTGTATATTTGCTTGATTATTGACTTTTCTATTGGAATAATTGCTTCTTTTCTCATGATCCCATGTGTACATAACACAGATATATTTCTTGCTCCCTTAAAAGTAAGATAATTTGAGTAACCAACTAGATTTTCTCCTGTATTTACACTATCTGAAACAATTAATATTTCCTTTCCATTTACTTCTTCATATATTTCAAATTCAGGTTTGTTGTTTGAAAAATCTTTAACTGGAAATATTGTTCTTGCATTTATTTTTTTAGCAACATCACGAGCAGCGTCTTGCATTTCATGATCAATACAGGTAACAATTAGGTCTTTATTATTTGAAAAATTATCTTCCAGTATTTTAGCAAATATGATTGATACTGGGATATTATATAATGGAATTTTTGTATAGTATGTTATTTTTGGGTTATATAATCCAAAGGCATATATCTTGTCTATGGAAACCTCTTCAAAGAATCTAGTTACTAGAGAAAAATTAAGTTTTTGTTGAACATCTATTCTTATCTTTGTGTAGGGTAGATAGGATGTAATTAAATAAATATATTGTGCTCCTTCTTTCTTGATCGCATCACAAATAAACAATAATTGCATTAGAGATTCATTAGCAGGTTGTGTTATGTTATATATTAGAAAAATAGTTTTATTATTAACGTATGATTGAACATCAACACTTGTTTCTGTGCCCATAGCAAACTTAACATTTATGTCTCCTATTGGAATATCAAGCTTATCAGCTATGGTTTGAGCAGTTGGCTTATCCTTTTGTAAAGCTAAGATCATATACTCTTCATTCATAGTAGATATATATTATGATTAGGTTTTTAATATATTCTTTATACTCTTTTTTGCTTCTATTTATGGTTTTTAGGGGTTTGTTCCCCTTTGTTCTTCTTTGTTTCGCTTTGTTTCACCTAAAGTATTTAAATACAAAAATTCATAAGTTTGTTATGCTTGAAATTAAGTAGGAATTGGTTTTATCTCCTCAAAGATTAAAAATTATTTTTTGCAATCTCCTGCTTTTTTCAACATAATAATAGAAAAAGAAAAATTCAAATAAAATTAAAAAAGGTGAAATGAAAATGAATAAAACAATTAAAACAATGAGTGTTGTTTTGCTAGCGTTTGCTTTTGTATTATCTGCATTTGCAATAAGTCCAAAGTTAAATGCTGAGGATATGAATAGCGCAAATACAACTCTTGAACCACAAGAAATTATTACTCCAATGACAGGTAATAAATATTATCTAAATTTTAAGTTTGATCCACAAGTGAAAATGGATGCAACTACAGGTATTAGATATGTGAATATAGAAAACCAAAATATATATATTTCAGTAACAACTGGAGAAAGTAATATATCTAATTTTAAGTTGCTTGCTGATATTGGTTTAGCAAATCCAAAAGGAGAGGTTATTGCTAGATTGGTTTTGCCTGTTGAATATATAGATACTGCTGGTTCAACATTAGGAGGAGTAGATACATCAAATTTATCAACATATGTACACACCTATGTAATTAGATTAGATGATTCTGCTGATGCAATCAGAAACCAATTTGGAGATTCAGTAAAAACAGAGACATTTACTATAAATGTTAGTTTGATTGAAACAAATGATTACACTGGAAAATCATTTGCAGGAGATTCAATAAAGGTTGTATTTAGTCAAAAACCAGGACCTGTTCCACAACCATCAACTGTAAAATGGACAATTCCAAGTAACGAATATATGAAAATAAATGGAATAATTGTTGGTTCAGCTGATTTAGCACCATATGTTGTAAAAGCAGGAAATCCATTAACTATTGAAGCAGGATATGTTTCAACTACTGAACTTCCAACATTAATTATTCTTGAAGAGGTAGGCACAAGTAACAAAGCATTCTTTTATCCTGTTCTTGAAAAAGTAGATGAATTAAATACAATTGATTCTGCTTCTCAAAAAACAGAACCCTCAAGTTATGAATATGTTTATTCTTCACAAATTTATAAGGATTTAAAACCAAATACAAATTATAAAGTAACTTTTAAGGTTTATCCTGAGACAACAGAAGAAAAGATAAGCTTGAAAGAATATAATTATGCATACAATAATTATGTGAAATCAATAAGCACTATCTTGTCGTTTAGTAAAGCACCAAGCTATTCAAATAGATTTATTCTAAAGGATATGTTTGGTTCTGGAAACGGAAATGGTTGGGAATATGGAACAACAGAATCTAAACCAATTAAAGCTGCAGAAATTGTAGATGATTCACAAGTAACAAACTCTGGACAAACCATAGTTTCTTCAGGATCTGTTAATGTTGTTTTAGGAAGAAATGGTGCTAGCAAAGGAATGAGATCAGCAACAAAAGAAATGGCTACAGAGATATCTGAAGAAGATATAATAGTAGATGTTGCTAACTCAGGGCAAGCTTCATCTATGTACATAAACCAAAATAATCAAACAAAGAAAATAAAAAACATAGAAACTGTTCTTTCTGAAGGTCAAATTAATTCAGAAGACGTCTATGGAGATGTACAACTAGTAAATATAGATGATGTTCCTAAATATGTATTTACTGTTAAAGAGCAGAATAAATTGTTTGGATTTATTCCATTTGGAACAAAGAAAGTAGAGAAGATTGTTAATGCAACTGAGAATCTTAAATGATTCTCTTTTCTTTCTTTTATTATAATAAAGTAGGTTTAAATATATTTTGATTATAAGTTAAATGTAAAAAGACTGACAAATATGAACAAAATAAACTTATTTATTATAATAGTTGTATTATTTTTGCTTCCATCTATTTATTCCTATACTACAAATGATATTTCAACAACTATTTTAGTGAGAACTAATGGTTCTCTAGAGATTAATGAACAACTAAGTATCACTGATTTTAAAGACACCAATGAGCTTGTGTTTGATATTTTCCCTGTCTATGATATGATTGTTAAGGTAAATAGTAAGGATGCAAGTTATACCTTTGGAATTGACAAACTTAGAATAAATGTTGATAATTATTCAACTAATGAGATACTTCTTGATATTACTTATTTAACTGATTATTACACTCTAAAAGATATAAATGGATGGACAATAGACTATAGTCCATTATTTTTAGATGCCACTGGACAATTTAAGATTACATTCCCTGCTGGGTCTAATATAATTTCCCTATCAACAGATATTAAGAATCTTCATCCTGATAGGGATAAATTTTATGTAACTGATGAGGACCTATTAAACTTTAAAGCAAACTATAAAATATCAAATCAAAATATTAAGTCTGAAAAAGGAAATAATTCTTGGTTAATCATTGTTCTTGTTATTATTTTGATTGGTTTAACTATTGCTTATTTTTTTGTTATTAAAAACAAAAAGAATAGGAAAGAGAAAGATATTAAAAAAAACACTGTTGATCAAACTCACAAATTACTTTTAGGTTTGAATGAAAATGAACAAAAGATAATTAAGCTTCTTCTTGAGGAAGATGGATTATCTCAGCAAAAGATTGCTTTGAAATTGTTTCTTCCTAAAGGAACTGTTTCAAGAAATATTAAGAAACTAGGAGATAAGGGGTATGTTGATATTAAAAAATATGGTGTTACTAATAAGGCCTTCCTATCTTCTTTATTTATTAGAAAATAAGTTTATAACTAGGATTTAAATAACTTCTGTCTCCTAAATTATATAATACTTCTTTTTAAGATAATTTTATTTTTAAAAGAGTTGTTGCAGAGGTGGCGGAGTGGTCAAACGTGCTAGCCTGCTAAGCTAGAGTCGAAAGACTACACGGGTTCGAATCCCGTCCTCTGCG
>CAZCAP010000014.1:0-19201 GCA_964496765.1 uncultured archaeon | reverse complement strand
GTAGAGCGCGTCCTTGGTAAGGACGAGGTCGGGGGTTCAAATCCCCTCTGGAGCTGATTTTAAACTAAAAGTTGGGGTTACACTTCAAACTAATTTTGTTACCCCAACAGTTGGGGTAACATTTTATAAACTGTTTGTTACCCCAAATATGTATGCCTATAATTAAGAAAAGAGTTAAAGATAAAGAATATTATTATTTTAGCTTAAGCTTTCGTATTTTAGATAAAACCAAGAATTTTCGTAAATATATTGGTTCTAAGAAACCAACTCTTGCAGAATTAAATATTATTGAAGATAGTTTTTGTGATGAAATTATAAGGAAGTATTTATCAAATAAATTTGAAACCAAGTATTTAACAAAAAAACAATTAATCCAAATTATTTTATTTAATGAAATCTATTTTAAAAAATATAATTCTTTATCTCCAACAAAAAGAAACAAATATGATATTGATAAAACGGTTTTATTCACTTTGACAACACTTACTACAGAAGAAGTAGATGTAGATATGAAAGATGTCTTAGGGGCAGTAAATAAAAAAGAAAAAGATTTGAACTTAAGAGAGCAGATATGTAAAAATATGCTTTCTGCTTTAGAATATATAAAAAACAAGCAAGGATTAAATTTAGATTATATTAGAAACATTCACAGAACCGCAATGGCTGATTTTGAAACAAAAACACCTGGACTTTTCAGAGATAGGCCAGTTTATATTTATTTAAAACACACAAAAGATATCTTAAACTCTGAAATAAAGTATAGACCACCAGGATATGGGTTGATTGTAGATAAATTAAAAAAAGTAATAGATTGGTATAATTACACTGGAATAAATCCTTTAGAAAAAGCAGTAATTATTCATTTTGAAGTCTATAAGATACATCCATTTTTAGATGGAAATAAAAGGGTGTGTAGATTATTATTCAATAAGGCATTATTGGATAACGGTTTTCCATTAATTAACATATCAGACAAGAAAAACCAATATTTTGATGCATTAGTTAATTCTGTAGAAAAAGATGATCCAACTTATTTAATGGAGTTTGCATACAAGCAATATCTTAAAGATATCCAAGAATTTTTGAAATCTATGAACAAATAAGTCAATAATCTGGAGCTTTTTCACTTTAGGGTAGAAGCTCCTCTGGAGCTTTTCAAGAGATTTAGAGGTAATTAAATGAATAGAACAAAGAATACATTTAGATTTGGTATTGGTTTTTGGACGGGTGCTGCTGTTTACAGTTTGATAAATCTGATTTTAAATATTAATCATGTTGTCCAAAATAAAGTTTTAAATTATAACTATATAATAACTGGAGTTGCAGTTTTTGGTTTAATTCTAAATCTTATTTTATTAAAGAAGAATAATCAAAAGAAAAAGTAGCTTATCAAAAAGATTAGATTGTAATAACTATAAATCTTGTAATTTTAATTCTTTGGTTTAAGCCTCTTTTTAGTTGGATTCTTAATTTATTTTTAATAGGTTATATAAATATTTTCTTCTAAGCTATAATTATGAAATATAATACTGTTAAATGTAAATTCGTTGAGAATAAAAGAGTTGTAAATTCAGGAATTATAATTATTAATAAACAAAATGAAAAATCATCTATCCTATTATTAAAAAGAAAAGATCATAAACATTGGGAACTCCCAGGAGGTAAGGTTGACCTTAGGGATAAACTAAACCATTCAAAATTTGATACATTAAAAAATGCAGCAATTAGAGAAACTAAAGAAGAGACAAACATTAATTGTAAAAATAAATTATCTAATCTGAAACCTTTTTTTATTGATTTTATAAGTTCAGAGGGGAAGAAAAGAAGATCATACAATTTTGTTGCATTCTCTAATAAAGTTCCAAAGCTTGAAAAAGGATTTTCTGATTGGAAATACATTCAGTTATCTGCATTTTCAAAATATAAACTTGCTCCAAATGTTATAATTTTAGATGATATGATTAAAAAAGGGTTATTAGATAAACGTATTTAGATTACTAATATTTTTAAACACTTTTAATTATTATTCTTTTTATGGGAGAAGAATATTATAGGCCTACTGTTCAAAATATTCTTGATCTTGCAGGTATTAAAATAAATGGAACAAGGTATTTTGATATTCAAGTTCATAAAAGCAGTTTTATCAAAAAATGGATTGTCAGGTGGATACAAAAGCATAAGATGATTACTGACCTTAAATAAAATACTTTAAATATTTATCCACTCGTTTATTTGTATGATATATACATTAATTGAGATCGCAATAATTATACTATTTGTTTTGTTCTTTATCTTTTTCAAAGATAAAAGAAAGATGCTTGCCTATTCATTAATATTTTCTGCAATCTTTGAATTATTGGGAGTAATATCTAGAGGATATAGCTATAATCAAAATTTTCTATATTCTATATTTAATGTTCCTTTATTTATTATTCTTTCATGGAGTATTATTATTGTTACATCCTATACATTGGTTTCCAAAATAACAAAACATAGATTTACTAAAGCACTAATCTGTGCATTGTCTGTTATTTCTGTGGATTTTATTTTTGAAGCTCCATCAGTTGCTCTCGGGCTTTGGAAATGGACCAATTTTTCAAATATTCTTTTTGCAAATATTAATCCATTTAATTTTATTGGTTGGTTATTGGTTTCATTCTTATTTATTTATTTCTATGAAAAAAAACCAATCAATTCTCTAATTATTGCATTACCCTTATATCTATTGATTGGAATAATACATATAGGATTATCTTTTATTCCAATAATTAAAAATATAAATCCCTACATTGTACTTGCAATACTTTATCTCTTATTTGTATTATTTGCAATTGTTTTATTTATAAAAAATAGAATAAGAGAAAAGAATAAATTAAATTTAAAAGAACTACTTGAAATTTGGTTGTTTAGACTACCATTCTTCTTGTTTGGAATAATTGCTTGCATCATAATAGGTGATTATAGTTCTCCTTTTGTTCTATTATTAATGTTTATTGGATTAGTTCAAGAAATGATAATCTATATATTAATAATAGAAGAGAGTAAAATAAATTTATTAAAAAATAGAAAAAAGAGAAAAACTTAGTTTTTCTCTATGGAATGGATCAGATCAATTCTTTTTTCTTTTTTTCAAAGAAATCTATTGCCTCTGCAAGTTCCTGATGTGTTTGTGCATATTCATGTATGTCTATTTTCTTTTGATATGCTTCACATGCCTGAACAAGTGCTTTTGCTCCTGATTTAGTTCCCTTTGGATGAGCATGACACCCGGCACCCATGGTTGTTATGAAATCAATTCCACCCATAACATCAATGAATGGTTTTAGAAGAGTTGGATTAAGCCCCCCAGAAATGATTGGTGCGCATTTTTTCATACCTCTCCAGCTATCATCTTCTAAAATAATATGATGTGCATGATCTTCTCTAATTAGTTTTAATATATCTTCATCAGTTTCGGAAATCTCTGCCCAGCTTTGTGTAAATATGTGCCCTTTAGCTGATAAATCAAGAATTCCTTCTGCAGCAGTTATGTCCTCTGTTGGAGTTCCTGCCATTTTACCTACGCCAGCAGTTCCTGTGTGTATTCCACTTGCTCCTGCAAGTCTTGCAAACTTAGATAAAACAAGTACTGAGAAACCAAATGGATTTTCTGGTCTTGTAAATGCTCCATGTGCTGCTCTATGGAAGTGTATAAATACATCTGGATATCTTCTTCTTAGTGTTTGAACAGCCATCCATCCAGCAGTTATTCCATCTATTAGGAATGCATAGGATCCTTTTTCAAATCCTGCTTCTATAATCATCTCACATCTTTTAATCATTGTATCGAAATCAGATGCAGAAACATTAAATGAATGAACTTTTTTATGTCCTGTTTCTTTAACAGCTTTATCCATTGCTTCTTTAACATGTTTAACCATTTTATCATAGGGACAGAAATCTTGATCTGCCTGAGGTTCATCATTCTTAACAAAGTCTCCTCCACCAACCCAGAAGTCATAGCAAACTTCTGCATATTCTGATGAAGTTAGTCCCATTTTTGGTTTAACTATTGTTCCAAGTATTGGTCTATCATAAACTCCTAGATACTTTCTCATGTCATCAAGAGTAAAACTTGGTCCATCAAATTGATCAAGCATTGATGTGGGAAACCAAACATCTATTAATTTAAGAGCAGATACTTCTTTCATTCCAAGAACGTTTCCAACAACATAGGTAAGTATATTTTGAATATTTCCTCTTCTATCAAATAATCTCCATGGATAGGCAATCCAAACCAAACTCTTTTCAAGATCCAGTTGATACACAAGCCCATTCATTTCTCTTGAGAAAGGTGTTTCTGTGTTTACTTTAAAATTAGTTCCCGTTGATGATTCAGCAGCAACCTCACAGGCTGCTTGTAGGATATTTAAATTTCCACCAGGAAGAAGATGGAAAACACCTAACATGTATTCTCCGTTTTTTACATCTGGGATATTAAAATTAACATAGGCTGCTTGATGTGGGTTTAAAGTTTTAATAAGTTCTTCATGTACCATAATCATTCTCTCCTTTAGTGTAAGTATAGATATAAAGAAGAGTGTAAGGTTTAAATAATTATTTATTCTCTATACTTTCGAGTATATATGAAATATATAACTAAAATTAAATTAAAAAATAAGATATTTAAGATATATAAGCTAGAATCATTAAATATTCCTTTCTTTAAGACTTTTTATCAAAGTATATTAGATAATCTAAAGGGAATAGAAAAAGAATTTTCATCTGGCTATAACTTTGTTCTTTTAAAGAAAGATATCCAAGGTAAGTCAGTAGTGCATATGGTTTACTATAACGAAAAGCCAATTGCCTATTCTCTTGTGTATGTTCCTAATAATAAAAATATATCCTATTGGTTAAATAATTGTAAAATAAGTAGGGTGGATAAAGCAAAGGTTGCTGAATTGGCAGGTGCTGGTGTTATTCCAGAGTTTAGAGGGTATGGTATTCAAAGTTATTTACTTGAGTTAAGAGAAAAATATTTGAAGAAAATTAGGTTTAAATGGGGTGTTTCTGCTGCTCATCCTAAAAACGTTTATAGTTATAATAATCTAATTAAAAATAATTATTTATTAATGGGTTCTGGTAAGAATAGTCATAATGAAGATAGATTGTATTTCAAAAAAGAAATTAAATAATTTTTTATTTTCTAGTTATATATTCAATTATCTTCGGAAGAACAAGATCATAATGCTCTAGAACATAATGATTAACATTCTTAATCCTATAAAATTCTCTGCTTTGAGAATTTATGTTACTTAGAATATAATATGATTGTTCAATTGGATCTAAATCATCTTTTTCTCCATGAAGTATGAGGGTATCACAATCAATTTTTTTTAATTGTTTTCTTGCAAGAGATGCAAGTTTGAACATTTCAACATAGGTGCTTATTTTAAATTCTTGTTTATTTTTTTTAATTTTTCTAAATTCATTAATAAGAGATAATACACTTATCTTAAATGCTTCATAATCATAATTAATTGGAGTTGATATAAGTATTAGCTTATCTGGTTTAATCTTGCTTGCAAGATTGATTGAAATAATTCCTCCTAGAGAATATCCAATAATTATTACTTTCTTGTATTGTTCTCTTACGAGTTTATATATTTCTAGATTTGATTGAATAAGGTCCTTATAATCCTTAATATCAACAATTCTTGATTCATAGTGCCCTGTAAGCGTAGGAGCAAAAACATCTCCATACTCTTTTAATACATCTAGATATGGTCTATATATTTTTGAGGTCTGTGCATATCCATGGAATAGAAGTATGGCTGTGTCTTTCTTACTTAGTTCACAAAGCCCCTTATCACAAAGACCTGTGTTTAGATATTTTGAGTAAATATCTTTATTTTGGGTTTCTTCTGTCATAGACATCAAGTTATTTTAATATGGATATATGTGGGGATTAGTTTTTTAAGTGTATTTTTTTAGATTTAAATGATAGAGTGTTATATTTGTTGGACACTTTTAACCCAAAACCATTATAATACTTTTTGTTCATAAATATATATTGAATTACTATTTTTAGGAGAAATTATTTATGACTGTTAATGAAAAAGATTGGGTAATGATTGAATATACAGGTGCATTTGATGATGGAACTGTTTTTGATAAATCTGAGGGAAGAGAACCATTAAAGTTCCAGATTGGTGGAGGGATGGTTATTCCTGGATTTGAAAAAGCTGTTATTGGAATGAATCCTGGTGACGAAAAGGATATTAAGATTGAGCCTAAGGATGGCTATGGAGATAAAAGCAAAGAGCTTGTACAACTTCCAAAAGCCTCTTTCCAAGATCTTTCTGTTCTTGAGGAAGGAAAAGAGCTTAACATGATGACAAACATGGGTCCAATGGTTATTGAGGTTGTAAAGATAGAAGATGATAAAGTCTCAGTAATCTTAAACCACCCAATGGCAGGTAAGAATTTAAACTTCAAGATCAAGCTTGTTAAGGTTCTTGATGAAGCTGAAGTAAAGGTTGTGGAAGAAGAAATGATTGCAATGCAAAAGCAACTTAAAGAAATGTCTAAATCCCAAGCTCACACACATCAGGGATGTTCATGTGGAGATAAGGAATGTGAAAATTGTGAAGATGACGATGCCTGCGATTGTGAAGATGAAGAGTGCGAACATAAGCACTAACTTCTAAACATCTTTTTATTTTATTTTTTTCTTTTTCTATATTATTTATATACTCTTTGTCCTATTTATTATATATTGCTAGAAGATAGCAATAACTAACAAAAGCTACTATAAATAAAAAAGGAGGAAGTACATATGTTAGATATAAAATACATAAGAGAAAATGTAGATATAGTTAAAGAAAACCTAAAGAAAAAATTCCAGGAACATAAGTCTTCTTCCGTTGATGAGCTTCTTTTGCTTGATGAGAAACTTAGAGATAACATAAAGGAAGTAAATGTATTAAAACAAAGAAGAAACCAAATTACTGATGAGATATCTCAAAGAAAATCAAAGAATGAAGGAATTGATGATCTTCTAAAAGAAGCAAAGGAACTACCGAGCAAGATTGATGTTCTTGACAAAGCACAAAAGGAATTAAGAGATAAGGTTCTTGAAATTCAAAAAACTATTCCAAACATTATCTCTGATAAAACACCAATAGGCAAGGATCAGACAGAGAATGTAGAAATCAAAAGAGTAGGTGAGATACCTAAGTTTGATTTCCCACTCAAGAGTCATGGTGAGCTCGCTGAATTTTTGAATATAATAGATTTAGATGCAGCAAGAGACAACTCAGGAAAAGGCTTCTATTATCTAAAAGGTGACCTTGCATTATTAAGTAATGCACTCATGAGATATTCTCAAGATTTCTTAGCTAAGAAGGGATATACTTTAGTTCTTCCACCATTAATGATAAACAAAAGAGCAACAGATGGTGCTGTAGACATGAGTTTCTTTAAGGAAATGATATACAAGATAGAAGATGAAGATCTGTATATGATAGCAACCTCTGAGCATCCAGTTATCTCTATGTTTGTTGATAAGGTTGTTGATGAGGACAAGTTACCAATAAAGATGTATTCCTATTCAACCTGCTTTAGGAAGGAGATTGGTTCCCATGGGCTTGATGAAAGAGGTTTATTCAGATTACATCAGTTTGATAAGGTTGAGCAGGTTGTTCTTTGCAAACCAGAAGATTCAGAAAAAATGTATGATGAAATCCTAGAGAACTCATTTGAGATTTTTAAATCATTGGGTCTACCAACAAGAATCCTAGAAATTTGTACTGGTGATCTTGGCGATCTTAAGTACAGATCTGCTGATGTTGAAGCATGGTCTCCGAGAAGAAATGAGTTTATTGAGGTTGGATCCTGTTCAAACCTAACTGGAGCACAGGCAACAAGACTTAATATTAAAGCAAAAACAAAGACAGGTGAGAAATACTTTGTTCATACCTTAAACAACACAGCGATTGCAAACTCAAGAGCACTTGTTGCTATCCTTGAGAACTATCAAACAAAGGAAGGAACAGTAAAGATTCCAGAAGTTCTTGTTCCCTACATGTATGGTAAAACAGAAATTAAGAAGAATAATATCTTCTAATTTCCTTTTTTTCTTTTTTTAAACACAATTTATAAACTTATTCTTTCTATACTTTAGTTATAAACTTAAATTAATTTAAATGTGATTAGATTATGCCAAAGCCAATAATTAAGCCAAAAGTATTTATTAGAAGCAGAGAAAGAACAAGTGTTCCTGTTGCACGTAGAAGTAAGATTGGAATGGACATTAAAGAAATCTCTAAATTTAAGAATATAGAAAAAAAACTAACTAACCCAAATGAGCGCATGAGACGTTTAACTCCAGAAGAAAATGAGTATCATGTTGTAATGAAAAAAAGAATTTGGCAAGTGCATGATAAAAATATCCAGATTAGATCCAAAAAATTAATGACCCTGTTTGGATTTGGAAGCATTCATGAGCTATCACAATACATTTCTAGTAAATATCCACACCATATGAGCGCATCTCTAAATCCTAAGTCCAAATCTAATCAAACCTCAAATCCAACTGCAATCAGTTTTAAATGGGGATATGATAAAAACACAAATACTGTTCACATGTTTGAATGGAGTAACAATTATGGTCTTACTTCTAAAAACCCATTATATAAGGAATTTAAAGAAGTTACTATAACAAGTATAAAAGAATCATATAATCAAAGCCTAGGTAAAAACACAAAATTCATAGTTGATTCTGAAGTTATTGATAAATAATTTCAACATTTTCTTTAACAACCCATATTTAAATATATTTTGGTATACTATTTTATAGTTATATTACTCTAATTTACATAAAAATAAAGAATCATTGATTTACTATGCAAATAAAAGAACTTGTAATTAAAAACTTTAAATCATTTGAGTTTGCTAAAATACCATTCTCAAAGGGATTACATATTGTTGTTGGGCCTAATGGTTCTGGTAAAAGTAATATAGTTGATGCTCTTCTATTTGTTTTTGGATCTACTTCTCTTAAAAGATTAAGGGTTGATAGGTTATCTGAGCTTATTAATCATAACACAAGAGCAAAAACAGCTAGAGTAAGAGTGGTTATTGAACACAATAACGAAGACATAGAAATTGTTCGTGAGATTGATGAATCTGGTAAATCTGTTTTTATGCTTAATGAGAAAAGAAAAGCACTTCATGAGATAATTAGTTTCCTAAAGGAGATTGGATTAGATACTGATGGACATAATACTGTTCAACAGGGCGATGTTAATAGAATAATTAATCTTAATCCGGAAGAGAGAAGAAGCATAATTGATGATGTTTCTGGAATATCCTTGTTTGATGAAAGAAAAAAAGAAGCAGAGGACAATCTAAAGAAGGTTGATGAAAAGCTATCTAAAGTAAACATTGCACTTTCTGAAAGAAAACCCTATGTTGAGCAATTGAGATCTGAAAAGGATGCTGCAATTAAATATAAAGATATTGAAGTTGAAGAAAATCTTTATAATTATAATCTTTATAAAAAACAAATTGATTTTTTTACAAAGGAAATTGAAAAGGAACAAAAAGATATTCAAGAGGATAAGGAAAAACTATCTTTATTAATTAAAGATAAAGCAAAGATAACCCAAGAAGTAAAAGAAAACGAAGACAAACTAGAAAGAATCAATAATGAACTTATTAGCCATTCTGAAAAGGTTCAATCAACTGTTGGGAAAAGATATTCTGAAACCCAAGCTAATAAGGAAATTGTAATTAATAATATAAACATTAATCAGGAGAACCTAAATTATCTTGAGAAAGAAAATAAAGAAGCAGTTGAGGTTCTATCTGTTCTTAAGAAACAGGAATCAGAGGTTGATGGGGTTATTAAAAACATAACCCAAAAGGTTGATGAAAAAGCAAGAGTAAGAGATTCATTGAAAATTAAGTTGTCAGAGGACAAAAAAGAATTTGAAAAAATTAAAACAATGCAGGATGAACTCTATACTACCCTAAATGCCTATAACAAGGATCTCACTTCCAGACAGGATATGCTTTACGATAAGAAGAACAAGCTTAATGCATTTGCTATGCAAAAAGAAATTATTGAAAAAAAAGATAAAGAGATAATTGATAAAGTTAAATCTCTTAACACAAAGAAGCAAGAAATAGAAAAAGAAATGAATGATCTTGAAAAGAACATTCTAAAATCCACAAAAAAGCTTGAAGATATTACTAAAGAATTTGAAATAAAGAAAGAAGAAGAACAAAAAATAATTAACGAGATCCAAGAAAAGAAAATAAGTTTGATGTCCATAAATAAAGATCTATCTTTTTATTCTGGTGAGCTTAAAAAGAAGGAAGGAATTAAGCCTGTTCTTGCAAAGCACAAAAGTTGTCTTGGATTCCTTGAAGAACTAATCTCCCTAAGCAAGGATCAAAAAACATATTATTCTTCCTATATTGTTCTAGAGGATGATTCTGAAATTAAAGGAATAATAAAGAACACAAGCGAATACAATCTTTCATTTGTTATTCTTTCTGTTCTTGGGATTAAAAAAGAAGGGCTTTCTGATTATTTTAATAAGCAGGTTGCTTTAAAATCAAAATCAGATGTTGCTATTGATAATTTTTACTTTGATGGGTTTTCCTATAAGAAGATAGCCCATAAGGACTCAAGTAAGATAGAAGCTGATGCAACCAACTGTGAAAACGAAATTTCTTCTTTAAACAAGGAACTTCATAGAATTCAAAAGGAACTTGAAAGAATAGATGCACAAAGAAGTGCAGACACTAGGGAAGCATCAAGTCAACAGATTTGGTTAAACACCCAAAAGGAACTGTATAAGGATGTTGTTGAAAATATAAGTCTTGAAGGGAAAGACACTCTTGATAAAACAGTTTATACTAAAGTCACAGAAAATCTTGGACACATTCAAAAAGAAATTCCAACCCTTGAGAACGAAATCCAAGAGTTCACAAAAAAGAAGAGCGCTCTTGAAGAAAAACTAAAAAAATATTCAATCTCCGCAAACAATATTCTAAGAGATGAGTTTGATGATGTTGTTAGTGAATTAACAACTCTTGAGCAAAGTTTGATTGAGAAAAACTCTGAAAAGAAGATACTAAAGGAAAAGATAGATAACAGAATGGATTACATTGAGGTTAATGAAGACAAGATTAAAGTTATAAATGAAAGGCTTAAAGGTCTTCTTGATCAAAAAACAGAATTTGAAAATAAGATTAATGAACTTAAGAAATCACTTGAGGGAGAGGACTCTAAAAAGGTACACCTTTTCTCTGAAAAATCAGAGATTACAAGCAAGATAACAGATCTATCTAATCGTTTACATGCCTATGATCAGGACATCTCTGAGCTTAATCTATTAATAAATAATTCAAATATAAATATCTCAACCACGGAGAACAAGATTAACACTGTTGAACAGAACTTTAAGCTCATGGATATAAATATTGAAGGTCTAAAGGAAATAGATCTTTCAATTGAAGAACTTAATTCAAACATAAGAAGAATAAGAAGAGATAAGAATGCTCTTGGAAACATTAACTTTAATGCAATTGAGTCCTATGAGAAGCTTGCAGCAGAGTATGATGAAATAATTAGAAAATGTGATATTCTAGTTAAAGAAAAGGAACAAGTAAAATCTATGCTTTCTGAGATTACCATGAAGAAGGAAGCTGTGTTCATTGATTGTTTTGAAAAAATAAATAAAGAGTTTAAAGATATAATTAAAAAAATGTCTGCAACCCTATCTGGTTATCTTGCTCTTGACGGAACTGAGCCTCTTACATCTAAGTTATCAATTAATTTAACAAAGCAAGGTAAAACAAAGGACATTGATATTATGTCTGGTGGAGAAAAGACAGTAACTGCTTTAGCATTCATTTTCGCTCTTCATGCCTACAAGAAAGCACCATTCTACATCCTTGATGAGGTGGATGCTGCTCTTGATGACTATAATACACTTAATCTATTAAGCTTTGTTAAGGATCTATCAAAGAATACAACCATTATCTCTATTTCACACAACTCAACAAGCGTATCTGGAGCAAACCAGGTAATTGGAGTAACTCTCAAGGATCACACAAGTGTTATTGGTCTTAACCTTGGATAAAATAGTATATGAAGGATGATATATGCCAAAAAGATTCTATAATGTCCCTGAAAAGATTAAAGAACCATTAAACAAGACATTAAGTAAGAAAAAACAAAAACAAGTTGAATCGCAAACAAAAACGCTTAAGAATAAAATAGCTACGGTCATGGATACGTCTCCTAATTATGATGAATACCTAAATCACGATATAAGAAAAATACTGTATCAGAGATATCAATTTAGTGATAATCTTGATCTATCTGAATATTATAAGCTATCAAAGCGATTCCAAAATCATTTAATTAAAAATTATAGAGTACAAAGTATAACAAAGTTTATTGTTGAAGAAATGCTTTCTAGGTTTAAACAAAATATTTTTTTCAAAAAACAAAATATATATCTTTCAAGATTACATAAGTTTATGAAAATTGCTGCAGAAGCAGATAAATTGGTTGTGTTTAAATCTAATTTATTGAATCATTCAAAAAAAGTTGCAAATATAGATGTTGTATATTTTTATAGAACTCTTGAAAACTTAATTAGTAATGCATATAGCTCAATAGATAAAAAATTTGGAGAACTTGATAAATTTGGAAAAATAAATGTTAATCTCTCTATAAAGGGAGATAATCTTGTTCTATCCGTTTCTGATAATGGAGCAGGTATGACCAAAGAACAACTTCAAAAATTAAGAGATGGAATAAGAACAACTTCTTCAAAAAATCAAGCAAGACTTCATGGTCTTGGAGTGTTATCTGTTAGAAGATGTGTTGATTATCATAATGGAACAATAGAGATTGATTCAAAAGAAGGAGAAGGAAGCAAGTTTGTTGTTTCTATTCCTAAAAAATAATAATCTGATTTAACATGAAAACATTATTTTGGTTTTGCAAAGAACTTTATATTGGAAATATTATTCATTCTCCAAAGGTTAAAATAAAAGATGTTGCTCTTGAGGATATTGATGTAAAAGAATCTATTATGGTATGGATTACTGTTGAGTCTAAAAAAGATATTGATTATTTTTCTGAAATTGAATTAGATTTACGTTTTCTTTGTAAAAGATTTAATACAAAAACAGTTGTTATTATCCCTTTTGCTCATTTAACAAACAAAGTTGCTGGTCATGATATCTCATTTAATGTTATTGAACTACTACAAAAATATATTTTAGATAAAGGGTATGTGGTTAAAAGAGCAAACTTTGGATCAAGTAAGGATTTGAAGTTCTTTTCTCCAAGTGATGCTTATCAAGTGGTCTTTAGATCCTATCCATTAACTGGATTTGAAGAAAATTTTAAAATTAAGAGATAATAAGCTTATTTTACCTAAATCACTACCTTTAAAAACCTTTTTCTCCCTAATTATCATAAGTAACCTAGACAAGTTAACCAGTTAATTCATTAGTTTTTATTTTAAGGTTCTTGTAAATTATGTAAATAATAGGTTATCTTACTCTTAATTAAAACAAAGCGATTTAAAGGAGTTAAGGAAAGATGATTCAAAATAAAATTACTCAATATCAAATGCAGTCTCAAAAGAGATTTAATTATAAGAGAATAGTATTTCTATTTATAGCTGCAATCTTTTTATCATTATTCCTATATTCTGCTAAGGCACATGCTCTTGAGTTCGAAACAAACATTCCTAATAGAATAACATTATACAACGAACCAGTGGATGTTTTCTTTTCAATTAAAAACACAAGTAACGCAAGTAACTTATATAACTTTAAATTATATACTTCTCCATTCACCTCAAGAATTGATCCTCAAGCAATAAGATTAGATATTGGAGAAGAAAAGCAAGTTAAGTTAACAATCTATCCAATTGAAAACACAACCAATCAAGAATATACATCAACTCTTGAAATATCTGAAAATCAAATTATT
This sequence comes from uncultured archaeon, assembly GCA_964496765.1. Classification (GTDB taxonomy): domain Archaea; phylum Iainarchaeota; class Iainarchaeia; order Iainarchaeales; family CSSED10-239; genus JBAWVI01. The sequence continues at coordinate 5,187 of CAZCAP010000014.1, read as the reverse complement.
CATTTCTATTCAATAAATATTGTTCAACTAACAAATAAGATCTGTGAGGTTGAAGTTAATTATACTATAGATTATCTTGTTGATTCAAATAGGTATCATCTTAATTTAAGCTTAACAAATAATGCAAATACCTATCAAACAATTAATCTTAATAAATTTGAAGATCTTAATTCTGATCAATTTAATGAAATTAATGTGGGTTTATTTTCTAATGAAACAAAGCACGTTAATTATTACATAGACACAAATAAATCAAGCCTAGAAATATCCTATGTTTGTAATAGTATATTTCAAACAAAGAAGGTAGATTTCCCTAGTAAGCCTGTTATAAATGATGACAGTGAAACAAATGGTCTATCAGGATTTTTCACTTTTACAAATTTTAATGTGAACATGAAAAACATAATTAATTCATTAACTTTTCAAATAATTCTAATAATTATTATTATCTTACTTGCAATAACTTTTGCATCAAGATACATAAGATTAATTCATCTTCATAATCTAAGAAGGAGAATGTAAAATAAATATTAACTTAAATGTGATATATATGACAGACATAAGAAAAAAATTATTAATTGTATTTAGTTTAACTCTATTATTCCTGTTTATTATTTCAGGGGTTGCTTTTGCAGGGGTTATTGATAATGTTAATATAAACTTTGATAAGCAAATCTATTCAACCACAGATTATGCACCCATCAGGGTTGGATTTACTTTAGAAAATAATAATCCAGAGACTGCATATCTAAGAGTTTACACTGATTGTGATGATGATGAGTTATCTTGTAATTATTCAAAATCATTTACATTAAACCAAACAACAAGTGAAACAAGCTCATTTATGGTAACCCCAACAGATGATGGTCATTCCACATTAACTTTATATGTTCTTGATACAAAAACAGATGACACTAGAAGCTATAACGTTAATATCTATTCAGATGATGGAATAGATGATGGTAAGTTCGAAGTTGATATAGATAATTCTGGGCTTTGTATAAATCAAGAAAATCAAGTTTATTTTACAATAAATAATAATTTTGTTTCTGGTTTGTACGAAATTACTTTAACAGGAAATAGATTATCAGCAAGTCCTTCATTTGATAATCCAATATATTTATCAAGAAATGAAAAGGAAATACACTTTAATGTTGAAATTGATGATAGAGTTGCAACAAGTTCATCAATCAATGCAGTTTTAAGAATAGAAAATGATAATATTATAGTAAATAAACAAATTAACTTTTATACAAAGAACTGTGAAATAGTAAGCAATGATTTCCAAGTAACAGGACCAAACACATCTAACTTTGTTTTAAAGAAAGAAAATCTATTATCTATAGATTATACAATTAAAAACATTTCTTCAAAAGCAAAGGACTTTTTTGTTTCCTATGATAATAATTCAGATATTACTTATACTTTATCAACTAGACAATTAAGATTAAATCCTGGTCAATCACAAAAAATAACATTAACAGCATATGCTACAAAAGAAACTGATTCAGGATCCTATCCACTTAATTTACAATTTTTTGATGAAAAATCAGTAATCACAAAGAATCTTCATTTCCTTGTGGATCCAGTATTTAACCTAGATGTTAGAACTGAACAAAATTCATTAGCAGTAAATATTGGTAAATCAACGGATTTATTAATAATTCTTGAAAACAAAGGGGATATTGATGAATCCTTTAGATTTAATTATACTTTATCAAATGATTTAAGAATACACAATCAAACAGATAGAATTGATGTGCTTGCACACTCCACAAGACCACTAACCCTATCAGTTGGTGCTGGATCAAACACAAAGGAAATGACAAGTCAAATTGTTATTGAAGCAATTGGAGAAACAAGTAACTATCAAAAAACAATGGTTATTGATGTAATTGCATTTAGAGGTACTGATTCAGTAAAGTTAAATTTTCTATCCTATCCAAAGGAAATTACTGTTGACTCAAACTCTCAAAAGAACTTCTCATTTGAGGTTTATAATTGGAGTGATGAAGACATAAAGCTATCAAGCATACAATTGGTTGGTGTTCCTCAGGAAATAAGAGCAACTCTTCCAAACAATGTTCTAGTTCCATCAAAGCAATCAACCACAATCTCAGGAACAATCATTACAGGTGAGATTGGGCCACAGGAGATTAATGCATCCCTTGTAATCTATTCTGAAAAGGGTGGTGTTCTATCAACCCCGCTTAAAATAAAAATAGTTGGTGATGAAAATCTTTCCGAAACCCCTGACGAAATTGCTCCAAGTGGAATGACTGGTTTCTTTACTCTTAAGAGATCACTTTTTTTAGGTTTCGTTGGTTTAATTGTTTTAATAGTTCTATTATTTGCACTAGGTGCATTTAACATGAATGACTATTATCATAAAGGCCAAAGAAGAAAGAGTAAATAATGTTTTTAGGGAATAATTTATTTATTCCCTTTTTATATTTTATTTAGAATAGAAATTTATTTGTTTTATTTTTTCATTTAATGAATTCATGTTTGCATTCATTACTTCTATGTTCTTATCAATGACAGCAATGAATTGTTCTTTGAACTTATTTAATTCTTCAATCTTGTCTTTGATTATGTTTACTGAATCAAGATCTTTTTCTATACCCTTTTCAAGTCTTTCAATATCCTTTAGTTTTTCTTTAAACTCAGAGGTTAATGATGATTCATAAATCTTTAATGATTGATTTATCTTTTCATCAACAGAAACAAGAAGATGTTCTTCAAATATTCTTAATTCTTCAAGCTTTTTGTTAATAATTTCTGGGTCTGTTTTTTGAGCAATTGTATCTCTTACGTGCTTTAGTTCCCTAAGCTCATCGGATACTTCATTCTTCATTGCTTCTCTTGCTTTAGCAAGGAATTCAATCTTAACTTTTTCAAATCTCTCATCATATCTGCTTGCTAATTGTGTTTTAAATATATCCAGTTCTGCTAATTTATCATAAATCTGTTTAGGATTAATTTGTTTTTTAATTCCTTCTTCAAATTCAATTAATCTTTTAATTTCTCCATCTATTGAGTTTTGTGTATTCTTTACTAGTCCCTCAGTAATTCTAGATTGTAGTGCGAGAGTATTATTTATTTCTTTTATTTTTGCATTAAGCTTGGTTGTAAGTGTGGTTATGATTTTGTTTATGCTTTCTTGTGTTTTTTGAGTTAATAATTCATTTTGCTTTGAAGTTAATTCAGACACTTCTTTTATTTCTTTATTTCTTTCCTCGAGATTGCTTGATAGTGCGCTTATTGTGTTCTTTTCTGATTCTAGCTTTGCAAGTTCATTTCCCATTTTTGCTTCAAGAATCTTAAACTTAGTTAATTCAACTAGAACCTTTGCATTTGATCTATCGGTTTCTGTTTTAACATCATTTGTTATTTTTGCTAAAAGCAATTGTCTTGATGAAACCTGAACACTGCTTAGCTTACTTAATTCATCTGTTATTGTTTTTTGAAGTTTAATTGTATTTTCATCCATTTTTGTTTTTAAAAATTCTTCAGCTGTTTTTTGTTTGTTTTCCAGCTCAGTTAATTTCATGTTAATGGTTGTGATTATTCCCTTTTGCCAAATGTCTATGTTTTCTGATTTTGGATCTTTAAAACTAGTTTCTGGAATGTAATCTTGATTCAATGAACTTACATCCATGCTGTTGGTGTCTATGGTTCCTGAGTTTGGTTCTCCCTTGGACACGTCTTCAAGAGTATTCATTTCAAGCCCTTTAGAAATATTGTTTAGTTCTTCTGAAAACAAGTCTGTTTCAGGAACTTCCACAACAGAAGCTGGTATTTCATCATTTTCAAAAAAGTTATCTGGTATTTCTTTGGTTGTTGGGGTTTTTTCTTTTTTAGTTGTTTCTTTATTTTCTTTTTTTGCTTGGTTCTTTGTTTGTGTTTCTTTATTTATGTCTTCTTCTGCTTTTTTAATAAGTTCTTCACTTTCAGTATTGGATAAGCCCATTCTAACTAGGTTTTCAATAATCTCATCATGAGACATTCCTAGTTCCTGTAGTTTTTTAATATTTTCAACAACTCTATCATCTGCAATCATAGGATAGCACTCTTATTTGTATTTTTTTAGTTTTGTTTGAAGTTCTTTATTTACTTCATTGATTGTTTTGTTACCATTAACTTTAATTAATAGGCTCTTCTTTTCAAATCTTTTAATAACATGCATTGTTTGATTAAAGTATATGTCAAGTCTTTTTTTAATTGCTTCTCTTGTATCGTCTTCTCTTTTTCTTTTCAATAATCTTTTAATACATTCTTCCTTTGATGTATCAACATAGATCAAAGCTTGAATAATATACTTTTGTTTATAAATATAATAATCTAATGTGATTGCCTGATCAAGCTCTCTTGGGAATCCATCAACGATTATTTTGTTTGCTTTGCTTTTATTAATTTCATTAAATAAAATATCACAGGTAATTTCAAATGGAACAAGTATTCCTTTTCTCATTTGCTTATCAAGTTCTTTACCAAGCTTTGTTTTCTTTGCAACCTCTTTTTTAAGAAGATCACTTTCAACAATATGTTTGTACCCTAGTTTTTCAGCTATAAGTTCAGCCTGTGTGCTCTTGCCAGAACCTGCTGGTCCTAAAATAAATAAGATTTTTTTAATACCCTTCATAATCATCAAAAGACATTTATTAAATATTTGTATACACTAATATTATATATAAGCTATATATTAGTAATAGCTATAATATTTAAAAACATTGTCTTTCTTTAAAATCCAGAAAAGAGGATGAATTATGAGTAAAGTTAAGTTATTAAAAGAACAAGTCCTAATGATAGAAGAAAATCCAATTTCTTTTGCAACCATGGATGAAAAATCAAATCCTCATGTTATACTTATTGCCTATGTGAAGGTAATGGACAATAAGCTAATAATCACAAACAATTACATGGTTAAGACCATAAAGAACATAAAAAATAATAAGAATGTTTCTTTTGCTCTCTACAATAAGAAATGGAAAGGGCTATATTTTAGTGGGATAGCAAAATATTATACCGCTGGTAAGTACTATGAATTTGTGAAGAAATTAAAAGAAAACAAGAAAGAACCATGTAAAGGAGTAATAGTTGTAGATTTAAAATCAATAAGAGAAATGTTTTAGACCGGTAGTACAGCCTGGATAGTATGCAAGCCTCCTAAGCTTGAGATCGTGG
>CAZCAP010000013.1:0-21558 GCA_964496765.1 uncultured archaeon | reverse complement strand
CCCACCAAGGGCTTCTAACCTTTTTTGGTTAAAACATATTTAGAGCTAACTGCACAAAATATCGATATTTGTGCATTTGAAACTCACATTTAAAAACATATCTATTCCTATATATAATATGGAAAAACAATATTTAGAGCAAATAGTTTTAGATCAACAAGAAAGATTGTCTAAAATGAAAGAAGGATATTCAAGGGACAAACTTGCTGAATTATCTGATTTAATAAAACATAAAATAAACATAGTTGTGACTGGTCACAGAAGAAGTGGTAAATCAACCTTTTTATTACAATGGATGCATAAATATTATAATTCTGATTTTTATTATTTAGATTTTTCTGATGAAAGATTAGTTGATTTCAAAACAATTGATTTCCAATTATTATATGAAATATTCTTAGAACATTTTGGAGATAAAGATGTTTTTTATTTTGATGAATTACAAGGGAAAAAGTATGATTGGAATAGATTTGTAAATAGATTATATTCTGAAGGGAAAAGATTCTTTATAACAGGTTCTAATGCTGACTTATTAAGTAAAGAAATATCTACTTATTTAACTGGTAGACATTTTGATATAATGATATACCCATTTTCGTTTAAAGAATATTTAGGGTATAATCATTTTAATAAAAATTATAAATCAACTTCTGGTAAAGCAGAAGTTATTAAATATTTTAATAATTATATAAAGCAAGGTGGCTTTCCAGAAGTAATAGTTTACAAAACTACAAATATATTAGGTAATATCTATCAAGATGTAATAAATACAGATATTTTTAACAGATATGATATAAAAGAAGAAATTGAATTTAAAAAAATGACTTTATTTTTAATATCTAATTTTGGAAGAGAATTTTCATACACTTCTTTAAAGAATAATTTTAATTTAGGTAGTACTCATACTGCTATAAAATATGTGTCTTATTTAACAAACACATATTTGTTATTTGAATTAACTAAATATGATTATTCTTTAAAAAAACAAGATACTTATTCAAAAAAGATATATTGTATAGACACTGGTTTGATAAATAAGATTTCTTTTAATTTTTCGGAAAATATAGGTAGATTATATGAAAATTTAGTTTTTATTGAATTAAAAAGAAGAAATAAAAATGTATATTTTTGGAAAGATAAATTAGATTCTGAAGTTGATTTTTTAATAACTGAAAAGGATAAAGTTACCTCTTTAATACAAGTAACTTATGATTTAATTAATTCAAAAACTAAAAAAAGAGAAATAAAAGGATTACTTTCAGGATTAAATGAATTTAAGCTTAAGGAAGGGATAATAATAACAAAAGATTTAGAAAAAGAAGAAAAAATAGATAATAAAATAATTAAATATATTCCTATATGGAAATGGTTATTAGAGTGATTTTGTGTTTAACTTTTAGTCTAATCGTATCAGGAGTTAACAGTTAACTGTTAAACAAAATCTAAATTAAGGGTTTTTACTTCTAACTACTAAGCCCACTATGACTTATATAGTTAAAAAATGATTATTATGAATGACTGGGAAAAAGCATATTCTAATGGTTTTTTAGTAGATACAGAAAAACCAAGCGAAGTAATTAAACTAGCTGAAAATTTCTTCCCAAAATCAGGTAACGTTCTTGATATTGGTTGTGGAAATGGAAGAAATACAATCTACTTTGCAAAAAAAGGGTGCTTTGTAGATGCAATAGATATTGTTGATCTTGATTTTTTAAAAGAAATTCCAAAAGAGCTACTATCTTTAGTTAATTTCAAGAAAATATCTTGTCTTGATTATTCTTTTACTTCAAAATATGATATAATTATAATGGCTAGACTAATTCAATATCTAACTGTAGATGAACTTGATTTACTTTTTAAAAAAGCTACTTCTTCTCTTAAAAAAAAGGGTTATATCTTGTTATCTTATTCAGCAACCGGTAAAATGGTATATGAAAAGTATGGTGTAAATAAGTATAATCATCCATTATCTCTGATTTTAAATTTTGTAAACAAATATAATCTACAAGTAATAACTCTTAAAGAAGGAAACAAGGTGGGGGTGCATCTTTCTTATAAAGAGGATGCTATCACATATGATATTATTCTTCAATTACTTTAAATCCTGTTTAATCCAAACCTTTATATATTAGGTCCCACTTCCTCTAAAAAACACAATCTTTAAAAGGTTAACTGGTTCTTTAATTATTTTATTATAAAGTGTTCTAAAATATAAGAATACATAAAAGAATTTTTTAAGAAATGGTAGGAGAATTATTATGCCACAAGAATTTAATAAAAAACCAACAGATGAAGTTTACGATGATGATGATGATTATTCTGATTTTGAAGATTCTGAAGAAGAATCTGATGCAGAAGATGACTTTTAAATCACAAATTTAATCTGATACATTTGGAGGATTAGATGAATATTCATCTTTTCTTCTATAATTCTTTTTTTAATTATACAATATTATTTAAATTTAATCTATTATAATATTATATATACAATGGTGATAAGTTTATGAAAAGATATATGGTCCCAATTTTATCAATAGTTGGATTAATTATAGTAATTTTTGTATTAGTGCTTGTTGTTAATTCAAACACAACCAAAAATACAAATGTGGATACGGATACCAATATAGGTACATCCCCAATAAGTGGGTATGTTACTGCAGCACAAATAATTAAAAAGGATGTAAATATGGATAATCAAAATGCGAATCCAATTGTTGTGATTTCTACAACAAAAGGAGATATTGAAATTGAACTTGATTCAACTAAAGCACCAATTACTGTAAACAACTTTAAAAGTTATGTTTCTGGTGGATTCTATGAAAATACTGTGTTTCATAGAGTAATTAAAGGTTTTATGATTCAGGGTGGAGGATTTACTGGTGATGGAGTTCAAAAGGACGTAATGGCCCCAATTGCAATTGAATCAAATAATGGTTTAAGTAATCTAACTGGAACAATTGCAATGGCAAGAACAAATGATCCAAATTCAGCAACCAGTCAATTTTTTATAAATGTGGTTGATAATAAATTTTTAGATTACACAAGCTCTGCTAATCCAGGATATGCGGTATTTGGAAAAGTAATTTCTGGAATGGATGTTGTCTATGCTATTGAAAATAGTTCCACTTCAACAAAGTTAGGCATATATCAGGACTGGCCAGTTGATAATGTAGTAATTACAAAAGTATATTTCAAGTGATCTAATGCTCTTGATTATCTTTTGGATTATTATATTTTTATTATCCTTATTTTTTTTAGTTAAATCTTCTGATTATTTTATTAGCTATGCAGAAAAGATTGGTTCTCATTTTGGATTACCTTCATTTATTATTGGATTATTAATTGTTAGTGTTGGAACTTCGCTTCCAGAATTAATTACTTCTATTATTGCGGTCTTAAACAATTCTTCAGAAATCGTGATTGGAACGGTTGTTGGATCGAATATAGCAAATATTCTTTTGATTCTAGGTATCACTGTATTATATGTTGGAGAGATGAAGGTAACAAAAAGATTATATTCTGAAGTGTTATTTTTAATTGGATCTATTACTTTATTGATTATTTGTTCTTTTAATGGTTCCATTGGAATTATTGAAACAATATTATTGTTAGCTTTATTTATTTATTTTATAATTTATACAATTCGTAAAAAAAACTATTCCAAAACCATAAAAAGGCCAGATATAAAATTGTATAAAACCATATTTTTATTACTAATATCCATGGGTGTAATTTATTTAAGTGCAGAGTATCTTATTAAGTCAGTAATAAAACTATCAGATTTGTTTGGGGTAGGTAAAGAAATAATTGCTGTATTATTTATTGCAATTGGAACTTCTCTTCCAGAACTAACAGTTTCAATTAGGGCTGCAATGCACAAAAAACCAGATATTGCAATAGGAAATATAATTGGTTCAAACATATTTAATATCCTTGGAATTATTGGTATATCTTCTTTATTTGGGGCAATAATAATCCCAAGCACAATTTTCATTGGAATTATGGTATTAGTAATTGCAACTATTCTATTTATTCTTTTCATACAAGATAGGAAAATATCCTTTGCTGAAGGAATTACTTTCATAATTTTTTATGCAATATTTGTTGCATATGTGGTATTTATCTTAATTTGATTTAAATGATTAGATATGGATTGTAAAAAAGAAGTTAATCTAAAAGATTGTCCCTGCACCTACCGCTGTGAAAGAAAAGGAATTTGTTGTGAATGTATTGCCTATCATAGAAAGAATAATGAACTTCCTGCTTGTTATTTTACAAAAACAGCAGAAAAAACATATGATAGGACTATAGAAAATTATTTTAGAACCAGATAAACTTAAATTATTTTTTTTGTCCAAGCAGGAGCATGTGTTTCTTTTCAAATGGATCTAGCTTCCTTTGATCTACTATGTTAAAATGTTTTCTAAATAACTCTAGTTGATCTTCTTTTAGATTTGAATCCTTCTTTTGCGTTAGTGCTGATAGTTTTAAACTTAATAGAACATATCCTTTTTCCTTTAAAAAAAGATTTGAATTTTTAACTAATATTTCTACTTGATTCTTTTGAGCAATATCTTGAATAATTAAATCAAACTTTTCTTTTCCAAAAATATCTTCAAATTCTTCCGGTTTATTAGAATCTCCCAAAAAAGGAATAAGATTCTTTCTTTCAAGGGATAGAAGATAAAGCTTTTGCATGGAATGTGCAGAAATGTCAGTTCCAACAACTAATCCATTGGATGCAATATCTGAAATATAAGATATTGTATATCCCTCTGCTGCTCCAAGATAAAGAATATTTGAATTTTCATTAATTGGTAGTTCTTTAATGCCTTTCTTAATTCCAGCAGCAATCTTTGAGTGATTAGGATCCCATGTCCTTTTTTCTCCTGAATTTAGATCAATGGTTCCAATCATTCCATCTTTAATAATTAAATTTTTTATTGTATTCATATTTTATCTTATTTTATTCTTTTAACAATTAAATATTGTCGTGGTAGGTTTTCTTCAATAAATTTTGCTCTTGTTTCTTTATGCTGATTATTATTATAATCTTTATATTCTGCTTTAAATCCTATTTTTTCTAGTTTTCTAACAAAAATATCAGTATATTCTTTTTTGTGTTCTGAAGAAAATCCAAAAAAGCCATAGCCTCCTTTTTCAAGAGAATAAAGGTGCTTTAGTAGAACTTCTCTTTGTAATTTAGGAGTTGTATATGTAAAACCTCCAAAAACAGAAAATATGAAATCAAATTTTTCTTTAGGAACATATCCATTTACATCTCCCCCATATGCGTGATCTATTTTTGTTCGTTTTAAATCTTCCACATCAAGAACTATTGCAGTTGTTTCGAGTTTTGAGTTGACGCCTTCAATCTTTTTAAATGTTCCCCACATGTCCTTTAATCCTGTTAGGAAGGCTCCTCTCCCTGCACCCTCATCAAGAATCTTTATAACTTTTTTATGATGAGTCTTCGAATATTCTGCAAGCATATGTAATATACTTTTTGTTTTGAACTCTGAACTCTGGCTAAGAAATTGAATCATGTGATTATATTCCTGATATCCTCTACCTCTTGAATATTTTCTTGGATCACTTCCTCCAGCAAATTTTTCAGTGAACTCACAATTTAATAGTTTTGCTTGTTGACGTTTATTAATATCTGGATTTTTTAATTTTCTATTGATTATTTTTTGCTGTACTCTTTCCATTCCAAACTTTTTTGGTTTGGATCTAGGATTTGCTATTTTTCCCATATAATCACTTTGTATTTTTAATTTTATAATTTATTTTTTCAAGAAGTTCTTTAGATATATCTTTTCCAGCAAGATCAGACTTGATTGCAATAACTATCTTAGATGCAATTATTCTTGCAATCTTTCCTTTCTGCTTAGCAGGAAGAGAAATAATAAGCGGATGATTGAAAAGAACCCCATACTTAGGAGTGTTCTTGTTTTGGGCAAGAGCTTTAAAAAAAGATTTCTCTGATCCAAGAAGTTGAATTGTTGATGCTGGAAATCTTGAAAGCCTTGATACCCCACCTGCAATAGTTAGCATTTTTGTTGCTATTTGTGGGCTTGCAATCTTTGTAAAACAAGGGTAGGTTTCCACTAATATTTTTTCAATATCCTTTGCTAATGCTTCTTTAATTTCAATTAGGTTAAGTATATTGCTTGAAAGGGATTTAGTTAATTTTCTTTCCTTATCTGTTAATTTAATTCCAACTTCAGAATCTACAATAGTCGTGATTTGGTTAATTCTTTTTTTATCCAATCCAACTTTTTCAAGACTTTTATCATTTATTTCCTCTAGATTATAAACTAAACAATATTCTTTAATGGATAGAATAGAATCAAGCATAGGATATTCAAGATCAGTAATTATTCTTAGTGCTTCGAATAATTCATTAAGATTATTTGGTATTTTCTCTGAAAGCAAAGATAATGCTATGATTTTCTGATCAGGGGATGTTAATTCCTCTTTTATCTTTTCTTTTGTTATCTTTAGCACTTCATTTTTATTAATTTGCATATCTTATCAGCGTTTTTTGAAATAATAAGTTTTTTTAATGTATTCAATATATATTTTATAGTATATTACCATTTATAAATAGTTTGAAGCTATATTAATAATTAAAATAAACGTGATTTATAATGAAAAAAAGTGATTTTAATTCAATAATAATATCCTTTGTATTGGCTATGATAGGAACCATTTATGCATATTTTAATGCATCAACTAATCCTTTATTTGGATTGCCAATAATTGCTTTACTAATAATTACTTTTCTAGTATCTTTTATTCTTTTGTTTATGATCTTTAAGTATCTTGTATTTGGATTAATTTTAAGTAAAAAAGAAATTATTCCATCAAAAGATATTCCTAAAGCTACTTCCAATGTTACAAATACGTTTGTTCCTGGAAGTACTGCTCCACAAATTAAGCCAGCTCCAATAATTAAACCGCAAACCTTTGTGAAAGAACCAGAACCAATCAAAGAAAAGGCTCACGAGGACATGTCTTTAATTGTAGAAAATATTACAGAACCACTTGCTGTTTCTGAGAAAAAGAAATCACTTGTGATTGATAACACAATTGATAATGTAAAAGACGAGGAAAGAAAAGTTAGAAGAGATGAAATTGTAAAGGAATCAGAAGCAACTACTCTTGTTGACCTTGGTTCTGGAACTTCTGAACCAAAAACAGATGATAAGGACAAAGAATCTGATGCGCCTAAATTTAGAAAATTAACTTCTTTTGAAGATGTTGATAATAAATAAATTAGAAAAGATTAAATAAAAATTATTTAATCTCTATTTTTTCTCCAACTGCTGTTCCTGGAAGTAATCTTTCAAAAGAAACTTTTACTACTCCTTTATTACCATGGGATCCAGTTATCTTTCCTGTTATTGTTTTTCCACTAATAGTCTTATAGATAACCTTTCTTCCAAACAATGGAGCAACTGCTGCACTTGTTGAATACTTTTCATCATCCATCTTTATAAGAAACTGACTAGGATGTATCTTTGATATTCCTCTTCTATTATTGTGTATTGTTCCAATCATATTTTCACCTTTAATTTAATATAAAAACATAAAATTAGTTGTTTTTTTATATATAATATATATACAAATTCTTTTAAAAGGTAATTGTTAAGTACTTATGTAATAGGATTAACATGAGTAATTGAAAATATATGAACAAACAAGTATTTACTGCAGGAATGGATGAAGCTGGTAGAGGATGTGTTCTTGGGCCAATGGTAATGTGCATCTGTGTTATTGATAGGGCTAAACAGGATTTTTTCAAGGGAATTGGGTGTCGTGATTCTAAACTTATTGCCCCAAAAAAGAGAGAAGAGCTTGCAGAAATTATAAAAAAAGAAGCAGAGGAGTATAAAATAATTGTAGTTCCTGCAGAAGAGTTAAATGTCCTAATGAACCACTATTCTTTGAATGAGATTGAAGCTCAAAAAGCAAGTGAAATGATTTTTAATCTAAAAACAGAGATGTCAGAGATTGTTGTTGATTCTCCTGATACAGTTCCTGAGAAATTCAAAAAAAGAATTTTAGATGATCTTAAAAGGAAAAAATATAAACATACAAAAAAACTAAATATAATATCTGAGCATAAGGCAGATGTTAATCATGTTTCTGTTTCCTGCGCCTCAATTTTAGCAAAGGTTGTGAGAGATAAGCTCATACATGAGCTTATTGGAGATCTTTCTGGTTACTCCAGTGATCCAAAAACAATAGAGTACCTAAAAACATATATTTTAAAACATAAAGAGCTACCTTCATTTGCTAGGACCCATTGGGAAACCATAGATAGAGTCATGAAAGAACTTTATCAAAAGAAATTAAGTGGATTTAAATGATTGAAAAAAACACATCTGAACCAAAAAAGAACAATATAAAGAAGAACATGGATTTCATTGATGAGTCCATAAAACAGGTTTTTAAAAACCTTTTAGAATTCAAAAAGTTAAATAAGGATATGCCTGTTTCAATGAATATTCAGTTTATGAAAGAACCAGATGATATTATGGATGAATTAAATGGAATTGGAATGGGTGACATTTTCACAGAAGTGTATGAAGATCTTGATTCCATAGTTGTTGAAGATAAATATCTTTATTTAACCTTTTTTCTACCCTATTCAATAAATAATCTTGTATTTGATATTGAAGAGGATAGAAATGTTTTAATAATTGCAGGAAATGATATTTCCTTCTATAAAGAATTTCATTTTAAAATCCCAGTTAAAAAAGAAAGTTTAGAAGTTACACACAATAATAACATACTTGAATTAAAGATTGAGATAAAATAAGATATCTATGAATAAAGTGAATGTTGCAAGAAATATAAGAAACATAATAATTAGTACACCACACCCAAAGGACGTATCAATAAAAGCATTAACTGATTGGAAGTTTCCTGTTGGTGATACCTATCATGTACATAGACCATCAGAAGTTATGCTTGTAACCTATTATAAAAATGAACCAATAGGTGTTGTTAACTATTTTGTTGAAAATAAGAATATAAAAATTGGGCTAGTACAGGGGGTTAAACTTGGTGAAAGTACATCCAGGTATGAAAGACCATGGACTGAGCCTGTTTTTGAAGCACTAATTTTTGCATCAACCCCTTTTATTAAGCAAGGCTATGAATTGAAGTTTAATGAATCATTGGTCCATGAGATAAAAGGATGGAAGGAAACTAGAGGCGTTTTTAAAAAAGAAGAAATAAGACTTGAAAAGCAATTAGAAATACTGGAGAGCCAATTTCTCACCTCTACTCACAAAAACGAACTTACTGGAAAAATAAAAGATATTAAACATGAACTTAGAATGTCACAAATAAGAATTAACCATTATACTAATATGCTTGGAGTGTATGGGACAGTAAGAAACATGTATTTTGATGAAAAAATATATATTCTATCATCAAAGAAACCAAGAACAGCAAAGATAATAACTAGATTTGAAGAGCATCTAAAGAAAGCCTTTGTTCCAAACAAAGAACCAAAACCCATAAAAAAGGTTGAACGAAAGCCAAAACCAAGAAGAACATTAAAATTATAGTTATTTTTTGAAGGTTATTCTTTTATTTATTAAATAGTTCCAAAAGAAAACAATAATTATTGCAATTATTTTTGCAAATATATACCAAACACCTATCTCTACAAATACCTTTAAAATAATTAGGTTTAACAATAATCCAATAAGAGAAATGATTGTGAATTTAGTAAACTGAAGGTGTATTCTTTTTGTGTGCTGTTCCTTAAACGTATATGTTTTTTGTAAATAAAATGAAATCAATAATCCTGTACAATAGGAAATGGTTGCTGATACTAGATAATTAATATTTAAAAATTCAGTTAATGCATACAATAGAAGTACATCGACTATTGTTGCAAATAAAGATATGGTTGCATAATCAAACATCAATTCAATTCTTTTAAAGAAAGGTAGTTTACTTAATATTTTTTTAATATATTTTATTATCATTATTACTCATTTTTTTTAATTTTAATAAACCAAAATAATACCCATAGATCTTTTAGGAAGGAAGTTATTGTTTTACAAAAATTTATGGTTGTGTTCTTTTGTTCTTCCCAGGCAACAGGAATTGATTTAATCTTATATTTATATATTTTTTCAGAGATGATAAGCAATTCCATATCCCCTCCAAATTCATTATTTTTCAGGTGCTTTTTAATTAAATTGTATTTATCATGTTTTATTGCTTTGAACCCACATTGGGAGTCTTTGTAGCTTGTATTAAATAAGATTTTTTGAAGAAATATAAATCCCTTTCCAATAAGATTTCTTAAAAAGGTTCTTTTTGTTTTTGAACCAACAGAATATCTTGAGCCAATAGCTATATCATAACCATCTTCATTAATTACTTTTATTAATTTTGGAAAATAGGTTATGTCTGTTGCTAAATCCGCATCCATAAAAGAGATAATATCATATTTTTTGTCTGCTTTGTTCCAGGATGCTTTAATTGCTCTCCATTTACCTTTTTTTTTAAGAGATATGCAATTAATATTCGCGTATTCTTTAGTAAGACCCTTCGCAATCAAGTAGGTATTGTCGTTTGATGCACTATCAACAATTTCAAGTGTGAAATCAAATTTTTTACTAATTAGATAATTATATAATCTTGCCATCTTTTTTTTTAATTCTTCACCTTCATTCCTTGCAGGAATTGTAACCAGTAATTTCATATAATCTTCTGCCAATTGATTTATTTTTTTAGTTCAAATATTGTTATTTCATTTCTTGAAAAGTTTCTCATTTTAAATCCCCAAACATAGGTTCCCTGGTTAACATATAATTTCAGATCACCAATCTCGTATAGCCCTCTGAAATAGGGATTAAATAGGTATTCAATTAGGTTCATTGGAAAAAGTTGTCCAGCATGGGTGTGCCCTGATAACATTAAATCGTAACCCTTTTCACTTGCAATATCTACTTCCTGTGGCTTGTGATTTAAAAGAATGTTATATTCATCTTTATTTATATCTATATTATTTAATGCATCATTAAGATAGGTTTTTGTATCCTTGTCTTTAATACCAGTTAACGTAATTCCATCTATTGAATAGGTTTCATTATTTAATGTTATGATATTTGTTTGATATAGAATATTATCTACAATTTCATCCCCAACCATAACATCATGATTTCCATAAACAAAGAATACAGGGATATTATAATCATTAACAATGTTTACTGTATCTTCTGAAATTTTTCCTGGGTAATCAAAAAAGTCCCCTGTAATTACAATAAAGTCTGGATGTTTATTTATTGCTTTCAAATAAATTTCATTGAATCTGGTTTTTGAGTGAGCACCAAATAAATGAATGTCTGATAATTGAACCAATCTAATATCCTGTTCTATTTTTGGAGATGTAATAATAATTGTTTCTTCCTTGTAGCTTAGTGTGTTTACATAGGAATAGATGCTTACAAAAAGAGTGAGTATGATTACTGCATATCCTAGATATTTATAATATTTTTTCTTAAATCTAAATAATAATCTGATTAGTTCTAGGAGAATAGTAAATATCATGAAATAAAGCATTGTTCCAATTAACAGATACGCTAAATAATATAAGGTAATTGTAAATCTTGTGTTTAATGTTTGTTGTATAATTAATGATATTGGTAACAAAAGAAATATACTTATAATTAAATACAATATTCCTTTTGTGTATTTTAAATTAAGGTATTTAAATAATCTTTTGAACGAAAATATAGTTAGTGGAAAATAAACAATTGCCAAAACAATTATATCAATTAGATAATTTATAAAATATTCATTCATAATCAACAACTCTTTCTGTTAGGAATAGGAATGGAATAATTTAAATAACTTTATTTTGCCTAGCAATCCATTAGTTTATAAATCTTTATTTATTATATCTAATTAGATATAAAGATTTATGGATGTGATTTTATGCCACCATTTAGAAGACAAAAAACAATAACGCCAAGTAGATGTGCACGAAAAGCAAAACCCACAAATAGAGAACCAAAAAAACCAACCGGTGCATTTGGTAGTGCAAAAGGAAGTATAGTTAATACACACTATGCAAAATAGATTAATTACATATTTTTAATAATCTTTTTCCAATTTTGTTTACTTGCCTAGACAAAAACATTTTGTAGAGTGTTTCCTGTGGATAATAGGCTTTTTTCATTTTTTTTCTAATGCGCTCTAATTTTTTTGTAGGACCATAGAATGTAATTTGATTTTCTACAACCAGTAGGTGTGTTAAATAATTTGCAGATAATGTGCTTGAAATATCTGATATGGTTCCAAACTCAACAAGAATTTCATAATTTTTTTTAGCTTTTGTTGATCTTAAAAATCCTTTCCCAAGAGCATATGTGTTGTATATATGTATTCCAGTGTGGCTTGCAAGTGTGTGAACCATTTTTTTACACAGTTTAAATTCATCAGAGTTCTTTGGATGATAGGTAGATCCTTTCATTTCATATTTTCTTCCTATTCCTGTGTGCAGGTCAATTAATATTGCTTCACTATAACCTTCTGTAACTTTAGAAATTACATTTGAAAATACTTCATTAGATTTTTCTGGAGCGATTCCTGAATAGTTTACTCCTTTTGGGTATAGATTTTGTCCTACTACTCCAGCCTCAACAGCCTGTACAATTCCATTTTTTATAACTGACTTTAATATGGTTGTATATAATTTATAATTTTCATATAATCTATTTTTTCTAGGATTCCCAGAAACAAATATTTTTTCATTTGTTTTAATTATTTCTAATATTTTTGGATTTATTTTAATATTATTAAAATCTTCACAAAAGTTTCTATTAATATCCACATTATTTTCATTTACTCTTCTATTATTATTTAATCCATATGGATTTAGCGCATGAATAAACATAATGGATGTACTTTCTTTTAATTTATCAAAATATCTATCAAGAAACATTAATTGAAACGCAGAACCAATGTATCCTTCAACACCATGGGTTCCTGATACAAATATTAAAAGCTTATCTTTTTTTTTAGTTTCTGAAATTGCAATATCACAGGTAAGTCCATCAATTATTTCCTCAGAAGATAATTGCATTCCTTTTTCCATTGTTTGATTAATGAATTTATCTCTTGCTTCAAAATAATCATTTGAAAAATATTTTGTATAATCTTTTTTTTTCATTTTGGGTAATTTTAATATGTTCATAATAGATTCACTTCACTCATAGATTTTGATTATTTCAAAATTATCTCTGAATTTTTCTGTTTTTGATAAATGTATTGGTTTTGGTTGCCCTCCACCAGTGATTCTCTTTTTATCAAACTCATCATAGCCACCCTGCTTCACAATTGATAATACAGGTGGATCCAATCTTCCAAATTCTTCTCTCATTTGCCTATAATCAGAGATGTATTCTTTTAGAGTTTTATCAAGAAGTTCTTTGAATCTAATTGCAAGTTCATCATCTAACTGGCTTTCAGGAAATAGTTCAATCAAAACTTCATATCTTGGCTTCTTGCTTGGGTCTTTAATATATGGTAAGAATGTAAACGATTTAATTTTTATTTCAATTTCCTCAATTACCTTATACATTATTGAAATTAATATATTTTCATGTGCAAGCTCTCCAGCTATGTTTAGATAATTATCACGATCAACAAACTCAATTAATGGTAGTTTATGTTTGTATCCTGTTACCTTAACAATATCTCCCATTCTGTACCTATAAAGACCTTCTGTTGTTGTGATTATTACTTCGTAGTTTTTTCCAACTTCAAGCTTATCAATTGTTATTGGATTTCTATCCTTTTGGTTTTCTCTTTTTTCAATAAATTCAAAAAAAGTTACGTGTGCAGGAATTATTCCTGCAATCCCTTCTTTTTCAAGACCAAGGGATAATCTTCCTTCAGAAGCATATATACCAGGATCTCTAATTTCAATATCCTTTCCTATTTTTTCTTTTAAAGTATCAAGATAATGTAAGTTAAACTTTGATTTAATGCATCCAATTAAACAAAGATTAGGCCAGATATCTATTGGTCTAAAAGAAGAAAGTTCTCTAAGTTCTTTTGCTCTTTTTTCCTCTCCTTTTTTCTCAAGTTCGATTATTAGTTCTTCCTTGTGTTCTGCAACGTAGTCTAAAAAAAGAATTGCTTCAATGGGAGATGCAAACGCAAATTGGGTTATGTTACTTATGAGTGCGTTTATTGCAATTTCTTTACTTTTTTTATCAAAATCAAAAATATTATATGTTTCTGATGGAATAACAACCTTACTTTTCACATACCAAGGTGCTTTTGCAATTAGATATCCGGATATACTTCCACAGATAATTCCTGCGCTGGTTCTTCCTTCAATATAGGGTCCAGCAAAATACAATGTCTTTCCTTTAGTCACATTTAAATGATCCTTAAGAACATACACACTCCAAAGATATAATTCTCTTTTGAAGTTTTTCATTCTGTCTTTTGTTACTGGAATTAGTTTAACGTGTGATGTGGTTCCTGAGGTGGTTGCTAGAAAAATTACCTTATCCTTTGTTAATATGTTTTGTTCTCCATCTTTTATTTTTTGAATAAATGGAATTATGTCTTCATAGGTAATCAATGGAACTTTTGTTTGGTATTCTTCAATTGTTTTAATGTGTGCAAAATCATACAATTTTCCATAGTTGGTTTTTTTATTTTTTTTAAGAATTTCATGTAATATACTTTTTTGTATTTTAATGGGGTTAGCTAGGGCTACTCTAAACTCATTAAGATACTTTAATGATCTAAGAGGTCCAGCAAGTGTTTTAAGTTCTATGGATTTACCAAGATCATTAAATTCTTCTTCATCAATTTCAAGTGTGTTTTCATTTGTGTGCGTTATATCTTCTGCCATGTTTGTTTAATCCTTTTTTTAAAAATAATTGTGATGGTCCTGCCCAGATTCGAACTGGGGATCTCCACAATGTCAATGTGACGTCATGACCACTAGACTACAGGACCAAATTATGATATATGGAAATAGATTAGAAAGATTTTTATAAGCTTATTTTTTTTCAAATCTATTAACAACATGCGTTTCTATTCTTTTTCTAAATATTAATATAATGGTTGCACAAATAACTATGACTCCTAATAAAACAATTCCAAGAGTATAGTTTGTGCTTGCGATTGAATTTCCTGCTACTATGAACAAAATGATTGTTGGAATTCTACCTATTATGGATAGTAACACAAATGTTTTATATTTAATATTAGTTAGGCCTGCAACATAGCACATTGCATCAGGAAATAATGGAACTAGAAAGAAAAGAAATAAAATTACATTTAATCTTGTTCCTGAATAGTTGTCTAATTTTTCTATTGCATTTTTTGTAATTATTTTAATTACAAACGGTCTTCCAAATAATCTTGCTAAAAAGAAGGCAATTGTTCCACCAATGAAAAATCCAATTAGTGCGTAGCAAAACGCATGTATCGCTCCAAATGCAAATCCACTAGCCACAATTACTGGTATTTGGGATACAAATGCAAGCAATACAATTATTACAATTAATCCAATCATAATAAGTGGAGCAAATACTCCAAAAGATTGGATGGTTTCCTTTGCTTCTACCCCATTTTTAAAATAAGAAAGTAAACTTGATCCTAAATAGAATGTAATTGCAAGAATTATGATTATAATTATTACTACTTTAATTAATTTATTTCTTGCTTCCTTTGAGTGAAATAATTTCATAATTTATCAATCTTTAATTCTTTAAGTAATCTACAGGATGCACAAATATCTTGACTGGATACATTATTACAAATCTTACATTTTCTAAGTTTGCTTTTATTGTGATTGTTTGTGGTTATCTTGTCTATATTTATTACATCTTTTATCTTTAAGAATGATCTTATTAATGAAAATTTACTTCCTGGATAGTTTACTTCTGTTTCATTTAAAAAAGTTCTGAATATATTTCTTTTAGCTTCAGAAAAGAAAGGACAATTGCAATCATGAAAAGGTATGTTATTGTATAGAGCATAGGCAGCAATTTCTTTTTCAGGAGTTAGATATAATGGTTTAATTCTTGGTCTTATATCTTCTCCAAGATCAATAATTCCTGCAAGTGGTCCTGTTCTGAATAGTCTAATTGCATCATTTGTAAACATATTCATTAGAACTGTTTGTGTCTCATCATCAAGATTGTGTCCTGTTGCAACCTTTGTAACCTTTTCTTTTTCTGCAAGTCTATTTAATGTATCTCTTCTTAAAACTCCACAATAGGTGCAAAGAGTTCCTTCCTTTTTATTGTATTTTTCTGCAATTTCTCCTGTTGATATTCCAAACTCTTTTTTATGGGATGATGAAACTAATTTTATTTTTTCTTTTTTACAAAAGGTTTCCACAACTTCTCTTGTTTTATTTGAGTATCCTGGAGTTCCTTCATCAACAAACAACGCACACATTTTTATTCTTGATTTTTTATAAATTTTATTCATAAGATAGAGAAGAACCATTGAGTCCTTTCCTCCAGAAGTTGCAATTCCAAGATAGTCTGTACTTCTAACCAGGTTATACATTCTAATTGTTTTTCTAAATCTTTTTTCAAAAAAATCATTAAAGTGATGAATACAAAGATTATGTTTACCATAAGCAAGATAAATTACAGCTAGGTTCTTGCACTTATTACATTTAATAACCATATTCATTCCTTTCATTTAAAACTTAATTATATGTAGTATTTCTAGTTCTGTTTTCTTTTTGATTACTTCAGAGATTGGAGTGAATGTTCCATTTATCTTAACAAGAACAATTTCTGGACTTATGTCTAGCCCAATTAGAATTTCTTTAATTGTTTTATTGAAATCCTCTTTCGTTATTGTGATTTTTTTAATTCTCATGAAATATCAATCAAAATCCCTATATTTTTGGAAAATAAGCTCAATTCTTGCTTATCTAAACTAATTATATATAAACCCTTTGTTTTATTAATTATATATGATAATGAAACAATTAATTAAATAACGTTTTTTAATTGGTTTCTTTATATATCTTATATATAGAAGTGTATTAGATAATAAATAAAAATGGTGTGATTATATGACAACAGCAACAAGATATATTATGCAAACAATCCAAAATGAATATCATAAGAAGAAAGATGCAAACTATGATTATAAGAAAGTTTATTTCGAAAAACTTATTAAATTCAGACACATGGATGGTTCAATTATTAGAATGGAAAGACCAACTAACCCAATTAGAGCAAGAGAATTAGGTTACAAAGCAAAGCAAGGTTTTGTAATTGTTTTCGTTAAGGTTAGAAAGGGTTCAGGAATAATGAGAAGACCAACAGCTGGAAGAGATCCAAAAAGAATGGGTGTTAATAAACTTACTAGAAGAATATCAATCCAAAGAATGGCTGAACAAAAAGCAGATAGAAAGTTCCCAGGTCTTGAAGTATTAAACTCATACTATGTTGGAGAAGATGGACAACAAAAATATTTCGAAGTTATACTAGTTGATCCTAATCACCCAGCAATCATTAATGATAAAAACATTAATTGGATAGTTTCTGAAAAACATAGAGGAAGAGCATTTAGAGGGCTAACTTCTTCAGGAAGAAGAAATAGAGGCCTAATTAAGAAAGGAACTGGTCATGAAAAGAATGGACCATCAAACAGAGCTAATCTAAGAAAAGCAAAGTAAATAATAAAAGAGGTTAAACTAGGATGGATTTAGGATTTTTAATTGCAAATACATTTGAGCAAACAATTTGGATTGTTCTATTAATAGTTTTTGCTTTAACAATCTACACCTGGTCAAAGGGCCAGGTTGCAAACAAAACATTTGCAGTAATAATTACAATCCTTCTAGTTTATTTGATTTTTATTAAATTTATGGAGCTTGTTTGGCTTGTTGCAATTTTTGTTATAATTTGGTGGATATATAGTTCCGATCTCAAGAAATGGTTAAAGGATAATGTTAAAATATAAAGGAGAAATGATGAATTGTGTTTGACTCATTTTCATTTATTATAATAGTTATTCTTTTGTTTATTTCTGCACAATATAATTTTAGTATAATTGCTGCTTTTATTCTTTTAATTTATTTTTTATGGACTCCATCCTGGTGGAATCTTATCCTTGTGGGAGTTTTTGTTTTCAGTATAGAAATGACAGGGGGTTCGCTTGCGGGCTCTGGATATTTAATTGCAGTAATATTGCTTGTTGTTCTATTGGTTTCAAATATATTTATTAAGAAAAAACCTAAAGATGAATCAGAACCAGATTTTTCTGATTTTTCAAAATTATTTGGTGGCGGAGGAGGAATGTAAATGGGTAAAATAGTTAAACCAAAAAAGCTAACAAGAATGGAAAAGCTTATAGCTATACTTAAGGAAAAGAAAGAAAAAATCATTCATCATGAGGGAATTATCAAAATTGAAAATAAAAGAATTTTTGATAAATTAAAAGAATCAGTAATTGCGAAGGCTCACCCAACAGAATTTATTAAAGGTTCAGGGTATATTAAGCAAATACTTTTGTTAAAACAAAATAATACTATGAGGTATTCAACAGGTAAATTGGCAGCATATGTTTTCAAGAAAATTCCTGAATTAAATACTCCAGAAGTTGTTAAGTGTATTCTTATTGCAACTGGAAATCCAATTTTTACAAGTGAGAGCGTAAATAAAATGGTTGCAGAAATATTTGATAGCGAAATTCCAAAAGCAAAAAGAAAAACGATTATATTTACATTAATAAGAAGTATAAGCAAAAAGAATCATGGATATCTTTTAGATTAAAGTTTGTTTAGTATATTTCTATTTTCTTCTAGAATGTCCTTCATTATTTTTGTGAGTCCAGTAAGCTCGGCTTTTATATCATCTATTTTTGTTTCAAGCTCACTTATTTGTTTTTCAATTATTTTCGTATCATCGGAAGTATCAAATGAGGAAATGGGCTCTGATGAACCTGCCTGGGTTTCTGATTTTGTGAATTCTTCCTTTGTGATATCCACTTCGTGTTTATTATTAATATCATTAACTTCTAAAGTAGTGTCCTTGAGTTCTTCTTCATGTTTATTTGATGAAACTGGGTTTGAGATGTCATCTAGGTTTACATAGTTTGGCTTATTTGCTTTTGGGTTATCAATTATTTTTTCAGTAACTGTGGATTGTGTGTTTGTTTTTGGATTGTTAATTATTTTTTCAGTAACTGTGGATTGTGTATTTTCCTCTTTTTCAATCTTAACTTCGGGTGTGGATGTTTTTTTCTTGGAATTCAAAATCTCATTGTAATTTGATTCAATATCTCCTTCATCAACACCTATGTCTCTTAATGTTGAAAAAATGGTTTCCTTGTCAACATTTACATCCATTAACTCAGTTATTGTTTCAATAATTATTTTTTTATCAACCATTATTAATCATCCTGTCCTCTAAATACAATATAAACATAATATGTTAATTATTAAAAATGTTTTGTTTTAAATATAGATTGGAATATATTATATACTATCTATAGTTAGAATTAAGAACAGGACGCAGAGAAAGAAATATGATCTCATTAAACACATGGAACACATTATATGAGGGTAAATATGGTAATTCAGAATATTCTATATTATATCAGGATGATATTTTTGTTTCATATCTAAAGCTAAGAGATCAATCTAATGTGCTTGTTCAGGTCTATAAGGTATTTCAAGCACAGGGAGATATTGAAATATTTAATTCAACCCTACCCTATCCAAGCATACTCTATGAAAAGCATTTTAGTGTTGGAGAAAATAATACATTTAAATACTTTTTTTTGAACACAGAAACAGAGTATATTGAATTAAGCACTTTATCCTTTTATGTGGATAAAAAAATGCAAGAATTAAACAAAAGAGTAAGTTCAGTAATATCAATTGTTAAATCTTATAATATTAAACTAACTTCGCTAAAATTAGCATCTGAAGATTCTCGTAATTATTTTTTTTCAGATCCAGGAGTAATTAAGGTTTTGTCTAATCTTCCTGCATCCTTGGATTTTTCAAAAACAACTGGTCTTGATAAACTAATAATGGGAACTAAAAACGAAGTTTTAGTAACTACCTCTCTAGATTTACAAAAATCAGTTACTGTTTTGGGTGGTAGTTTTGATCAAAGAATCTATGCACTTAAGCTTGTTTGTGAAAACTATCTTTTGTCTTCAAAGACTGTAATAATATTGGATTCCACAAAAACGTTTGTTACTTTAGCATACCCTCAATCGGATCTGAAGATACTATCTGATTATAAACTTAAAATGGATCCCTTTGGATTTCCTGTTAAACCTATTGAAACTTCAGAAATTAAGATTCCACTAGGAACAATTCCTCTAAACGCATTTATTAATTTATTCAAGCTCTCTCCTCTTGAGCAAAAAATATTAATGAAAGTATACAATTCAAATTTAATTACTATTAATGATTTAAGAAAGAAAATAATTGCACAGGATATTGATGAAGAGTTTAGTGATTTTGAAAAACAAAGACTTGTATCTAAGCTTATTTTGCTTGATAAGAAATATGCAAATAGGTTTGGAGAAATCGATCTTAGTGTTTTATTTGAACAGAGGTATAAGCACATAGGTTCTGTTAAGCTTCTTTCAGTTGATTCTGATGATCCTATTTATCCCTATTTTGTTTCCCAGGTTATTAATAATTTATCATTATTAGTTAGGGAGGATATTCTTGTAGTTCTTCCAGAGTCTGCTGACATATTTAATAATCTGTTCATAGGTAAAGATGTTATTGATAGACTACGTGCAAATCCAAGAATATGTGTCCTTTTGTCTTCTAAACACTTGAATGATTTCTTTGATGGTAAGTTAACTGACGTAACAATCACTATGGTAGACGATAATGATGCGGTTATACGCTATCCAAATAGGGATCCATTAAGATTGCTATTGAGACCAACCCTCACATCAAGTAATGTGAGTTATAAACAAGTGGAGAGTATACTTTCCTAAATACAATCTTTAAGGAAGAATAATATATGAAACCAATACCATTTACATATAAAGCTATTGAAGACAGGTGCGTAAGCATTTGTAAACAAATAACCAAATCAAAATACAAAGTGGATTATATTGTTGGTGTCTCTGTTGGTGGTTTATTTCCTGCAATACATTTTGCAAGACTTCTGGATACTAAAAATCTTGTAAGCATTTCGGTTTGCTCCTATGATAGGAAAACAAGAAAGGAAATAAAGGTTGTTAATCTTCCTGATAAAAAATTATTTAAAAATAAGAATGTTCTAATTGTTGATGATATCCTAGATAGTGGAGCAACAATTAAGTTTCTTTTAAAATTATTTAAAGAAGAATATTTTGCAAAAGCTGTTAGGTGTGCAACTATCTTTGTAAATGAGAAAAATGGTTTGTTTTATCCTGATTATTATGATCAAAAAGTAGCTACTTGGGTTGCTTTTCCTTGGGATAGATTTGAAAAATGAATTTAGGTTCATTTATTCACTGGTTAGTGGTTTATTCATCTACCCTAGAAGGCCAGATTAGCCG
>CAZCAP010000012.1:0-25088 GCA_964496765.1 uncultured archaeon | reverse complement strand
CTTTGTTCCAATTACACATGGTTTCTTTAGCTCTCTTGCAATTATTGCTGCATGTGAAGTGATTCCACCTTCATCTGTTACAAAAGCAGAGGCCTTCTTCATTGCAGGGAGATAAGTAGGCATAGTCATTGCTGTAACCATTATCTCTCCTTCTTTAAAATCCAATATTTGCTTTTGGGAAGTAATTACTCTAACTCTCCCTTCTGTTTTACCTTTATACGCAATCTGTCCTTTTAATTCTTTTACTTTTGTATCTTGCTTTTCTAAATATAGATTTAATTTATCTAACGTTTTATCTACATTTCCAGTATATATCTTTCCCTGATAATAAACAAAACCTTTCTGTCTCTCTTTTATTCTTTTTAACATTAATGGTTTATTTTTTACATCTCCATTTATAATCTCCTCAGGGAGAATAAACCTATATTTTTCTTTTAAATAAGGAAAATTGGTTTCAATAAACTCTTTAAAAATAGGTTCTAGTGCTTCATTATATTCCTGTGTTTTTTCTCTTAAAGATAAAGCTTTCTCTTTAATTGCTTTAGACACATTTAAATTGTCTTCTGGTAAAACAAATACAACTGCGATTTCTGCCCAGCATTCTCCAAAGCTATCAACAACTTTCTTATATTCTTTAATAGAAGTGAGTTTTTTTCCTTTAAAATAAGGAAGACAAATATTAAAGGTCCTTAACAAGTTATTAACACTTTCATCAACTAACTTTGGATTATTATTTGCATTTACTTCAATCTCTTTAAAAACAGCTAATAACTCATTGTTATCATAATATACGTTAATTAGATCTTTTCCATAATAAATAAAAGAAGTATATTTTAAATCTCGTTTAATCAACTTAATCTTTGTAAAATAATATGAAAAACTCCTATACAAAGAATACATTTTAGAAAAAGAATATTCTCTTGAATGTTCTTTATGTAATTTTATCTTATTTTCCTTTTTAAAAATAATTTTTGTTTCATAGACTATACAATTATTTCTTTTATTTAATACAACCAAAGATATTTTTTTATTATCAATAATCTCAGTATATCTATAGTTATCGTGTTTAACCTTATTATGCAATTCTTTTTGAACTAAAGGAAATAGATTTTCTGTTTCTTTTCTTAGTTTTAATGCAACTGGGCACAATTTATTAGAATTAAGATCGCCTAAAATAAAATTAATAATAAAACCAGAAAACAAATCAATAATAAATTTATTATGATAAACCTTTTTTTTATTTTTAATTAATAATAAATAATTTGATGAATAGTCAGTTAATAATTCGTTTAATTTATTAATATCTATTTTATTTATACTTTCTTTCATTAGCTCAATATTGTTTACTATAGTGTATCCACTAACAATACCATCTTTATAAACACCATTGGTTTTAGTTATATCTCTTTTCCATTTAAATATATTCTTACAAACATTAAGATATGAATATAACCAAATATCAAACATAAAGATTGGAGTTTCTCTCTGAAATTCAAGTTCAAATATAGGCTTTTCTTCTTTTTTTTCTTTCAAGGTTGTTATTGGTCTGCTTTGAGTGATATATATCTTGTTCTTTTCTATTGCCCACTCTACATCTACTGGGAAATTATAATGATCTTCTATCTTTTGGACTAAAGTTGAAAGCTCTAATATCTCCTTATCTGTTAAAACTTGAGAATTTGCTCTCACTGCTGGGATGTCCTTCCAAATTATTCCCCCAGCATCCTTCCCTTTTGATCTCACTAGCTCTCTTTTTTGTTCACTTATGTTCTTGTCCATGATTTTATGTGGTTTCTTTGTAACCACATAGGAGTTTGGAGTTACTTGACCAGAAACAATTGCTTCCCCTAATCCAAATCCAGCTTCAATTATTAATTGATTGGGATCCTCTGTTACTGGATGAACAGAAAATGCAATTCCTGATTTTTCTGATTCTACCATCCTTTGAATAACAACAGCAACAGATATGTGCTTTGTTTCTAGTTTTTTTTCAAACCTATAAAATATAGCTCTCTCTGTGAATAAAGATGCCCAACAGTTTTTTATATTTATTAAAAGATTCTTATTTGTTGTGTTTAAATAAGTATTAAGTTGACCAGCCCAGGCAGCATCCTTAGAATCCTCACTTGTTGCACTTGATCTAACAGCAACAAACTTTGTATTTAGTTTTTTAAAAGAAGAAAGTATTTCTTTTGTAAGGTCCTTTGGAAGATCCTTTGCTAAAATAAGAGTTTGAATCTTCTTTGAAGCAAGATTAATTGTTTTTGTATGGTCTAGATTTACTTTCTTTAGAATTAGAGAAATTTCCGTATCAAGCTTTGTTTCTCTTATGAACCTATCAAAGGTAGATGAAAGAATAACAAATCCATTTGGAACAGGGATACTTGAGTTATACATCTCTCCTAGTGAAGCTCCCTTACCACCAGCAAGGCTTACATCTTCCTTTCTGATTTTATTAAAGAATCTAATAAACTTCATATATATATCTTTGTTTAATTTTATTTAAATAACTATTTTTTTTAATTAAGAACTGATTTATTTATTATTTTTAATAATGTTTTCTAGTTTGCTTAGATAAGCCTCATAGGCTTTACTTTTTGTTGTTTTATAATTAAAAATACCATATTGAGCAATACTCATACTTACTCTTTCATTATTAATTATCTTATTAATAGGTATATTTCTTTTCTCAAGATCAGAGATGATTCTTTCTGTTCTTCTAAACCTAAATCTCAATGTAAATGGGCCAACATAAAATATTCCAGGAAGCCACATAAAAAATTTAACACCATCTTTCTTATCTAATCTTCTAAACACTTCTGAATAAAATTCACTTGCTTTAGGATAGTGTTTTGCAGCAGTTGTATATAATTTGTATCTATTTAACCTAAATAAAGTTTGTGCTGGATTCTTTGTTTTACTAATTCTATTAACAACCATAGGGGTATCTTTAATTAGTTGAACTGTTTTTTTAAGTCTTTCACTAAACTTAGGTTTGTTATTATTTATTACTTTCTTAGGTTTAATTGGTGGCATAGTTATATTACTAAATCAGAAAACATTTATAAATAGATATAACAGATAATATAAAAATAAGAAAAAGGAGAAAATAAAGAATAAAAATTCTTTATTTATCTTGAACCTTGTGCGATTCTTTCAATTTCATCTCTCTTCTTTACTGCATAACTCTTTTGATCATTCTTTGAAGCAAGAATGATTTCTTCAGCAAGTGCTTCTGGAAGTTCCTTTCTTGTTTTGAATGTTTTTGAAAATGCAGCTAAAGCAAGGTTTTTAAGTGCTTCATCAAGTCTTTTAATGGGAGCTAAATCAACAGCTTGATTGGATACAACCCCACCTCTTTTAAGTCTAACAACATCCTCTCTAGGAGCACTAAACTCAATAGCCTTAATAAGAACCTGTATTGGATTTTCCTTAGTTGTTTTGTTTATATAATCAAATGCCTCATCAACTGATTTAATCATTAAATCTTTCTTTCCACAACCATATCTTCCTCTAATAAATTTCCCAGAAAGCTTTTTCTTTCCTTGTCCAGATCTCATCATCTTATTGATTAATCTTTCAACAATATTCACCTTAGCTTTTTCCACAGGTGTACTCTTTCTTGCACCATGTGTGTGTGGAATAATCTTTTCTTTCAAACAAAGATATTTTGCAATACCTAAATCAGTAAAAATAATTTCTTTTGCTTCCCATTTATTAAAAATTTTCATAATTTAACACCATTTTATATTTAAAAATAAAAAAGAGAATAAAACTAGCTTTATCTCTTTGATTTCTCCTTCTTTCCTGTTCTAAGCATCTCTAGTGATTGTCCATTAACCTTTATAACCTTATATTTCACACCCCAAAGATCCCCTACAGGTCCACCCTTACGTCCACCAATACCTTCAACAGTTACTTGGTCATGTATTTCAATAAACTTAATTGCTTTATCCTTTGGTGCAAGTGCAGTTAATTCCTTACCATTCTTAATTAATTTTACTCTTACACACTTTCTGATTCCTGAATTTGGCTGCCTTGCTGTAATTCCTTTCTTTTCAAGTACAATTCCTTTTCCCTGTGGTGCACCCTGAAGGAGTCCAGATTTCTTTTTAACCTTAACACTTCTTTTGTATCTTGGATCTTTCTTATTCCATTTCTTTCTATCTTTAATGTTTTTATTTGCTGCGAATTCGCCGTTAGCTCCTCTACTCATAATATCTTCACCTTAAGTTTTATCTATATTTAGTTTTTCTTTAAATTTTCCAAATGCAATTCTATATTTTTCCATTTCTGCTTTTATTTCATCAAGACTTGCATTTCTATCTTTTACTTTTTTCATTTTTTCAGAATATTTTTTATTAAACTCAACTAATTTTTGAGATCTTTTTCTTTTGCGATCTATGGAACGCAACATCATTTCATATTCCACCTGATGAACTGGTTTAATTTTTTTTGCAATTCTTGGAGGCATAACTCACTTCTTCTTGATCTTTAGAATATTCTTAAATAATTCATCATCCTGAATTGGTTTTTCTTCCTCTTCCTTCTTTCTGATTTCTCTTGCTTTCTTAATTTCTTCTTTCTCAGTTTTCTTTTGTTCCTTTTCTTTTTTCTTTTCTGTTTTTGCTTTTGTTCTTGCATTCTCTTTAACTACAATAACATCTTTTTCATCAATAACAGCAAGAATACTTGATTCTCCAATATTTAAAACACCAAGAACAGATATATTAAATGGTTTACCGCAAACAGAACCTAGTTCAACACCTGATTCTGAATATAAAACCAATTTTGTTCCAGATAGCTTACAATAGTGTTCTATTTGTTTTTTCTGAAGTACTTTAACTGTACTTGCAAGAACAACAACCTTAGGATCTCCCACTAATGTTTCTCTAACTATTTCTTTTGTACCATAGATTACTTTTCCAGTATCTACTGCTATTCTTAATTGTTGATTAAATTTATTCCAATTCATATTATTCACATTTTATATTATAATTTTTAGCTTCCTTTTTTTATCTTCCTGCACCCTGTAATAGGTTTGTGTATTTATCTATAATTGTTTTTGCACTTTCTTTTGTTTTTGCATCTTTTAACTCAACTAACATCTTTGCAAAAATAACCTTAAAGATTGATTTATGTTGATAGACTTCTGCAAGTCTAGTTAGTTCAATACAAATTTTATTTTTATCAATACCTTCTACGCAAGGATTTAATTTTTTAATTTCCTTCTCATATCTGTTTTTGCCTGGTTTATAAATTTTAGAAACACCTTTTTTTGGCATGTGTTCACCTAATTTTATTTGATTATATATTATTTATGCTCCTAAATGTTTAAAAACGAATTTAAATCTATTCCTCTTCATTTGCCTGTATCATTTTTTTCAAATTTTTTGGATCAAGTGTTAATTTAACAAGACCAGTTCCTGCAGAGATTGGTTGACCAACTATTAAATTTTCAGTAATTCCTGTTAGTTTTTCGATCTCATGATAGAATGCTGCAGCAAGTATGTGTTTAACTGTTTCTTCAAATGCAGCTCTTGCAAATGGACTTGTTTTTTCTCCAGTTATTCCTGTTCTTACAATACCCTTAACACGACCACCAAAGGTCATTAGATCTGCAAGAATATATATATGTCTTAAATTAATATCAATACTGTTTGAAATAAATGTATTACTTAGTTCACTTACTATTGCCTGTCTTCCTGCTTCAATTCCAAGTGTTTTATTAATTTCAACAACATCATTCGTTATTGTTCTTAGTGAATCCACTTCTTCAAATTTAAGTATCTCAGAAAGATTTGTTCCTCTTGTTGTAATTACAAATTCATCTCCTGATTGAGTAACAACAACTTTTTCAATGTGTTTAACACCAAATAATGGAATATTTTTCCATTTTAGCACAGCTTTTCTAATAGTATACAATGGTGTGGATGCATCAAATGCAAAATTTATTTTTTTCTTACTATCTCCGAATCTTTTGGAGGTATATATTTCATCAATTTTATCATAAACAAGATCCATGATTGTGTCCTTATTAATTCCTGCTTCATCAACCTTATCATCATCTAGAACAAAAGATAAACTTTTGTTTTCAAAGTTTTCATCAAAATTACCAACATCTTGAACTTTAATATCAACAAGATTGCTTGCAAATGCTCTTACTTTTTTCTCATTTTTTATAAATTCAGGTTTAAGATATACTTTCATTGATGGATACTTGGATGATAGACGACCATCAACAATTTCAATAACTCTCTGTATTCCCTGACCAACAGAAACTTCTAGAGAACCAGCATAGTGCTTTGTTCTAAGAGTTAACTGAGTTCCGGGCTCACCAATTGATTGGGCAGCAATTAAACCAATTGCGTCTCCTGGTGTTACCAATGAGTTATTGTACCTATTGTTAACAATTTCAATTAGCTTTTTTCTTTTAGCATCACTAAACTTTTTAGTTTTTGCATAAACTTCAATTCTATCTAAAACTAATTTCGGTAATTCTCTCATAACCATCAACTTTTTTATTTAATTTTTAATTTTATTTTTTAACATTTTCCTAGTTATTCATTATTATTCATGGAAGAAATTTATGTTCTTTCCAAGATATGCCTTATCTGGTGAAAGTCCATCATCTCCATACAAAAATTGAACAACCTGTCCATCTGCTGTTCTTACACTTAAATCATCATTAACTATTAAATCCTTAAGTGCATTTGATAATCTTCTATATAAGTATCCAGATACCTTTGTTGCAACACCTGTATCAATTTCTCCTTGACGTCCACCAATAGAGTGTATGAAGTATTCTTTTGGTTCCATTCCATTAAAGAAATTGTTTTTTACAAAACCATAGTCCATAAGTGCTTTTGTTCCATTAACATTTGAACTTAGGAATCTATTTGAAAAACCTGCTTTTGGTCTACCTGATCTAACTGTAACAAGCCCCCATAGCGCAACTATGTTTGCAACATTACCAAGCTTTCCACGAGCACCACCAATACTTGCAATTAATGTGGAATTATTATATGCAATTTTATTTTCACTTGTCATTTCTTCAAACTTAAGCGCAAGAAGCTTATTTGAAATATCATCCTTTGTTTCACCAGCAGCTTTAATCATTTCAAGTTCGAATGTTTCTGCAAGTGTCTTACCAGGTATTAGAGCAAGTGATTTACTCTCATACTTTTTAATTATTCCATTTGTGGTTGCAATTAATTTTTTAACTTTAACATCAATATCTTCCTGCAATGTAACAGGAGTTTTATATTCATCAAGAGCAATTGTTAATCCCTTTTTACTTAGGGTATAGAAAACAAGCTTACATAGATTATAATAAAACTCAACAACAACCCTCTTATCATAGTGTCTTACTAGAACATCAATTAAATTTCTTGGAGCATACAATTTCTCGTCAACAACACCAGAGATTAGACGCCCTTTTTCAACCTTGAAATAACAATCATATTTGTCTACATCTTTTTGATTTATTTTTCCTTTAACCTTTCTTAATATAGTAAACAATTTATTATAGTATCCAATATTAAGATCCTTTGGTAATATTTGAGAAAAGATAAGCTTACCAGAATATTTAGTTCTATCAACATCAGCTGTAGGCAATTCTGTTATTCCTATGGAATATAGCATCTCCATTGCTTCCTTCTTTGTAAACACTGTATCCTTCTTGGTTAATAAATAACCACCAGAAACAATATCATGATCAGGAACAATGATTGGAGATCCGTTTCTAATACTTAAAATTTGAGAATCAACCATTAATAAATTATTGATTTCTGCAACTGCAGCTTCACTCTGTGGAGAATGAAGATTCATTTCATCTCCATCAAAATCAGCATTATAGGGAGGACAAGCAATTGGATTTAATCTAAATGTTTTACCAGGTAATACTTTAATTTTATGACCCATGATTGATGCTCTATGAAGCGTTGGTTGTCTATTAAAGATAACAACATCTCCATCCCTTAGTTTTCTTTTAATTGTAGCACCATCTTCAAGTCCGTCCATTAATTCCTGCTTACTTTCAAGAGTAATAATTTTTCTTCTTCCATTCTTTGTAATAATATAATCAACAAATCCTTTGTCAATTTGTTCTTTACAATATTCTTTGTTCCAAGAAGTTACTTTTTCAGGCATTGTTAATGTGTTTGCTATCTGCTCAGGAACACCAAGCTCATCAATTCTAATATCTGTTGATGGGGTTATGGTTGTTCTTGCACCAGCATTTACTCTTTTACCAATTAAATTATATCTGAATCTTCCTTTCTTACCTTTCAATCTCTGTGCTAAGGTATTAAGTGCTCTTCCAGATCTATGCTTTGCTGGTGGAACACCAGCAGTATTATTATCAAAATATGTTGTTATGTTATATTGCAAAAGATCCCAAAGATCTTCTACAATTATTTGTGGTGCACCAGCAACTATGTTTTCCTGTAGTCTGGTGTTAATTCTAACAATATTAAGTAGCATGTGTGTTAAATCAGATTCTGCAGTAATTACATTCTCTAGTGATAATGAAGGTCTGATTGCTACTGGAGGAACAGGAAGAGTTGTTAATACAAACCACTGTGGTTTTAAAATTGAAGAATATCCAAATAAAAATAAATCTTTATCAAGAACCTTAATTAACCAATCAGTAATATCTGAAGGGTATAATCTTTCCTGATTATAATAGAAGTTAGTTGGTTTATCAATTGTAATCTTTGGCATGTCCACTCCACAATGTGGGCATTTCTTTTTATCCTTAACAAGTCCCATTATTTCTTTTGTTGCTTTTTCAGGATCTGATGCAAGCGCAAGAAGATCGCCTATGTCCTCTTCAGGAATTAGGATTCTTCCACATTCTCTACAGGTACATGAAAGAACAGAATACAATTTATCAGAAAATTTAGGATGAATTACAGGCCTAATTAATTCTATGTGCCCAAAATGACCAGGACAATCTCTCATGTTCTGTCCACAGGTCTTACATCTAAGCCCTGGAGAGATCACACCCAAATGAAGATCCATTACTCCTCTTTCAATAGGATAACCATCCTTATCATAGGTTTCAGCTCTTGTAATCTCAACTGCAGACATTTTTCTTATCATGTCAGGTGAAAGTACAGAAAACTCAATTGATCTAATCTTTTTTATAGGCATATATAATCATTCTCTTTTAAAACTAATTTTAATCTATTTTGTCTCCAATATTTAACTTAGGGAAAACACCAAGTGCTTTAAGCTCATCAAGCAATAGCTTAAAACCATAGCTTATCTTTACCTCATGTATGTTTCCACCCTTACAAATTGGACAATATAATTTATTTCTTATCTTATCATTAATAGCAAGCACACCACAATCAGAACAGATGTAAACATCAAGTTGATCAGAATCATCCATTAACTTTTCATGAAGTAACATTGCTGCACCATGTCCAACAAGAGCATCTCCTTCCATCTCTCCAAATCTAAGACCACCACCCTTTTCTTTACCTTCAGTTGGTTGTCTAGTTAGTAATTGTATAGAACCCTTATCTCTTGCTTGTATCTTGTTTACTACAACGTGATATAATCTTTTAAATGAAATAGGTCCAACAAATATTGGCATTTCAATTTTTTCTCCTGTAACTCCATCATAGAATACTTCCTTTCCATCTTCTCTAAATCCCTGTGATAAAAGAAGTTTTTGAATTGCATCCTTATCTGAATAGAAAGCAGTTCCATCTATTTCCTTTCCAGAAACAGCTCCTGCTTTTGCTGCAATTGTTTCAAACATGTGTCCAATTGTCATTCTTGAAGGAATTGAATGTGGATTTAATATGAAATCAGGCTTAATTCCAGATGATGTGAATGGCATATCCTCTTCATTAATAACTGCACCAACAACACCCTTCTGTCCGTGGTGTGAAGAAAACTTATCTCCAATCTGTGGAATCATTGTTGTTCTTACCTTAACCTTACAAAGCTTAACTCCAGATAAGGTTAATGTTAGAAGAACCTTATCCACGTGCCCATCAAGATGCTTTCTCGCAGTTACTGATGATTCACGTCTATCTTCTGAAATAACTCCAAACTCAGATATTTCTTCAACAAATCTAGGAGGAGAAGTCATTCCAATTACTACTCCACCCTCTTTAATATACGTTTCAATATTAGCTATTCCGTCTGCTCCAAGATTATTATAGGCCTCATCCCCTCTGAAACCAATTGTTGTTTCTCCTGGAACTTTAAAATCATCAGCCTGTCCTGATGGATATCTATTTTCCTGTGCAGAATATGATCTATAATATGAAGATCTACCAAGTCCTCTTTCAATGGAACCCTTGTTCATGATAAGGGCATCAATCATGTTATATCCTTTATAGGGCATTATTGCAACAATTGAATTTTGAATCATTGGTCTTTTATCAATATTTAACATTTTTTCTGTTCTTGTGGTCACTAGTGGTTTTTGTGGGTAATAGAGAACATGCATTTCTGTATCAAATCTATGCTTATAGTTAACTGCAGGAATTCCTACTGCCTGCTTAAATATTTTTGCACCAAAGATAGCTTTTCCAGCCATGTTGTGATGTACGAATGGAATCATTGATGTGATTATTGAAAAAATTGCAGTTCCTGATATTTCAAGATGAGTATGATCTGGTGTTACATCCCTATCATCAAGTGCAACATATGCATTTTCTTCTTCTTCAGCATCAAGGTATTCAATTATTCCGTTTTTTATTAATTCTGGCCAAAACATTTTTTTAGTTTTAATATCTTCAAGAATATCTTTAGTTAATTTTGATTTTCCATTTTCAATAATAATTAATGGTCTCTGTACACGTCCACCATCTGTGTTTACATACATTTCATTGGTTTCTTCTCTTAGAGCAATATTTATTTGAGAATCAATCAATCCCGATCTTCTTTTACTAACAAGCTCTTTTTTTAGCTTGGCTGGGTTGTTGTGGAAACCTACAAGTCCACCATTAACATAAATCTTACATTTTGATTGTGCCATAATATCTTCACATCTTTTAAATTTATTTATCAAGTTCTAAAACATCTAAATATTCTGATATTAATTTTGGATTAACATCCATTGTTACTCTTGCCATTATACTTAAATTCTTTGATAAACCACAGTTTGGTCCATCAGGAGTCTCAACTGGACAAAGTCTACCCCAATGGGTTCCATGAACATCACGTGCTTCATATAATTCCCTTTGGGAATCCAAAGTTGATTTAACCTTTCTCATGTTTGTTAAAGATGCAACATAGTTTACTCTATCCATGAATGCACAAACACCTGTTATTTGTCCTACCCAGGTGCCTGTACTTACTGCAAACTTAATTCTTTCAGTAATTGCATCTGGTCTAATAATTGTTGTAATATTTAATTTTCTATGTCTTGAAATGGTTCTATCTATTTGGAATTTCAAATCATTTATGAAATGCTTAAATGAATATCTAAATAAATGCTCCATTAGCTTACCAGCAACCTCAAGTCTTTTGTTTGCATAGTGATCCTTATCTGCCTGTGATCTTATGTTATATGCTTTTTCAATAATCTTTGTTGCCATGATAATTAAATAATGAGCTTTAGCAAGTCTGTCCTTCTTATTCTGTCCAATGTGTGGTAAAAGGAATGAATCAAGAACTTCCTGTGCTCTTCTAAGTCTATAGTTTTGTGTTTGTGATGGTGCAACTGCTTTTCCAATCTTATCAAGTGCATCATTTGTGCTTGTTGATTCAATCTTATCTAAATTTAATAAAATTTCATTCTTAATTACTCTTTCATCATCAAATGCATTTAAAATATCATCTTGTTTAGTCATTCCAAGTGCATTTAATAACTCAACTAAGCTTAGTTTTCTAGGAGATGATGGGAAAGTCACATATAAAAGTCCTTCAAGATTTCTTTCAATCTTTACCTTACCTTTAAATGCACCCTTAACAGAAATAACCTGTGCTTTAATTAGTCCATTTGTTTCGTTTAATAAAATTCTATCAAGTGCAAGAACTTCCTGGGAGATTAATACCTTTTCAGAACCATTTACAACAAAATATCCACCGAGATCCATTGGATCTTCTCCAATCTCAATTAATTCTTCTCTTGAAAGACCGGATATATTACAATATTTTGATTTAACCATTATTGGAATTTCTCCAACATAGGATCTTTTTTCATCAATCAAAACATCCTTTCTATATAATCTAATGTCTATATAAATTGAACCAGAATAGGTCATGTTTCTATGTCTTGCTTCCATTGGAGTTAATCTTACTTTAGCACTTCTATCAGCTTCAACAATTTCTGGTCTAGTTACTTCAACATTTGATAGAACAATCTTAACTTCATTATTACATTCAATAACTGATTGTTCTTCAACTATCTCTGGTACCTTTTCTTCAATAAATTGATCAAAGGATTTTAATCTTTGATTTATTGGTCCAGCATATTCAAAATAAGATTCAACTAAAGCCCATTTATCCATTCATTATCACATTTAATTTTGATTTTAATAATTTATTCGTCTATTACTCTTCTATAGTAAACAGTTTCTCCAACAAGTGGATTATATCTTTTAATTATAATAACGTCTCCTACTTTAACTTCCATGTGTCTGATAGCAGGATCAGAAATATAGATGAAAGGAAGTTTATCTGGTTCTATTTTCTTTTTTGCAAGTTCAAGAACCTCTTCTTCGGTTAGAACATCATGAGAAGGAATATAGTTATGTTTGATTTCTTCTTTTAATCTTCTTTGTCTTCTTGTTTTTCTATAGGATGCAATTTCATCATTATCTTCTAAACCATCTTCTCTTGGTTCTTTGATTTTAATTTTATTACCTTGACCTTTTATTCTGCCCATGAAGTAAACACTTCCTTTTAATTTAAATTTAATAAATCAATAGTTATAATTCAGAGTTATGGCTATAGTCTTTTTATTATTCTTAAATATATTTAGAATTAAATAAAATTGCGTAATGATGGATAATGATAAGAATATTGCCAAAAACAAGAACATAAGGTAATTAGATAGCAAAAGATTTAAAAAGAGTTTGTTTTTATCCCTTGAATTCAAGTTATGTAGTTTAACAAAATTGATTTTTATTTAAAAAGGTTGTGGTTATCTAATTTTTATATAATTAATTAGGAAGGGAAAGTAATTTAAAGCTTACTTATAACTTATATTTAGTTTATATTATATTATTATAAATTGTTATTAAAATTGAAGGTGAAAGATATATGGAAAGAGTTCCAACAGGCGTTAAAGGTTTAGATGAATTAATTCAAGGTGGAATTCCAAAAGGAGCAACAATTCTGGTTTCTGGAGGTGCTGGTTCTGGAAAAACAATCCTAGCAACCACTTTTATTTATGAGGGTGCAAGAAAATATGGAGAACCAGGTTTACTTGTTACTGTTGAAGATAATCTAAAGAATATTGTATGGAACATGGAAAACTTTGGATGGGATATTAAATCTCTTGAACAAAAAAATCTAATGAAAATATATAGAATGCACATTGATCCAAGAAAACCAATTGAAGCACAGATAGATAAGGAGCTTGATATTATTACTTCAATGGTTAAAGATATTAAAGCAGTTAGACTAACTGTAGACTCAACAACTGCATTTGGTGCTTGGATATCTGAGCCAGGTAAGCTTAGAAATCTATTATTTAGGTTCACTGATTACCTAAAAGATCTTAATTGTACAACAATGTTGACTGCAGAAACTAATGGTAGAGATTTTTCTGCATTTGGGATAGAAGAATTTGTTGTTGATGGTATAATTATGATGTATTTCATACCACCTAACAGATCAGTATTTATTAGAAAATTAAGAGGAACAAAACATTCACAATCAGTTCATCCTTGTCAAATAACACCAAATGGTGTTGAAATAAATCCAAAGGATGAGATAATGTGGAGTGCAATCAAGCAATACTAATGTTGCTTGAATATTTTTTCTTTTTTTGAATAAAATTAGTTTGTTTGTGCTTGCAATTCAAACAATCTTCTTATTTCTTCTTCTGTTGTTGTTTCCTTATCTTCTCTATCACTTCTTACCTTAACCAGTCTGGGAAATCTTAATGCTAAACCTGTTCCCTTATCTCTGTTGAAACAAACAGTATGCATCTCACTTTCTGTTATCTCATCATAGTTTACTTCTATAATTATCTTAGGAATTACATAATAATCTGGTTCTATTTTTGTTACAACCTCATCTAGCTTTCTATCTACTCTAAGATCAGCTAATTCCTTTCCAAGCTCAAGAAGAAGTTCATCTGATAAACCAGTCCCAACCTTTGCTAAAGTATAATATTTCTGGGTTTCTTGATTATAGATACCAACAAGCAATGCACCTAGACCCTTATCAGATCTCTTACCTTGCCCATAAAATAAACCTAAAACAACAGCATCTATGGTATCTATGGTACCCTGATAGGATTTCTTGAACTTAATCCAAGAAAAGCCTCTCCCTCCCGCTGTATATCTGGAAGAAAGGTCCTTTGCAATGATTCCTTCAAGGTTTTCTGAAATCCTTGAATTAAAGAAGGCTTCTAATTCTTCTTCACTGTCTGTGATTATAAGCTCAGTTGGTCTAATGATTGGTGGGATATTAAATTTACTTTCAACTATCTTCCTTCTTTCTCCAAAAGGAACATCAATCATTTCTTTTCCATTAAGATATAAAACATCAAATACCTTTAGATGCAAAGGAAGTTCCTTTGCTTTTTCATCAATATCATATTTTCTTTTTCTTTGTATTGTTATTTGAAATGAATGATATTTATTGTTATCAGGATCAAATGCAATTGATTCACAATCAATTATAAAGTCTCCATCTATTTTTTTAATTTCTTGAACTATGTCTGGAAACATTCTAGTCATGTCTTCTTCATTTCTAGAGAATATCTTAACTTCATTACCAATCTTGTGAATCTGTTGACGAAATCCATCTATCTTCGAGTCTACTCCAAACTTAATTACATTATCTTCTTTATCTTCACCTAATCTTTCTATAATTTCTTTAAAACCGCTTGCTCTTTCACAGAGAGCTGGTTTAATTGGGATGAAAGGAGTAATACCAACTTTATCAAGCCCTTTCATTCCTGATTCTTTAATTATTTTTGCAATTAATCCTAAATCAGAAACTTGATTATATTTGTTTGTAATTATTTCCTTTGCAATCTTTTGATCAACAGTAGTATCTAGAAGAGCGAGAG
The DNA here is from genome assembly GCA_964496765.1 of uncultured archaeon. Classification (GTDB taxonomy): domain Archaea; phylum Iainarchaeota; class Iainarchaeia; order Iainarchaeales; family CSSED10-239; genus JBAWVI01. The sequence continues at coordinate 9,871 of CAZCAP010000012.1, read as the reverse complement.
CATCAACTATTGTTGAATCAGAAAAACCTAACCTAAATGAAATTGGAAATTTAACAACATACTTTGCTTCCTTTTGACTAACATTAAAAAGAATTGATTCAAATAATTTTAACTTATGTTCAATGGTTCCCTTTCCTTGAATTTCGGTTATTTTTTCAAAGGTTTCATAAACATCTAAAAAAGAAAGATTCTTTGAAAATAAAGTTTTTTGTTGCTTAGTAACTGGAGTGCTTTCAATAATTAGACCAAGGTCTCCAACTTTCAGAAGGTCTTCTTTGATTTTTTCTTCTGGCTGTCCAAGATATCTTGCAATTAAAGAAATGATTGTTGCTTCTCCAATATTAACTTCTAATCCCTTATATTTTGGCCCAACCTTTCCTTGACAAAAATAAATTAGTTTGTTAATATTTTCTTTTTCACATAAAGTAAATAGTTCATGAAGAATGGTTGTCATAGTTAGACGTGAAGAAGTATCTCTAAGTTTATCAAAGTATTCACAAACTATAGTAAATTCCATATAAATATTACCTTCCAAAAGGTTTTAAAGGAAACTATTAACTATTTTTTCTTTAACTTAATTGGTTTACCACCAAATAATTTAACCATGCTATTGAATCCGTATTCTGTCATTTCAAGAGGTATCTGTAAACCAACACCTGATATTCTAAGCTCTTCCATAAAATCATGTACAGACATATCCGCAACCTTTGCACCTGTTGAGAAATCAATTTCCCCTTTTTCATATAAATCCAATGCTTTTTTTAATTTATATTCTCTAATACTCTTATCTAAAAGCATTCTAATTACATCTGATCTAGTTTTATTTTCCTCTTTTGCAATCAAATATATTGTCTCTGTAACACTATCACTTAACCTTAATGTATTTATTTTTTCTTTATTTGCCTTTTCTTTAATATTATAATTTAAATTATTTATTTTTTTTAATACCATATTTTTCACCTTTAATTTGATTTAATAAATCTAAATCTTGATTAATATATTTGCGTCTAACAAATGGCTTCAAGATTTCTATTTTTTCTAAAGCCTGCTCAAAATTTAGTTTATCTATTTTATAATTATATAAAATAAAATTAATTGTATTTATTATATATATTTTATTTTTATTACAATATTCAATTGCAGCACTATTATCTACAAGTACTGCTGCATCAAGTTCAATTGCAAGAGCAATGGTTGGAATTTCTCCAGAGGTTTTACATAATTGATTATACAAATTAGCTGAAATACTCTCTGGGTCTTTTATATTAATTAAACCAATTTCTTTTAATCTATTGTATGTAATTATATCTCTTGGAGTATAAAATAATTTTGAATTAATTAATAATTCATTTTCTACTTTTGATGTAAAGACTAATTCAAATCTTTCTAATAAATTATCAATTAATCCAACTCTATTTATGTTTATCCAGAAAGATGAATCAACAATTGCAATTTTTTTTGAAGCTTTTGAATTTATTGGCATAAATATAAAAGAATACAATGTATTTAAAAAATGTATTCTTTTGTATTCTCGCTCAAATACACAAAAGATTTAAAAATAAGAAAAAAAGATAAGAATCAAATCTAATGATTCTTATTATGTTATTTATATTATCTGAGAGATATTAATCTTTCCAATTTGCTGGATATTTACCACTCTCTTTTAGAGCACCACGTATATCTTTAATCATTGCTTGTGCTGCTGCTCTTGATGCTTCAGCAAATTTCAAAGGATCGTCAGTCTTTTGATAAGCATATATTATCTCTCTTGATGAATTAACTACAGCACCATATCCATCCTTATTGAAACAATTTACTAAATCTTTGGACTTCCCACCTTGAGCACCATATCCAGGAACAAGGAATATTGATTTTGGCATAATCTTTCTAAGTTCCTCGGCTTGAGATGGATATGTTGCACCAACAACAGCACCAATTGAAGAATATCCTCTTTTTCCAATATCCTGTTCTGCATATTTGTTTACTTGAATAGCCATAAGATTATAAACAGTGGTTTTGTGATCTTTTATAGGTATACCATCAGAAACCAATTTACTTTCTTCTTCTGGAGTAATATCAATTAATCTATCTTGAAGTTCTCCTGAACTAGGATTACTTGTTTTCACTAATATGAAAACACCTTTTCCAAATTCTTTACAAACTGATGCAAATGGAGTTAACCCATCACTTCCAAGATATCCATTTACAGTTAATAAATCCACATTTAATGATGGCCTCTTACCAAGTTCTGTTTGAACAACTCCTAAATGCCCATCAGCATATGCTTGTGCAGTTGTTGCAATATCATTACGCTTACCATCTTCTATTACAATCATTCCCTTTGAATGCGCATAATCAACAATATCTTTAAATGCTTTTAAGCCAGGCACCCCATATTTTTCATAAAAAGCAATCTGTGGCTTAACTATTGGAATAATATCTGCAACACTATCAATTATTGCAAAATTAAATTTTCTAAAAGCATCTGCAACATCTTCAAAAGAATCTCCTTTGAGAAGATGTTTTGGTACTTTTTCAATAACAGGATCAAGCCCAACAACACAAGGATTTTGCATTTCATCGATTTTATCTAACATTTTATCTGCTATCATGTTAATCAACTCCTTTTTTATATTTTAAATACTTCAACTATGTTATCATATGTTAGTTTATTTATTTGTTCAGAAGATAAACCAAGTTCTGGCAAATATTCTTCAATAAATTTTTTATAAAGATATAAGGATGGAAACCCTGACATGTATGGAGAGAAAAGCTTTTCTCCAATTGCGTGTGATGCATGATCAGTCTCTATCCAATTAATTTTACCTTTAAGAAGATCGTTTTTTAAAGAATTAACTTCTTCTCTTTCTCTTAGTGGAGGATTCATCTTATACAGTAACCCATCTTCCCTACCTAGCATACTATTGTCCCAAAGAATATGGTGTGGTGTTACTGCACAGGTTATTTTTATATCTTCTTCTGAATTAATTAGATTAACTGATTCTGAAGAGGACACATGACAAACATGTAGTGTGCCTTTGAAACTAAATTCTTTTGCAAACTTAATTTGATCTCTAATGGATTCAACTTCTGAAACAATTGGTCTAGAATATGAATGTGTAATTGGTTCTTTAGGATTAAATTTACTATTATCAATAAATTCTTCCTTTTCACAATGCAATGCAATAACTCCTTTATAATTGTTTTCTGCTAATGTCTTGTAAACTAGTTTTTGCTTATCTTCTGGAATAATTGCAAGATCTCCAACCGATTGACCAGCAAAAAATTTAATCCCAATTACTTCATTATACTTTTTTACAATTTCTGCTGCGTCCTGAAGTTGTTTTGGATTAGATGTTGCTCCAATATATAAATGATATCTTTCCTTTGCTTCCTGTGGGACCAGATTTAATCTTTCAATTACATCTTTCTCATTTACTATTGGAGGGGATGTGTTTGGCATATCAAATATTTTATCTACTCCCTGTTCATCACAAACCTTGAAAATGTGCTTAATAGTATCTTTATAGTTTTGATTTCCATCCCTACAATGAACGTGTGGATCAATCCTCATTATTTCACCTCACTTTTCTATTTTTGGAAATCCATTTTTTTCTCCCCAATTAAATGGATCTTTCCTCCAGTTAGCAAGTAATTTTATTTGATCACTTGTTAAATAATTTATTGCTTTTGCAGTCTTAAGAAGAATATCATAGGTTAGAATAGATCTTACCTCTGTCTTCTCTGGTAATACATCAAATTCACTCTTTGCCTTATCAAGCCCATAGCTAAATATTGCTAAACAATATTCAACCTTCCCTTTTGCATCTCTCACTGCCTGAACTGCTTTTGCTGATGAACCGCCTGTTGAGATTAGATCTTCAATAACAATTACTTTTTTACCCTCTAAATCTTTATCTGCATCTAGACCTTCTATTTGATTTTTAAGTCCATGATCCTTTGGTTTATCTCTAATATATATCATTGGTTTTTTCAATAATTCTGCTAAAAGAGCAGCATGAGGGATTCCTGCTGTTGATGTGCCTGCAATAACATCGCATTCAATGTTTTCTTTTTTAATTATTTGCTTAAATCCTTTAATAATTAATTTTCTATATTCTGGATAAAATAATAGCATTCTATTATCATTATAGATTGGCATTCTATAGCCTGATGCCCAGGTGAATGGATCATTTGGTCTTAACTTAATTGAACCTATACTTAAAGACACCTTTGCGATTTCTTTTCCTACACTCATAATTTATTCCTCCTTTTATTTCACATTAAAATTATATTCTTCGTCAGACTTTTCTTTGAGCTTACCTCTAAAATCATCTAAACTCTTATATCCTTTCTTTTGCATTAGATCCTGTAATTCTTTTGATATTCTATTAAATGAACCTGCTCCTTCTTTTGCATAGGTAGTTGCTATCTGAACCATGTCTGCTCCCGCAAGAATAAACTCAAACACATCTGTTCCAGTTGTGATTCCTCCACATCCAATTATTTTAACTTTGTTATTTAATAATTGATAAAAACCAAACACATTTCCTAAAGCAACAGGTTTTATAATATCTCCACCAAGTCCACCTAACCCTTTCTTGGGTTTAATAACTGCCTCTTCTTTATCAGGATCAATAACTAAACAATTTCCAAGTGAATTAATTAGAACCGCAAAATCAATTTTTGCATCTATTAGAATATCTGCAATTTGTTTTTGGTGAACTTGATCCAAATAAGGAGGTAGCTTGACAGCAATTGGCTTATTTGTTAATTTTCTTGCAGATTCAAGAACATCTTTAGAATATTCAAAATTATATCCTGCTTGTGGCTTTCCAACAACGTTTGGACAGGATAGATTTAATTCAAAAATATCTGCACCTTTACTATCAAACTCTTTTATCATCTCTAGATAATCTTGTTTGGAAAAACCAGAAATACTTGCAATGATTGGCTTATTATATTGTTTAAGTTTTGGAATCATTTCTGCAAGTTCTTTGTAACCTGGATTAGGCAATCCCATAGAATTTATGGATAATTAATTATTCTCAAAATAACGTGGTTTTGGATTCCCCTCTCTTGGTTCAATTGTTGCTGATTTTATTGTAATTGCACCTGCATCTGATTTACCAATTTCAGATAACTCTTCAAAAGTAGTACAGCAGGGACCTGATGCATTCCCCAAGCATGTTATAAAATTAAGATTTTTATAATTATATTCAATATTACTCATAACAAACCCCCTCTTCTGAATAATGAATTAACAAAATATAAATTAATAACTCTTACCAACATAGACCATGCAATCTGCTTTCTTTCCACAAACCACACAAATTGCTTCTTCGTCAGGAACATCTTCATAGTCCATTCTTGTTCCTCTTACTTCCCCACCCTTGGTGTCTGCTTTAATATCATCAGCACAGGCTTTCCCATCCATGTCAATTGAACAGAGAGGAACTCTTGCTACCTGATCACTTTCAATAACTTCTTTTAAATCATCATAGGTTGTAACTGTAACAATCTTTTCTTCGAAAGCCATGTCTGCTTGCTCTCTAAGATTTGTAATAAACTCTTCTTTTATTTTTTTTATTTCATCATAAATATCTGCAAGGTATACCTTATATTTTTCATTAAGATCACGTCTGAAAAAGGTTGCAACTCCTTCAAATATATCCTTAGGACCAATCTCTATTCTAACTGGAACCCCTTTCATTTCATAGAAAGTAAATCTTTCTTTTGGAGTTTTTTCCTTTTGATCATCAATCTTAACCTTATAACCAAGCTTATCTAGATTCTCAGCAATCTCAATACTTAATTTTTCAACTTTTTCATTATCTTCATCCTTAAAGTATAAAGGAGTAATTATTACCTGTATTGGTGCTAAATCAAATGGTAATCTTAAACCAAGTTTATCCCCATGAACACAAATCATTCCACCATATATTCTTGAAATTGCTGGACCATAGCATGTTCCATAGGCATATTTAACTTCTTCATCCTTATCCTTAAACTTAACATCAAATGTTTTAGTAAACTTATCTCCTAAAACATGGGTTGATGGTAATTGAAGTACTCTACCATTTGGAATAATTGCATCAGCAGCAAAAGTATTTATTGCACCAGGAAATTTATCCCACTGTGGTCTTTTAAAAAATATAAATGGAATACCAAACGCAATATGTAACATTTCTTCAGTTATTTGCATATCCTCAAGAACCTGTTCCTCTGCATCTTCAATGGTTTCAAAAATATTATGTGTTTCATACCAATAAAATTCTCTTCCTCTTATGAAAGGCTTAGTTGCTTTAGAATCATATCTAAAAACATTAGCTCTCTGGTATGTTTTCATTGGAAGATCCTTATAGCTCTGTAACCAATATTTAAACATAAAATAAAAAGCAGTTTCACTTGTTGGTCTTAGTGCATATTTATTTTCAAACTTCTCAGAACCATGTTCTGTTACCCAAAACACTTCTGGAGTAAATCCTTCAACATGCTCTGCTTCCTTTAGAAAGTTTTCTTCAGGTATAAGAGTAGGCATGATTACCTGCTGATGTCCAGTATCATTTAGTTTGTCTTCATACAATCTAAACATCAAGCTAATGGAATAAACTGACCATGGTCTAAACACAACAAAACCTTTGATATTATATCTTTGATCAGCAAGTTCTGCCTTAAAGATTATATCATTAAACCATTCATTAAAATCTTCAATCTTATATTCTTCGCTTGATACCATAAATTATTACCTATATTTATTATATAATAATATATTATATCTGCTAATTATTTAAAAAAGGATTGGTTAACTGGAAATCAAGGCCCAAAGGTGCGCATTCTATTATTCTGCCAAACATCAGCTAATGTCTTTAATTTTTCCAGAAATTGTTCTTCACGTTTCAAATATTCACTAATTAGTTTGTCCCTATTACCTGCTTTTGCTTCTTTTATTTGAGTTAGCATAGAACGCAGTAAACTATTTTCTTCTTTTAATTTAGTTAGGAAAGAAAAATAATCATTTAGTAATTGTTTCTTAATTGAACTTAATTGTTTATAGGGTTCAGTTGAAGATATATATTTCTTATTATATAATTCTTCCAATTGAATAAAGTATCTTTGATGATTGGATAAAATTTTATTTTCCTTATCAATAATCGAAAGATTATTAAGTTCTTTTTTTCTACGCTCCAATGCCATGCTTCTTCGTTTTGCCCTAGAACTTATAAAGGCTTTGAAGCCACCTTTTTTTGCTGCTTCTCTTATTTTCTCTGGACTTATTCCCCTAGGTTTTAGTGGTCCTGGCATATTCTCATCTCAATAAAACAATTTTAAAATTTTTTAGATTCTTCAAACTTAAGATTAAATCTTGGAGCAAACTCATTTAAAAATTTAATATCAGAAAGAATAGAATATTTTGCTCTGAAAGTACAATAGCCATCAATGAATTTCACTTTTTTCCTATCAATGGTTGAGCTTTTATCAGAAATTGCTTGACTTATCTCATTAACATCTTGTGAGCTACGCGCAAATCTTAATTCTGTTGGCCCGGTTTGATGAATATAATCCATATCTTTATCTATCCAATCTAATTTGTTTAAGAGGTCAATTCCTTCTCTCTTGTACACAAACATCAATCTATAGAGTGCTTTGTTTTCTTTATTCTTTAAAAGAATATTATGTTTTGTTTCCTTTTCTATATTATTAATTAGATATTCTTGAATTAGATTCAATCTTTTTGTTAGATCTATTCTCACATCAGCAATAAAGTTTTTACCAAATTTAATTTCTTTTTGTTCATGATGGTTTACATCATATTTATTATATCTTCTTTTAAGATCTTCAAATATTTTATGCTTATTTTTTTGAAAATCTTCCTTATTTGAAAATTTATTAAAGCGCTCTCTTAATGTAATAAAATTAGTTTTTTTAAGTCTTGGAGGCTTTGGCAACTCAACTTTGTGCTCTCCATTAAACAAACTTAATTGTACGTGTTTAGTTGGAGATTTTCTTTTGGGCATAGCTTACCTTTCCATTTAAAATAAAGAGTGAGGCTGCCCCGATTTGAACGGGGGTCGTAAGCTCCCAAAGCTTAAATGCTAACCACTACACTACAGCCCCATATATTATATAAATAATATAAGTAGCAATACATTTATAAATAAATTTTTTATTACTTAATTATTATTTAATTTACTTTAGATACACAAAAAGGTATATATTTATGTAGTTCTTTGTTTTCTAGAACACTTATTTTATTTTTATTATCCATCACAAAAAAATGGTTATTATCAATTATTTCTTCAATTCCCTTAATCCCAAGTGATTTTAATTTAGTGTTATAGGCTTGTATTTTAGTTAAAGGTGGTTCCATGAAACCAAAATAAGTAAATATTTTTGAATGTTCTTTTGAGAAAACAGGTATGCTTATTTGTTTCACATTATTTTTTTTAGCAAAATATTTTAGTTTATTAATTACTGCAGTCATCTCGGTTATTGAACTACTTTCTGAGAAGACTCGTAGATTATTTGAAAATCTATAAATAATAATTTCATTTCCTTCCATCTTGAAGTGGGCACACAATCTTTTTGCACTTATTAGCCCCTGTTCCCTATTCATTTTGATTTCAGGGATTGGAAAAGATCTTTTATTTTCTCTGGGGTTTACCTTTTCTAACTTTTTAAATTCAAAAACTTTAATTTTTTTGGGTTTAATAATTTTTTTGCTCATGATCTATAAATTCCATTCATTCCAATATTTATTAAAGTAATCTAAATACTCCTGTGCCAGAGATTCACTGTAAATAAACAAAAGAGACTCATCATTTTTCTGAGTTCCATTAACTGATAAATTCATTGAACCAGTCATTACTATCTTGTTGTCTATTACACAAAATTTATTGTGCATGTTTTGTGGATTTTTATCTAAAAGAACAGGAATCCCTTTTTCCTTTAACCTATCATATTCTGAATACACACTGTTTTGGGTATTTTCAAATACAATTCTTTTAGCTACGTTCTTTTGAATCATTATATCTCCTGCATCATCTAAGGTAAATGAAAAGAACATACACTCAATTGAGAGATTAGAATCATTGATCATTGAAATAACATGTGCTCCACAATTATCTTCTGGACAAAAATAGAACTCACCATTTCCTATTTTATTTGTTTCTATTGATGGATTAATTTTTGGACTAAAGATGCCTCTAAAGAAATAATCAATCTTGTTTGTATAAAAATCAGCAACCTCTTTATCATTAATAATCAAAACATTATTATTATTCCTTCTTGAATCATTTAAAGTAAAGTTCATTGATCCAACCCATACAATCTCATTATCAAACACACAAAATTTATTGTGCATGATTGGATAACTTTCTGGAGAAATAATTACATTTGCTCCTCCAACCTTAAGTTCACCAATCTTTGATGCTTTCTGAGATGCTTGTTCATAGTCACTAACGATTCTTAAAGCAACTCCTAATTTATTTCTATCCACTAAGGCATCAGAGATACTTGAAAGTTCAACATCATATATTGAACAATCAATGGATTTCTTACTTTCATTAATTAATTCAACAAGCTTAAGAGAACAATCATCCTCTGGGCAAAAAATTACTTGAACATCTAAGTTTCTATCCGCAGAACCATAGAGATATCTTTTTTCAATATCAGAATAAATAGTATCTTTCTTTGCTTCAATCTCTGTGGCTATATTTGTTGTATTAATATCACTAATTTTTGAGTTGAGATCATCCTTTAGTCCATTAAGATCAGATGTTATTTGATCAATGGTTGTGTTCTCATCAGGATAAATATAAACAGCAACAAGTATTCCCACAACAAAACAAAGAAGAACAACAACTGCTAA
>CAZCAP010000011.1:0-25262 GCA_964496765.1 uncultured archaeon | reverse complement strand
TAGACCGGTAGTACAGCCTGGATAGTATGCAAGCCTCCTAAGCTTGAGATCGTGGGTTCGAATCCCACCCGGTCTGCTTTATTTAAGATTAATTTAAAATATTAATATATTTTGAGTGTTTTTTAAAATGAAATTTCTAAACCTATTAATTATAATAATTATTTTAGTTTTAATTTTTTTGTTTATTTATCCTTCTTTTAATAAAAATCAAGATGTAGTTGTAAACCTAGATCCTTATCAAAAGAACTTAGATGCTTTAGATTCTTTTAAAACAGGAGCATATACAATCACAAAAGTTGCAGAATATGATATTACTGCAAGAGTTTTAAGTACTAAAAAATATAATGATAAAATGTCAAAATTATCTAAATTTGATTTTGCGCTTGGTTGGAATAAAATGTCTGATTATAATATTGTAAAAGATATATCCGTTATACAATACACTAGATTCTATTTATGGCATTTTAAAAATAATTATCAATTAATTACTGTAAAAGAAGCAACAGAAAGTAGTGCAAATGTGCACCTGTTAACAGATGATAAATCCATTCAAAGGCAATTAAGAAAAGTAAATAAGAATGATATTGTAAATATAAAAGGTTATTTAGTAAACGTCCAATCAGATTCTGGATGGCTAATTAATTCCTCACTTACAAGAACTGATGATGGACCTGGTGCTTGTGAAGTTTTTTGGGTTGAAGAAATAACAATTTTAAAATAATATATAAATATATTGTATCTATATTATTTAGTGATTAAGTATGAATTATACAATTAAAGAAATTATTGAAAGAACAAAAGACCTAAATCAAAAGGTTAAGCTTAATGGTTGGGTAAATGTTTTTAGAAATTTAGGCAAAATTGCATTCATTGAATTGCGTGATTTATCTGGTAAGATCCAAATAGTTGTAACAGATAAAGAAATTGTTTCAAGATTAAAAGATTTAACTCCAGAATCATGTATTTCTGTTATTGGTGTTTTACAAAAAAAACAAGGATCTGAAAAGGATTTAGAATTACTTGCATCAGAAGTAATTGTTCACTCCATTGCAAGAGAGGTTCCATTCAACAATACAAACGTAAATGAAATTAATCCAACTGAAGAAACAATCTTGAAAAATAGAGTTTTATACTTAAGAACTGATAAGGTCCAAAAGAATATGATCCTAAGATCAAAGATAACAAAAATAGTTAGAGATTATTTATTTAATCTTGATTTTAATGAAATAGAAACTCCTATTCTCGGTAAAAGTACCCCTGAAGGAGCAAGAGATTATCTTGTGCCATCAAGAATAAATCAAGGTAAGTTTTATGCCCTCCCACAAAGTCCTCAGTTATATAAGCAACTATTAATGGTTGCAGGATACAATAGGTATTTTCAAATCCCAAAATGCTTTAGAGATGAAGATTTACGATCCGATAGACAACCAGAGTTCACACAAATAGACCTAGAGATGAGTTTTATTGAAGAAGAGGATATTCAAGAAGTTATTGAAGGATTACTTAAAACAATATGGAAAGAAGTTAAAGGAATTGAATATAAAGAACCTTTTATGAAAATTCCCTATGATGAAGTAATCCATAAATATGGTTCAGATAAACCTGATCTTCGTTGTGGGTTAGAATTCCAAGAAAAAAATGGAATAGTTTATTTTGAGACCGAAAATAAATCAGAAATAATTAGTTATCTTTCTGATAAAAAATCTATTGAGTATAAGATTGAAGAAAATAAAATGATTATTTCCGTAAATAAACCAAAAGAGGAATATATTTACAAACCATATATTGATCTAGGTACCGTAAGAAGCGATATTGCAAAGATTCTTGGATTAAATAAGGGAGAAGATAAATTTTTGTGGGTTGTTGATTTTCCAATGTTTGAATACTCAGAAACAGAAAAAAGATTTATGGCAATGCACCATCCATTCACCCAACCAAAGAACATAAATGATCAAGAAGCAAAAATGAAGAGTAGAGGCTATGATATTGTTCTAAATGGAACTGAGCTTGGTGGTGGAAGTATTAGAATACATGATAGGGATATGCAGAGAAAGATATTTACTTTATTAGGACTTAATGAAGAACAAATAATTACTAACTTTGGTTTTCTTCTTGATGCTTTTAATAAAGGGGTTCCACCACATGGTGGGCTTGCACTTGGGCTTGATAGACTTGTAATGCTTTTGTGCGGAGAAGATTCAATTAGGGAAGTAATTGCATTCCCCAAAAGTAAGGCCGCAGAAGGTTTAATGGAAAATTCTCCATCAGAGATTGATAAACAAAAATTAGATGATCTTGGGTTACAACTCAAGAAATGATTTTATTTTCCTTTAGAGTTTCTATTGTTTTTGGATCTGAAAAGTACAAATAAAGAGAAGGAATATCTTTGAATTGTATCTCTTTTATTTCTCCTGTTTTTAATCTAACAGTAAAGATATCTCCTTTTGGTTCATGCTTAAATGAAATTACCTGAGATATGTGTTTCTTAAATTCTTTTCTCCAGGCCATCTGTTCTTTTGCATCAAATTGGATATTGTATCTTTTTGCAAACGCTGGGTGAGCTGCGAAAATCCAACCTGCCATTTTAATAATTGCTTGATTATCCTTCTTGTATAGCTTTCTTATTTGATTATCAGTCTCTTTTAGAAATTTACTTGCATCTCCTATGCTCTTCATTTTATAATCATGTATCCAGAACTCATAGTGATGACCGGTTGTGATTTTTTTCATTGCCATTTTTGGTTTTCTTTTAAAAATCTTGGTTAATCTTTCTTTAACTCTAATTGGCATGTTTTCATCTTCCTATATTATAATTGCGATGGAGATTGTCCAACAAAATCTATTGGTCCAAACAAGAACTTTTTTGTTCCTGGGTTGTAATCAAGAACCAACACGTTTCCTTCTGCGATGTCTGCGGTCTTATAAAATTTGTGCTTGTACTCATTGTATGCAATTCTTAGTTTGTCTTTATGTTCTGCAGTGAGTTTTGAATTTTCATTTCCAAAGAATCTAATAGTTGATTTATAATATCTATTTAATTCTTCTTTGCTAAAAAAAAGATGATCTGCAATAGACATTGCTGGATATACTTTCTCTAGGAGAGCATATTTCCCTGTTTTTAATTTTTGTATTCCTAAAATATTAATTGGTTGAATCTCAAAACTATTAAACTTATTTTTGTATTCTCCAACAGTTCTATAGAATGCAGTTGCTGATTTTAAATAAGCAGTTAAGTATCCTTTACTAAGTATTCTCACTGTTCCTAGAACTGAAGGTGTTATTGGGAAAACTATTCTTGGCACCTCTGGAATGATTTTTCCTTTATTGATCCATTCTTTTATGTTTTTACTCTTTTTTGGATCCTTTGCTCTATCTTCATAGAATTTGTTTAGTGTTCCGTTCTCAAGCTTTTCAAAAAAATGGTCTATTGCTTCTTTTGGAACTTCTTTACTATAAATAGGAGATTTAGGTTTTTTCTTATAACCTATATTTTTTTCAAGTTTTCTTATGTTTATTAATCTTTCTTCTATGCTTTTTGGTTTTAATCTTTTAATTATTTTTGAAACAAGCTTAGGTTGCATAACCTATTCCTCAAGTTCTTTTTCCTCTAGCTTTGCTCTTTCTTTAGGTGCTAATTCTTTTTCTCCAAAATGTATACAAAAGGTATGCCTATACACTCTCTGTCCTTCTTTACTTAATCCAAAAAGAGTGTTTGATATTTTATGATCCATTGCATATTTGTTCTTTAGAAGAGAGCTCATTATGAAGTGTGTTTGCTTTACGTTATCTAAATAGAAATCAACACCAGTTTTTTGTACTTCTTCCTTAACAATGTGTATTGTTGAATCTGGATTATTAGTTCCACTTTGATTAATTGAATCAACCATGTCATATATCTGGTTGTAAATTTGGTTTCCAATCTGTTCTTTAATTTTTTTATCAAGAAATCTAACCTGTAGAATGGTTGTAAAATAGTTTCCAGCAACCCTTGAACAAACCTGGCATACTTCCTTCTTAATTGTAACTCTTTCCTTTTTTTCTACACTTATTACTTTTTGTCCAACCAATGCCTTAAGCACAACATTAACTGAATAGTCTCCTTTTTCAAAATCTAAATTTAATTTTATAGAGAGCTTACCTGTATCCAGTTCTTTAATTTTTGTGTGCTTTTCAATTGCTTTTTCAACCTCTTCAAGAGTATCAAAGAATTTACCTGCATACTTAACCTTTGAACATTTAACACAATAAACAAGATCTATTTTTGGGAGAACAATTATTTCATGATCCTTGAGATAGCAATCAATACAGAAGTTATAAACCTCGTTATCATCTGTTATCTCTTCTCCACATTTTGGGCATTGTCTATTCATATTAGGTTATCCTTGAAATTCAAACATCAAGAGAAATGGTTTCTCCAACCTTAGGTGCAACAGTTGAATATCCAAGCTCTTTTAATTTCTTTTGAAAATTGTTTATGTTTATTGGATCTCCATGAACACATACAATCTTTTTTGGGCTTACCATTTTTACGATTGCAATAAGTTCATCTTCTCCTGGGTGTCCAGAAAGAGAATGCTTCTTAATTGGTGCTCTTGGTTGATAAATTTCTCCATCTATATACAATTTCCCAGTTTTAACTAATCTATCTCCATTGGTTCCTTCCACCTGATATCCAGAGAGAATAATTGAATTCTTTGGATTATCTCCAAGTTCCTTAATGTAGTGCATGATTGGTCCACCCTCTAGCATACCAGCTGTTGTTATGATTACGCTTGGTTTTCCACCATCAACAATTTGTTTTCTGTCTTTCTTTGTAACAAACTTAACTGCATCAGTTGCTTTTCTAAAGTTACTATAATCCTTAAAATAATCTTTATAGTCTAAGAATATTTTTGTTGCTTTAACACCCATTCCATCAACATAGACTGGTGCTTTAATCTTGTAATTATAGAGAAGAGCGATTAGTTCCTGTGCTCTTTCAATAGCAAAGGATGCAATGATTGCTGTTCCTCCTCTCTTCAGGGTATCCTGAACGTCTTTAATAATATCTGTTTCAACCTTCTTTCTTGGACCGTGCTTTTCAGAACCATAGGTTGATTCAGTAATAAGTATATCCACCTTTGGTAGCTTCTTATCACATCCAGCAAACAATTGTGATTCTGAATATCTATAGTCTCCAGTGTACATTATTTTTTTACCATCCATTTCAACCACACTGATTGCTGAACCAATAATATGTCCTGCATCATAGAATGTTAGTTTTGTATTGTCTGTAATATCAACTGTATTTCTATAGTCTAGATAGAATGCAGATTTATTTGCTTCTAATATGTGTTGCTCCTGGAATGGAGGATCTTTTTTATCAAACTTTGCAATTTTTAGTGTGTCTGCCCACAATAGGTTAGACAAATCAAGGGTTGCTTCCATTAGGAATAGGTTTGGTGATTCAGTTTTAAATAAAGATGGGATTGCTCCTGAATGATCAAGATGAGCATGGGATAGAATGACTGCATCAACATACTCTTTAATAGCAATTGGTTGCTCCACATCCTCCGATGACATTGTTGCTTCTCCATCTTCGTTTATTATTTCTTCTGCTCCTTCGAACTTGGGACTTAGCTTAAGTCCATAGTCAAACAATATCTTGTTTGTTCCTGTTAAAAGAAAGCCACTTCTTCCAACTTCGTATCCTGCTCCGAGGCATTTTAATTTTAGTGTCATTTATTATTCACTTCCTGTTATATTTCACTAGTTTTTTTGTTTTTAAAAGGTAATTCTTTAAATCTAAAAATAGATATATTGGATTTTAATTTTATAAATAAAATATTAATCAAGAATTATTCCTTCATTTTTCTGTATATATACTATATATTATTAAACCAATATTATTTTATAACTATTGTATATAATATATTAGTGAAAGATATATGAAACCACTAACTTTTATTGAGTCTATTGAATTTCTTGAAGAAAACAAAGTACCTTTTGTTCTTGGAATTAATAAAATAAACAAGGACAAGGATCTCTTGGATTTAAGCATAAATGACTATCCCTATGTGCTGAAGCTAAGTTCATCCTTCCTACATAAGACGGAAAAGAAAGGAATTTATCTTAACCTAATGCATCAAAAGGATTTATTATCTTCTTTTAATTCATTAAATAAGCTAATGACTAAAGAAAAGATCAGAGGAAACGTTGTTCTTCAAAAGCAAGTTTATGGTCAAGAACTAATTATAGGAATTAAGGAAGATCCAATTTTTGGAAAAGTGATTATGTTTGGAATTGGTGGAATATACACTGAAATAATCAAAGACGTAACATTCAAGATTCTTCCAATAACAGAAGCAGATGCAGAAAAAATGATAACAGTATCCAAGATTGGAAAGATCTTAGCAGGAGCAAGAGGAGTTAAGTATCCTACGAAGGACCTGGTTCAATTGCTTGTTAAGATTTCATCTCTTGCAATCAAGAAGGACATTAAAGAGCTTGATTTGAATCCTGTAATTATTAATGAGAATGGATTATTTGTTGTTGATGCAAGGGTATTATTATGAATCCTGGTAATCTTATTCCAAAAGAAGAGATGTACAGTAAGATAGATAATATAGTTAATAAAATTAAATTAATTAATAATAAGAATATTTTAATAATAACCCATGATGATTTAGATGGATTGGTTTCCGCCTATTGCTTTGAGAAATATTTCAGGTCACTTGGGTTTGTTGTAATTACTCATTCAATATCCTATGAGGATGTGCACAATTTTGATTCCTATTGTAGCAAGCTTAATTTTGAAAATAAAACAATACTTATATTAGATAAATTCGATCCATTGTTTATCACTAAATTTGAAGGACTGAATTATTTTATTATTGATCATCATGCAGGTTCTAAGAATCAGTTTACAACTGAGAATATGATAAACATAGCTAATTATTTTAATACAGAGGTTGTTCCATCAATGGGTGCCTATTCCTATGGGTATGTGAAAACAAAAGCAAGCATACAATTTCCAAGTTGGTTTTCCTTGGTTGCAAGAATAACTGATGCAATCTATGAAGCAAATGAATTTTTTATTCCTTTAACTGATGAAGAAAAAGAAGTAAACTATTTTATGGGGCTTCCAAGACCAGAGATAATCAATTTTGTTGAGTTTATTAATTCCTTTTTTAATAATTCACTTGAGATAGAGGACATTTATCTTCCATTCAAAGAATGCATTGATTCAGGAAATATTTTTTATTATCTCTTTTCTGATTCAAAGGATTTAGTTTATTTGCGAAACTTAAAAAAAGAAATAAACAAAACCAGGGATAAACTTCTACTCAAATGTTTAAAAAAATATAAAAAATATGAAAAAGAGAAATTAATTTTATTTAATCTTAATGAAAAAGAAAATGGGGCTAGAAGGCTTATTCAAAATCAATTAGAATTTGCATTTAGTGGATATAATACATTGATCCTAGTGAAAATAAAAAATGAATATGCAATATCCTTTAGAACAAATACAACTAAATTTAATGTGATTAAACACCTAAAATCAATTTATGATAACTATTGTAAATTTGGAGGACATCCCTTTGCTGCTGCTGGACTTGTGAAAGCAGAATTTAAAAATAAATTTCTAAAGGATACAAAAACTTACTTGAAAAAATATTATGCAAGTAATAAATAGGAATAATTATGTTATATAATCTAGATTTACATACTCATTTAAGAAAAGCAAGAGAATCTCCTAAAAGATATTGGGCACAGGTTGTTGAAAATAATCTTCTTGGAACCGCAATAACTGAATACAATAATTGTAATCCCAAGAAGGCTTACTTTGATCTGCTTTCAATCAAACCAAAGGATAAAATTTTAATTCCTGGAATGAAGATAATGAGTGATTGTGGAGAAGTTCTTGTTTTTGCCTATGATGATGATATTTATAATTATTCTATTCTCTATGAATCAAATGTTTCTTTGAAAAGATTAATTGATTTTTGTGTTAAAAAAAATTATCTAATTTCTATTGCACATCCCTTTGGATCAATTAAAAACTCAGCAACCTATATCATGGGTCTTCCAAAACTTGAAAAATTAATTTCTGAAAAAAACATTGGTGTTGAAGCCTATACAGGAATTCTTGGTTATTTATCTTATTATATGTATGATTCTTTTTTCTTGAAAACCTTAAAAAAACTACTTGATTTTTTTGAAATTCATAACTTTTTTGAAGCAATTGGTGTTTCCAAGATATCTGAAAAAGTTACTAAAAAAATAGATCAAAAGAGCTATGATGTGGTTTTTAAGTTTTCTGCAGCAATTAAGCTTGGACAAAAAGCAAAGTATGTTACTGCTGGTTCTGGAGGTTATTATGTGGATAGAATTGGAAATGGAGTACTTACCATTGATATTCCTAATCCAAAAACATTTTTTGAAGAAATGGATACTAATAAACAAATTTCTTTCCTGCTTGATAGAATTAAATCAAAAAAGATTGTTGCTGTTGGACCTCCTGGCAAGTACACTGAGGGGTTATTCATTAGATCCACTGCAAGGAAAACCAAAATTAAAGCCTATAATGATCTGATGTATTTAACAAAGAATTCAATTAAACAAAAAAAATAAATATTTTTAGTGATGTTAGATGAGTTTAGTTTACCTTCCAATAATTATTTTAACAATTTTGTTACTTGGATATGTTTCCTACCAGGATATTAAATCCAGAGAAATAAATATTACTTATCTTATTCTATTGGCTATTCTGTCACTTTTTTATTTAGGAATATTTGTGTTTCAATTTAATTTTGGTTTGTGGAAGAGTTACTTTATTCAAATTGCAATTGTTTTTGGTTTTGTATTAATAATTTATTTGATTGGGAGACTAACCAAGCTTGCATATCTTGGTGAAGGCGATCTCTATACAATTGTTGCACTTGCATTCACAAGCATGTATTCATATTTATTTGTTATAGTTGTTTTCTTGTTTGCTTTGTTATTTATGCTTGGAATTCCTATTTTATTATTTTTCTATAACAAATTTAGAGGCTACTATCCAAGTTATCCCTTGTTTAAATCCATTTGTCTCATGTTTCTTGGAACTCCTAAGAAAATATCAAGCTTAAATGAGTTTAATACTCCTCTTGAAAAAATAAGCTATAGGAATGGTAGGATTGTAAGAGAAACTAAATTTATTCCTAACTTTAATCCACTCTTGGAAATCAATAGGCTTAAAAAGTTTTCAAAGCAACACCATATCAAATATGTTTGGGTTTCACCACTTCTTCCATTTATTTTGCTTATCCTATTGTCCTATATTTTTACAGTTATTATTCTATTTGTTTTTAGGTTTCCATTTATATTTCAATACTTTTCTGCATTCCTCTAGGTTTCTAAAACTAAGATATATTTTTAAATATACTTATCTGTTATACTTATAGTATATAACTATATGACCTATAGTTGTTTATGAAAAGTTACCTATGAAAAAATATAAAAAGTCAACGAATGAAAGAGACAAGAACAGTGATACAGGTATCACTTTAAAAAAGATTAATTCAACCATAGGTGTGCCAGATAATGAACCTGTTTCTGAAAAGATTGATTTAACTAGTGAAATTACCTCAAAAATATCTTCTTCTATTTCTGTTGCTGAGGATGAACATCATGAAAATATTACTCATTTTACTCCATTGAAAAGTAGAACCGCTAGAAGGAAAATAACGGTTACTGAAGATGATGTAAATGATTCAAAAGAAGATAAAATTGATTTCAATGAGGTCAAAGCTCCTGGAATTAAATTATTTGATTTTAAATCCTTGCATAAAGGTGAGCAAATAAAGGAGCCAGAACCAGTTATTGAGATTAAAAAAATTAAATTAGATGATGTTGATGAAAATAAATTAGCTTCTCCTCCTCTGGAAAAGCCAATCCCAAAAGAATTAGAATCAGAAAAGATTGTCTCAAAGGTCAAGAAAAATTATCCAGAAGAAAAACCAATAATTCCAGTAACTGCAGTTCCCAAAGATATATTTGATGAACTAGATAAACCAATTATTTCTCCTTCTTTAGATAAACCAGAACCTAAACTATTGAGAGAAGAACCAGATTTGACTAGTGTAGAGGAACCAATGATTGTTCCCCAGGAGCTACCAGTAATTGTTCCTCAGGAACTACCAGTTGTTATCCCTCAGGAACTTCCAGAAGTTATTCCTCAGGAGTTACCAATTGTTATCCCTCAGGAACTTCCAATTGTTATTCCCCAGGAGCTTCCAATTGTTATTCCTCAGGAGTTACCATCAGAAATTTATGATTTCAAACCTGATGAATTGCATGAACTTCCAATGTCTATTCCTCTGGATAAACTCCCAGAAACATTAGAAAAACAATTCCATGAAAGACAGCAAAGGAATCTCCAGGAAAGCATACAAAAAGAAATAGAAGAAACTCTAAATAAAAGATATACCAAGGCAGATTTAGAAGATGTTACTGTTGTTGTTGAGGATAAAAAAAATATTGATAAAATTAATAAACAAATTCATAAAAAACCAAAAATGAAAATAATTGTTGTTGAAGATATAAATGAATTATTATCTGAACTTGATAGAAGAACCAAAACATTAATTTCTGATGATGCTATGCTTGAGTTGTATAGCTTCACTGGTGAACTCCCTAAGGTAAGTAAGATATCCTATAAAACCTATAATGTTCAAAATCTTTATTCAAAGATTGATGATCTTTCAAAACTTGCAAAAGCAAAATTAATTGCAACTCAGGAAGAAAAAGAAAAAAGCTTAGATAAAAAACAAATATTAAGCTCAAGAAAGAAACTAGAACAGGAACTAAACACAGATGCAATTATTGAAGAATTAACTATTCCAGAAATTATTCCCATTAAAGATAATATCGCAGACATTGATAGCTTAGTTAATAATAAGTTTAGTGAATCAATGGAACTTCGCCAGGAGGACATGCATATACCAACCTTCGTGGATACCAAATCAGGACCAGAACTGAATAAAAAGGTAGAAGATAATCTACAAAGATTAAATGAAAATAAATTAAAAAAAGAAAAAGATTATAAAAAACAAGATCCTTCAAAAAAGCAAAATATAAATATTTTTGTTGAAAGCAAAAAAGAAGCATCTCCTGAGCAGGTGCCTTCAAAACCAGATCCTAGAATATCTGTTCTTGAAAAAGAGTTGGAAGAAGAAAAAGCAAAATTAAATATATTTATGAATCAAGAGAGGAATAGGCCAACTGAAGTAAAGGTAGTTGATTTACAAACCCAACTCCCAAAGATTGAGCCAAAAGCAGAAAGTGAGGTTTATCTTAATAAAGATGTTGCTCCTAGCCCAAAGGATAAAAGAATGTCCTATATTCTTCCAAAGGATGCAAGAGCTGATTCTTTTAAGAATGCAGGATTTGTTGGACAAGAAGGAGTATACTCAACCCCTCGTGCCTTTAATTTTGAAAAAGACAAAATTCAATCTCTGGTTTATTCAATACCAATGAATGTAATTGATTTGGATGTTACAAAGGTTTTTGAAAAGTATGCTCTTGATGAGTTCACCTATGTTACAATCTCCTATGTCAAAGATAAGGGATTATTCTATAACATGGTGCAACTTGATCTAACTCCTGAACAGAATAAGGTCTTCTATGAGATTAAGAAAATATTCTTTAATTCCATTGATCAAAATTATTATACATTTAGTGGAGATAAATATACTCTTGAGCAATACACAAAAAAAATATTTGATATTGCAATATCAAAGCTAGCCTACCAGGTAAATTCACTTGATAAGAAATTATTTTATAAGTTCATACAGAGAGAGTTTTCAGGACTAGGAATATTGACTGCACTATTGTCAGATAAGAAAGTGCTTGAGGTTTCCTGTGCAGGAGAGAAAACAAGTGTGATTGTTTATCATCTAGATTATGGTACTCTAGAAACAAATATAAATTTTGATAACATAAATAAACTAAACCAATTTGTTCTTCTTCTAACAAAGAACATGGGCATGTATGTTAATTCTGCACACCCAATAATTGAAGGTTATCTTCCAAACGGCTACAAGGTTGAAGGATTATTCTCAGCAGGAGATCTAAGTAGCAAGGGCTCTTCATTTGTTATTAAGAAATATCTTGAAGCACCATTAACCCCAGTTACATTAATTAAATCAGGAGTTGGAACTATTGATGTTTTTGCATACATTTGGAGTGCAATAAGTGAAGATTATAAAGTAATATTAACAGGAGATGATACTTCTTTTATTTTCTTGAATTCAGTGGGCTTATTATATCCTGATAAAAAAATAATATCTATTCAGTCCTATGATAGAATTAAACTTCCACAAAAACAATGGATAAAAAGAGTGGTTACTGGATCAGAGGATATTGATAAAAAAACAATTATCCAACACACAATATCAGAGAGACCAGATTATATATTTGTGGATGAGTTTGGAAGTGATATATTTGATATTCCTTGGTATTCAATTAATCTCTGCTATGTGAACTATAGTCAGATTCCACAGCTAAGAGAAAATATGAAAAATATGGGTCAAAAAGCAATTATAATTGAACTCAAAAAATTAAAACTTGGGTTTAATGAAACCACTCAAATAGTTAAAATTGAAGAAATTGTAGATAGGAATGATTTTATTACTGTTGAGCTTTCAACTAAGGATAGGGCCTATCATTTAAACCTATTATCATCCACAATTGATATTGTTAATTTCAATAAAAGAAAGAAATACATGAGATGGTTGAGTGATACAAATATAGCAGACTATCGTGATTTTAATAGTATAATTACAGAGTTTTTAATAGATGAAGATAAGGTTGTAAAAAGACTAGGAATAGATTTACTTGCATAAACCAAAAAATAATAAAGAAGTGTAAACAAATATGTTTGGAAAAATATTTACGAAACTATCCACATACCTTTTTGGGGAATTAGTTTCAACATTTGAAAATAGATTCAAGAATTTCACAAAAGTGCTTACCTATGCAAACATAAATGAAGATGCAATTACATACCTTTCAAATGTTTTATTAACTTCTTTCTTGCTCTTTTTATTAATTGAATTTGGAATTATTCTAGTTATGGTCAAACTAAATATTTTATTTAATATGTTTTCCTTTTTTATAACTCTTTTATTATCCTTTACCTTTGCAAGCCTAGTTTTCATATTACTCTGTAAATTTCCCTACTATATACTTGAGTCCAAGAAGAAAGAAATAGATTTCGAACTTGAAAACACAATAAGGCACCTATCTGTTCTAGAGGATAAGGCACTTACCATAAAGGACATATTAAACATATTACAAAAATTAGAGAACAATAAGTTACTAAGTGAAGAAGCAAAAAAAATAATAACAGTTTCAAATCTTAATTTGAATCTTAAGGATACTCTTCGTCAGGTTATTAGGGAAACCTATTCTGAGCTTGAAAAGAATTTTTTTAGAAGATTAATTGATGTTATTGATAATAGGGACCAGATAGGAAAGGTGGTTAGTGAGTTTTTAACAAGTCTTGAGCAATTAAGAAAAGAAGCTAGCGAGCAAAAGAAATCAAGCATAAATCTTTTGTTTGAAGTTAACATATTTTTATTCTTTTTCGTGATTATTCTTTTATCAAGTATATTTTTAATTCCTCTAGATATGGAAACAATAAGAAGTTTATTAATGTTTATTGCAATAATATTCCCTATTGTGGAGTTTGTTCTAGTGGTAATATTATTCAAGTAATGAAATTTAAGTTAAGTGAAGATAATTTATGGTTGAAAACAAATTAAAAGCAAACAAGCTAGAAGATAAGTTCATGCTATTCTTTTATAGTCATGAATATGATATACTTGAAATTGCTGGTATTCTTTCTGGATTATTAATTATTTTTATAACAAATAGATTTTTCTTTCTTAGTTCAATCTATTATCTATTATTAATATTTGGTGTTGTTGTTTGTTCACTTGGGTTTCTTTTGGAATATGTTATTAAATACACTAAACGAAAATCAATTGAAGCAGAATTTGGGTATTTTCTTCAGGATCTTTCAAGAGAGCAAAAGGCAACAAAGAACCTTGCAATTGCATTAACGAACCTCTCTAACAATAATATCTATGGTTCAATAGATTCTGAAGTAAGAAGAATGGCAACCAGGCTATCCTGGGGTGATGATCTTTATAATGCTCTATTATCCATTAATCAAGAAATTAAGAGCCCAATAATTAATCACACTCTTGTTTTGCTGGACACATTTAAAACAAGTGATGTTCCTCTAAACAGGGTTCTATTAAACATTTCCAAGGACATTTCTATTTATAAGGAAGAGAATCTTAAAAAAAAATATTTTAAGAATCTCTACTATTTAGCAATTGTTTTTTTTATTATCTTTTTGTTTGTTTTGGTTTACTTTGATGTATTGATTGGTAGAAACTTTTTATGGTATTCAAATACTGATTTAGTAACTAGGTTGTTTATTGATAACTTTCTATTGTATATTGGTTTGCTATTATCTTTCTTTACTGCCTTTGTTATGCATTCCATAAAAGGTGGAAAGAGTATTGAATTCTTGAAATACATTGGTATCTTTTTTATTATTGTTATTATTTTATTTCAGGTGTTCATTCCAAAACCAACGGCTGCTGATGTTCTAGTTGAAAGTATTAATCACATGGAATTAACTGGTGCAGAAAACATAACTCTTGATAGGATAATATCTCTTGAGTCAATTAGTTCTAAGTACATAAGTGATGGGGTTGGAATTGAAGAGGTTTACTTTATTGCGGGAGATGATAGGGAGTGTAAACTTAATTGTGCAAAATACACTATTCTTGTAAATGATGCAACCTTTTATAATTTTAATATTGTTAAAGATGGAGCAAGATATATAATTTATTATTATGTGGTTGTTGAATTGTGATTAATTATTTTCATGATCTTTCTATATATAATATATTGAATAAATATACTTTTAAATTAAAAATTAAGTTTGTTTTTAATTAAAAGATTAGGTGATCTGATTTGCTGTACAATGTAACTAAGAAAAAAATGATTATTAAGAAAGTTAAGATTGCAGATACTGAATTTAAACAAGCCCTTGGACTCATGTTCTCAAGAAGAAAATATTTTGATTATTGTTTGATTTTTGAAAGACCAACAGAATCAATAATTGGTTCATCAATACACATGATGTTTGTGTTCTATCCAATTAAAGTTATTTTTCTTGACAAGAACAAAAAAGTTGTTGATATCAAAAAAAAAGCAATTCCTTTTTGGTTTTATCTCTCAAAAAGACCAGCGAAATACATACTTGAGATGCCTATCAAGGTAAAGTCTAATTTTGTTAAAATTAACGATAGGTTTAAATGGGTATAGTATAATTAATAATATATAATTTTAGGGGAATTAAACAAAATTGTTATCATTTGAAGTAATAGATATTAATATTTGTAATTGAAATGTATATTCAATTATGGGTTAAGTTACAAAGAGATTATTAATAATGAAGCATAAGCACAATAAGACAATTAGGGCAGCGAATAAGAAGAAAGCAGTTTCTTCAATCATAGTAATAGTCTTAGTTATATTAATTGCAACAATTTTAGTAAGTGCTATTCTTGCTTGGTCAAAAAATTCAATGAGAACACAATTAGATGATACTACTGAAAATCTAAAAGTATTATCTGAATTAGAATGTAAGAATGCAAAATATAAAATTGAATTTTGTACAATTAATACAATCACAAAAAAAGTGAATTTTTTAATTACAAATAATTCAACAGAAGATTTTGCTAATTTTACATTATCTGTACTTGGTAAAGATATTTATGGACAGAACATGTCTGTAATTGGTTTATTTAAAACAAATGTTAATAGCGGTAGTTCTAAATTATTGTCAATGGATTCTGATTTTTTTAGTATTGTTAGACAGGATGCAGAGTTAGGTGTTTTAGATTTAGATGAATCCTATTCTCTAAACCTAGTAAGTGCAACCTGTCCAAATTCTGTTGTTGATTTATCTTTTTGTACATTTACTGTTGATTACACTCCAGAACCTCTTTTCTCACTTCCTGGAGATACCTATTCTGCTTCTCAGGATGTTGTTATTTCTGCTGATCCAGATGCAGTGATTTATTATACAATTGATGGAACAGATCCAACCATTGATAGTCTGGTTTATTCAGGATCATTTATTCTTCCAGAAGATTCAACAACTGTTGTAAAAACAATTGCAGTTAAACCAGGATTTGCACCAAGTCCAGTGGTTAGTGAAACCTATGTGGTCACTCATCAGTTAACTACTCCAGAATCAATTCCTGCTCCTGGATCCTATAGTTCCTCTCAAAGTATTAGTTTATCATCAGAGAGTGGTTCAACAATTTATTATACTACTAATGGTTCAACTCCTACAATCGCAAGCTCTGTTTATTTAGATCCTATTACTCTTTCTACAGATACAACTACAACCATAAATGCGTTCTCCGTTAAAGATGGATATGCAGATAGTGAAGTGTTTAGTGGAACATATACAATTACTCACCAATTATCAACAATTACTGCATCACCAGAACCAGGTTAATTTACAACAACACAGAATATAACTTTATCTGGAGAAGAAGGCTCAACAATTTATTATACTACTAATGGTTCAGATCCAACAACTGCTGATAATATTTATTCTGATCCAATTAATATCCCAATAGATACAGTAATGACAATAAAAGCAATCCTAGTAAAGAGTGGGTATGGAGATAGTTCTGTTTATTCAGGAGTTTACACAATCACCCACACTCTTGCAACCCCAACAGCATCTCCTGTTGCTGGGGCACACACATCTGCTCAAAATGTAACTTTATCTGGAGAAGAGGGTTCAACAATTTATTATACTACTAATGGGATAGATCCAACAATAACTGATGATGTTTATTCTGACCCAATTTCAATTCCAATAGATTCAAGTATGACAATTAAAGCTCTTTCAGTTAAGAGTGGTTATGGAGATAGTGCTATCTATTCTGGTGACTTTACTACAACCCATATACTTGCAACTCCTGTTGCATCTCCTGTTGCTGGTACTTTTGTTTATGCTGCTCAAGATGTAACCTTATCTGGAGAAGCAGGTTCAACAATTTATTACACTACTGATGGTTCAGATCCAACCACAGAAAGTTCAGTTTATTCAAGTGCAATTAATGTTCCTATTGATACAATCATGAATATTAAAGCATTAGCAGTTAAGAGTGGTTATGGGGATAGTCCTATATATTCAGGAACATTTACAATCACTCACACTCTTGCAACTCCAAGTGCTTCTCCTGCTGCAGGAAATTTCACTTCAGCTCAAACAATTACATTATCAACTGAAGAAGGTTCAACAACATATTATACAACTGATGGTTCTGATCCAACTACTGGAAGTTCTGTTTATTCAACAGGAATTTCTGTTCCTGGAGACACAACAATAACACTTAAAGCATTCTCAGTTAAAGAAGGTTATGGAGATAGTGCAGTATATTCTGGTGGAGTTTACACAACCACACATCAGTTATCAACTCCTGTTGCATCACCTTCCGCTGGCTCATTCACTTCTGCTCAAAGTGTGACTTTATCTGGAGAAGTAGGTTCAACAATTTATTATACTACTAATGGAAGTACACCAACCACAGGAAGTACATTATATTCAGGAGCAATCTCTGTTCCACTTGATACAACAACAACAATAAAAGCATATTCTGTAAAGAATGGATATGCAGATAGTGAAGTTTATTCAGGTACCTTTACAGTCACACACACTTTATCAACACCAACAACTTCACCAGTTGCTGGTGATTATTCAACTCCACAAAACATAACTCTATCAGGAGAAGCAGGTTCAACAATTTATTATACTACTAATGGAGATACTCCAACAACAGGGAGTACATTATATTCTGGAGCAATCACATTAAATGCAACTACAACCTTGAAAGCAATAGCTGTTAAAAGTGGGTATGCAAATAGTGGTGTTTATTCAGGAACCTATAAAGTTTGTCCTGCTACTGGAGGAACAATAACAGTAAGTGGAAATTATTGTATTAGTACATTTACATCAAATGGAACATTCACCCCAACCTTCTCTGGTGCTGTTGAGGCATTAGTTGTTGCTGGTGGTGGAGGCGGAGGATCAGGACACAGAGGTGGTGGTGGAGGAGCCGGAGGATTATTGTATGATTACGTTGCTGTAAGTGCTCAGGCCTATCCAGTTACTGTTGGTGCTGGTGGTATTGGGTCTACTCCATATTATACTGCTGGTCCTGGAACAAATGGTGGTAATAGTATTTTCGGAACTTTAACTGCAATTGGTGGTGGTGCTGGTGGAGGTGGGAGTTATATGCCTGGTAGTGCTGGTGGTTCTGGTGGAGGTGGAGGAGCAGCTGATGGAAGCTCTGCACAAAGTTCTGGTGGAAGTGGAGTATCTGGACAAGGATATGCTGGTTCATATGGTAGCGGTGTTTATGGCGGTGGTGGTGGTGGTGCTTCAGAAGCTGGTATGACTGATGGACCATTTACTGGTGGAGATGGATTACAATATTCTCAATTTTCAAGTGTAGGTGGGTCTCCAGCAGGTTGGTTTGCTGGTGGTGGTGCAGGATCTTATTATTATGGATCTGCTGTTTATCCAGGTGGTACTGGTGGTGGAGGTAATCATGATTCAGTAACTTTGACTGCCTATGCTGGTGTAGCAAACACTGGTGGTGGTGGTGCTGGTGGTAGTAGATATGGTGGAACAGGAGGAGCTAATGGTGGTTCAGGTATAGTAATAATTAAGTATCCTTTATTTACAGATACTGCAAGCTCTAAATATGTGTTTGTTACTGCATCCAAATGGACTGGTGCAACCCTTGGTGGATTGGCTGGAGCTGATGCAAAGTGTCAAGCAGCAGCAACGGCTGCTGGATTACCTGGTGCATATAAGGCATGGTTGAGCAGTGAATCAACTTCAGTAACCTCTAGATTTTCACATTCATCAGTGCCATATAAAAGATTAGATGGAGTTACCATTGCTGATAATTGGGCTGATTTCTGGACAGGGCACACCTATGGAAATCTAAAAGCAAACTTTAGTATTACTGAAACAGGAACTACTCAAACAGGATATGTTTGTACAGGTGATAATCTAACTGGCGGATCATATTCTGGATTTAATTGTAATAGTTGGACATCAAGTACATCTGGTATATTAGGTTCACTAGATTGTTTAGATCACAAAGAAGGTGGTTGGTTATGGAATATGGCTGGAGGAGTATGTGGTTTTTCATGTGCATTATATTGTGTTCAGCAGGACTGGGGAACACCGGTTGTACAAGAAATGAGAGGAACAAATCCATATTGGCCAAGTGTTAATGGAGGTGCACTGGGGGTCCAAGAATGTGGTGACACTTTTACTACAAGTAGTGAAACATTAAAGATAACTCAGATTAAGATTGCAAGTAATCAATGGGGAACATCGCCTACTCATGGATTCCTACGTGCTGGTTCTTGTACTGGTCCAAATTTAGCATCTGCTCCAATTACCAATACAACAGAAGTGAATATTAATTATGTGCTTAGTCCGAATACAACCTATTGTGTGGGTGTAGATAATGGAGGTGCATCATTTCATTGTTTAGCTGATGGTTATGGTAGTCGTCCACCATTCCCATATGCAAGTGGAAATGTAACTTGGGTTAATCAATGGGCTGGATCATATGGTGGAGTTAGTCCTTATTTCTATGGTTCTGGTTCTGGTGTCTTGGAATTACAATCTATAACTGTTGTACCACCTAGCACAGGATAATCATAAAACCCATTTTAGATTATCTTAATTAATTTTTTTTAGTTTTTAAATTTAGTGTCTATTTATTTAAACGATTGTTTATGAATAAAATTGATTAATCCATAGATTATATTATTTTTTTAAAATTTTAATTCATCCAAATATTTTTAAATACTTCTATGTTTTATTTTAATAGATAATATATATTTTATAATAAATATAAAATACTAATGAATAATGAATGAATCTAAAAAAACTAGTTAAGAGTAAGAGGGGGATCTCGGAAGTTATTACAATCATCCTAGTCATACTTATTAGTGTTATTCTAATCGCAACTTTTTTAGCCTATGGAAAAAACATAACTAAAAAGAGTTTAGATACTTCTTCTAATGCAAGTCGTGCTTTTACAAAGGGAAGTGAGCTTGATTGTGCAAACAGTAATCTTAAGGTTGA
Organism: uncultured archaeon; assembly: GCA_964496765.1. Taxonomy (GTDB): domain Archaea; phylum Iainarchaeota; class Iainarchaeia; order Iainarchaeales; family CSSED10-239; genus JBAWVI01. The sequence goes on along the minus strand of CAZCAP010000011.1, from coordinate 5,020 downwards.
ATCCTGTTCAATTAATACTGGTACTAAAGAATTTTCAATAAATCTAATTAATAGCACTTCTTTAGATTATGGTGGATTTACTTTATCTGTTAAATCAAAAACATTTACTGGAGAAGATATTACCTATGTTGGTTATTTTGATGATGTGGTTAAGAGAGGAGAGTTTAAAGAATTAAATACAACTCTTGATTCATTTGATGTTATTAAGGAAAATTATGTTGTTGCATCTTTAGATTTTGATCAAATAGAAAGTATGATTTTAACAAATAAAACTTGTCCTAATCAAGCAATAAGCTTATCTGGTTGTTCAGGAGAAGTTCCTGTTGTTTCCTATCCTATTTTTTCTTTAACAGAAGATAATTATTATGAATCTCAAGATCTTGTTTTATCTTCACCAGATGGTGCAACCATTTATTACACAACCGATGGCTCAACACCAACCACTGAAAGTAGTGTGTATTCTGGAGATTTAATCTCTCTTCCAGAAGACTCAACAACAACTATTAAAACAATTGCAGTTAAGCCTGGTTATGCACCAAGTCCTGTATATACTGCAACCTATGTTGTTACACATCAATTATCAACTCCTGTTGCTTCACTCGAAGCAGGTGCATTTACAACTGCTCAAAGTGTAACCTTAAGTTCAACAACTTCTGGTTCAACAATTTATTATACAACAGATGGAAGTACACCAACAACAGGAAGTTCAGTTTATTCCTCTCCAATAAGTATTGGTTCAACAACAACATTGAAAGCAATAGCTACAAAGAGTGGATATACGAATAGTTCTGTATACACTGGAACATATACTATAACTCCTCTTTCCATTGGTATGAGTTACCAGGGTGGAATTATTGCCTATATTTTACAATCCGGTGATGCTGGTTATAATGCAGGAGTACAACATGGTTTAATAGCTCCAACAAGCGATCAAACTCAATCTCCATGGGGTTGTAGCGGAACAGCTTTAAGTGGTGCAGATGGAACAGCAATTGGAACCGGGCAACAAAATACAACAGATATTTTAAATGGTTGTGCTACTGCTGGAATTGCTGCAAGAACTTGTGATAATCTGAGTTTAAATGGATATACTGATTGGTATTTACCAAGTTTATATGAATTCCGCCAATTTTATTTAAATAGAGCTGCCATTGGTGGGTTTACTAATCTTGGATATTATGCAACATCTTCAGAATATAGCAATCTGTATCATTATAATTGGGTTTTTTATGCTGATGAAATTAATTTTTATAATAAAATTGAAAACATGCGGATAAGATGTGTTAGATCTTTTTAAAAACATCTATTCAATCTCTTATTTTCTAAATATAGTGTGTTAATAAATTTTATTTTTAATTTCCCCTATCATAATATTTTTAATAGTTCTATGTTTTATATTAACATATAATATAGGGGAATATATAACTACTTTACTGGATATGAATGAGTATAACTAAATTATTTAAAAATAATAGGGGATTTCTGAAGTAATAACAATCATTTTAGGTATATAAATAATTATATGTGTTGGTTAAGTTTATAAGTATTTTATATAACCAATATATTGGTTGTGTTTAAAAATATTTTTGTCAATTCCAATGTTAAAAAGTAGGTGCATTTCTTAATTACATTGAAGAAATAACCTTCTGCCAGGGGTGACTTAACCTTTAAGTTAAAACAATGAATATTATTCTAATAACCACTTGGTTATTGGAATTATTTTAATTTTATATTTGCCTATTGTTCTTATTTCTTCTTGCTCTTTTGTTATAATTGTCCCTTCTTTAAGACAATGTGTTTTTAATGCACTAATTAATCCTTCAATTTCTCTGTCTTCATTTTTTCTATTTATTTCATAGGATACTTGTATAGCTTCTTTAATCTTTGTACCTTCTTTCATTATAAAATCACATTCTTTTCCATTTTTATGATAATATATTTCTTTATTTCTTCTTAATAATTCTAAAAATACTATATTTTCAAGGTACCATCCATTATTTTCTGAAAAATTAACACTTATTTGTCTTACCATTCCTATATCAATAAAATATACTTTTTTTGGATTTTGTATTTGTTTTCTAATTGATTTATCATATTTAGGTAAAGTGAATAAAATGTACGCTTCATTAAGATAATCTATATAGTTTTTAATTGTACTTGTACTTTTAATTTTTGAGTTATCTATTATTTTATTATATGATACAGTTTGCCCTATATTATTTGATAGAAATGAAATTATTTCCTTTATTTCTTTTACTTGTCTTATTTTCTTTCTGTTAATTATATCTTTATAAATTATATTTGTATAATATTCTTTTAATATTTGAGTGTCACCAGTGTTTACTACATATGGGAATCCACCTATCTTGAAATAATTATCAAAATATTTATTTAATTTAATGGTTTCTTTAGTTGATAAGTTTTTTATGTCTATTACTTCTTTTTTTGTGGTTATATATTCTTTAAATGAGAAAGGATAAAGTTCTATTACTTTGTTTCTTCCGGTTAAAACGGTAGAGATTTCTGAACTAAGTAAAGATCCATTTGATCCAGTAATGAATATTTTTGCGTTTTCTTTTTCATATAATCTATTTACGAATTTTTCCCAACCAGTTACATACTGGATTTCATCAAAAAAGAAATATTTTTTTCCTGGTTCATATTTTTCTAAAAATATTTCGTAGATTGTTTGTAAATTTGAAACTGTTAAACTGCTAAGTCTTTCATCAGAGAAATCGCAATATAAGTAATTAATATTTTTATTATTTTTAATTATTTTTTCTTTTATAATTTTTAGAAGTGTAGATTTACCACACCTTCTAACTCCACTTATAATTATAATTGGATCTGTCTTTATATATTCATCAAGTGATATATTTCTAGTTATGTATGTCTGGTTATTATTAAAACTTTCCTTTTGATCTTGAATTATTTTCTTTAATTCTTCCTTTGTTATCATATATTATCATAAATATAATGATTAGATTAATATTTAAAGCTTTCGTTAGTATCGAACACTTTTGGTCAAAAGCTTTCGTTAGTATCGAACACTTTGAGTTCCTACTTTTAATAATTTATTTAAACTGTTCAATAATCTCATTATAAACCTTTTTGAAATTTGGTACATTGGATATTAATCCAGATAATTCAGAATCCCAAATTGATTGCTTATCCAATAATCTATTTTTAAATATTTTTATATCAAACTTCTCTTTGAAAAACAAGAACTTATTTGTAACAAGATTAGTATTAATATTTGTCTTTGCTTTCAACAAATACCATAAATCATAAACATCTCTTGCTTTATCTCTCATAATTATTGCTCTTAATTTCTCAGTAAGTATTTCTTCTTTGTTCATTACATAAACATCAAATGAAGGTATCTCTCTTTGAGAAATTATCTTTACAATTTCAGGAGATACAAGTAAATTATCCCTATAGCTTATATCTAGTATTATTTTGCATAAGCTATTTCTGGTCCCATTATATAATGGACCATAAATTCGTAATGTGATTTTAGTTGTTTTTTCTTGAAATTCCTTTTCTTCAAGTTCAAACTCTATTTGAAAGGCTTTTAGCTTAGATTTTAACTTATTTGTGTTAAAATGAACTTTAGAAGTAAAATCAAGGTCTTCTGAAAATCTATCTAATCCATAACATTTTGATAAAGCAGTTCCACCTTTGAAAATAAGCTCATTTGCATATATTCTATATATGCAGAACAACACAATATTTTGCATATAATCTTTTTCTGCTTGTCCAATATTAAAGAGGGAATGATTATAATATTCTTTTAGTTCTTCTTTAGTAATCATAATTTAAGTCTCCATTTGGTGTTTGTATTATTATATTTTTTTAAAAATGAATTTAAAATCACATAATTACTATTGAGTTTAAAACCCGAACTAATATCTATTTGTTTATATTTTTCCAATAAATACCCTACTTTTTTGATAATTGATTGTTTCTTAATTATCTTAAGATAAGATATAATTTTATTTTTGTTAAAGTCTCCTTTTGAAACTAAATTAATTATTTCATCAAAATTACCAAATTCCTTAGGATGAAGTAATGCATCTATGAGTAACTTATTATCATCTGCAATAAAAGTATTATTTATTTTTTCATACCCAAACAGATATCGGGTTTTAATAAATTTTATTGTATACTTATTAAATTTAATTTGGTGTTTTTTAATTGTAGTAAATATATTTATCTTATTCACTATTTGATCAGTATATCCTTTGTGATAAGATGCATACCATCCACTAATGTATGAAGGATATACTATATTTGAGGATATTTCTTCTATTATTGTGTTAGATGTATATATACCTGGACAAACCTTCCAAATATATTTTTGTTTAAGTAATCTGTTTATCACAGTTCTTGCATAGTTTCTATTGGAGTTTAAGATTCTCTGTATATCTATTAATTTGAAAGTTGGATAGGACTTTAATATTTCTAATAATTTAATTGCTTTCATACACCACTTATGTTAAAAAAGGTTTAAAAAAGTATCCTTTTTGATATCTTTTACACCAAAAAGTAAGACCTATTTAATTATTAAGCTCTTTTCAAATATTTAGTATATAGCTATAGATTAAGTTAGCTAGAAAAATAAATATTTCTCTCAATAGCTTGTTAAAAAACATCTTAAATTAACTATTGTATTGAGAAGATTATAATCCACTTCAGAGGAGCTTTAAGCTAAATAATTTTAATATTTAAAGCTTTCGTTAGTATCGAACACTTTTGGTCAAAAGCTTTCGTTAGTATCGAACACTTTTGATGTTGTGTTTTTAAGAATAAATCAAATATTTTTCAATTATTAATTCGTGCAAGCTTTTTATCTCCATCATAATATTTTTAAATAGTTCTATATTTTATATTACCATATAATATAGGGGAAAAATATACTATTTTGTTGGATAGGAATGAGTGTAACTAAATTGTTTAGAAGTAGGAGGGGTATCTCAGAAATAATATCTATTATCCTAGTTATTCTTGTGGCTACTAT
>CAZCAP010000010.1:0-29710 GCA_964496765.1 uncultured archaeon | reverse complement strand
CCAGATTAGCCGAAACCTTTATATATGTGAAAAACTATTATATTTATATAGCTTTTGCTTTTTTTAAGAAAAAATAAAATGTGTGGAATGGGTTAGTGTAGTATAACTAAAATTTGATTATTATTTTAATATTTTTTATTTAGATTCAACGCAAATGATTCTAAATTTATTCAAATCTAAAAAACTAGAGGTGTTATCAATGGTAAAGTGTCCAGAATGTAGTTCAGAAAACGTACATAGAGATCCAAAAACCGGAGAGTATGTGTGTAAAAAGTGTCATGTTGTTATGTCAGATGATCAAATTGATATGGGTAAGGATTGGAGATCTTTTGAAAACTCAGACAAACAAGAAAATGTTGGTACAGGCTCACCAATGAAATATACAAAGATAAACAAGGGTCTTGAAACCATGATTGAAAGATCAGGAAGAGATCTTAGAGGAAATAAGCTTTCAACTAAGTCAAGAGCACAGATGTATAGATTAATTAAATGGCATAAGAGATCATCAATCTCAAATTCAATGCAAAGAAATCTATCAATTGCTTTAACTGAGCTTAGAAGAATTGCATCATATTTAAATATTCCAAACGCTTTAATTGAAACAGCTGCTCTTCTCTATAGAAAGACTGTTGAAAAAGGATTAATTAGAGGTAGATTAATTGAAGCTGTTGTTTCTGCTGTTCTATATTCTGTTTGTAGAACCTATAATGTTCCAAGAACATTGAATGAGATGGCTGAAGCATCAGGTTTAACAAAGAAAGAAATTGGAAGAACTTATAGATTCATTGTTAAGGAGTTAGATATTTCAGTTCCATTAACAGATCCAACATATTATATCTCAAGATTTGTTTCTGTTCTTAATCTTTCAGCTGAGGTTGAAACAAAGGGTAAGCAAATAGTTAAGAAAGCAATCACATCAGGTTTAATCTCTGGAAGAGGTCCAACTGGTGTTGCTGCTGCTGCTGTTTACATAGCTGCTCTGATGTCAGGAGAAAGAAGAACACAGAAGGAAGTTGCTAATGTTGCTGGAGTAACAGAAGTAACCATAAGAAACAGATACAGAGAGCTTAAAGCTAAGCTTAAGCTTAAGGTAGATGCAGATCTTTAAAGGTCTGCATGATTTTATTTTTTTAAAAACTTTTTTTAAGATAGTTTGGTGGTGACCTATGCAGGATAATGTTTATGATTTAGTAATTGTTGGGGGAGGTCCAGCAGGGCTTGCTGCTGCAATCTATGCAGGAAGATACAAGATGAACACAGTTGTTATCTCTGGATCTCTTGGAGGAACAATTACTCTTGCGCACATGGTTTGTAATTATCCTGGATTTATTGAAATATCAGGAATTGAACTTATGAATAAAATAACTGAACAGGTAGAAGCTCTAGAAGTTCCAATCTACTATGAAAAGGTTATGAAGATTGAAAAAGAAGGAAATACATTTATTGTAAACACAGACACAAGAACACTTAAGGCATCCAAGGTAATTCTAGCTCTTGGAAACACAAGAAGGAGTCTAGGCCTAGATAAAGAAATTGAATTTATTGGAAAAGGAATATCCTATTGTGCAACCTGTGATGCTGGTTTTTTCAAAAACAAAGTTGTTGGGGTTGTTGGTGGAGCTGATGCAGCAGTAACCTCTGCTTTAGTTCTTGCAGATGTAGCTAGCAAGGTTTATCTAATCTATAGAAAAAACCAATTAAGAGCAGAACCTTCATGGGCTGACCTTGTAATTAAAAATCCAAAAATTGAAATATTGTACAATACAGAAGTAACTGAACTTCTTGGAGAAACAAAGCTAACAGGAGTGAAATTCCAAACAGGTACAGAAAAAGAACTGGATGGTTTATTTGTAGAGATAGGATCAGTTCCAAACACAGATATGCTAAAGAATCTAAAGGTGGATCTTGATAATCATGGATTCATCAAGGTTGATAGATCCCAAAGAACTAATATTCCTGGGCTTTTTGCAGCAGGAGATATTACTGATTCAACTGATTTAAAGCAGGTTATTACCTCAGAAGCACAGGGTTCTGTTTCAGCTTTTGAAGCCTATAAAGAACTTAAAAAAGAGTAAATCTACATAAAACAATATCTTTTAAAACCCAATTAAAGTATATATCTAATGGGGTTAATAGTTAATAAGAGGTAATCAATTATGAATGATGTAAACACTAAACTTAAGAAGACATTTGAGTCTTTAAATAAGAATCTATATAGAACAAACAAAGCTCTTGAGCTCTATGCTCCTGTTTCTGAAATATTTAATTGCATAGCTAGTGATGTTAAGGAGATAGAAACCTTGTTTGAGAAAAATAAGCATCTTGAAAAGGAAATTGAAGATGAGATTAAAAAAAGAGAGCTTATTTCACTTTACAAGAAAATGCATGCTGTTGTTTCCCAGGTTAAGGATGAAATTGATTATTTGTACAAGGATATGAATGATGCAAATAGATTCCTTGAGAATTTTAGATGCTATAGAACATATATTTTCCAAGATTCAAAGAAAACACAGGATTTTCTAAAAAAATTAATTGAAACATTTTCTGTTGAAAATTTTACATTAAAGTTTAATGTGGTTGGGACAATAGATTTAGCAGACGTTGCTAACAGGGTTCAAGGTAAGAAGACTGGAATTGACATTGTGTTCCCTTCGGATAACATAAACCTGATTTTTGAAGAGGTTCTTAAATCTCAAACAAACAAATTTAGATTAATTACTGAAAAAATTGCTATTTACTTTGAAAAAGAAAACATAATCTATATTGAAGGCCCAAGTCAATCAATTAAGTTTGCTGACGGGGATGCAAAGCAATTTAATGCTCAGGTTTTAGAAAATTAAGTTATTAATTTTCTTTAATTTTTTTTTCTTTTTTCTTTTTATCTAAAATATATTTATAAATACATTGTCTTACCTTATTTATGACTTATAATCTAAAGGAAATAAAGTTATGGAAAACCTAGTTAATATAATAGATCAGCCAAACTGGAAGATTCTATTATTTGATGTTGTTAAGCAAAATGATTTTGATATCTGGAATGTGGATATAATTAGATTAACAGACTTATATCTAAAGAAGATTCATGAACTAAAGCAGGAGAACCTGCTTGTTCCAGCAAATGCTCTTCTTGCAGCTGCTATTCTTCTTCGCCTAAAGGCATACTCTCTTAAGCTAACATCAATTGATGATGAACCTCTTAGGATTCCAACGGATGAAGATATTTACAACCTAAACACAATTAGTTTTAATAATTCAATTAAGCTAAGAGAAGGCCAGGTATCATTGAATGATCTAATTGATATAGTTGATACCCTAATGAATAGGCCTACAAAAACTAATCTTACAAGGCAAATAAAAGAAAAAGAGGATGCTGTTTTCGTTCTTCCTAGAAAATCAATAGACATTACTGAAAGAACAGATAGATTATTTTCTATTCTTAGGGATGAGATTGATCAGGAGGGTTGTCTAGTCTTTTCTAAATTACAGGAAAGAACAAAGGATCCATTCGAGATTATTGAGTTTTACTTTATGCCTCTTCTTTTTTTATCCCAGGATAAGAAGATAAATGTTTGGCAGGATGATTTCTTTTCAGAAATATTTATTAAGGTTCTTTAACTTAAAAACTAAAGTTTTTTAAATTGTAGTGCTAACATATATTTGAGGTTTTTGATAATGGGAAAGATTAGTTCTAGATTGAAAAGAAAGCTTCAGGTTAGGGCAAAGCACAGTATTAAAAATCAAAAAAAGAATCCTAAAAAAGTAGAACTGTTAAAAAAATTAATAAGAAAGTATAAAACCTAAATTTGAATGATTATGAGTTTTAAAAAATTAAAGGCACAGGTTTCTTTGGAAATCATTATACTAATTGGAATTTTATTGGTTGTTGCAATTTTACTAGCAATAATCTTTTTAGATTTCTCTGATAAATCCATTCAATCAACAACAGATACTATTGGAGGAACTGATGACATAACAGATGATTTTATAAAAGATTACAATACTGCAGTTGGAGTTATTTATATATCTCCTAATTTCGAATCAATTTCCAACTAATCTTTTGTCTTGGCTTTACTATTTTAATCGTTTAAAGACATAATCTTTATATTCTTTATCTATTATATTATTGTTTAATAAATAATATATTGATTAACTATGCCTGAAGAAGAAAAAAAACTAAAAACTCCAAGTGCACAAAGAAAAGATTTGCAAGCGCAGGTTAAGCTTGATCTTGAAAAATTTGATTCTAATTATCTAAAGGGAGCAATAGAAGTAATAATCTTTATGTCTCCTAAATCAATTGGCTTAAAACAAATATATAAGGTTCTTCCTGGAGTTTCTCATGATTTAATTGATATCCAAATTTCAGAACTTATGTATGAATATTCTAGAAGAAATTCAGGAGTATCTATTATTAAAGATGGAGATAATCTAGAAATGGTTGTAAAACCTGAATATTCTTCTTTTAATGTGTTTTCTGCTGGTGCAGCTCTTTCAAAAGGAGAGCTTAAAACCCTTGCATATATATCAATAAATTCACCAGTTATGCAATCAAAGATAACAGGAAAGAGGCCCTATGACCATATTCAGAAGCTAAAGGATTTAAACCTTATAACTGTTGAGAAGAAGGGTAGAAGACATGTTCTTGTAACCACTAAGAAGTTTGAACTATTGTATCCAGATTCAAGAAAAAAGAAAAAATAGCATTGAATTGCATTTAATTTTCTTTATTATATAGCTAACATTTAAATAATCTATTATATATTATTTTTATGATTAGTAATTTAAAATTTTAAAAAAAGGAAAGGAATTATACATGTTTAATAGAAAAGTGTTTCTTAGTTTGCTTATATTAGCAATATCAATTATATTTATTTCTCCATTTTCCTATGCTCTAATTGAGCATGGATCAATGAAGATATTTGCAGTTTCTGGACTTGATTCAGCAATGGAAGCAACATTGAATATTGAAATTCATCCAGGAACAGGTAAGGTCTTAGCAAACATTGATTCGTTAGTAGGGAATACGACTCAGGAATCACAAAAAAATGCAGTTAATGCAACTGATCTAGTGATTGGAAACACAAAAACAAAATTTGATTATATATTTGAAATAAATTCTGGTGCCTATTCAATTGATGGACCATCAGCTGGTGCAGCCATGGCTCTTCTTATGGTTTCTATGTTTAAGGATAAAGATATAGCTAATGATATTAGTATGACTGGAACCATATCCCAAGAAGGATATGTTGGAGATGTTGGAGGAATTTATCAAAAAGCAAAGAGAGCATCAGAAGTAGGAATTAAATTATTCATGATGCCTGCTGGAAATAGGGATCAGGTTGTAACAATAGATGGGAATGTTGAAAAAATTGATTTAATTGATTATGCCTATAAAAACTGGGGTTTGAAGATTGTTGAGGTTCAAAACCTAACAGATGTTCTTGGATATGTTTCAAAGAACATAGATGAAATAAATATTAGTTCTATTCCTGTTGTTAAACAGGATATCTTTCAACCAGATAGATTGGATTACTCAATTGCATTATACCCTATGCGAAACATAACCGTTGGATACGTGGAGGATGCAGAAGAAAATCTTGCAATTGCAAAAGCAAACCTTAATCAAAGTAGTTTAATTAAGGATAAGAGTATTCAAGAAAACATATTAGCTATAGTAGAAAGCGCAGAAAACGCAATCAATGAGGCGAAAATATATTCTTCTAATAATTATTTATATTCTGCTGCAAATAATTCATTTATTGCAATCGTGAATGTAACAATCGTGAATGAAATATTAAATAATCCATCCATGCTAAGTGAATCATCAACTGTTCTTGATGAAAAAATAAAAGCATTGGATGAAAAAATTAAACTTACTGAAAAGAGAAGCACTCTTTGTTCTCTGGAAAGACTAGAGTGGTGTATTGGTGCTAGGCAGAGATTAACCTGGGCTGAACAGAAGCTTATTATTCTACAGGAAGGAAAAACAAATGAAGCACTAACAAGAGTATCAGACTATAGTTATGCACTTGGATGGATAAAGATTTCAAATGATTTCCTAGATGTGGGAATTACAGACTCTAAATATAAATTTATAGAATCCAGTGTTTTCAAAGCAGAGGCACAGAAGAGAATCATTGATGTGGAAAATAAATTGATTTTATCCACCCCTGAGGTTTCAAATGATCCTGATCTTCTAAGAAGACTAGGAGCTGCAAAAATAAACTATGAAAAGGGTTGGTATGTAACATCCATGTATGATTCAGCAACATCAATGGCTATTATAAATACAAGAGAAGAAAATAATGCAGCTTTTGATGCAAGTGCATTTCAAACAAAATATGATGGTTTAATAGATGAATTAAGATCTGTAAAAGAATTAAATTCTGATAATCATGTGTGGTCAAAAATGTATTTAGATCATGCAGTTTATTTTTATAAATCATTTGAACACTTTGCAGCCATAGATGAAGCAAAAGCAAAAGGAGATATGCAAATATCAAACTCAATTATTAATATGGTAACAGAAATACTTGAGGTTGAGAATGAAGTTCTTGCATATTATAATAGTGCAGATAATTCAGATATAGATGTTATTATTGTTGACATGAATGATGTTAATTTCCCAATATCTCAAAATACAATCATAAAGAATAATGATGATGAACAGAAGGTGTATGTTTATGCTAATGAAAAGTCTTCATCATCATCTAATGTTCTGCTTTATATAATTGCTGCTGGTCTTTTTATAGTCGTGATTGTAACCATAATTGAAGTAGAAAGATTTAGAAAAAAAGAAAAGAAGGTATTTGTTCAAAAGCAGATTGCTCACCTAGACGAAATGTTACTAGAGGGAAGAGTAAGTTCATTTACCTATAAGGAAATGAGAAACAAGTATCTTGAAGAATTAAAGAAAATTAAAGAAAAAGAACTTAGGAAAGATAAGCAGAAAGCAGATCTTAGGATAAAAAGAGAGCACCTAATCGTTTACAAGGATGATAAAAAAAAGCAAGATACAAAAGATAAGAAAAAGTCTACAAAGAAGTAATTTTTACTTTTTTACTTTCACATCCAACACAATCTGAATTGTTGTTGCTGAGAAGCTTCTTATTATTCTTCTCTCAATAATTTTTAATTTTACTTTATTTTCTTTTTCTTTCGTTTTTAATGTCTCTTCTATTTCTTGATAGGGATTGTCCTTTGGAACAAAGTTGTAAATGTGTATTATTCCTCCTGATTTGATTGAATAAATTGCAGAATCTAGAAATAGTTCTGCTGACTTAGGAAGGGGCATCGGGATCCTGTCGAAATAGTTGTTATATTTCTTGGACACTATTTTTACATCACCGAGAACAGCTGTTACCTTATCTTCTACTTTGTTTAGTTTTATGTTTCCCCTAAGGTATTTCACTCCAATTGGATTAAGTTCAATTGCAACAACCTCTTTTGGTTTTGCATTCTTTGCAATTGTTATTGCAAATGGTCCAACCCCTGCGAAAAACACTCCTACCTTCTCTCCTGGTTTAACAAGAGAAACAATTCTTTGTCTCTCAGTGGAAAGTCGAAGAGAATAAAACACTTTTTCAACATCTGTTTTAAATAAGCATCCATTTTCTTTAATTATTGTTTCTTTTCTCTTTTCTCCAAATACATAAGAAAGATCCTGTGTTCTAAAAACACCGTGATGTTCCTTCTTTTTATTAAGAACAACCTTTACATGAGGATGAATTTCAAGATAGCTTTCTCCAATCTCTTTCTTGTATTTCTTTACAATAGTTGGATCAATGTTTGCAATCACTATGTCTCCCACAATATCATAGGATGTGGGGATTTGTGAAACTATTTTAGCAGGGACCTTTTTTATAAGAAGTTGATCTTTAATTGTAGCCCCTATTTTATTTATATTTACTTTTTTGGTTAATTCAATTATTGGATATTTTTTAATCTCACTTGTAATCTTCTTTATAGGTATGATTACATGGGTTGAATCTCTATTTATCTTATAATCAGTTAATAGATTATTGTTTGCTTTAAGTTTTGTGATTACTTTTTGAGCGTCTTTGCTTAAAACCTTAATTGCAATTGCTTTTGTCATATACTTATATTATAAAATTAGTTATAAAAATAGATTGGTAACCAAATATTAGTGAATGTTTGGAATAATTTTAAGCTATGGAATAAAAAATACTTCTCTTTTCCTTATTGTTGGACTTTTCATTTATTATCTTTCATATCTCTATATTGTTAAGTATAGAAAAACAAGAGTAGATTTAAGATTTGTATATTCAATTATTCCTCTTATCTTTATTGGAGTTATTGTTAGGATAATGGGTGATTTGGGTTATCTATCTGCAAAGTATCTTCAATATCCTTTCCTTTTTGGATTATTGGGAGTTCTTTATCTTCTTGTGTTTGAAGTCACCAGACTAATCTCTAGAGAGCATTACATTAAGCACATAACAATTATTGGATTAATTCTTCTTCTACCTTTTCTTATTTGGTTTTTGTTTAGGATAACCCAATGGATATACTTTATTGAAATTATTATTTCATCCTTTGTTCTATTAATCTTTTTCATTTTTATTTATTCAAGAATGAAAGAATTTAATATGTTTAAATCAAGAATAAATAAACTATTTCTTTTTTCAGAGATATTAGATACCTTTGCAACAAGCTTTGCATTAATATTTCTTGGAAAAAGGTTTGTTGAAGAACATTTTTTATCAAGTTTTTTAATTTCAACAAACATAATCCTATTTGTTGTTATTAAGTTATTTATAACTCTTTTACTTCTTTATTTAATTGATAAATTGATTAAAGATGAGAAAGTAAATCACTATCTTAAGCTATTAATTATAATTTTAGCTTTATCAACGGGAGGGAGGGATCTTTTCCTTATTTCTGTAATTTAAAACAAAAGAGGTTATATTTAAATACTTTTAGATATAAATATTATATAATAATCTAGTTTCTTTCTCAGGCTATTATGGTTGAGATTAAACAAATTTTCTTATTGGTTATCCCTATAAGAAAGAAGATGTGCCTCGGTAGCTCAATGGCGGAGCAATCGACTGTTAATCGATAGGTTGTAGGTTCGAGTCCTACCCGGGGCGCTTCTAAAATTTAAATATAAGTAAGTAATAATTCTATTTTGGTATTAATTCTTTATATTTAGTTTTTTTAGTATTTTTTGACAATCTTTATCAAGCTTTGCAAATGCAAACCACCTTTTACCTAAATCTTTAATTGATGCTCCTATGTGATAAATTTGGGTGCTATCAATAATTAAAAATCTATCATGCGTTTTTTTAAACTTTTTAATATTAATTGGATTATATTGTGAATTGTATTTATCTATATCTAATTTTAGTTGTTTTGTTATGTTTTCGGTATATATTGTAATATCCACATTTATATTTACTTTTGTGAATAATGTTAAAACAGAATCATCGATATAGTTATCTATTAAAATTATTGACTTATCTGCAGATTTTATTAAATCAGATATAAATTTGTGTGCATCAAACATTTGTCCATCAAAAAATATCCCTTGATTTTTACTAATTTCTTTATTTTCTATTGCATCAAATATTTTTTTGAAATTGTTATCTGATCTTAGTTGATATTCTAATTGATTTCTTTCTATTGAATCTAATCTAGTAAATATTTCTAGATTTTTTGAGAGAAATCTTCTCATGGAGACAAATGCTCTCATTATTTGAATATTAATTTCAATTGCTCTTTTGCTTTTTAAAATCCCAGATAAACTAGCAATTCCTTGTTCAGTAAAAGCAAAAGTAGAATATCTATTACCACCCCAACCCACACTTGAGGTCACAAATTGTGACCTCAAGATTTCAAACTCCTTTTTAGTTAATTTAAACATAAAATCTTTTGGGAATCTATCTTTATTCCTTCTAACTGTTTGATTAAAAACCTTTGTTTGTACACAATATAATTCAGCGAGATCACTATCAAGCATAATTTGAGTATCTCTAATTTTGTAGATCTTATATTTAATATTTTCGTGAATAATTAAGTTATTCTCAATCACTCTATCACCATATATATTACATAAAAGAGGTGTATATCCTTTTCGGGAGGGTACGTGTCCAAGCAAAACTCCTATTCTTATTCTTTCTATTAATTATCTAAACTAGTTTCTTCTTTTTTCTTTTTTTTCTCAAGATCTGATAATAAATCCTTACCCTTTCTTGAAACAGAAATAATCTTTCCTTTTCTTAAATCCTTATTATTTATTGAGATAAGGGATAGATCTTCAAGCTCTTTAATTGTTTTAGAAGTTGTTGGAAAATTAATGTTTGTATGTTTCGATATTTCCTTAGGAGTTTTTGGAAAAGACAGAGAATATAGAATCTTCACCTTATTTGGAGAAGCAAGCACCTTTCCAAGAGTGTAGATATCAGTCTTAATATTATACATATAATTGACTGTGGCTTTCTTTGGTTTGTTCTTCATAATTGTATGGTTGTTTAGTAGATATATATTATTAGTTATCTATTAGTTAGAGGTTAGTTATATGCTTTATAAATATAATGTTGCACTATATAGTTGATGATGAAAAAGATTGTAATCCTAGTTTCTATATTCATTCTAATCTATTTAGCACTTACCATATTGTTCACAGAATCCCATGAGCAGGCACATCTAGGAATTGATGAAATTTATGGTTGTTCTAATTCATATATTAAATATAGTTTCCTACACTTATCTGGAAACGAATATTCTTTTGGATGTCCATCATCAACAGAACTTGAAAGAAATAGATTGCACTCAGAAAATGAAATCTTTGGATATAATGTGAAAATAATCTATTTTTCTATTCTGTTTATTGGGCTTCTAATATCTATTTCTCTAGTAATTAGTAGAAATAAGTAAAATAAAAGATATACTTCTTTTTTAAAAGCTTATGATACCTTATATATATAGGGTAACTAGATGAAAACAAAAAAAACAAAAAATAAACCATCTTTGAATAAATATTTACAAAAATACTTTGAAAGACATATGATCTTTTCAGTATTATTCATAGCTATAGTTGTAATTATGGTTTATTCTTTAATTAAGCTTATTATGTATGGCCTTTCAGGCCGTATTTTATTGATATTTATATTAAAGGTAATTCTAGTGATAATAATTCTTTTTGTAATTAAATTATTATTGGATATGTTTGAAGAAAAGAAAATAATTGATATGAGGGATTTATAATGAAATTAAATGTTGATGAAAGATTAAAGTTAATTAAAGAAGTTGGAGAAGAGATTCTAACAGAAGATGAGCTTGTAAATAGATTAATTGAGAAAGAAACTTTAACTGCCTATGATGGATTTGAACCAAGTGGAAGAATACACATTGCTCAAGGTTTACTTAGAGCAATAAATGTAAACAAGCTAATCAAAGCTGGGGTTCATTTTAAGTTTCTTGTTGCTGATTGGTATGCACTCATGAATAACAAGATGGGTGGGGATCTTAGTAAAATAAAAACAGTTGGAGAATACTTTATTGAAGTTTGGAAAGTCTGTGGAATGGACATGAAAAATGTTGAGTTTATTTGGGCTTCTGATCTTATGAATGATCAAGCATATTGGCTAATGGTTCTGCAGATAGGTAGACTAAATACGGTTCCTAGAATAACAAGGTGCTCTCAGATCATGGGAAGAACAGAGAATGATAACCTCACTGCTGCTCAAATATTTTATCCTTGCATGCAGGCATCGGATATCTTTATGTTAAATGTGGATATTGCTCAACTTGGAATGGATCAAAGAAAGGTTAATGTTCTTGCAAGAGAGGTTGCAGAAAAGATTGGAAGAAGAAAACCAATTGCAATTCATCACCACATGCTTATGGGGCTAACAGAACCTAAAGATAAAGAATTAACTGGTGTTGATGCAACCATTGCAAAAAAGATGTCAAAATCAAATCCAGATTCAGCTATCTTCATGACTGATTCAAAGGAAGAAATTGAAAGAAAGTTCAAGAAGGCCTATTGTCCTGAAGGAATTGTTCAAGATAATCCAGTTCTTGAATATTGTAAATACATAATTTTTGAGAAGATTGATGAGTTTGCTGTTAAGAGATCAGAAAAGTTCGGTGGAGATGTTATATACAAGAGCTATGAAGACCTGGAAAAGGATTTTGTAGATAAAAAGCTTCATCCAATGGATCTGAAAGCAACATCAGCTCAATACATTAATCAATTTATTGAACCTGTAAGAGAGCATTTCAAAAAAAATGTAAATGCAAAGGAACTTCTTGAAAAAGTAGAAAGCTTCCAAGTAACTAGATAAAATCAAAACTAATTTAAACTTAACTGTACACTAAATATGTACAAACGTCTATAAATAGTGTACAGTTATGTTGAATAAATTATTTACTTCAAAAACAAGAGTTGAATTATTATCTTTACTTCTCTTCAATGATGATAGGGACTATCATCTAAGAAAAATTGCAAAAGTAATAAATGCTCATCCAAGTATTGTTTCAATTGAACTTGAAAATCTATTAACCATTGGAATTGTTACTAAAAAGAAAAAAGCAAATCTTCTGCTTTATTCAATTGATAAAAAATGTGTTTTCTTAAATGACTTGAAAAACATATTTATTAAAACAGATTATTTTGGAACTTTAATTAAAAAAGAACTTACTGCAAATGTAAAATATTGTTTAATTTATGGTTCATTTGCTAAAGGAACAGAAAATAGTAATAGTGATATTGATTTGCTTATTGTATCTGAGATGAAAGAAGATATAGTCTTAAAAATAATCCAAAAGATAGAAGATAGTACTAATCGAGAAATTAATTTTGTACTATGGAATGAAAAAACATTTAAAACAAAAGCGAAGGATAATCATTTATTAAAAACAATCAATCAAAGTAATATTATTATGTTAATGGGAGATGAAAATGAATTCAGACACCAAATCCAATGAATTTTGGGAAAAGATTGTTTTTGATAAAACCCTGGTTGCAAAGGCAATCCTACATGCAGAGAAAGATCTGGAAACTGCAAAAAATGTATTTAAATCCAAAGATTATGATTGGTGTTATTCAATAACCTATAATGCTATGCTTCAGGCAGGAAGATCTCTAATGTTTAATTCAGGAGTGAGACCAATTGGAGAAGGAAGACATGTTGCAGTAATTGAATTTTTAAAATTGAAATATAATAGAGATTTCTCTGATATCTTATTTATATTTAATAAAATGAGAAAAAAAAGACATTTAATAGTTTATGAGGAAGTTGATATTGTTTCAAAAGATGAAGCAGAAAACGGAATAAAAAACGCAGAATTGTTTATTAAGAAGATAAAAGCAATACTTTAATTTATTTAAATACGAATAAAATATTTTCAAACAATAGGATAAGTTCCTATCTTTTAAAAAGAAAACATTTTCAAAAAAAGAGGTGATAATTTGTATAATAAAATGATAAAAGATAATTTAGTAAATATGGATGACTTAAAGAAATATATTACTATATCTAAAGCTGATAAAATTAAATTTGAAGATCTAATTGAAATGCACCCCATGTGCGTTACTAAATACTATTTTTCTTTAATTAATTGGAAAGACAAAAAAGATCCAATTAGAAAGATGATAATTCCTTCTCTTGAAGAACTAAACACAGTTGGTTCATTTGATACTAGCGGAGAAGCAAAAAACACAAAGCTTAGTGGACTACAACACAAATATCAACAGACCGCAATTATACTTTCAACAAACAAATGTTCTGCCTATTGTAGATTTTGTTTTAGAAAAAGATTAGTTGGGCTTCCAAACACAGAAATTATTAAACGATTTGATGAAGCAGTTAAATATATTAAAAATAATAAAAACATTACAAATGTTTTAATATCCGGTGGAGATCCGTTAACACTTCCAACTAAGATAATTGAAACCTTTTTAAAAAAGCTAAGCTCAGTTAAACATCTTAGATTTATTAGAATTGGCTCAAGAATACCTGTTGTTCTACCTGAAAGAATTTATAAAGATAAAAAGTTATTAGCTGTTTTTAAAAAGTATTCTAGAATTGATAGAAGAATATATGTTGTAACCCACTTTAATCATCCAAATGAGATTACAAAAGAAGCAATCAAAGGAATTAGTGCATTATATAACTCAAATATAATAGTTAATAATCAAACTGTTCTAATGAAGGATGTTAATGATAATCCAAAAACCTTATCTGAGTTGATGATGAGATTAACAGGAATTGGGGTTATTCCATATTATGTATTCCAATGCAGGCCAGTTTCTAGAGTTAAGCATCATTTTCAATTACCACTCTATAAAGCTCAGGAAATTGTTAAAAACACAAGAAAATTATTGTCTGGACCAGCAAAAAGATTTAAGTTTGCAATGTCCCATGAAACAGGTAAGATTGAGATCTTGGGTGTGGATGATAAATATATGTATTTCAAGTATCATCAGGCAAGAAATCCAGAAAATGTAGGGTTATTTTTTAAAAGAAAAATAAATAAAACAGCTGGTTGGCTTGATGATTTCTAAAGAGATAATTTAGTTATCTCTTTTTCTTTTTATTTTAGTTATCCAAATAAATTCCTAATTTTTCTTTTTTAGCTAATTGTTAACAACTATTAACAATTGTTAACAATCACTAACATTTATTAATATTTCTATATATAATATTTATAGGTGATATATATGAAAACTTTACTTGATTTACCAACCAACATAAATCAAACCTTGAATATTATTAAAGCAAAAAACAATTTAAAAAACAAAGCAGAAACCATTTCTGTTGTTGTTAGATATTATGCAGAGAATCAATTAGAACCAGAACTAAGACCTGAATTTATAGAAAGAGTCTTACGTGATTCAAAAAAAGATAAAGCATCAGATTACAGAGTATTTAAATCCACAAAAGATCTTAATAATTTTATAAAGAAGAAGGGGAATAAATGAATTTTAGGTTTCATGAAGAATTAACAACCATTTTCGAAAAACTTAATAAAAAGGATAACAAACTATACACCCAAATATTGAAAAAAATTAATGAGATTATGAAATCAGAAAATATTGACCACTATAAAAATCTTTGTTATCCTTTACAACAATTTAAAAGAGTGCACATTTCAGAAAAATATGTTTTGATTTTTCAATATTTGAAATCATAAAGTATAGTTTTGTTTAGATATTTTGATCACAGAGATAATATTTATAATAGAAAATATGATTAACTATGGTGGATAATACATTTAAAATAATTGTTCTTGAGAACGCATACAAACATAAAGGAAAAGCAGATATTAAGTTTGCACTTGGTGCAGTTATATCTAGATTTCCTGAATGGAGAGATAAAAGAAAAGAATTATCAGATATTCTTGCTCCTCTAATCTCAGAAATAAATAGTTTATCCATTGATGAACAGGAAAAGGAAATTGAAAAGCTTGCTCCTGAACTATTGGAAAAGAAAGAAAAGGAAGATAGAAACATATATGCATTCATGCATATCAATCCAGGAGATAAGGTTAAGTCTGCATTTCCACCAGGTCCAGAAAAGTATTTTCATATTGGTCATGCAAAATCAGTTCTTCTTAATTATCTTCTTGCAAAACAATATAATGGTAAGTTCCAATTAAGATTTGAAGACACTAATCCAAGACTTGTTAAAAATGAATTCTATGAAATATCACAGGAGGACTTCAAATGGCTAGGAATAGAATGGGATGAATTAGTTTTTGCATCAGATTACATTGATATGCTTAAGGAACAAGCAGAAAAACTAATACTCAAAGGTCAAGCCTATGTTTGTTTTTGTAATCCTGACAAAATGAGTGAGTTAAGAGAAAAAAAAGAAGCATGTGATTGTAGATTTGCATCTCCTGAACAAAATCTAATCTATTGGAAGGAAATGGAAAGCTATCCAGAAGGGAAAGCATCTCTTAGATTAAAAATAGATTTAAAACATAAGAACACAAGAATGAGAGATCCAACCATTTTCAGAATAATTGATTGCGAGCATCCAAGAATTGGTTACAAGCATAGAAATTATCCTGCCTATGATTTTCAAAATGCTGTTCTTGATGGTTACTTTAATATCACACATAGACTAAGAACAGTTGAGTTTGAAATGGCATCAGAGCTTCATCATTACATTAGAAATAAATTAGGATTATATGATACCTATACCTATGAGTTTGCAAGATTTAATTTAGAAGGAATGCTTGCAAGTGGAAGAGATATTAGAGATAAAGTTAATTCAGGTGAGCTAATAGGCTGGGATGATCCATCTCTTCCAACTCTAAGAGCATTAAAGAGAAGAGGGTTCACTCCTGAAGCAATTAAACAAATGGTAATAGAATCAGGAATAACAAAATCTAGTGGTTCTCTAATAACCTGGGATACTCTTATCAAGTATAATAAGAGAGTACTTAATGATAGTGCAAAGAGATTCTTCTTTATTGCTGATCCAGTTGAAATAAATGTTCTTGATGATCCAAAGAGAGAATATCATTTAAGAGTTCATCCAAATCTAGATTTAGGAACAAGAGATTTCAAATCCAATGGAAACTATTACATTGAAAGATTTGATAAAGATTCATTTAGAGATGGAAACTTTGTTAGACTAATGGATAATATTAATTTCATTTATGCTCAAGATGTAAATCATTTCAGAAGTCAAGAATACATTGATTTTAAGAATGAAGAAGAACCAGACAAGAAGATAATTCATTTCCTTCCTGTTGATGATTCTCAGCTTGTTAAAGCAACCATCTTCAAGCCAGATCATTCCCTTCTAACAGGAATAGCAGAAAAGCACATAGAAGCTCTAAAGGTTGGAGATATTATCCAGTTTGAGAGGTTTGGTTTCTGTAGGCTAGATAGTATAGAAGAAGATAAAGAAAACAAAGGAAAGAAGATATACAACTTCTGGTTTACTCATTAAATAAAGTTGTTATATTTGTTGGACAGTTATGCTTAAAAAAATCTGTGAAGGAATTTATAAAATATCAAACTCATCTAATATCTTTTATTTATCAGAGTTTCAAACTCTAATTGATGCTGGAGATAGAGTTGACAGAGATGAGATTCTTTCTGATTCTATTTCTGTCTTTCAACCAACAGATATAAAGCAGGTTATTTTTACTCATCTACATTATGATCATATAGGTAATTTTGATATTTTTACTAAAGCAAATTTCTTTGCTTCAGGAAAAGAAATAAAAGCTCTAAAAGAAAATAGAGAAGGGAGTATTCTTGATTCTTCTCTATCAAAGATATTTAATTGTAAGATAAAGAATATCTCATCAATCAAGCTTCCTTTTCAGAGATTTCTCATTCTTGAAACTCCTGGTCATACAATAGGGGGGATGTGTATATTTGATAAACAAGAAAAGATTCTTTTTTCTGGAGATACTCTTTTCTTCAATGGCAATATAGGAAGATATGATCTACCAACTTCTGTTCCATCAAGCATGAAACAAAGTTTACAAAAATTAAAAGCAATTGACTATAAGATTCTTTGTCCAGGACATGATTATTAATCCTATGATGATGCTTGGTCACGAGGTTGGGAAAGCTTTAAATACAGATTTTAAGATATTATTTATAGATTGGTGGATTTTATGGATAATAAATTAACTATAAGAAATAGCACAGCTGAATTTTTAATATTTACTTCTCAAGCAGGAGAAGATGGTATTGAAGTGAAATTCGAAGATGAAAATATTTGGTTAAGTCAAAAGATGATGTCAAAATTATTTGAAGTTAATATTGCAACAATCAATGAACATCTAAAAAACATATTCCTTTCAAATGAATTGCACGAAGATTCAGTTATTAGGAAATTCCTAATAACTGCAAGTGACGGGAAAAGATATAATACCAATTTTTATAATCTAGATGCAATAATCTCTGTTGGATATAGAATAAATTCAACCAAAGCAACTAAATTTAGAATCTGGGCTACAAAGATTCTAAAAGAATTTGCAATAAAAGGATACGTTCTTGATTCTGAAAGATTAAAAAATGGTACTTTCTTAAATAGAAAATATTTTGATGATTTATTATTAGAGATTAGAGAGATTAGAGCTAGTGAAAGACATTTTTATCAAAAAATAACAGATATTTATTCCACCTCAATTGATTATAATAAAGATGATGAATTAACAAGAGAGTTTTTCTCAGTAGTTCAAAATAAATTACATTTTGCAGTTCATGGAAATACTGCTGCTGAACTAATTATGACTAGAGCAAATAAAGAAAAAGAACACATGGGTTTAACTACTTGGAAGAAAGTACCTAATGGAAAAATAATAAAAAGTGATGTTGGTATTGCTAAGAACTATTTAAATAAGAAAGAAATTGAATCATTAAATAGAATTGTAACAATGTATCTTGATTATGCAGAAGACCAAGCAAAAAGAGGTGTGCCAGTAACTATGAGTGATTGGTCAAAAAAGCTTAATGCATTTTTAAAATTTAATGATAGAGATATTTTAAATAATTCAGGTAAAGTAACAAACGAGATTGCAAAACATTTTGCAGAAAAAGAATTTGAAAAATATAGACTAGTTCAAGATAAGCTTTTTGAATCTGATTTTGATAAAGAAACAAAAAGACTAATATTAACGAAGAAAAAATAATTCGTTTTTTGTAGTTTGCATCAAATGATGCTTGGCCACGTACCCCCTCCCGAAGGGGATATATAAACAAATAATCATATATTTATAGTGATATTTATGAGTAAATTAATAATAATTACAAGCAAAAAAATGTTTAATTAATAATATATAAATAATGTTTATAATATCATGTAGTTGCTTATAGGTAAGGAAAGTATTTAAATACCTTTTGTTACTTATATATGGTATGCTTGCAAGAAATATTAAACAATTAAGAATAATTAGAACACTTTTAGATAATCCTACAGGGTCTTTAACAAAATATAGAATTGCAAAGATTGTGGGTTGTTCAACACCAAGAGTAATACAAGTTATACACAAACTAGAACAACAAAAATTAGTTACAGGTACAACTGTTATTGACTTAAATAAATTAATAGATTATTATATTAAAATAGATACCCATAAATTAAAAAAATATTATTATCATCTTTCAAATCCAATGAATTTTTTTAAAAAAACAAAACTAGATTATGCTTTTACAACATATATTGCAGAGAATATAGTGAATCATCATTTATTTCCTAATAAGTTTGAATTATACATATCTAAAAAAGATATTATGGTCTGGATGAAATTATTAAAAGATAATGCATTAATAGGAAAAGGTAATTTAGTATTAATTGTTTTAGAAGATGAAAAAATATTAAATGAATCTAAAAAGATTGATAATTATAAAATTGTGTCTATTCCACAATTATTGATTGATCTTAAACGTGAAGGTGGAGTATGTATAGAAGCATATAATATTTTGATAGATAAATATGTACGACAAAAGAGAAACTGATATAAGTTATAAATATTTGAAATCAATAATATCCAAACTACAAGAACCAATTATAATTATAGGTGGATGGGCAACTTATTTTACAGTAAATAAAAACTATAAAAAAGAATTTGGAGTTAATTATATTGGTTCTAGAGATGTAGATTTAGGATTTAATAATGTAGAATCTTTTAAAGAAACAAGCATAATTTTAGAAAAAGAGGGATTTGAATTTATAAGCTTTAGGTATTTAAAAGAAATTAGTTATGAGACAGGTAAAGAATTAACAAAAAAAGAATCTATGATTATTCCAATATATAATATTTTTTCAATGTATATTGATTTAATAATTTCTGCAACTAATTCAAAAATAGAAAAAGAACTTGGATTTGTTCCTGTTGATGAACCTTTAATTAAATTAGTTTTTGCAAGTAAAAAATATAGAACAGAATTAATTGAATTTAGAAAGAAATTGTGGTTACCCTCTCCATACCTATTATTAACTACAAAAATTAATGCTATAGTAAATAGAACTAAAGATCATAAAAGAGTTAAAGATTATTGTGATATTGTTGCAATCTGCTTATATTCTGGAGAAAACACAAACAATTTAACTTTATTTGTGAAAGAGAATGCAATTAAAGAAAGAATATTAAAACTTAAAAAGATTATTAATCAAGATGAATTAAAACAAGTTTCTAACATATTAAGAATAAATATAGATATTGTAAATAAAGTAATAAATAAAATAGTTGATTAATTTAATTGTTTTAAATTTAGTAAAATTTTATATTGCATTACTTCTCATTATATTATATATTCAATATATATACCCCTTTCATCAAAATCTATGTCAAGAAGATTAAGAAGATAATACAGGATATCCTTTCAAAATACGATTATTAATCCTATAGTGTTGCTTGGACAGCTATCCCCTCCCAA
Source organism: uncultured archaeon (assembly GCA_964496765.1). Taxonomy (GTDB): domain Archaea; phylum Iainarchaeota; class Iainarchaeia; order Iainarchaeales; family CSSED10-239; genus JBAWVI01. The sequence continues at coordinate 9,330 of CAZCAP010000010.1, read as the reverse complement.
AAGAGATATACACCACAATTACTATAATATATCTGGTGATTAGAAGATGGTTGAAAGTAATTTAGTTGTTTTAAATAAAAATAATATAAAACAAAAGATACATATTATTAGAAATCAACAAGTTATACTTGATAAAGATTTAGCTTTGTTTTATAAAGTAGATACTAGAACTTTAAATCAAGCAGTTAAAAGAAATATTTCAAGATTTCCAAAGGAATTCATGTTTAAATTAAATTCAAGAGAAATAGATTTAATGGTATCACAAAATGTGATACCATCCAAGATGTATTTAGGGGGAGCTAGCCCTAGTGTTTTTACAGAGCAAGGGGTTGCAATGATTTCTGGTGTTTTAAAAACTAAAACAGCAATAAATATAAGTGTTAAGATAATTAATGCATTTTGTCATAGAGATTATTGGAAATATGATTCAGTGAATATTGTAATTTTCAAAAATAGAGTGGAAGTAAGGAGCCCCGGTCTTCTGTATCATGGACTTACAATAAAAAAAATAAGAACTGAGCTTGTTTCTGAAAGAAGAAATGAAAAAATTGCTGAATTATTTCATCTTGTTCATTATGTTGAACGATGGGGAAGAGGAATAAATCTAATATTATCAAAAGAACCAGAAACTGAGTTTAAAGAAGTAGGAAGTCAGTTCATAGTTGTATTTAAAAGAAAAATAAGTTCAAAAGAAACTGTGGAGAACCGTTCGGAGAAAAGTTCGGAGAAAAGTTCGGAGAAAATATTAGCATTAATTAAAGTAAATTCTTTAATTACAGCAAGAGAGTTGTCTATTGATTTGAAGATAAGTTCCAGAGCAATAGAAAAACAAATATCTAAGTTGAGATTTGAAGGTAAGATAAGAAGAGTAGGTCCAGACAAAGGTGGGCATTGGGAAATAATATCAAAATAAATTTGATTGATTTTGCTTGGACAGCTACCCTCCCGAAAGGGATATACACCACAATTTCTATAATATATGTGGTGACTTGTGTATGGGATTGAAAAACAAACCAGTTATTTTAGAAAAAGGAACAACAGTGAAATTAAGTGATGTTGATCTTTATCAAGATATTAAAAAGTTAATTTTAACAACTCGTAGTAGATTTGCAATAACAGTTAATACTGAATTATCATTATTGTATTGGCACATAGGCAAAAAAATAAATAATAAGGTTCTACAAGCTAAAAGAGCAAAATATGGAAAACAAATAATAAGTTCCTTATCCAAACAATTAATTCAAGAATATGGTAAAGGCTGGAGTGAACGACAATTATGGTATTGTGTGCGTATTGCAGATATATTTAATAATGAAAAAATTCTGCACACACTGTGTGCACAATTGAGTTGGTCACATTTAAGACTACTTATACTTATTAATAATCCACTAAAAAGAAATTTCTATATTGAACTAACTAAATTAGAAAATTGGAGTGTTCGTCAATTACAGGAACGTATTAATTCACAATTATTTGAAAGAACCTCAATTTCTAAAAAACCAGATAATACTATTAAAAACGAATTGGATATGCTTAATAAAAATCAAAAACTTTCCGAAGATCTTGTTTTTAGAGACCCTTATTTTTTAGATTTTTTAGAATTATCAGATACTTATTCTGAAAAAGATTTAGAATCTGCAATTCTTGCTGAATTACAAAGATTCATTATTGAAATTGGCCATGATTTTGCATTTTTATCAAGACAAAAAAGAATTACTATAGATGACTGTGATTATTATATTGATTTACTATTTTATCATCGTCAACTTAAATGTCTCGTAGCTATTGATTTAAAGATTGGAGAATTTCAAGCTGGTTTTAAAGGTCAAATGGAATTGTATTTGCGTTATTTAGAAAAGTATGAAATGATTAGAGGTGAAAACCCACCTATTGGATTAATTTTATGTTCTGGAAAAAATCAAGAACACATAGAATTACTTCAGCTATCAAAAAGTAATATTCGTGTATCAGAATATTTAACCAAACTTCCATCAAAAGAGATATTACAAAAGAAACTACGTCAATCTATAGAACTTGCAAAAAATAAATTTATAAAGTAAAAAACTCGCACCATTGGTGCGAAAAACAAGTTCAGTTATTAGGAATTTCCTAATAGTTAAAAAAAGATAGTTCCCTCTGTTTTATTAATCATTTAATTTTGCTTGGACACGTACCCCCCCGAAAGGGATATACACCACAATTTCTATAATATATGTGGTGATCTGTGTATGGGTAATAATAAAAGTATTATAAACAAAGAATATATTCTTTTTTTGAATGATATTAAGCAAAGAATTATTACTTCTCAATATACTGCACTCAAAGCAGTAAATAAGGAATTAGTTAATCTTTATTGGGATATTGGAAAAAGAATAGTTGAAAAACAAAAAGAACTTAAGTGGGGTAAATCAGTTGTTGAAAACCTAGCAAAAGATCTACAGAATGAATTCCCAGGAATTAAGGGATTTTCCTCTAGAAACTTATGGAATATGAAGCTATTTTATGATATATATAAAACAAATACAAAACTGCAACCAATGGTTGCAGAAATTAGTTGGGCGAAGAATATAGTTATTTTAGAAAAATGTAAAGATGATCTTGAAAAAGAATTTTATATTAGAGTTACCTCCAAATATGGATGGACTAAAAACCTATTAATTAATCAAATTGAAAATAAATCCTATGAAAAGTTTCTTTTAAATCAAACTAATTTTGATAAAGTTATTCCAGAAAAATACAAGGATCAAGCCAAACTTGCTGTAAAAGATGAATATACTTTTGATTTTCTTGAATTAGGTGAAGAACATTCAGAAAAAGAACTTGAAAATTCTTTAATTAAAAACATAAAAGAATTTCTAAATGAAATGGGGGGATACTTTTGTTTTATTGGAAGTCAATATCGTTTAGAAATTGATAATGAAGAATATTTTATAGATTTAGTTTTATATCATCGTAGGTTAAGATGTTTAATGGCTCTTGAACTGAAAATAGGTAAATTTAAACCAGAGTATGCAGGTAAGATGCAGTTTTATTTATCAGCACTTGATGATTTAGTAAAGCTTGAAAACGAGAACCCATCCATTGGTATAATTATATGTAAAGATAAAAACAGAACAACAGTTGACTATGCATTAAAAGATGTAACAAAACCAATAGGGATATCAACCTATAAGATTACTTCAACTCTCCCAAAGAATCTTATGAAGTATTTACCATCCAAGGAATATATAGAAAAAAGGATATTTAAAATATAATTTTGCTTGGACAGCTACCCTCCCGAAAGGGATATATAAACCAAATATGTAATATATATGGTGACTTTAAATGACTGATAATAATAATAAATTAATTGTATTTGAAGATAAAAAAATAAGAAGAATCTGGCATAATAATGATTGGTGGTTTTCAGTTGTTGATGTTGTTGGTGCATTAACTGATAGTTCTGAGCCAAGAAGATATTGGTCTGATTTAAAAAACAAGACTGAAAATGAAGTAAATATTAAGTTGTACGATAAAATCGTACAACTGAAACTAGAATCATCTGATGGTAAATTCTATGAAACTGATTGTGCAAACCTAGAAGGAATATTTAGAATTATTCAATCTATTCCATCAAAGAAAGCTGAACCATTCAAACTATGGCTAGCAAAAGTTGGAAATGAGAGAATTAATGAGATGCATGATCCAGAGCTTACCATAGATCGAGCAATGAGAGATTATCTAAGAAAAGGATACTCAAAGGAATGGATTAATCAAAGATTAAAAACAATTGAAGTAAGAAAAGATCTAACTGATGAATGGAATAGAGTTGGAATAGATAAAAAATCAGATTATGGTATATTAACTAATGAAATTACAAAAGCATGGGCGGATATGACAGTTTCAGAATATAAGCAATTAAAAAATCTAAAAAAAGAAAATCTCAGAGATAATATGAGTAATTTAGAACTAGTTTTAAACATGTTAGGTGAAGTTACTACTACAGAGATATCTAAAGAAAGAAACCCAAAAGAATTTAATGAAAGCAAATCAATTGCAAAAGAGGGTGGAGATGTTGCAGGAGATGCAAGAAGAACTATTGAACAAAAATTAGGTAAAAAAGTAATTACAAATAAAAACAATTTACGTTTAAATGCAAATAAGTTAAAAAACAAAAAAGAGTTGAAAATTTGAGTATTGATAACTCTCTGAAGAATGAAACCTTATTCATTCGTCTATTGTAAATTCAATATAAGAAACTTAAAAGATTGGAACAAGAAAGTTCCCTATTGGTTTGAAAAGATTTAATTAATCTTCTTTTTTATTTTAAATCTAAACCTAAATATTAGGTAAACTATAGAAATAAACATAGTATATTTTTTAAATAAAACGTATTATATACTATAATAAAACCTTTTTATTTAAAATCTAATCATAAGTGAAACAACTATGCCAACAAAAATCAGAAGAAAAGTATACAAGGATGAATCCTGGTCAGATACTATTCTATCTGATATTAAAAAAGGAGAAATAATTGATATAACTAAAATCCTACCTCTTGTTACTCCTGGAACAGAACTTAGAAAAGGATTAGATGAAATATTAAATGGTAATCTTGGTGCACTAATTGTTCTAGGAATAAATGATGAACTAAAATCTCTAATCCAAGGTGGAATAGGAATTGATGTTCCCTATGCTTCATCAAGATTGTTTGAATTAGCAAAAATGGATGGAGCAATAGTTCTTTCAAATGATTTAAAAAAAATAATCTCAGCAAACCTACACCTTATGCCAAATAAGGAGATACCATCATCTGAAACAGGAATAAGACACAGAAGTGCAGAACAAACAGCAAGGCAAACAGGGTTACCAGTTATTGCAATATCCCATAGAAGAAACATAATCTCTCTATTCTATAGGGATCAAAAGTATGTTCTTCAGGACCTAAGATTATTATTAGTTAAATCAAACAATAGTCTAAATAATCTAAAGGACTATAGAACAAGAATAGACTCAGATCTTAATTATTTAATACACAATGAAATTAATAGTCTATCAACTGTATCTGAAGATGCTCTCTCAATAATCCAAAAACTACTTTATTTCTTTAAGCATGCAGGTGAGCTTGACATGCTTGTAATCGAGCTTGGAGAACAGGGAACAGACATCATGCAAAGCCTCTATGAGATTAACTATGGGATTGAAGATATCCTTGCCATGCTCCTATTGGATTATTCAAAAAAGGAGATGAATAGGCAGGAAGCACTAATCATGGTTGATAACCTAAAGAAGATGGGACTAAGAACCATATCTGATACTGATAGGCTAGCAGAATTCATCTCTCTGGGCTCAAGTAACGATGTTCCTTCACTGGACTTCCATTATCCAAGAGGCTATAGAATATTATCAAAGATTCAAAGGCTTTCGCCTACTATTATTGAGCAATTAATAAAAAAATATAAATGCTTATCAAATATGCTAAATTTAGATGAGGAAGACCTCTCAAAGGACCTAAACATAAACCCAACTCTAGCAAAATACATTATTAGTCAATTATCTGGGTTATCAGAGAACATAAGTACTGATTTCTTTGAAATTTGATGTTTTTTTGCTCTATAAATATATTTATATACTTAACTTCTCTATATTATATATAGTTAATTGAGTATAATCTAGAGCAAGCTATTTCTTTATTGAAATACTTCTTTTGTTTATAGTAGATTAACAAATATCAGCAAAGACTGAACATCGAATATAAAAAGTGATTTTAGAATGGAAGGAACAGTAAAGTTTTATAACTTCAAGAAAAGATTTGGTTTCATAACAGGAGAGGACGGTAAGGACTACTTTGTTCATGAAACAGGAATTGTACAGAAGGGTTCTGTAAGAGACGGAGCTAAAGTAACATTTGAAGTTGTAACAGATGATAGAGGAGCAAAAGCAACAAACGTAAACATAGTTTAAATCTCTATTGTTTAAAGAACTTATAAACAATTTTAGATGATTCTTTCCTTAATTTTAAAAAAGCTTCATCTAATTACTCTTTTTTTAAAAGATTTTAAACCATCTTAGCCATAGTTATATTTTTAAATTAATCTATATTCTATATACTTGTTAATTTCAATAAATTACATTTTTAAAAGAGGTGGAGTTTATGGTGCGAAAATTATCAAGTATCCCTATAAGTGGTAAACGAAAGCTAGATAAACGAAAATATGAAAAAACAGTAAAAGAAACAACTTTATCAAAACCAGGATATTATAGAGAAAAACACAATGAACTTTTTCAAAGAGCAATAACTGATATTCTGAAATTAGAAAGTCATCCTAAACGTACACAAGAAATGTTAAAATTAAATCTTAATGCTAAAACACTTAGTGCATTGGGTGTGTCTATTAAATCTCTTGCTTCTTTAGAATACAAATTTACAATTCCTGAATTGATGGAGTTAGGGTATAAGGCAAAAGAGATAAGATCTTGTTGTGATCTAAAACGTATGACCCAAAATTTTGCAATAAAAGGATTAGCAGAAATATATACTTTTGATGAACTTGAAACAGTTTATCCAGTAGAAGAACTAGTGAAATTTTTTGGTGCAAAAAAGTTTGTTGATAAGTATGGATTTGATAAGGTTTATCCATTAAAAATTAGTATTGCTGACCTAAAAAAGGATTACACTAAAGCAAAAATAAAAAATTTGCTTTATAGTTATAAAATCAAAGATTATATTAAATATCCTCAAAGAGACAGAATTAAGATGGCAAATGAATGGGTAGATATGATGTTAAAAAGATGGTAATTATTTATTTTTTCTTTCTTGTGTCTTCAATTATATCCAGTTGGAGCTTTTGAATTTCAAGTAACCTTTGCCATTGATCTCTTGTTAGGTGATCAAGCTTTTCATGTATGTGTCTAATCTCTAGCTCAGCCTTAAGATTAATCTTATAATCATTCTCTGATCTTAGTCTATCTTTTTGTTCTTTTCTGTTCTGGCTCATCATAATTATTGGAGCCTGGATAGCAGCAAGACAGGATAGGATTAGGTTTAAAAGAATGAATGGATAGGGGTCATAGGGTCTAGTCATCATGAGGGTTGTGTTAATTATTATCCAAATGAATAAAACAATAAAGAAAGAAATAATAAATCCCCAGGAACCTCCAAAGGTTGCAACCTTGTCAGCTATTCTTTGTCCTCTTGTTAATCCTACCTCATCAACACTTAGTTCTTTAACAAGGGATTCCTGTTCAATCATACTCTTAACAACTTGCTTGTCAATCTTTGATAGCTCACCTTTTTCTTTCTTGAGAAGAGTTTCTAGATATTCATATCTATACTTCTTATATTCATCTCTTGAAATATAATGAGTGTTATTAAAATCAGGGTATTTTTTCTTGATGTGTTCAATTACCTTTGGATTAATTAGGTCATAGGGAACAGCATCTATTGGTCTAATTGGTTTTTTAGTAATGTAACAAACAACGTTTGTATCCTTTTTATCAACCATAGTTAATCAATAATTATTTATTCTAAGTATATACTATATCCAGAAGATAAATATGAATTTAAATGTATGGTTTTTAATATACTTACTACTCTAATTTATAAGTGATTCCTAATGAAAAAAATAATTAAAATATTTAAAAAACCAAAAGAATTAATAAAATCAAAAACTAAAACAAAAACAAGTCCTACCTTGAAAGGTGTTGTTAAAAAAATATTTGGCATTGATAAACCAATTATCTTTAGAAAAGTTAAAACCCCTGATGATCTTCGAATAAAAGAAAGAAAAATACTTACAAATATTTCTTTTGTAAGAGGTCAGTGCCAAAATTTAAATAATATGCATAATGTACATAAGTTTGTTAGGACTTTAAAACAAGAAGGAATAACCTCAAAAAATATACAAACCTATACTAGATTGTATCCAGAACATATTTTTGATAAACTGGGAAATATAACTTTTAAAGAAAAAATAAATATTCTTTCACTAATGGGTTTTGATCTTGGAAAAATGGAAAAGGTGACCCCAAGATATCTAGATTTTAATCCTAACCTAACTGCGATCTATAGGGAAATATATCCCCAAACTGGATCAATGCGGAATACTTTAAGAGAAATAAACAAATTTTATAGTATTAAGCAACTGGCTCGTAGTTTTCCAATGACGCAAATTCTAGAAGCAATACCCTATGAGAGGATAAGAAGAGATCTTGATTTCGAAGAAATTAAACATAAATTGCAATCGAATGATGTTACTCCAGATACAGAAGAGGAAATGAAAAAGTTTGCAGAATCAATCTATAAAAAATAATTAATTTTTATTTCTACAATTAATACATCTACTTAGTAAATCGTTGTAACTATTTCTCCAATCAATCCTATGATTTAAATATTCTTTTATTATTATTGAAGATAAATTTATTTTTGGAAGAGGACTTCTATGATTAAATCCTCTTTTTTTCATTTCTTCTGCAATTTCATTATGTCTTTTATAAATACTTTTAGGTTCCAATAGATCATTTTTAATATATCCTGTAATTGAGATACCTTTCCTAATGGACCCTATAAACATGTGTATTTCAACATGTTCTCCAAGAAGGTGTTTGTTACACATTTTATTTACCGGAGCCATCCACATTCTCATAGCTTATCAATTTCTTAAATTAACTTATTTTTCTCATCTTAATCTTGTTTTCCTTACAACAAGAAGTTGTTCTTTATAGGGGTTCTCTTTCTTTTCAGCTATTGTTTTTAGATCATATTTGAAATCAGAATGAAATTTTCTTAATATCTCTTTTGGTTCTCCATTTATTTTAAACTTAATATGTTTATTTCCTGTGAGGTTCTTATTTATTTCTTTTGTTCCTGTTCTTGGAATCATTGTGATTGTATTTATGCTGTGATTTACTCTTAGATCAGCAATTACTCTAGCAAGAAGCTTGGTTCCATGTCCTTCCATTTTAAATTTTGGATCAATAAATATACTGTCTAGAAAAAACTCTTTTCTTTTAGTGAATTCTCCATAGGCGCAACCAAGTAATTTATTTTTATCATACATAAAATAGAATGTGTAGTTTCCTTTCTTCATGTGTTCATTAATTATACGATGGTATGCCTGTTCTATTTTCTTTTGATATCTGTCATCTATTTTTAGACCCAAAATCTCCATAATTGGTTTTCCAAAAACTCCATCTATTTCATACATTTTGTGTATGAGGTTAGGTGTTAATTCTGACTTTTGTTGTAAATCTATCTTTTTATAGCTGATGTTATTTACTTGAACCATAATTAGATATAGATGCTAAGAAATATAAAAGTATATTTTAATAGAAAAAAGAAGGTGTTAAGCC
>CAZCAP010000009.1:2740-30347 GCA_964496765.1 uncultured archaeon | reverse complement strand
TGTATGGCTTGTGAAAAGTAAGTTTAAAGAGATGGAGGGGATAAGGATACTGATAGGAGAATAACGAGTCAAAGAAGTTATCTTATATATGAAATAATTGTCATTATTGCCCATACAATAAATGCTAGTGTCCCTAGAATAAAAACTATCCATGATATTATTCCTATAGTTCCAAATTTAATTGTTGTAAATTGATCAGTAAGTACTATACCTAATGCAGCCAGATAAATTATTCCAAGTACAGTGATACCAACTTTATTTTCATTATCTATTAATCCCATATATATCCCCCTCTTGTTTGTTATGCTTCTTAATTTTATTTCTTTTCTTCAATCTTTTCTATATATTCATTGAATTCAGTTTGGCTTAATATACTAATCTCTTGTTGTTTAGTTGTATCTGTTTTTACTTCTTTTCTGTATATCTTCTGGCAATTCTTAAAATCATCCCAATCATCTGTTACTATTAATTTTAATTGCTCTCTTAAGCAATACAAGTAAATCCTAAAATCGTTTGTATCTTCATAAGCTAGTTTGTTTTCGTTGAATAACTTGTTCACTATTTTATTATCTTCCAAATCAATCTCTTTTTTGTCTCTTATTATATTTAACCTTCCAAAAATAATTTCTTCAGAATATTGGTATTTATTATCTGAGAATACCTTCTTTATTTCATCTGCTATTATTTTTGGTAATCTTACCTTTATCTCTTTTTCCTCAAGGTACATAAATACCTTGGTAACGAGTTTTAGTTTGTTTGTTGCCTTAAGATCAAATGCATTGTATAGATTCATCTGATACTCATAGTTAAATATGTAAAAATTTGTGTCCAGTACAATTTCTTCTTCCTTTTGTATTATTTTTCTGATTATATTTATTGAGTCTGACATATCGTTCACCACATATAATACTACATACCTTATATTTAAATATTTCGGCTATTTAACACACTTTTATATTTATATGTAATTATATAATGATACATTTATATACTTGTAGGTGTATATATTATGTCTGAGGATGTGTGGAGATGGGACTAGATAATGTAAATAAGGTGATATTATATATCACAACTAATTCTTGGACTACGATTGATAAGATTTCAGAAGATACAGGTATCCATAAAGAAACTGTTAAAAGAATAGTTCTAAGTCTAGCAAAAGATAAAATTCTTTCAATGGATGATAATAAATATGCAATATCTGATATATTTTGTAATTTCACAAACAAAAAATCAGATATTTATTTTAATCTAAATATCAAGAAAGAACATAGAGATATGATAAATTATCTTTTCTCCAAAATAGAGGATTATTGGTTTAAGGCAACAGGAAGAAAACCAACTAAAACACAAATGCAAAAGCAACTTGTTGAAATAAACAATAAATTAAGTTTGGGATTACCAGTTGTGTGGTATAAGTATGGGCAAATTGTTCCAGTTGCATATGATCCAAGTATAAATTATATTGAATTATCAATAAAAAATACGGAGTTTTCAACTATATTATCAGACAAGCAAATTTATGATTTAATAAATGAGAATGTTGTTCTTTCATCAAAACAAATTAGAAAAAAACAATATGAATCAGGAAATTCTGATTTCAATAAGCTTTATAGACTAAAAGATGAGATGCTTGAAAACCTACTAAAATGGAATACAAAGTATTTAGTTGATAATTTCGAAAAATTTACTGAATATAAACCCTATTCAAAAGAATTAAGTAAAATAACTGATGATTATCATGATTTTTTAATATATTTTGAAAGATTAGATAAAACAAAGTTAGATTATAAGATAAGAAATATATATTTTGAATTGTTTGGTACTTTTTGGGACATTATGGCGATTAATAACTACAAAACAACAATAAGGGAATACTATATTAAAAACAATTTAAATTTAGAAGAGCTTCAATTTAATTTTTCATTTGGCCTTAACAAAGAAATAGAAAGATTCAAAGAACTGCTTGAGCATTTTTATGAATGTTTCACATTTGAAGATTTTTTTAATGATCCATTAACAAAGAGATTACTGGATAAGGTGCTTTTAGGTAAAAAAACAAATGCCTCAGATAATGTTAATTAATATTCAAAATTTAAATTTTCACTTTTTCTCTTCTAATTCCATACCTTTATATATCTTTTTTTATTATATATACTATGAGATATTAATGAATATAACCTGATACTTATGTCTGTTGAAAAATATAAAAAGGATGAAGAGAAGGAGGATGACTTCTTTAAAATCATGGAAGAGGATGAAAAACCTATTCCTGCTGATTTGTCTGACCAGGCACCTGTTCCTACCTCTATCCCTGCTTCTACCCCAATTACAATATCTGCTTATGTCCCTACTCCAAAACCTAAACCTGAACCAAAGGAAAAAGCAGAGAATGATGAAAAGATTAAGCAAGAACCTAAACCTAAGCTTGAACCTGAACCTAAACCAATAGCATCAACTCCATTACCTATTAAGGAAATAAAACCTCTTCTCAAGTTCCTTAGTGATCCTGAAAACCCAAACAAAGTGTACATAGGAAGAAAGAAGTCTGTTCAAAAGCAATATGGTAATAAAGGGCTTGCTCTTATTGGAAGGGTAGCTGAAGATCAAGAAAAAGATAAAGAAGTATATTTAGATGGGCTTAATCCACATGTTGTGTTCCTTGATGGTGCAAGAGGAACAGGAAAAAGTTATTTACTTGGAGTTATTGCTGAAGAACTAGCTAGAAATAATCCATACATAGGACAAATAGTTATTGATCCTGTTGGTGTTTTTTGGTCAATGAAATATGAAAACAAAGAAGCAAAAGAAATTAAAATATTAGAAGAATGGAACCAAAAACCAGAAGGAATAAAAAACCTAAAAGTTTTTGTTCCTGAAGGAGTAGCAGATAAAGTATCAAAAGACACCTATGATGATACTTTCTCAATGTATTCATCTTTATTAACACCAGAGGACTGGTGTATTACTTTTGGAATTGAAAGATTCTCTCCATCTGGATTATTGCTTGAAAAAACAATTGAGTTTGTTAAAAAAGGATACACAGCTGGAACAGGAAAGGAAGGAGATGATTTCAAAAAAATAAAACCAAAAGGAAATCAATTCACTTTAGATAACATTATTGATTGTTTATCAACTAATTCAGAGTTTGTATCTCAAAAGAAAGGATACAAACCAGACACTATTAGAGCTCTTGTTTCTAGATTTGATGCAGCTAAATCATGGGGTATCTTCTCAGATCATGGAACAACCCTATCTAAGCTATCAAGGGAAAACCAGTTAACTGTTCTTGATACATCTTTCCTAGATGAAAACATAACAGCACTAGTTATTGGTATTCTAGCAAGAAGACTATTATCAGCAAGAAAAATAGCAGCAAGAGAAAGTGCAAGCAAGAAAATAGAAAACAAAGAAGGCCAAGGAGCAGATGAGTTACTTGAAACTGAAATTCCTCCTACCTGGTTGTACATAGATGAAGCACACACCCTAATACCATCAGGAAACTCATTAACACCAGCAACAGCTGGTATTATTGAATACGTAAAGCAAGGAAGAAGGCCTGGTTGTTCACTTGTTTTTGCAACCCAACAACCATCAGCAATTAACACAAAAGTATTATCCCAAGTAGACATATTAATTTCAAACAAACTAGTTTTCAATGATGATATTTCAGCTATTCAAAAAAGAATGCCAGCAATCATACCTGATCAATACAAAGATCCAAACTTCATAAAAACAATACCTTTTGCAACAGCTCTAGTTGGAGATAGATCAGAGGAAACATCAAGAGCATTCATTATGAGAGCAGCTCCAAGAAAATCACAACATGAAGGAAGAGATGCAGAAACAATAAGAGATATAAAAAAACTAAACAACTCTCAAGTCCTAACAATAGCAACAACAATGATCTTTAAAAAACTAGAAAAAGCAAAAGAACTAAGAGTTTCTTTTGCTAAGGATATTCTAGAAGTAGTTAACATAAAATACAGATCAAACATAGAGTTTGATGAAGTTCTAGAAAAACTATTTGAAAAGAAAGTAATACTTAAAAAAGAAGTATTATATTTAGATTTTATTGAACCTGGTGTTCAAGAACTAAAAGAAACATTAAAACAATTAGAACCAAAGGACAAAGAAGAATCCTTTGAGGAAATAGAAAATGATCTAGCAATAGATAAAACTAACCTAATTTCAAGAGTTAAAGTACATCAAACCTTTCCTCTAAGAATAAAAAGAGAAAGAATTGAAGAAATTGCAAGATCATCAACAAAGAAATCATTTATTATCTTCTCTCCAAAGGAATACATTAAAAACATAGTTCTAAAATACAGAACCATCTATAAATTTAATTTCAATGTTTTTAATCCAGAAGGAGATTTCAAAAGAGCAGCCTGCTACATAGACTCAGTAACTGGTGAGTTTTTACATTTCCTAGGAGATAAGTTTAGAGAATCAAAAGGATTTAATCTAGTTAATGGTTTAGATGAGATTGATCTAGACATTCTTTTTATTTCAAAGGGAAACCAAACAATTGAATCAATTGCAAGAGAACTAGATCTTGAGTTATCTCTAGTTAAAAATAGAATAGAAACATTAAAGAAAAGCAATCTTCTTTCAGTTTCTGAAAAAAGTAAGAAAGAATTTTATAAAACATCAGCAAAGTTTGATGTTCCTTTCAATGTTTTCCATAAACTAATGACATCAGTTAGTGATCTAGCTTTAAGAAAGCTAGAGATTGAGTTTATTGAGAATATAACCTATTCTCCAAAGCTAGTTGAAGAAAACCTAAAGAAGTTATTTGGAGAGGTTGAGTTTATTTCTCTTGATGAGGTTTATTGGCCTATCTGGCATATTACTCTTGTTAGTAAGGATGGGCATGAAGAAAGAACAATATTAATTGATGGTGTTCTTGGTCAAGATGTATAATTATAATAAGGTAAGTATTTATGGAATTATCTGATTTTATTTTAGATTCATGTAAGGTAACACCTGGATTTGAGTTCTATCCAAAAAGGAATAAAAAGATAGATGTTAAGGATCTAATGAACTATTTAACAAAGAATGGCTATTACATTTCAAAGGATAACTCTCCTTTTTACATACATGTTAAGATAAAGGAAGGAGAGATGACTATTTTCTCATCATTGAAGATAATAGTTAAGGATTTAACTGATGAGGATGCAGCAAAAAGCTTAGTTTCAAATCTTCTTTCTGTGATCAACAGAGCCTCGCTAGTAAAGTAATATAATCTTATTCTTACATAATATATGTATTCGTTTGTTAACTATGTGTTTGTTAACATGTTATTCGCCCGTCAACTGGGCGAGCGGTTGTGCAGAGGTGGCCGAGTGGTTGAAGGTGCTTGTCTCGAAAACAAGTGATGGTAACCCCATCCATGAGTTCGAATCTCATCCTCTGCGTGAGCCTTTCTTTCTAAAGAACGAAACCCTAGGGAAAGAAAATAGAACCTAGAGGTAGGAAAAACAAACCTAATTTTGCTTGGACAGCTACCCCCCCGAAAGGGATATACACTATAATTTCTATAATATATGTGGTGACTAAAAGTGGCTAAGGATATTTTAATTATTAATGAAAATATTGGGTATAAGATATACACTATTAGAGAAGTTCAAGTAATGCTTGATAGTGATTTAGCTAAATTGTATAAAATAAAGGCTATTCGTTTGCGTGAACAAGTAAAAAGGAATATTACAAGATTTCCAAACGAATTTATGTTTCAATTAAATTTTGCGGAAATTGATTTTATGGTATCGCAAAATGCGATACCTTCAAAAAGGCATCTAGGTGGAACCTCTCCCTATGTTTTTACTGAACAAGGGGTTGCAATGCTTTCTGGTGTCCTAAAAACAAAAACAGCAGTAAATATAAGTATTCAAATAATTAATGCATTTGTTTCAATGAGACGATTCATTTCAAAGAACACAGAAATATTTATAAGATTAGATTCAGTTGAAAGAAAGCAACTTGAATATCAAATAAGTACAGACAACAATTTCAAAAAAGTTTTTGATGCAATAGAAAGTAAGGACATAATTAAAAAGCAAGGAATATTTTATGATGGTCAAGTGTTTGATGCGCATAGGTTCATATCTAATATTATCAGAAATGCAAAAAAATCAATAATTTTAATAGATAATTACATTGATGATTCTGTTTTAACCTTATTTACAAAAGTAAATAAGAACGTAAGAGTTACAATCTATACTGAAAATATAACCAATCAATTAAAACTGGATATAGATAAATCTAATTTACAATATAGTTCAAATCCAATAGATATTAAGAAGTTCAAGAAGTCACATGATAGATTTCTAATTGTTGATAATAAAGAAATTTATCATTTTGGAGCATCAATAAAAGATCTTGGAAAGAAATGGTTTGGATTTGCAAAACTAGAAAAAGATAATTTAAAGATACTTGATAATTTAAAGGGGAAATAATCTGTTTGGATTGAAAGTAGTCTCCCAAAAGGGATATAAACTAATTCTAAACATATATTATTATGAACAAGAAGATAAAGATTATGGTTTTTACTGAGGGAACCATTATTATGCACAATAATGCATTTAATAAAAAAAGAAAAGACATAATTGATCAGGTTAAAAAAAGAGATACATCAGTTCATGATTTTAAAACCTATATCCCAATAGGAAATGCTTCTAAAAAACTCAAATTGTGGAGCACCCAATCAATAGATTTAATTTATTTAACCTCCAGAAAAAAACAAAATCAAATTGATCAAATTAGAGATGTTCTTATTAAATATAATTTCCCAAAAGGAAAATTATTGTTTAGAAAACAAAATGAAGAATACAAAGATGTTGTTGAAAAGGAAACACCAGACGTACTAATAGAAGATAATTGTGAAAGCATGGGTGGGAAAAAGGAAATGGCAATCACTCATGTTAGGCTATTGATTAAAAACAAAATAAAATCAATTCCAATTAGAGAATTCGAAGGAATAGATCACCTCCCAGAGAAGGTAGAAGATTTATTTTACATTTAACTTTTCTAATTCTTCTTTCAATTGCTCTTGATTGATATCCTGTATTATATTAATCCAAATCTTGCTATCTAAAGAAAGACCTAATTTTGCTTGGACAGCTACCCTCCCGAAAAGGATATATCCTTCCAAGTAATAATATACCTATAATAGAAAAGGTTTTAATATGTTAGGGTATAAATATATCACCTATGAGGTTAATATTATGAAACAAAAAAACATTCTTCATTACCCTAACCTAAAAACAGTTCTTGAGGTTGAAAATATTATAAAACAATCAGATCTTCCTTTAACAAGATACAAGATAATCAAAAAATTAAAAAACAAAGTAATGAAACAAACATTAAATGTTGTAGTTGATTATCTTGATGATAGAGGGATTATCTATGATAGTAAAAAAGGGATTATCTGGACCTATCAACCAAAGAATGAATTAAAAGAAAGGATAAAGAAGGGTCTAGAAGTATGAAAGAAGTGAAAGTGATATTTGAAGGAGAAGCTAAAGATGAATATCTTAAGCTAACCAAAATAGTTGAAGATGAAATCAGTAAAGGGATTAAGAAGAGCAGAAATCAGACTCTACTTAATTCAATAACGCAAAAAATAGAGCTTTTAAAAGTTAATCCAGAAGCAGGAAGAATTGTTAAAAAATCATTAATTCCATCTAAATATCAAAAAAGGGGAATAACAAATCTTTGGATAATTAATCTTTCTAATTTTTGGAGATTAATATATAATATTCAAACAAATGAGATTCAGATTATTTGCTTTGTTCTTGAATATGGAGATCATGATAAATATAATGATTTATTTGGTTTCAAGAGGAAATAAATTATATTGATTTCAAAGTTTATTTTACATTTAACTTTTCTAATTCTTCTTTCAATTTTTCTGGGCTCTTGTAATGGATAGCGTTAAGTCCTGCTTCTCTAGCAATATTTGTTGCTTTTTCTTTATTGTCAATGAATAATATTTCACTAGGTAATAATTCTAGGTCTTTAACTACATATTGAAAAACATCAATACAGTCTTTTCTCATGCCAATTTCATTTGATAAGTAACATTTCTTAGCTAATTTAAATATATCTGGGAAAGTTTCGGATACAAATTCAGCGTGTATGAGATTTGTGTCTGTGAGTATATATTTTGCTGTTTTCATATTTTTGTAAAGCTCATACGTTTCTTTAATTGGCTTAATATCAGAGTACACTTTTTTATAGTTTCTTAAAAATTCGTCTTCATCTATTAATAGTAGTTTGGATCCTTGATTAATAAATTCGTTTTGAGTTATTTTGTTTGTCCCAAAATCTTTTCTTAGTTGCTTGGACGCAATAATGTCCTTCCAAAAACCAGGCACATCAATATCTGATAATATTACCCCCCCAATATCCCAAATAACTGTTTTAATCATATGTAGTTTATAGCACCTAATATTATTTAACTTTATTTACTTTCCTTAATAAAGTAAAAAGAGAGATAAACTATATATTTAAATACATATTACTAATTAATTATATTTAGTGAGGAAGATATAACTCACACATTCAAACCTAAATAGATGTGAAATAAAAATGAAACAAATAAATAAACTAATTGTTTTTCTAATTGCACTAATTATTTTAATCCCACTAGCAAGCACTATTAATGCAGCTAGCCAGGATGAACCAACTATTGTTGTTAATACTGTTACTACTCCTGACATTGCTCCAGATAGATTCTATTTCTCTCAAAACATAGTTAGACAAATTAATTTTTCAATACATTCAGACTATGTTTCTTCTGTTCCCTATAAGAATCCAAAAGTAAAATACACATTAGTTGTTTATCCTGAATCAGAGGTTACTAAAGGAACCTATTTCAAGTTATCTGCAACAGAAGATGAATTCCTATCTGAGGTTAACTCAACAATTGGAGTTGAAGTGATTGCTAAAGACTTTACTGAAAACCTAGTTAAAATCAAGGTTGTTGCTGATCTCTATGACGAATACAATAATCTAATTGCATCTGGATTCAAAACAATTACATTAATAACAAATAACTCAATAGATGATTTCACATACACTCCACAGAGGGATGAGCCTAGATTTAAAGGAATTGTTTATTCCAAGGATGTTTCCTATATAATTAATAAAACAGATATTGATGTTATTAAAATAAAATCCTATAGTGATTATAATTATGTTTATGATATTAAATGTATCACTGATAATCCAGGCCTAGTTACAGAAACCAGCTATGAAGGAGATAACATATTTGATTTAAACATATCAATTGATGCAACAAAATATATTTCAAAAGGAGCCTATCAGATTAATTGCTATGCCTATAATAAGGATAATCAATTTGATTTGAAAGTAATTAGATTAAACTATTTAGATGAATCAATAATAATTAGAACAGACACAAATATAATTGTTGATACTGCAAAACCAGCAGCCAATTCATCAATTAAAGAAAAAATTATTAAATTCAGAAATGGAGTGAGAGAGGGTACTTTTTCTCTACTTAGGAAACTAAGAAACTTCCTAAGCTAATTCTTTTATAATTTATCCATAAGCAGATGAGATAATATTCCAATCATTGCTGCAACAAAGTATATTCTATTAATTAGAAGTATTGGTGATGCAATTAATACTGCGAAAGTAAATGAGTGTAGAAAACCTCTGTGCTTGGTTAATAGAAGTATTAGTTCAACCCCAATAAGAAGAATGATTGGATAAATCACATCATGATTAACAAAGTAAAATACTCCTAAAACAAGGATGCTATAAAAAATAATTATATCCAGTTTCTTTTTAATCCAGGAATTGTTTTTATCAAGATCAGGAATAAGAGCATAGATTAAACAAATAATTAATGAAATTATAAAAAATTCTGGTCTTAGTGGATAATAGAATGAGACTAGATAATAGATTAAAGTAAATAATACTCCAGCTATGAATATATGCCCAAATTTGTTCATATGTATATTTATTGAATATAGTTTTAAATAGTTTGCTTTATTTAGTTACATATCATGTTACAAGCATTACTATATATTTTATCAGGGATAATACAAGGTCTACTTGAATGGATTCCAGTTAGCTCTAAAAGCAATCTAGTTATATTTCTAATGAATTTTGGTAATCTAAACCTTTCCCAATCATTCAATGTTGCAATGATGCTTCATCTAGGGACAGTTCTTGCTGCAATTATCTACTTTAGAAAAGAGATTGCTAGCCTATTAAGATTAGATGTTATTATTGGAATGTTTACAAGTGATTTAAAGTATAGGCAACACAGGAATGAATCAATTTATCTTAAGTTTATAACCATCACAGTAATTTTAACCTTCCTAATAATGGGCCCTATCTATTTACTTGCAAGAAATCATCTTGATTCAATAAACGCAGGAATTGTTCTTCTTTTTGTTGGTGTTATACTAGTGATTGTTGGACTAGTTCAATACCTCAGTAGAAAGAACACTAGAAGAGAAGCAACCCTATCAGGAAGAAATGCAGGAATTCTTGGTTTCTTTCAGGGTCTAACAATTATTCCTGGTGTTTCAAGAAGTGGAATAACCACTTCCGTTCTTTTGTTTGAAGGATTCACTCCAGAAAAAGCATTTAAGATAAGCTTTCTTCTTTCAATTCCAACTGTTGTGATTGGAGAAATAGGTTTAATGATAATAAATGGATTTGTTTTCACGAAATACATTCTTCTTGGAATAATTTTTTCATTTATAGTTGGATATTTAATGATAGATGTGATTTTAAGAATTGCAAAAAAAGTAGATTTTTCCTATTTTTGTATGGGGCTAGGAATAATTTATGTTTTAATTTATCTTGGAGCAATAATATTTAACTTCACTCTGTGATTGAACTTGCTATTTTGCATTAAGTGCAAAACAATTCTCTTGAATTACCTTTATCTTCTTCTTTAGCTTAACTATTGGAAAGGTGTGTTGCTCAATGTAATAAAGAGTCCCACTAAGCTGAGCTTGATTCAATGTTAATAGCATCTCACTTATTTCTATTGCATCTCTAAGTGTTGCTGAATAATTTTTTGCAAGAATCTTAACTAATCTTCTATTAGTTATTGTGTCCGTTAGTAAGCTAGATTTCTGGTTTGGTTTTATGCTTCTATCAAGTATACTATCCCTATAGTTTTCTTCTCTTGTTTTGTTAATTCTTGGCTTCCTTCTAATTTCTAGAGGGACAAATCCTTTATAGGTGGATATATAGTTTGGATCATGGGCCTTTCTAACCCTATCAAGCATTGCATTATCTTTCTTAAGCCTATTAATTATTTCCTCCATAGGAGGCACCTGTAAATTAATTTTTTCTGGTTTTGGTTTTTCCACTAGTGATTTCCTTGATTGAGTCTTCTTAATCAGTATTTTTTTAGTTGGTCCCATAATTAATCTTAATTTTATATAGTTTCTAAATAATTACCTAATAAATAATTATATATATACTATGATTTTTAATTATATAGTTATATTATATTTATATATTAGAAACAAAAATAAAAACAGGTGATTTACTATGACAGGAAAGATTGCACATCTTGATAATTCAAATTTTGATAAGGAAATAACTAATAAGGAAATAGCCATAATCGATTTCTGGGCTGCCTGGTGTGGGCCCTGTCAAATGTTCAGTAAGATATTTGAAGAATTCTCAACTGAAAACCCAAATGTTTATTGCGGGAAAGTAAATGTTGATGAGGCACAGGATCTTGCATCTAAGTTTGGAGTAATGTCTATTCCAACAATATTGTTTTTTAAAAACAGTAAATTAGTTAAAACTCAGGTAGGCATGCTTTCAAAAACCATGTTAAAGCAGGTTATTGATAGCTTGTAAATTCAAATCAAAAAAAGGAAAAAGATGAAAAATGACTGTAACTATTCAATTAAAGGTTAAGGTTCTTGACATTACTGCTGAGGTTCCTGTTTGTGTTCTAAATGTAGATGATGCAAGAAAAATAGATGCTGGTTATCTTTCAAGAATTGAAATATCTACAACCAAAGAAAAAAACACCTGTATCCTAGATACCTCTTTGACCTTTGTTGATGTAGGGACAATTGGTTTATTCAAAAATGTTGCTCAACAACTTAAACTTGAAAATAATGCAATGGTTACAATTAATCTTCTACCTCCTACCAAATCAATAACCTATATAATTAATAAAATTAAAAACAAAACATTATCAAAAGATGAAGTCTATGAAATTGTAAAAGATATTGAAGATAATAAGGTAACTGATCTGGAACTATCCTCTTTTGTAACAGCTTGCTACATTAATGGCATGAATCTTGAAGAGTCCACACACCTTTGCAATGCATTAATTGATGCAGGAGATTTACTTGACTATGGTAAAAAAGAAATACTGGACAAACATTCAATTGGAGGAATAAATGGTAGGGTTTCAATGATACTAACTCCCATTATTTCATCTCTAGGTTATTTCATGCCTAAAACCGCATCAAGATCAATTGCATCCGCAGCAGGAACTGCTGATTGTATGGAAGCACTAGCTCCAGTTGGATTTACTCTTCCAGAGATTAAGAAGATTCTTGAAAAAACAGGAGCTGTTATTGCCTGGGAAGGAAAATTCGATTTATGCCCAGTTGATAATACAATTATTAAGGTTGAACATGCTCTATCAATTAATCCAGAAGGAATAATGATTGCATCCATTCTTTCTAAAAAGAAAAGTGCAGGAGCAACCCATCTTGTAATTGATGTTCCTGTTGGAAGTAAGATGAAGGTTAAAGATAAGGAAAGTGCAGAAAGATTAGCAAGAAAATTAATAAGCGTAAGTAAATCCCTTGGGATTAAAACAAAAGCAATATTAACTGATGGTGAAGAACCATGTGGAAGAGCCTTTGGTGCTGCTCTAGAAGCAAGAGAGGTTATGAGAATACTCGAAGGTAGATATTTTGATAATCTTGCAAATAAATCCTGTCTTCTTGCAGGAGAATTGCTTGAGCTTGCAGGAAGATGTAAAGAAGGAGAAGGATTTAGTTTAGCAAAGGAAACCCTAGTAAGCGGAAAAGCATTAATTAAGATGCAAGAAATAATTAAAGCTCAGGGTGGAACAATAACTTCTTCAGATCAAATCAAAGATGCAAAATACAAGCAGGAAATATTTTCCTATGAGGATGGGAAAATAGAATCATGGGATATAGAGGTATTAACAAAGATTGCTAGAAGTGCTGGTGCTCCTGAAGACAAGGAGGCAGGAGTTCTTCTTTGCAGGTATGTTGGTGAGCAGGTTAAGAACGGAGACAAGGTTCTTGAAATATATTCCAATTCAAAGGATAAGCTTGATTATTCAACCAAATACTATCAAGAAAACAAAGCCCTAAGATTTGATTCAATGATCCTAGAAGAAATTGAGTAAATAGAATTTATTTTATTAAATTATAAATCTCTTTAATTTCTTTTACAGAGAGAGATTTAACTTTCTGAGTTCCATACTTCTTTTGAATCTTATCTAAATTTATTTTTGTAAATTTATAATCCTTTTCTTTTTTTCCAAATGAAATTGCATTCATTAGATCCTTATTTGGATATCTAAAAATGCCTTTCACAAATTTATTATATAGTTCATCCTGCTTCTTTTCAATCGGATAAAGAGATATTATTGCAGATTCACAAGGAGGAACAGGAAAAAATGAATTTCTTTTTATTTTTGCTTCAAGTTTAATTTTTGAATAGCTTTGAGCAAGCACACTTTGAGCTACATATTTTGTAAATCCTTCGTGAGCAGTTACTTTTTCAGCATATTCTCTTTGAACAATCAGAATTGTAGGAACGCTTGCATTAATTTTTTCTAGTATTTCTTGAGAAATGGAATAGGGAATGAACCCAACAATCTTTGTGGGTTTAATATCATTAATATTTACTTTTAAAAAATCATCCTCAATTATTAATAGGTTATCCGAAAGAATTTCAGTTTCAAGAATTTTTGTCATGATTGGATCCTTTTCAACAACCACAACTTTTTTCACGTGTTTAACAATATCCTTTGTTAAAAAACCAAGTCCTGGTCCAATCTCCAGAATAACATCATCTTTTTTAGGATCAAGAAGAGTAATAACCTTCTTAAGAACATTAGCATCAATGCAAAAATTTTGATCAAGCTTGTGGTCTGGCTTAAATCCATATCTTAACATTAAACCATAAAGATCTTTAATCATTTTTTCACATTCATTTTTTATTTATTAGAAACGCTTAAGAAAAGGCATAGTAAATAAACAGTATTTATTTTCTGGTCCTAGTTGGATCTCTTCAATAATTCTATTTACAACTATGTTAAGTGGATCTGGAAGCATTTCTATGTTTTTTATTTCTTCAAGATTATTGAACTTACCTTTTGTTCTAATGTGCTCAAGAATAGCATCCCTGTGCTTCTTTCCAATCATTGGAAGAAGATCAAGCTGATGTCTCTTAAGGCTAATTGGTTTAGCATTATTGAAAAAATTAACAAATCTATCTGGATTTTTAATTACTAATCCTTCAACTGCTTTTTCAAGTTCCTTTTTTGCATCACTTGATAGTCTATCATAGGTGATTCTTCTAACAATCATGTTCTCTGTGTCTATTACATCATAGATCTTTACTGAATCATCAGTAATTACTTCAAGAAGAGAGAAGTTTGAGGTACCAATACATAAAAGTACCTGTGTTTGTTTGAATCTAATTTCTTTCTTGAGTTTATCAAGAACTATTGCTTCTTTTTTAATTAACATGTTTGTTTCTCGTTGATTTATTCTATTCTTTTCTATATTTTTCAATAAGAGCAATTATTTCTTCCTTTTGTTCATCATTGTAGGTGTCTTCTTTTTCAAATATTAGATCAAGTTCAACCTGGTTTGGTAGAATATCTGCTATCTTATTTGCAAGCTCATTTGTCATTTGATACTTTTCAATTAATATTCCTTTTATCTTCTCTGCATTAGCTGGAGTTAACTTAGTAAATAATTTTGAATGTTCAAAAGCAAGCTTTTGCTCATAATTAAGTTCCTTGTCTTTTCCTCTTGCAGTTAATAATTTTTTAATTTCAGATACTGACATGTCTTCTATATATTCAGAGTTCATTTTTTCTCACTTTTAGATTTATTTACCTTTTTAATTTCTGATTTAGGTTTATTTAATATCTGTTTAAGGTGTGCTCTATGAACCACAATCTTCTTTTTCATATTTCCATCATAGATTTCTACTATTGGAACCTTTCCTTGTATTCCAATAACCTTTCCAGTAATCCCATGTGTTCTTCTAAAGGGCATTCCCTCATGGAATGAACTATTAACTTTAATAGCTACAACATCTCCTATCTTGATTGGCTTAATAATATCATTTATTGTTGTTTTGTCTCTAACTCCTCTACTATATTTGTATCTTGTTCTTGCTCTTTTTCCAATTGGTTTTTTGTTTGTCATTTATGATCCCTTCTTGTAATTTTTTAAAGAAATATTATTTCTCTCTATCAAAAACTTATTTACTAAAAAATCATCTATACTAATAAATGAATAATTCAAATTTATTTTTGACATTTCTATATATATTTATATATAGTTACTTTTAAAAAGTATTTTTATTTCCGGAGATCTAGAAAAACCTGTTTCATTTATAATCCTTTAAAAGCCCCTTTTTAAATGTTTTGTTTATAGTATATATCTAGAGCGTCATACAATTCAAATTCTATTAAATTAATAAAATACATTAAACATAAAAAGATTGTGAGGAATTAAATATGAGTAACTATACAATAGTTAACCTGGTTGCATCAAGTTCACTTGGAACAACACTTGATTTATATAATCTTGCTGCTGCAATACCTGACGTTGAGTACGAACCAGAGCAATTTCCTGGTGCTATTTTTAAAATAAAAGAACCAAAGGTATCTCTTCTGTTATTTAAGAATGGTAAGATAATTATATCTGGTGCTGCATCCGAAAAAGACATAGTTGCTGGAATTAGGAAAGCAATGAAACTAATCTCTGAAATTCAAAAGGAAGTGTCTGTAAAGAAAACACCTAAATATGAGATTGTTAATCTTGTTGCGACCTCTAGTCTTGGTAAAACTGTTGATTTATTTGAAGCAGCAGTAACTCTTGATGATATTGAGTATGAGCCAGAACAATTTCCTGGAGCAATCATAAGACTTTACAATCCAAAGATAACTATTCTTCTATTCAAGAATGGTAAGTTAATATGTGCTGGTGCTAAAACAGAGGATGATATTAGAAAGAGTGTTAATAAAGTTAAAGCACTACTAAAGAAGGTTAAGGGAGATGCTGAATAGCATTTCTTTTTCATCTTTTAAATATACGAACAATCTATTTTTAAATGTTTCTTCTCCTAATTATATTGTTAGCGACCAAAGGGATGAAGAAACACCTGGACCCTTTCCGAACCCAGAAGTTAAGTTCATTTCCGGTTTTGCATGCTACTTGTTTCTGCAAGGTGCGTCTAGATAGTTGCTAACATTTTATATTTCTATTTTTTTCTTTTTAATATTTTTTTTGAATTTCTTATTTATAAAAAGATATATTTAAATATAAATTGTTATTTAATATATTTGGTGATTTTATGATATCTACAGCAGCAATTGCGATAAATACTGAATCCAAAAAAATAAGAGTTAATAATAAAGAAATACATTTCAAACTACTTAAAAAGATGGAAAGTAACGAATGTAGTCATAATCAGTATTAAAGATTTGTTTTATAATGAATAGAAAAACACTGGAAAATATACTTCCTAAAATCGCACCTTTGCATGTTAATATATCTATAACAAGTGACTGTGATTTAAGATGTCTTCATTGTTATGGATCATATGGCATAGTTAAAAAAAAACTTTCTATAAATTATTTAAAAAAGTTATTTTTATACTTGAAAAATCAAAATATAATCTATGTGACTATTTCTGGGGGGGAACCAACTTTACATCCTGATTTTAAGAATATAATTAATTACCTAGATAATATTGAATTACCTTATTGTTTAACTACAAATGGTTTATTTTCTAATCAATTAGTCAATAAAATTGTGGAATCAAAAATGCTTCTATCAGTTAAGGTTTCACTAGATGGAATTACCCCACTTTCACATACCTTTATTAGAGATCCAAAAAGAAGAAATAAAATTATTTTTTTAAAAACAATAAACACCATAAAGGATTTAACTAATAAAAACATTTTTGTGACGATAGGTACTTTGGTTCATTCAAAAAATTATAATCAATTGTTAAAATTTCCAGAGTATTTACACAAATTAGGTGTGAATAAATGGGTAATTGGCCCTTTATTACAAAAAGGACGTGGTCATCTAAATAAAACTGATATTGAATCCAATGCCATATTTAAATTATTTTGTGATGGTTTTTCAAATAAATTAAATAAATTGTGTGATTTATATAATATTGATTTAGATATTTCTGATTTTAAGAGAATAGATGGTAAAAAATATGTGTTTGAGTGTGGCGGTGGTATACATTATTATCATATATCTGTGGATAAGATTGCATATCCTTGTCCTTTGATAGAATATACTAAATTCAAGCCAGATTTTAGTGTGAAGTTAACTGATCCAAAAAGGGTTATATTTGTTTGGAATTCTTATCAATTTAAATATTGGCGGGAACAACAAATAATTGGTTGTCCAAATTGTAAATTACGATCTAAATGTGGGCGATGCCCAATACAGTTAGATATTTTGAATAAAAATATATATGATGATATAGATTATTGTTTAGTGAAGTGATTATGATGTTAAAAATATTATATAGGGAGGATACAAATAAAATTTATTTTATTATTACTCATAAGAATATAATTTTGGAGTATTCTTCCAAACATTCAAAGCAAATTTACAACCAAATACAGGAAATAAGAAATAAACCAGAGCTAATTAAACATACATCCAATTACTTAATTGCAAAGCAAATTATTTCGGACTTGTGTCTTATCATATCACCATCAGATTTTTTTTCTAAATAAATAAATAACATTATATGCCTTGAGTTGTTTTTGTATTTTAATTTTTAATTTTGGATCATATTTTATTTCTATAAAACATCTTTTTGCGTCTTTATAATTTGTTTCTTTTATAATATTTAATCCAAATTTAGTGTAGTTTTTTGGAACTTTATTGTAGTAAATTTGTGCAAATAGTAGCGGCGTATATTTGTTCTTAATATAAAATTTTTCGGCGTCTCCAAAAGCACCTAGTTCAATATATTTTTTGTCAGATCTTTTTACTTGTTTCTCAAAAAAAGTAATTAATTTACTACCAATACCTTTATTTCTGTATTCTTTTAAAATTGCCATTTCTCCAAGTAAAATTTTGTTTTTTTTAATATGCCCAAAAACAATGCCAATTAATTTGTGTTTATCATAAGCGCCAACAAATAAAGACGAGTTTCGGTTGTAACTATTTTTTATATATCCATATGTTCTATATCTCTTTTTGTGTGTTGGATTAAGTATTTGTTGTTGTAAATCATCTGCCGTTTTTAAGTTTGATAGTGGTATTGTTTTAATTTGCATAATTTAATATGGTATCTATTATTATTTAAATATTTCTTATTGCTAACTTTCTGTCTTTACAACGGTTTTCAAAAAATACTACTTTCGCCAAAATTGCTTTTGTAAGAACTTTTATTTCGAATTTTTTAATCACCTTAATCATTTAAATACGTTATGATATATAGCTATATATACATTATTACATTTTTGTTACATAAAGTAGTGGTTATATGTCAGAACACGAAGCAGAAAACAAAGAAACTAGCATAAGCAAATACAAATTAATTATATTACTTGTTCTTATTTTTATAATGGCCTTTTCAATTAGAGGTCATCTATTAAAATATGATTACATGTACGAATATGATCCCTATTGGCATCTTCGTGCAGTTGGGTACATGGTGCAAGGAGATCTTCCTGCCAATGATCCACTTGGATTCTATCAACAGGGAGGATCACCCTATGGAGCTAGGCCTCAATTTCTCTGGTCAGTAACAGCTTTTATTTATACAATTACGACCCTGGGTGCAGGATACAGTAAATGGTTGCTCATGGATTATGCTAGGGTTCTTCCTGCATTGTTTGGTGCACTAATTGCTGTTGCAATGTATTTTCTAGGAAAGGAGATGTACAATCGTAAAACCGGTTTCATTATGGCAGTTGTTGCTGCAACAATCCCTGCCTTCGTTTATAGAACCATGGCTGGTTTCTTTGAAGATGATTCATTAGGTTTCCTATGGCTAGTACTTGGATTTATTTTCTTTATTAAAGCAATGAAGCACGTGCATGCAACTAAGAAATATCTTACTTATGCAGTTATTTCCTCTGCATTCTTTATACTTATGTCAATAACCTGGGGAATGTTTATTTTAATTCCACTTGTCATGATTGCGTATTTTATTGTTAATGTAATTTATATGGCATACAAGAATGCAACAAATAATGAAATTGGATCCTTTGTGAAAATATTTGTTGTGGTAATGGTATTGTTCACAGCAGGAGCAACATTATTAACTGGTTCAGCTTGGATAAAGGATACAACCTATTATGTAACTCAATACATACCAATTAATCAAGATAACATAGATAGATTTGATAAAACAAATGTCTCTCCAACAGATGTTGTTGGAGCTACTGTCGGAGAAGAAAACACAGGACATCAGTTCTTCCTGCAAAAATATAGTTTCCTGCTCTGGGTTCCATTTGCAGCCCTATTGGGAATAATTATTTATCTATTTACAACTAAGAAAAAAGATTACATTAGTTTATTATTATTTTTCTGGATAGCAATAACTCTATTCATGGCCTGGTTTAAATTAAAGTTCACCTATACCCTTGGATTACCAATTGCTGCAGGGTGTGGTGTGTTGTTCTATATAATATCTGAATGGATACAGGATAAAGACAAATTAATAACCAAGAGAACTATTGTTATAGTGCTTGGAGTTATACTTTTAATTTCAATTGCAGCTGGTTCTTTCTTTGTTTCAACAAATGTTCCTCCAATTGATGAGCAAACAGATTGGAAGGATACTGTTTTCTGGCTTTACGATAATACAGATGTGAATGCAAATATATTTAATTGGTGGGACTATGGGCACTGGATTGCATATTTTTCAGAAAGGAAGGTTGCAACTGATAACACCAACTCTTTTATTGAAGGAGATTCAGATGTTGCAATGTTCATGATAACTGATGATGTTAACAAAGCAAAAGAAATATTAATTAAATATCAAGCTGATTATATACCTGTAGAATCAGATTATTTCAGAAGGTTTGGTTCTTTTGGGATGTATGCCTATGTAACTACAAATACAAGTGATCCAAGAGTTACAAAATATTTTGGAACAGTTCTACCTTGTTCAAGTACAAAAACAGAAGTTACTGGGGTTATAAATTATTCTTGTGGGCAAAATCAGATTCCAGAGGCTGAGTTTAATAAGCTTCCAGCAATCTGGCAAGATAAACCAAATGAGCTTATGCAGAACACTCCTGTGTATATTTATAGAGATCCAAACAACATTGCATTATATATATTAAATGAAAGTGCAAATGACGCCATGTTCACAAGAATGTGGTTTTCTGATCCAAGCCTAGATGGTTTGTTTACTACAGTTTATACAACTGGATCCGTAAATGTATTCAAAGTTAATAAAGATAAATTAAAGTGATTAGATGATAGACTACAAAACACTATTTTCAATTCTCATCTTTATTTTTTCTTTATTCCTATCCTGGTTTATTCTTTTAGTAGTTACTCCTAAGTTTATAGGATTAGCTAGAGCTAGAGGTTGGATTGGAAAGGACATGAACAAGTTCAAAAAAAATAATGTGGCTGAACTTGGAGGTGTTCCTGTTTTCTTTGGATTTACGCTATCAATTCTATTGGCAATTGCAATCTATTATTTAATTTCATTTAATCCCTATGTTTTTATTGATATTAAATCAATGCTATTAATAATCATAACAATGCTATTAATTCTTTTTGTGGGATTCATAGATGATGTTCTTGGATGGAAGAAAGGAATATCCCAATGGCAACATTTTATACTTCCCATATTATTTTCTGTTCCAATGATTCTATTTGCAATCTTCCATGGAATTAATAACCTTTATATCCCATTTGTTGGGACCATTAGTTTTGGTTTACTTTATGCCTGGATATTTGTTCCCCTAGTCATGACTTCTGCAACTAATGCATTTAATCTTCTAGCTGGGTTTAATGGACTGGAAGCTGGATTATCAATAATTATTTTTTCAACCATTTCAATAATTGCATTCATTCAAGGAGAAATAACTTTATTAATAATACTTGCTTGTTGGTTGGGTGCACTCATTGGATTCCTGAAGTTCAACAGATATCCTTCAAAAATATTTCCTGGGGATATTATTACATTGGTATCGGGATCCCTTGCAGGAATATCTGCAATTGTTTTGCATATGGAATTTTTGATTGGTTTCCTAGTTTTATTATACGTAATTGAGTTTTTCATTAAGATTTCTCACAATTTCAAATCAGAATGCTTTGGAATTCCTCAAAAAAATAGAACCATTAAAGCAAGTCCAAAAGGTGGATCATTAACCCACCTTATCCTAAGAACCGGTAGATTTACAGAAAAAAAATTAGTTTGGACCTTTTATATAATTCAAATAATTATATCCATTGCTACAATTTTATTTTATTTCAGATTATATTTCAGTTTATTCATTTAAAAATTAAATGAACTCAAACAACCTTCTTTGCATTTTATTTTCCTTCAGGATTGTTGACTTATCAGTCCAATATTTAATGGTTCCTTTAATCTTTAATTCTTCATCAACGTACTTTAGGAGTAAGTCTATGGTCTCAAAAACAAATGGTTTTTTTTGCATTGCTTCTGCTACTGCTTCTCTTATTACCCATACCCCCTTAGATTGATAGCTAACATCAATATCTCTTAATATAAGTATTCTCCCACATCTTTTTCTTTCACTTAGCTGTTTAGTTATCTCTAACCTTGCTGCGTAGTAGGCTCCTGTAACAGATGACGCATAATCACGTCTACCTTCATAGTGTTCAAAGTCTATTGAAAATTCACCAGATCCTTTTGATTCAATCATTTCAAATGACCATGGAAGAGGCATAATAATTATATAGAATTTATTTTTATAAAATTCAAAGGTATACAATTCATATTTATCAATTGTTTGATTATGTTTTATATCTTCAATAATGTCCTTTGAAAGAGTGTCATCAACAGCTGTTATTGCCCATCTAGTTGGAACAAGTGATCTTTTGTTTTTATTTCCAAGCAGCCCCACAGATAATAATTGTTCTATTTTATAAACATCATCTAATTTTTTGTAAAGTGATATCATTCCTGTTGTTGCTGGGAGGGAATTGTCTGAAACAACCCTATCAATGGCTTTTGGAACTTGTATATTTTCAACAATCCTAAGATTTTCAATATCAAAGAATGGATTGTTTATTCCTGAAACGTTGTCTATGACTTTTCGTTCTCCAGTTCCCAAGGTGATTTCAAGTTCAGTTGTTTTTGTACTTTGGGTAATTAACTGAAGCTCAGATAATTCTCTGGTTGGAAGAAGTGCATCCTCTTTAGTGTATTTTTCAAAAGAAAAAATTTGTTTATTCCTATTTTCATCAATTTTTTTAATATCTGACTTTACCCAATCCTTAGGAGATGAATATTTAGCATTAAGATAATCTGCATATATCCCAGGCCCAAGTAATAGGTTTGGATAATCTTTTTCATAAACTAGATTAAAAGGTCTAGAAAATACTTGTTTGGTACCCATAATATTATATAAATTAAGATACCTTTATAAATCATTTTAATTAAATATAATATATATTTTACTTATGATTTCGATTGTAGAAATCAAACTCACTCCTTTCAAATATATTTTTGAGGGATAAGTTAAAAAGTTTATAGCAGTTCATTAGGCTGTATATAATTGAAAAGAAGGAATAAATTATGAATAAATTATTACGTTTATTTATCAATAAAGATAGTGCTCCAAAAATCGCAAGAAGAAACAATATTGCAATATTTGTTGATGGTCCAAATATTCTAAGAAAAGAATTTAATATTGATCTTTCAAAGATTAAGAATTATTTAAAATCACAGGGTGCCATTAAGGTTGCAAAAGTTTTTCTTGATCAATACGCTACTGATAAACTTGTGGAAGCAGTTGTTAACATTGGCTTTGAAACAGTAATTACTGTTGGTGATGTGGATGTTGCAATGGCAGTTGATGCAACAGATATAGTCCACAACAAAGAAATTGATACAATTGTTTTTGTAACACGTGATTCAGATTACTTGCCTGCAATTTTAAAAGCAAAAACCCATGGTAAAAAAACAATGGTGTTTTTAGTTGAAGAAGGTTCTGCAACAGCTCTTAAGAATACAGTTGATCAGGTTGTCTTCATTGATAAATTAAGATAGATATAAGAGTTGAATAAAACTATGAATATACCAGTGACCACTCCTTTGGTGAAAAATGTTTTTCTGGAACAATTAATTCCAGATAAATTATTTTTGGATTTAGGAACAAAAAAGTTCTCAGGATACACCTATCTAGCTGTTAATGGAAAGTATGGTTTTGAAGAAAGTATAATTATTTTTACAAAAGGAAAGGTTGTTGGTTCAATATTTTTAATTGATGCCTATGATGTTGAGTTATTTGGATTAGATGCATTTAATCTAGGAATAAATTCCTATGGAAATAAAGATGGATTATTAAACATCTATAATTTAACTGATGATCAAATAAAATTAATATTAATTTTTAATGATAAAGTTAAATTTGATTAT
This sequence comes from uncultured archaeon, assembly GCA_964496765.1. Classification (GTDB taxonomy): domain Archaea; phylum Iainarchaeota; class Iainarchaeia; order Iainarchaeales; family CSSED10-239; genus JBAWVI01. The sequence goes on along the minus strand of CAZCAP010000009.1, from coordinate 6,485 downwards.
AAAATAGATAATGGTTCAATAGCTAAACTAAATATTAAATATAATGAGACGTTATTAGATAAATTATTAAGTAATAAAATAGAAGTGCAGGAATCAAAAATAGATGTGTTTAATAGATTTCACATTTCTGACTTATTAAAAGAGTAATTAAAAATTAAAAAAAGATTTATTATGCAAACTATAACAAGATTATTAACAAGGTTATCCAACAGGGTTTTAAACCTAGAAGATACATCAGATACTGCTGGCCTATCATCTCTATTGGAATACAAAAAAATAAATTTGAATTCAAAAAATCTAGATGATTTTCTATTAAAACTAAGGCAGAAGCATTTAGTTAATCATATTGTAGTTACTGATGTGACTGGAATTGTAATTGGAAGTACTGAAAAGGATTTAAAAGAAGGTTTTAAAAGTGCAGCCATGTACAATTATATTAATAGTGAATTCAATAATCTTTCAATAATATTAATTGAATCAAAAGGATGGCAAATAATTTTTAAATTAAATGATAAGGTATATTTTATTAAAGCAAATGATAGTTTATCAAGAATTGAAGTTCAAGCACTTGTAAATGATCTTGAAAATTATTTAAAGATAATGTCTCAAATAATTTAATTAATTAAAATAAAATGTGAATGATTATGAGTGAAATAATTACAATCGTTTCTGGAAAAGGTGGAGTAGGTAAAACCACATTAACTGCAAATCTAGGACTTGCATTAGCTGAACAGGGTCATTCTGTGCTTTTGATAGATGCGGACATTGCAATGTCAAATTTAAGTTTACTTATTGGTGTTGATAACCCGCCAATAACCTTGCATGATGTTCTGTTAGGTTCTTCATCAGTAGGAGATGCAACCTATGATGGCCCAGGTAATTTGAAAATTATTCCTTCTGGATTATCTATCTCAACCTATCAAAGAGTAGATGTTGAAAGATTAGTTTCAGTAGTAAAAAGTTTATATAATCAATATGATTATATTTTAATAGACGCACCCGCAGGTATTGATAAAAACGTAATAGCTGCAATGTCATCATCAACACAAATCTTATTAATTACTGAACCAACCTCTCCATCGGTTGCAGATGTTTTCAAGGTGAAGATTGTTGCAGAGAGATTAAATCTAAAAGTTCTTGGAATTGTAATTAATAAGGTAAGTAACATTTCTGGAGAAATCTCTGAAAAGGAAATAATGAAAATGCTAGAACTTCCCTGCTATGGCAAGATTCCATATGCAGAAGATATTAGGGAATCATTTCTTCTTAAGAAAATCAAACCACTATTAATTCATGCTCCCAAAGGCCCATCAGCAAATTCATTCAGAGCAATAGCAAAAAAAATAACAGGAAAAGAAGGAGAATCTTCAAAGAAATCAAGTGGAGGACTATTTGGTTTCCTAAAAAGATTATTTTCTCGTAAAAAGTAAAAAAGAAAAGTATTTAAATGAAAGCAATACAATAATTATGGAGTTTATTTATTTTTTAAAAAAGGTGATTTTATGACAGATACAAACTCAAAAATAACAAGACCATTTGATATGCTAAATAATGCAATTAACAAACAAGTATTAATACTTCTTAAGGACAATGTTCAAATAAGAGGTAAACTAAGAGCATTCGATGTTCATATGAATATAGTTCTAGAAGACGCAGAAGAACTTAAAGATGGTAAATCCAAAACCAAATATGTTGAAACTCTTCTTAGAGGAGATAATTTAGTTTGGATATCTATTTAAGTAAAACTTGTAAATATTATGTGTGAATATGTATCCAATATTATTGACAGTGTATACTGGGGAATCATTAATAGGTGATTCTTTTAAAAAAAGTTTTATTGATGCAATTCCACAAAATAGCTTATTCTATCTATTATTATTTCTCCTAATTGTATTCTTATTTTATGTTTTGTTTGTTTTTATACTCCCTCTATCAAAAAAGAATCCAGAAAAATTGTTTAAGAGATATAGGGAAGTAAGACAAAACGTAGAAGTAATCGATGATTTATATAATCGTAAAAAACTAACCTATGATGAATATGTTTCTCTTCAGTTTGAATCTGCAAAGGAATATGAGCATTTGATAATTATTTTATCTAAATTTCCAGAATATAAACAAAAGCTTGAAAGCTATAGCTTAGTTACTGCTTCTTCAAAAGAGATTGCTGATATAACTATTGAAAATAAAAAGCAAACAGCAGAAGATAAGACTAAAAAAAAAGAAATTGATTACTTATTTAATACCCTATTACCAAGAGCAAAATATTTTTCAGAAGATGAAATTAAACTTGCAATTAGGGATGAGGGTTATGGGAGAGATATTGCAATTGCGGTTATTAAAAGAATAAAAGATTCAGGAATTGCATTTGGATCTGTTATTGAACCAAAAACCAATAAGGTTGCTGATTTTGTAAATACCTTGTTTGCATCAAAGACAAAAGATGTTGACATTGATAAAGAAATAATTGAAACCAACAAAAAAAGCATAGAAACCGGAACCATGTTTACAAATAAACAAAGTGCAATAAACAAAAAAGCAGATGTAGTTATTGATATACGAGAAACAATTAGATCATCAAAGAATAAACCTCAAGCACCCATCGAAAAGAACATTGACTTATCAAGAGTTGATGAGCCAATTATTATTCCTAAAAAAAAGGGTGGAATTATAGCTGCATTCAAAGTACTATTTTCTAAAAAGAAACCGGAAGTGCATTCTGTAGATGAAATAAAAGATATATTTAAGGATATTGAGAATGCACTAAAGGAAAAAAAATAATCAATTTTAATCCTTTGAATTAATTAATAGTATTATTCCAACAACAATCACTATTAATCCCAAATACATATTTACCTTGGATAATACTCCTGGTAAATCAGGAATGTAAAGTCCAATACCTATTCCTATTAAAATCCCACTTGCAAGTTGTTTTCCCATATCAATAGCACCCTTTAAGTATATTATTAGCTGTATATATATGTATCAATTATATTTATATTCATTATTGTTATATAATAGTATATAAATAGATGGTAATTAGATAAATCACGAGGAAATAGGAATGAAACACATTATTTTTGGATTTTACGATGTTTTAGTTAAGGGCCACAAAAACAAGGAAATACAACATACATATCTAAATAATCTTTCTACTTTTTGTAAAGAAAACAATATCAATATGCATTTAGTTACTGGGCTTAAGAAAGAAATTGCTGAGCCAATTATCAAAGAAAACAATTTACTTGATTATTTTAATGAAAACAATATTGCCTATGTGGATGATTCATACTTAAATAGTTTATCTCCTCAGGATAGGGAACTTAAAGAAAAGAAATTTGAAGAAAACCCAACTGCAGAGGATGATTATCATAAAATTCATTTTCTAAAAACAAATAAACTAGATGTGGATAATGCTTTATTTGTTGGGCATGATGTTTGGACAGATGCCTTCTATATTAGAAGATATACAAAAGCAAACGTTATACTTGTAAAAGAAACTTTATCAAACAATCACAAACCATTTATTGATGAAATAAAAGAATTGCATGTGATAACACCAGATTTTGAATTATTTAAGAAGTATTTAATTGAGCCAAAAGCTTTTGATTATTCCTATCTGGATTCCTATGCCACAAAAGCATTGCAGAGAAATTTAATTGGGGCCATTGATTTTGCAAAATTTGATGTTGCTTCAATAATAAAAAAGAAGCAAGAACAAGAAATATTAAAAAAATTAAAAGATGAT
>CAZCAP010000009.1:0-2640 GCA_964496765.1 uncultured archaeon | reverse complement strand
TTAATATGAAAAAAAGCAAGTCCAAGATTAATATTCCAGAATTTGGAGAAATTAAACAAATAAAAGCAATAAGGGTTCTTGATTCTCGTGGAATTCCTACCATAAGAACTTTTGTGTTTTCTGGAAATGCAGTTGCTTCTGCTTCTGTTCCATCAGGAACGAGTAGTGGTTTAAGAGAAGCAATTGAACTTAGGGATAATGATAAGATGTATTTTGGTCTTGATGTTAAGAAAGCAATTGAAAATGTTAATACTAAAATTAATAAAGCTCTTAAAGGAATGTTTATATTTGATCAAAGAGCAATTGATAATAAATTAATTGAACTTGATGGAACCGAAAACAAATCCAATCTTGGAGCAAATGCGATTCTATCAACAAGTCTTGCAGTTGCACGTCTTGCTGCACTTGAACTTAATATCCCACTCTATAAATATATTGGGAGATTAAATAAAAACAATAAACACATCATGCCCATTCCAATCTTGAACATAATTAATGGGGGAGCCCATGCCGGCGATGCATTGCCTTTCCAAGAATTCCAAATAATCCCACATTTTAATAATTTGGAAAAAAATGTTCAGGCATCAGTAGAAATTTATCATAAACTAAAAGAAAAACTTCTTGAGAAGTATGGATTAAATGCAACCAATGTTGGCTATGAGGGTGGTTTTGCCCCAAATATCTCTGACCCACACCTTGCAATCGCATTAATCTCTGATGTGATAGCAAAAACTGGTTATTCAAAGGATGTTACCATTGGTTTAGATTGTGCAGCAAATGGATTCTATAGTTCAAAGAAAAAAACCTATTTAATTAACAAGAAAGAATATGATAAAGATCTATTAATTAATTATTATTTAGCATTAATGAAAGAATTTAAAATTACTTCAATTGAAGATCCTTTTTCAGAAAATGATAAGGAAGCGTGGGTTGATTTCTATTACCTTGTTAGAAAAAAGATTAATCTAATAGGTGATGATCTTCTTGTTACTAATCCAAAGATAATCAAAGAAGCTATTTCAAAGAACTATTGTAATTCACTTATTCTTAAACCAAATCAGATAGGCACTCTATCTGAAAGCATAGATGCATTCAATCTTGCAAAAAAAGCAGGCTGGAAAGTAATTGTTTCCCATCGCTCAGGAGAAACAGAAGATACTTTTATAACTGATCTGGCTGTTGGTCTTGGTGCTGATTATGTGAAGTTTGGAGCTCCCGCAAGAGGAGAAAGAACCTGTAAGTACAACAGACTTCTAGAAATAGATAGATTACATATTTAAAATATAGAAAAAAAAGAAAATAAAAAGAATTAAATCTTTTCTAATATAGATTTATTTCTTCTTTATCATTGGAAGCCCAGTTCTTGCGTTCTCAATGGTCTTATATCCTGCTGGCAAATCAATTGAACCTTTTGGATCTCCAGAGAAATAAAACAAATGTCCCTTATTGTGTAAATAATATGTTTTTTTACTTTTCTTACTAACCTGTGAATAACCCATTTCTTACCACCCTCATTTTTTAGTAAATTTATCTTAATATAATTTAATATAAACATTATTCCCAAATAGTTTATAAACATTTGTTTTCCTTCATAATCTCTCAACCCAATATAACTTATTAACTTTAAGAGATAACGATACCTTTAAATATGCATTTATTTATAAATATATTTATTTACAATAAGTGTAATGAAATATAAATATTAATTAGATAATATTTATCCATAACCAATACTAATTAAAATTAAATGGTGACATGAAATGGCAAGAGATGAAGAAGCTTTCGATGCTGAGGAATTTTCTGAAAAGAAAAAGTCTTCAAGCAGTTTAAAACTTAAACTTGAAACAATAATTCCTATAATTGTTATAATAGGCGTTATACTGTTAATTGTGTTTAAGACAAATGTCCTATCTGGAGGAATTCCATTATTTGAAGGTAAGGGAGCAGCGGTGCTTGTTATTGGTTCTCCTAGCCCTGAATTTACAAGAGTTCTAAATGATGCAGAAAATAAGGATATTATTAGAAGTTTAAGGCATGTAACAGTTGATTCAATTCAACATAATCCAAGTGAAACCCTAAAGAACTATGATATAGTTATCCTTGATCAAAGTTTATCTGCAGATAAATCAATTACAAGAACTGTTGGTGAAGCAATTAAGAATTATGTTCAATCAGGTGGTAAATTCATAGTTGTATTAAACTCTGGTATTGAAAGACCAGGAGATTCATCAGTTATTGGATGGACAGCAACATTTGGGGACATCATTCCTGTTAAATGTGATCCAACACTCTATAGTGTTCCTAGTTGTAAAAACACATTAAGAATGAATGGAATAATTTATTCAGTAAGATCAGATAGTAAAAGTGCAGGTTATAAGATCATGTATGGAATAGAAAGAGTTCCAGCTCTTGAGGCAGCAGGTCTTTTACAAACAGAAACCTATGATGTTACTGCAACAGGAACAGAAATTGCTTATTTCCAAGATGCTAGAAGTGGTAAAACAGTTACAGCAATTGTAGAGAAACCATTACTATTAGGTAAAGTAATATATTTTAATTACAATCCTGGATTATCAGAAGCAATATTTGTTAATACAATTAAATATCTTAAGTAAATGATTTTTTCATTTACTTATGTTT
>CAZCAP010000008.1:0-33645 GCA_964496765.1 uncultured archaeon | reverse complement strand
TTTTTTGATAATAGTTTTTCGTCTTCCGCTTTCTTAAGAATTGAGTGTTTCATTCTTAGAAGAGTATTTGTTGTAAAATCTACTAATTCCTTTCTATATATTTTATTCATTATCATATTTGATTCCTCCATTAATTCTTCTAATTATATGGATTTACTTTCCTATATGCCTATGGGAGGGGGGTACGTGTCCAATCAAAATTTCACTAGATTATGCCGAAATAAACAAAGATATAAATACATTTTCATTCACTCTAATATCTAGTTACTATCCTGATTAAATTAACAGAGTAGACTTTTGTGTGTAATTCTATGAAAAAAAACATATTTTCTGAAAAAAATGATATTGAAGGTAAACCAATCTTTAAAGATGAGTCTGTATTTTATCCAGATTATTTCCCAATGAGCATTCCATCTCGTGAACCTCAAATAAAAGAACTTACCTATCTATTAAAACCACTTTTACAACAGAAAAAAGCAAATAATATTTTAATTTATGGCCCACCAGGTACAGGAAAAACATTAACAACTAATTTTGTATTAAAAGAACTATGTGAGTATAGTGCAAAAGCAAAATTTGTTTATATAAATGTAATTAAAGAGAATACAAGGGTTGCTGTTCTTTCAAAAATTGTTTCTTTTCTTGGAGGAATTCTTCCTAGACGTGGACTTGCAATTGATGAAATTTTATCCAGAGCACAGGAACTCTTTTCCAAGTCTGATTCATCTCCAATTATTATTTTAGATGAGATAGATAAGATGAACGCAGAGGAAACTTCTAAGCTTTTATATGATTTATCAAGATTTAATTCTGGAAAAAAATATTTTACAATCATACTTGTTACAAATTATAAATCCTGTGTCCTGGAGTTGGATAAGAGAACCCAAAGCACTCTTTTTTTATCAGATCTTGAATTCCCAAAATATAAACCACAGGATATTAAGTTAATTCTAAAGGAAAGAATAGAATTTGGTTTGGTTCCTGGTTCTATTTCAGAAGATTTAGTGGGTTACGTGGCTGGCTTTTCTGCAGGGAGAGGTGGAGATGCAAGGATTGCAATTGATCTACTTTACAAGGCAGGAAAGAATACAGAAAAACAAGGACAACCAGAAATCACAAAAGAAATTCTTTTATCATCTGCAAGGCTTGTTGATTCTGTTAAGCTTTCAGAGAAGATAAGGTATCTTCTTCCTGAGGAGTATGATGTTCTTCTTTCAATTGAGGATGGCATAGATGTATCTACTCTTTATTCTAAATTTAAGTTATCAGAAAGAACAATTAGAAGGTACATTGAAAATCTTGAAAAACTGGAATTAATAAAGATAGAGTCCTATAGGATTGGTAAAGGAGAAAAGAGAAGAATTAGTTTAAGGGTTGATCCTGAGTTACTAAAGAAAAGAGATTAAATTATGCTTAAAAAAATAAATAAAGTTATTAAAAATTTAAAACCTATTTTAAAACCAAAACATAGTATAAAAACATATAAGTATGGTAATTCTTTTTACGCATTTAAACTAAAAGCAAGGAATGTACGTTCTTTGAAAGATCTTCGTGATATTAAAAGAAGCTTTGATAAAATTGTTACTAAAGTCTATAAAGATAACCCCAGAAGTCAATTAGATTTGTCTTGTTGGATCCTGGCTATGCACCCTGGGATTGCAGATCACTATAATGTTAGATACCATAAAGGTCAACTTGATTTATTCTATCAATTTCTTAAGGAAAAAGGTATTAAACAAATAATTAGCTATAAAGAGTATAGCCCATTAATTCCTGAGTTTGAAATTATAACACTAGATGGTAAAGTTAAACATCTTCATAGAAAAGAAGCATCTGATGTGTTGTTTGCTGTTCCTTCATTTACTCTTGAATTAGAAAATGAAAAAACCAGAAAGAGATTAAGAGAACTAAAACTAATTCAATAAAAAATAGAAAAAAAGAGTTGATTCATTATTCTGAATCTACTCTTGGAGCAAGGAAGTATCTTATTGCTGCCTTACCTATGGTATAACTTAATTCAAGTGGCATGTCATCTTTAAGCTTAATTGTGATGATTCCCTTTGAATTCTTAATCATGTTCTGTAGATAATCAAGTGGATACATTGCTTTTGCCTTGTTTCCAGAAATCACTACGTTCTTTGATTCTGCATCTATGTCCTGCTTGAACTTACCTTTACTGCTTTGTGTTTCCATGCTGAACTTATTATCTTCTGCCTTTAATGTTATGTGTGAAGAAAATAAGGTTGCATCCTTAATTCCAGAAAGAAGTTGTTCTCCATTTATTTGAACAGTAACATCTGATTGGATTTTGGGTATAGGTTGTTCCTGATCAGAAACATCAATTAAAGGTATTGTAAATGCTCTTCTTGATTTTCCAACAAGTTCAATTAATATATTTGATTTATTTTCTTTGATCTCAAGTAGAAGCTTATCATCAGCATTTGAATGAGATAATATTTGTAAAAGATTATTAATATTTATTCCAAATGAAATTTTTAATTCAGAACCTAGATCAACAACAAATTCATCGAATGCATCTTTTGGCATTACGAAATCAATTAAACTAATTTGAGATGGATCTGTTGCTCTTAAATATATTTTTTCTTTATCAACAACAAATAATCCTTCATTAATTAATACACCAATAGCATCTATGCTCTTATTAAATTCTTTAATATCCTTAACACTTAATCTAATCATAATATTAACCCCCTAATTATATATATGTAACATCAAATATATATACCTTAACAAACTTCCTATAATGTATATTATATAGTGCAGAAAATGGTTTTTAAATTGTTGTTTTTGATGAAAATCAATGAATTTAATGATTTATATTTTGATATTCAAACAAGATATTCCCTATCTAACTTCTCCTATCACCATCTTTAAATTAAAAATATATATATCCAAACAATTATTAAAAGTAATCTAAAAAATAAAGATTCATCTAGCAATCTAAATAACCATGAAAGGATTAATACAATTAGAGTTATTGGAATTAAAATTATCTTGTATAACCATCTTAGAAGGGATTGCTTTTTTGTATAGCTCTCCCTAACAGAATCAAAAACATTCTTTGCATCATCCTTGCTTGGTAAACAAAAAAATAATGCACTCCCCCCGATCCAAAGCAATAACACTTTTAGAACAGGTCCAACTCCCATGGTGAATAATAGAGCGCAGGCAATTGCATAAACAATATTTAAAAAGAAAGGAATAAGAGAGATAATTATTGTTTTATATGATTTATTATGTTCATGAATAACAAATCCGCCTTCTTTGCTTATCCATTTGATTTTCTTTATCTTCACACCCAGAGCCACACAGGCAATTGCATGGCTTAGTTCATGCAGAATTATTCCAGGAAAGAAAACACGAGATAATGTTAAATTAATATCCATTTCATTTTACCTTTTCAATATTGATATATATCTTATTATCAATCTTATTAATAATTATTTCTGATTTCTCTGAAATACTTTTTTTCTCAAGATATATATCAGATATGGATGAAATAGGTTTTTCTTTGTTTCCATTTGATAAAATTATTGTTTTCTTTAAATAATCCTTATACTCTATTGTCCAAGTCCATTCAGGAATTACAATAATCTTTTCTGTTCCTGTGGGCATTAGCTCTAGAGTGTCCAAGATATTTTGCAATTCAGCTCCAGTTTTAATCAACTCTCTGTCATCGATTGCAGAAATGTTCTTTTTATAGAGCATACTAGAGCTAGTTACAATTATTAAAAGAAGAGAAACGACTGCTCCAACTATTAGAATGTATTCGAGTGAAACCTGACCCTTTACTTTATGCATTTTAATTAATTTCATCAACCTTATCAAAAACTTTGTCTGCTTGGGTTTCTACTTTTTTATTTGCCTTATCAGTTGTTTTTTGTAATTGAGTAACAACAACAAGTACAATTGCAATGATTGCAGCAAGAAGAATGATCATTTCAGCAGATATTTGTGCTTTTGAATCAGATATTAGTTCCTTTAGTTTCATATCCATCAAATATTTAATTTACTGAGGCATTTAATTTAAATATATTCCCCTATAACTAAAATATAACCTAAAATAAAGAATTATTTTTTATAACTATCCACCTAGTATATATCTATGATAACTTCTATTTATCTTGAGAATTTTAAGACACACCTTTCTTCAACTCTTGATTTCTCAAATGGTACTAATTTACTTATTGGTAAGGTTGGTTCTGGAAAGTCCAGCATAACAGATGGAATATGCTATGCTCTCTATGGTACCTTTCCTTCTCTTTCAAACAAGAAACTAAAAACCACAGATGTAATAATGTTCAAACCAGTTAAAAAAGAAAACACAAAAATAAATTTAGTTATTAATCTGGATTCAAAAGTATATAAGATAGAAAGAGAAATCACAGATAAGGGAATAACTAGTGCTAAATTATATTTAGAAAATAAATTAATTGCAGGGCCTAAGCAAACAGATGTAACCTCTAAGATTGAAGAGTTGCTTGGGGTTGATTATGAATTATTCACTAAGATTGTTTATTCTGAACAAAATGAACTAGATTACTTTTTGAAAATTCAACCAAGCAAGAGAAAAGAAAAGTTTGATGATTTATTTGGAATACTAAAGCTTGATACAATCAAAGATGGAGCGAGAGCTCTAGATAGGTTAATTGATAATGAAACAAATACCATAACCCAATTAATTTCTCAAATTAATTCCCAAATACTTTCATTTGATTTAGAAACAAAGTTCGCTCAAAAGAAGGAAGTAATAGATACATTGGATAAATTAAAAAAAGAATTAATTCTTGAAAAAGATAAAGAGAGTAATATAGTTTCTGAACTTGCAATTCAAAAAAAGAAAAAACAAGATAATGATTCCTGTGTAAAAGAATTAATCTTTAAAAAAGCTAAACTCGAAGATATTGATAATTACCTAACTAAAAATAAATTGGATGAGAATTATTCTACAAACACTTTAGAGGGTGTTGAAAAAGAAAAAGTGAATTTAAATAAAGATTTTGAAAGAGTAAAAGAAGATATTAATAAAAAAATAAAACTAACAAGTGAACGAGCTTCCTATGAACATGAACTTAATCGTTTAGATTTGGATTTGAAAGAAAAACAATTATATTTCTTGGACACTAAAAAGCAATCACCAACCCCTCTCCACGACCTTCTCACTTATAAAAAAAATCTAGAGGATAATCTTTCTAAACAAAAGCAAGATAAAATAGTTATTCTTTCATCTATTTCCGAACTAGATAAATCTATAGCGGAACTTAAGAAAGGTTTTTCAAAATGCCCCATATGTGATTCTCAATTATCTGAAGAGGATATTCAAAACAAATTGATTAATAAAGAAGGGCTGTTGGTTACTCAAAAACAAAATCTTGAATCAATAGCTAAAGAAATAGATAAGCTAAAGCAGGAAGAAGACCAGCAGGATAAGTTAATTACCAAACAAAAAGAAAATGAACTCAAGATTAAACAATTAGAAACAACCATTTCTCAGAATAATAAAAGAAAAGAGGAAATACAATCAGAAATATTGAAATTAACCACATCAATAACTGCAATTAAAGATGATGATTCATCTCTTCAAAAAATAACAACTAGCTTAAACCAAATTTCTCTTTTTATAACCATTATTGAAAAGAAAGAAGAAAAAGACAAACTTCTAAAGGAAAGTTCTATTCTTGATATCAAGCAAAAATCAATTGGGTATCAGGAAGATGAATATATAAAAATAAATTCTAGTTTCATAAATCTAGAAAGCACAATCAAATCAATAACAGAGAGAATAAATTCAAGTACTTCTTTATTGGATAATCTAGAAAAACAAATCACAAATTTCCAAAAACTTGAAGCCCAAAGAAAAGAACAGGAAATTAAAAAAGAAAATTATTTAATTAAAAAGCAGGATATCTCAAACTTTATTAAATCAATTGAAGTAAGTCAACATCAATTAAGAAAAGTTCTAATTGATAACATAAATGATGCTCTTTCAATTATCTGGCCAAAGGTTTATCCATACAAGGATTATTTATCTGCTAGACTAAAATCAGATAATGATTATATTCTTGAGGTCCAAACAAAAACAAAAGACTGGATCAAGGTTGAAGGATTCCTAAGCGGAGGAGAGAGAGCCTGTGCAGCTCTATCCATAAGAATAGCAATCGCATTAATCCTAACCAAGAATCTTGGATTATTAATACTTGATGAACCAACCCATAATCTAGACACAAAAGCAGTTGAAATGCTATCCCTGGTTCTTGAAGAGGACATTCCACAATATATATCTCAAACAATAATCATAACCCATGACACAAAGCTACTTGAAACCATAAATTCTCATAAATACATAATAGAAAGAGATAAGGAAAATGATGGGATTTCAGAGATTAGAGAGCAATAAACTTCTTCTTTTTAATTCTTTCTTTCTATATATTATGTATGTCCAGCTCTGATTCAACTTATTTTAACTCCTATGCAGTTAATTATGTTAGAAACAAGTTCAAAAACTATTATCTTAATAATAGGGTGTCCTCTGTAGTTAGTCCAGAAGCAAGAGAGTTTGGAATTGGAGATTTTGGAAAGAAGATAAGCGCTCGTCATCTTTTTTTCAATTCGATTACTGATTTTAATTTCTATCTTAAAGCGAATGTTCCTTTTCACATCTCCTATTCTGTTGGTTATTTTAAATATCCAGAAAAAAGACCAATGGAAGCTAAGGAATGGACAGGAGCAGACATAGTCTATGAATTTGATGCTGATGATTTCGATCTCCCCTGTAAAAACGAACATGATACATGGGTGTGTAAGAACGAAGTCTGTAACAAAACAGGCTATGGTCACCTTGATAAGTGCACAGAATGTGGTTCCCCTGTGGAGGTTATTGAATGGACATGTGAAAAATGCCTAGGTAAAGCAAAAGAGGAAACATTAAAGCTAATTGATATGCTGGTTGAAGATTTTTCCTTAGATCCTAATTACTTTATCATCTCTTTTTCAGGATCCAAGGGTTATCATGTGAGAATAACAGATCCAAAGATAATTCCTCTATCAAAAGCATCAAGAGCAATTATGATGCATTATATACTTGGTAATGATATTAATCTTGAAAAGCTAGGGTTTACAATTGATAAAAAGCAGTGGTCCATCCCTTCTCCTGATAAAGCAAAGGGCTGGGGGAAGAAAATACTTAATTATCTAATAACAATTATTAGGGATTCAAATGAAAAGGAACTTAAAAGTAAATTAAACATAACTTCTCAAAAAGCAAAGCTTATATATGAAAATAAGGAAGTCATTTTAAATAAGATGTATCATAATAGTATACTGTGGAGTGATTTTACCTCACAGGATAAATTTTGGAGTAATTTTCTATATCAAGCAATAGAAAACATAAAACTTAAGATAGATCCTTCGGTTGCTCAGGACATCTACAAGATTGTAAGAGTGCCTGATACAATTCATGGAGGAACTGGTTTTTTAGCGAAATCAATTAAAGATGAAGAAGAACTTAAAGGATTTGATCCATTTAAAGATCCCATTGTCTTTAAGTCCGATATTAAAAAAACAATTAAAATCTTAAAACCAATTCCAAAATTTAAATTATTAAATAAAACCTATGGACCATATGAGATTGGTGAAATAAAAGAGCTTGAAGAACATATTTGTATTTATTTTATATTAAAAGGGGTGGGAACATTTGAGTGATAATTACAAGGTTGACTATGATGAATTACAAAAAATATATAGGCTTGAAACCAAGTCCCCCAGGTTATCAAAATTAGATTCCTCTTTTTATAAGGGATTAAAAAAATTCCTAACAGACGAGAGACATAAATATATTTCATCCATTGAAGATTCTTTTTCTACAAATACTTTGAAAAGATTTGAAAACCTAAAAAGAATAACTGAGAAAATAAGAGAAATAAGAATTAAAAAAATAATGAATAGTTGTTTAATGTACAGCAGAACAAATGATTTTGCTGATGAGGGATTAGTGGATTTTGAGATTGATTTCGCAAAAGGAATTCTAAAGCTCATTGATAAGCAAAACGAGCAAACAAACACAATTTTTGGAGTTTCAAAAAAGCCACAGAACACAGACACAACAACACAGGTTAAGGTAAAATTTCTACAGGACATTCCTGCATTCATTGGTGGGGATATGAAGGAATATGGGCCTTTTGAAATCAATCAGCTAGTGGAAATCCCTGAGGATATTTTTAAAATCCTAGAAACAAAGGAAATAATTGAGAAAGTAGATTAAACTCGTCTCTACTTTATTCCTGTTATTTAAACAAGCTTGCTCTTTATTTAATCAAATAACCATATATTTCTAGGAAAGATATACATTAAAAACAGTTTGTATATATTATATATAATACAAAAGAATTTTCTTTTTATAATAATTGAATATAAATGAGTTGAAAAAAAAATGGAATACCCTAAATTAAATGATGTAGTTGTGTGTAAGATTACAAAAATAACTGATTTTGGAGTTTTTGCAAATATTTTAGAATTTGATGATATTGAAGGATTTATTCACATATCTCAAGTCTCATCAACCTGGATTAAAAACATTCATAATCATGTTAAGGTTGGACAGATTAGAGCTGCAAAGGTTCTAAAGGTTGATGAAGAAAAAAAGCACGTTGATCTTTCTTTTAGTAGAGTGACATCTGCTGATGAAAAAAGAAAAATATCTGACTATAGATTGTTTTTAAGAGCTCAAAGCCTAATGGAAGTAATTGCAAAGGAACTAGAATTAACTTCTGAAGATGTTTGGCAAAAGATAGGGGACCCAATTCTAGAGAAAGAATCTAGTCTCTATAAAGGTTTTATTAATTTATTAAAATATGGTAAAGATTACTATCCAGGTATTGAAGAAAAATATAGACAAACATTGTTCAATTTATTATCGAAAAACATAACTGTTAAAGACAAGATAATAACCGGAACAATAAAGGTATCATCAAGTGAACCAAATGGAATTGAAATAATTAGAAAAGCACTACTTAAATTACAAAAGGATTACCCTAACTCAAAGTTCAACTACGTTGGACCAGGGCGTTATTCCATAATTGTGATTGCAAAAGATTATAAGATCGCATCAAAAGACTTTGACCTAATTTCAAAGGACATAACTAAATTCTTGAAAGGAGAAAGTGTAGAAATTATTAAAAATAATACTGATTAAATTAACTAGAGGAATTGATTCAAATGAGTACAACCATAGATATAATCTTGAAAAAAAAATTAAAAAACCCAGTTCTTATAGCTGGCCTTCCTGGCATTGGCCTTGTGGGCAAAATTGCTGTTGATTATTTAGTTAGTGAGCTTAAACCAAAACCAATTCTCCTGGCTAAAGTTTATTCAGATTCATTTCCTCCTGCTGTTCATGCAAAGAATTCTGTTCTTGAAATTATTCACGATGAATTATACGTTTATTCAAGCAAAAAAAGAGATTATCTTTTCCTTGTTGGACCTGTTCAACCAGCACTAGGTAATGTTCCAAACTCTCAAGATCACTATGAGTTTTCTGAGAGTATAGCTGCTTTTGCAAAAAAATCAGGAATAAAAGAAATATATACTTTTGCAGGATTAAATATTGGGGACCAGAGAATGAAAACAAAACCAAGAGTTGCCTGTGTCACCTCTGATGAAAAAACAAGAACAGACTTAGAAAAAAAGAAGTTAACTAATATTTATTTTGATAAAAACAATAAGGATACTCTAATTTCTGGAGTAGCAGGACTTCTCCCAGGAATTGCCTATAAAAACTATAAAATATCTGGTGTTTGTTTAATGGGTGAAACCGATAGCAAGCTTACCTATGGGGATCCAGCATCAGCAAAAGAAATACTTGAGATAACTCTTAAATTATTTTCTGAGCTTAAGCTAGATCTTAAGTCCATACTCGATAGTGCAAAAAAAATAGAAGAATCATTTTCAAAAATTTCAAAAGATATTGAAAAAATGAACAATCCACCTAAGAGTGATTCACCTGCGAGAAATAATTATATAAGATAGGATTAGGAGTAGCAGAACATGGTTGAAAAATATAATAAAATATATTTGTTAGTTCACCCATTATATGATCTTTTTCTTATGCAAGGTTTTTATAAGCAGGTCACAGATAATCTAATTGATAATCCAATTATTGAAAAACTAAATTCAAAGCACAAGCCCACAACAAATGAATTTAAAAAAATTATTGGAATATATGGAGATCAAATAAATAAAATTTCAAAAGAAGAAGCATCACTTCTAATTATTTTCACTCCCCAAATTGGGGTCTATGATAGATATGAACACAAGATGAGTTTTGAAAAATATTCTGAACTAAAAAAAGAATTTTATAAAACTCTGAAATTACAAAAACAAATTCTTTCAAAATTCACAGAGTTCACTAATAGAAATTTAAAAAACAGGGTGGTCTATAGTAATTATAACCCACACGCCAATGGAAATCCTGATGTCATTGGTACTCCAAAGTTTATGACAAAAACATTTATTAATAAGTTAAGCAAGGACGTTCGCATTCTTGCTTTTGGGGAATACAGAAAACTTTGTGTGTCCACCTGGGCAACAGCAATACAAAATAGGCTAGCATCATTTGGTATCCATTCAAAGATTCACACAATTAAAAGAAGAACCATAGATTATAAAAGCAAATTAAATATTCAGAATGCAGTTGGTTTTGAAAAAGCAATCCTACCAAAAACAGAAAAACGAAAGGTTCAACAAAAATTAAAAAAACAAAAGCTTAGGTTTAATCAAATGGTTAAAAAACAATTAGCACATATATAATAAATAGGTAATTAATTATGCAAGAAAATGAATTTGGAATTGTGATATCAACAGATGATTCTCCATCCACTTCTAAGATAAGTTTTGTTTGCATAAATAAACTAGTTCATAAGGGACAATACGTTCAAATAAATTATTCTCAAGGTAAGTTAATTGGATTAGTTGTTGATGTTCTTAAAAGAAATAGATATTTTGAAAACAATGAATCAATAAAAGAATTTGAACTAAATAACATAAATATTTTTGAACAATTCCCAGCAAATGAATGGGAATTTCTAGAGGGTATTATTAAACCTCTTGGTGTCCTAACAATAGAAAATAGATTTGCAAGATCAACTCTTCCTGTTTCTCCAGGAGATAAGGTTGAGGTTTGCGACAAGGATGTTCTTTCAAAGTTTCTTCATTTCAAAGAGGATGGACTTAATCTAGGAGAAATAGAAAATCCATCTCTTCAGGTTACCTTTGATCTTGATCGCCTTCTTCAAAAGCATTTAGCTATCCTTGCTCAATCAGGTGCAGGTAAAAGTTATTTAACAAGTGTAATCCTTGAGGAGCTTCTTGATAGAGCAGAAGACAAAGGAAGAATAGCAGTAGTGCTTGTTGATACTCATGGAGAATATTCTAATTTCTCTGAACCAACAAAAGATAAAGAAAAGAAAGACTATTCAACAAAGACCATTAAAATAAAATCAAATGATATTAAAATTGGTGTTACTGGTTTATCAGATCATTTCCTTTCCAATCTTTTAACAATTCTTTCTGCTGCTCAAAAAAGAGAACTTTCAATTGCAATAAAGAAATTAAATGAAGACAAAAAACACGGTGCTGGTCCTTTTGATTTAAAAGACATAATTAGAGAGATTGAATCATCAGAAATTAAGGATACAATTTCAAAACCACTAATCAATGCATTGTATGAGTTATCTGAACTTCGTTTATTTGGAAAGGTTGATTCTCCAAGCGTCTATGATGTGATTCATCCAGGTAAGCTAACAATTTTAGATTTATCAAACGAGATTAATCAAAAAAAGAAACAATTAATTCTCTATTATTTTGCTCACAAGCTCTTCCATGGAAGAGTAAATAAGGAGAGAGTTCCTCCCTTCCTTCTGATTGTTGAGGAAGCCCATCAGTTTGCTCCAGAGATGGCACAAAAGGATAGAGCATTAGCAAAAAATATACTTGAAACAATAGCAAGAGAGGGTAGAAAGTTTGGTGCTTGTCTATGTTTAATTTCTCAAAGACCAGTTAGGCTTTCAACAACTGTTCTTTCTCAAGCAAATACACATATAATTCTAAGAGTTACAAACCCTTACGATCTTAAGCATATTGGAGAATCAAGTGAGGGTCTTGATTCAAAATCAATAGAAATGATAACTTCCCTTAGAGTTGGTGAAGCACTAGTTGTTGGAGAAGCAAGCAACTATCCTGTTTTCTTTAAAGTACGAAAGAAGAGATCCCAGGATTCAATTCTTGATGTTACATTAACTGGTTTAGCAAGGAGCTATGAGACTAAAAAAGAAGAAGAAAAGAAAGATATTGAATCTTTCCTATAATCCAGCTATTTTTCTTTTTGTACTTTTTTGCCCTAGAAGATTAACGATTACTCTGTCTCCATAAATAAGCACTTTTTCTCTTTTTTTGCCAGCTTCACGTAATATATTTAGCACATCAGTTTTACTAATATCATCCAGTTTCTTTTTGTGTTTTTTAATATATTCTTGGTAAACCTCTATGAAATTAATTTTTGCATAATTTCTTGCATCAACTGCTACTTTCCTGTATTCCCAATGAGTTGGAGTGTATTTTGCTACTTGACGGAGTGCGAATACATCTATATCTCCTTTAATAGAGATTGCTGAACCCAGATTCCTAACTTTACTTTCTAGTTTATTTATTATTTCAGTTGCTAATTTTAATTTTTTTTCTGCTTTCTGAAGTCCTCTTCTAACCATGAACTTTCTTTTTTCTAATAATGTTAATTGAAAATCATGCTTATTAGTTTTGTCTTTTTTATTGAGAGTGATTTTTTTTAGGTATCCATTCCTCTCAATTCCAAGTCCTTCACATTTTTCTCTAAAGGTTAATGATTTTCCAAATAATTTCTTTATAGCAATTTTTAATGGTTTTGGCATAACTCATCTTCTCCTTGAGATTTTAATTATAACTTTGTAGATATATAAAAGTAAGTTGCATTTTTAAAACTAACTTTTTAAAGTTTAAAGATTAGAGGTTTATATCACTCTTTTTATAACTTTTGTCCATATTATATATAGAGGTTATAGGGCATATGTATTATACATCTTGGAATGAGTTTGAATCTCTAAGTCTTGAGCTTGGAAAAAAAGTAATTAGTTCAAATAAGAAATACTGTGCTGTTATTTGTATCTCTCGTGGTGGACTATTGCTTGGAAGAATTCTATCAGGCATATTAGATGTTCCTCTTGGAGTAATTTCTGCAAAACTAATAAACAATAAGTATGTTATTGATAAAGCAATTACTTGTCTCTTTGATCTAAAAGGAGATGTTCTTCTGGTTGATGATGTTTTTGAAGAAAACAGAGGAGAAGAAGTTGCAAAAAAAATAAAATTAATTAAAAAAACAATAAAAACAATTGATCTTGCTTGTATCTTCTATAAATCTGAGGGCAAGTTTGTTCCAAAGTATTCAGTTAACAAAATCAAAAACAAACTAACAATTGTCTTCCCCTATCAGGAAGCATCATTGTGTCAAGATTATGATAATTGTCTGGAGTGAAATAACTTGAAAAAGAAAATTACAAAAAAGAAGGTTGTAAGTAAAAACCAAAAATCAAAAACTGAAGTAATAATTAATCATCCAAGAAGTTCAAAAAGATTAAGTAAATTATCTTCTATTTCAAGGATTAAGATTTTCCTAGTTATACTTATAATTATATTATTTGTTTATTCTTTATTTTTAGGAATCTCTGGAATTGGAGATCAAGCACCAACGGACGAACAGGTTATACAAAAACTATTAAATAACGAAATTGTGGTTATTTCAAGCTACAAGCCATACATGATCGGAGATCCATTTGTTAACAAAATAAACAACTCTGATTATTATGTGATTATCTATCCTTCTCTGAGAATAACCTATGATTATAGAAATGATCAAGTTAAGTCAGTATTTTATATAACTGAAGTTATTAATGGATAGCTATTTCTATATATCGTAACAGATATTATATAGATAAACTAGGTATATTTATGGATGAAACAAATTTATTATTATTAAAAAAGAAATTAAAAGCAATTAAGAAGTTTAAAGGAACAGGAACCCAATTAATAAGTGTGTACCTTCCTCCTGATGCTGATAGAAGCACAGTTACTAAGCAATTAACTGATGAGCAAAGTCAATCATCAAACATAAAGAGCTCTCAGACTAGAAAAAATGTTCAAGCAGCTCTAAAAAGAATAATTAATTATCTAAGACAAATAGATTTCAAGCTTCCAGAAAATGGATTAGTTCTTTTTTCAGGAGACGTTTCAACTAATCCATCCAAATCAGATGTTACTCTTCTTGAAATTATTCCACCAAAGAGATTAACAACCAAGCTTTATTGGTGTGATTCTTCTTTTCATACAACTCCACTAGAAGAGATGGCTGAAACAGACGAAGTTTATGGTTTTATTGCTGTTGATAAGAGAGAAGCAACCCTTGCTATTCTTAGAGGGAAAGCAATTCAAATTATAAGTAATGAAACATCTGCTGTTCCAGGTAAATCACGTGCTGGAGGTCAATGTTTAAAAGACGCATTTGTTCAATTAGCTGATGGAAACATAATTGACATTAAAGAACTATCCAAGAATCAAGATGTTAAATCCATAAATTTTAATAATTATAATCTATTTGATTCTGTAGTTTCAAACAAATGGGATGTAAAGAAGAACAAAATTTATACAATTATAACAAAGGAACCAAGACTTGAAATCCAATCCAGCAAAGATCATCTCTTCTTCGTTCATACAGGAACTGAAGTTATTGAAAAGACAGCAGAAGATCTTAAAGAAGGAGATACTTTATTAATGCCTGAAAAAATAGATGTTAAAGGAACTATTCAAGTAATTGATTCAAAAAAATATTATAATTCATTTACAATCACAAAAGAAGGAAAAAGTTTATTAAAAAAAGAAAGAGAAAAAAGAAAGCTATTTCAAAAAGAACTTGCAAAAAGTTTAGGAGTTACCCAAACTGCAATTTCAGGTGTTGAGATTGGAAAAGTAAATATAAATAGAGAATTTTTAAAAAATATTTGTAATAAATTAAAAATAAACTATTCTACATTTTTAAAAAAATACACTATAAATACAATTTATACAAATATTAAGCTTCCAACCAAAATAGATATAGTGTTTGCTCAGTTTATGGGGTATTTTGCTGGAGATGGAAACTTTGAAGAGGATAGAATCTCCTTCTCTGAACAGAATAAAGATGTTGCTTTGGCATATAAAAAGAAATATGATTCTTATTTTTCAGTAAATTCAAGTTATAGATTCAGAGAGACAAAAAATTATCATCAATTAAGATTTACAAGCAGGCCTCTTGTAAGATTAATTAAAGAAGAATTCCCTGAGCTAAAGAAAGCAAGAGATACATTAATTCCAAAACAAATATTGTGTTCTCCAAACAGTATTCTTGCAAGCTTCTTAAAAGGATTATTTGATGCGGAAGGATATGTTAATCTTGATAGAGGAGTTGGTTTTGGAATAAATAACAAGAGATTGGCTCAGCAAATACAATTAGTTCTATTAAGATTTTCAATAATTTCATCACTCGTTGAATATGATAATTATATGAACCCATACACGGATAATCATAGATTTACAATATCAATTACTGAAAAAGCATCATTGCAATTATTTAAGAAAAAAATTGGATTTACATCTAAGAAAAAACAAATAATACTTGACAAAGTAATCACTAAAAAATCAAATATGGAACGATCAAGACAAATAATTATGTCTGGTAGTTTTATTAGAAAATTAATTGAAACAAAAGGATATAATCTTCAATTATTCCCAAAAGTTAGTGCTTTCTTTAATAACAAAAGAATGATGGGTAAAGCAACCTTTGAAAGTTCAATCTTAAAGAAAATCAAAGATAAAAAATTATATATAGATCTAAAAAAGATAATGGATTACCCAGTAATTCCTGTTAAAATAAGTAAAATACATATACAAAAACAAACATCAACCTCTATGGTTGACATCACAGTAAAAAATAAAAATTTTATTGCGAATGGGCTTGTTGTTCATAATTCATCACATCGTTTCGAGCGTCTTAGAGAAAAAGCTGAAGAGGACTTTTACAAAAGAGTTGGAGAAAAAGTAAATGCAACCTTTGTTGGTATTGAAAAGCTTAAGGGTATCGTGGTTGGTGGACCAGGGCATTCTAAAAATTGGTTTTTAGAAGCAGGAGATCTTGATCATAGACTAAGAGATAAGGTTCTTGGAACAATAGACACATCCTACACAGATGAATCAGGAATAAAAGAAATACTTGATAAATCTGGAGATATTCTAAAAGAAGTAGGAGTAATGAAGGAAAGAGCACTTGTTAATAAGTTTGTTGAAAAGGTTGCTAAGAATGAACTTGCGACCTATGGTTATAGAGAGGTAATGAATGCATTAAATCTTGGACAAGTGGATAGCATCCTCCTCTCCGAAGGAATAACCTGGATGGCAAACAAGTACAAGTGCAATTCGTGTAACAATATTGATTATAAAATAATTAGAGATCCAGAAAAAGAAGAAAAGAAAGAAACAATTGTTTGTTCCTCCTGTGGCAAGGATTCAGAATTAATTGAAGAACTAGATATCTTTGATTACTTTGTTGAGATTGCAGAAGAAACAAGCACTAAGGTTGAACTAATTTCAATTGAATCTCCAGAAGGAAAGCAATTCTTTGAAACATTTGGTGGACTAGGTGCTTTTCTAAGATATAAAGTATAAACTAAAAGAATCGATAACTCATGGAATTTAAATACATAACAACCACTTCTCCAATCAATGGAAGAATAAAAGAAATATCTGAAGACTTTATTGTTTCTGAAATTGGAGAAAACTATATAACTGAAGTTAAATATCTTCCTGATAAACTTCTCCCAGAGCTTGATTGGGATAAGGTTTTTTCAGAAAAGCAAGATAAAGAAGACTATCTTCATCTAACTTTAGAAAAAAATAATCTTGCAACAACTGTTGCTATTTCTCAAATGTCAAGATTTCTTCACACAAGTAAGAAAAGAATTGGCTATGCTGGGTTGAAGGACAAGAGAGCATTAACTAGTCAAAGAATATCCATCTTTGAACCAAGTCTTGAACGTTTAAAAAAATTCTATTTTAAAACAATTAAGGTTTATGATCCAACCTGGTCCAAAAAAAGAATAGATATTGGAGATTTAAAGGAAAATAAATTTGTTGTTACAATTAGACAAATTAAAAATTTAGCTGAAGAAGAAATAAGAACAATCACAGAAGAATGCATCTCCCAAATCCAAAAAAATGGATTAATTAATTATTTTGGAGAACAAAGGTTTGGAGGAACAAGAGAAATAACTCACAGAGTAGGCAAGCTTTTCATGAAAAGCAAATTCAAAGAAGGAATCATCTTATATTTAACAGAAACAAATGATTTTGAAACCGAAGATATCAAGGCAGCAAGATCTGCTCTCAAGGAAGATCTTGATTTCGGCCACCATGCATCATCCTTTCCTGCATCCTTTGGTTATGAATCAGCAATGCTTAATCATTTAGCAAAGAACCCTGATGATTATTTAGGAGCAATCCAGGTTCTTCCAAAAGCAGTTCAATATCTTTTCATACATGCCTATCAATCCTATCTTTTCAATGAACTAATAAACATGAGATTAGATAGAGGATATGGGCTTAATCCAATTGATGGAGATAGGATAGTAAATGGTTCTGTTCAATTACCTTTGTTTGGATTTCAATCAACCTTTTCAGAAGGTCTTGCAGGAGAACTAGAAAAAGAGCTTCTCACAAAAGAAGGAATAATGTTTGATGATTTTTATAATCGAGATTATTCAGTTCTCTCAAGCAAAGGAGAATACCGGGATATTAAAACAGAAGCCCACCAATTAAAGCTAATTGAAATAGGTGATGATGAGAGACATCTAGAAGAAGGATATAAAAAACTTATAATTTCATTTACATTATCAAAAGGAAACTATGCTACTGTTCTTCTAAGAGAATTAATCAAGCAGGAAAACATTGGATAAATTAAATTTAATAAAAGGAGATAGGTAAACATGAATAAAGAAGTTTTAGAAAAATTAAACGCATTAATTATTGCTGCGTTTGGATTGGTTGCTGCACTTGCATGGAACACAGCCATACAAGAAATATTCAAAAGAGTATTTGGAGCCGCAAGTGGTTTATTTGCAATGATCTTTTATGCTGTGCTTGTAACCGTGATTGCTGTGTGGGTAACCATTAAGATGGCCTCATTAACTGAGAAAGCTAACAAGCTCTCAGAAAAAAAGGCTAGGGCAAGATTTGCTTCAAAACTAAGAAAATAGGTTAATCTATTTTCTTTTTTAAGTTGTGAAAATATATAATTTAAATTAATTCAATTAGAAAGATTTGTTTTTAAATCATTAGATAACGTAATATATATAGGTTGATAGTGTATGGTGCTTATTAAAAAAATTCCTAAGGGAGGGATGGCAGAATTACAAGTTAGAGAAATCTATAAAAAATTACGTACACAAGAAATTAGAAAAAAATATGTAAAATACAATGCAAAGATTAGAAAAAGATATATTCCTGGTGATGGGTTTAAACCACTTAAATGGAATAAGAACAAGGGATTGCAAGAATATAATTATATATTTAAATCCTTATTTAAAGAAAAAAATTTAATTGAATTCATAAATGCTAATTTTAAACACAAAAAACTACGTATCATGGATGAAGGGCTTGGGGAAGGTAAATTTCTACAGGAAATAAAAAAAGAATTGCAATCCAAATACATTGTTGAAACCACTGGAATTACTATTGATCCAAGTGATACGAAGTTATCTTCAACAAAAAACATTGATCATATTATTGTTAATCCAATTGAAAGAATGAAATATGAAAATGGAACAAAAAGTATTGTTCCTGATAAAAAGCAAGACCTTATTTTTTCAACATATGGTGGTTTTCAGTATACACTAGATGAACTTAAAAAAAATGTGCTTTTAAAAACCGCATATTCATTAAACAAAGAAGGTTGCGCTTTTATTACATTTACAAAAACCGACTTAACTTTAACTGAACCATTTGATTATCTTCGAACAATCATTTTTAGAAAAAAATTAAATAAGTTTTATGATGAAGTCAAAGTAGCTTTTAAAAAAAGAGGATTTCAATTTGAACATCAATTTGATAGCAAAATATTAACAGAAAAAATATTTATAAAAAGATTGTAATTGATTTATTTTTAGTCTTTTAAGAAACCAAATCTTTTATTTTTTCCTGTCATTTTTATAAAGTAATTTAGTCTTTTTTCAAATATTTTCTTTTCTTGCTGTTCACTAGATCCAATATAGCTTATTCTTATTTTTTTATACCAGAGAGGCATTTTTTGAAAGTTTTTCCATGCATCTGGTTCTTTTTTTATTTCTGCAAGTATTTGTTTTGGAACAATAAACTTTTTTTCTTTTTTTGGATTAAATGCGTGCTGTATTGCTTTTAATCCCATGGGTGTCATTTGATTTTGTTTAATTAGCCTTTTAATCCTTTCTTTGTTTAGTTCAGAAAGTTGACTTGTTGGTTTCCTTGGAGTGAATCTCTGTGCAAACGAGTTTTCATCAACTTTTTTAATTATACTATCAATCCAACCATAACAGAGTGCTTCTTCTACAGCAACATTATATGGAATTCGTGATTTACCAGAAGATTTTCTATAGTACACCAACCAAAGTTCATTTTTCTTGTTATGGTTTTTTGCAAGCCATGCTCGCCATTCCTGTCTGGTCGTAACATATAATGTTTTTCCAAGTTCCATGATAATTACCATTGATTCTAAACACAACGTGCAGCTACCGAGATTCGAACTCGGGTCTCAAGCTTGGGAAGCTTACATCCTAACCACTAGACTATAGCTGCAATATTCTTTTCCTAATAATCTTTAAGAGAAGTTTGTTTTTTATAGCTTTCTTCTTTTTTATCTTTTTTTTTTTCAATTGGTTTTGAAACAACTTCTTCTTTTTGTTCTTTCACTTCTTTCCTGTATTCTATCTTTAGTTCTTCGAGTGTAATAAGACCTGGTCTTCCAACAATTGATATGAACTTATCTGGATCCTTTCTAATATCATTTGATGTTTTCATTCCTCTTGAAAATAATGCTCTTGCTCTTACTCTTCCAATATTTTTTAATTCTACTAGAGAAACTAATTCCTGTGAGATTCCATACTTTAATCTTAATTTCAAATCTTTAAACATCTTAAATAAATGAATATTCTTTCCAGTAAACTTGCACAACTCCAATATACAATGAATAATCCATTCACTTCTTGTTAATATGTCTCTTATTTGTCCAGGAGATGTGTTGTATTCATCAATTATCTTATCCTCAGAAACTTCATTTATCCAATCCTTTAACATCTTTGCTTCATAAAGCTTTGAAAGAAGGTAAATATCTTCATAATCAAAAAAGATTGTTTGCTTTAGTTCTTCAAACATTGTAAACAAATTATCCTCCTTATCATCCTTGTAATTAAGATAGGGAGAGAGCTCAGTTGTGTTAAGAAGAGTTAACAATAGAGATAAATCATTTATCTTTTCAAGCTTTTCCTGTTTAATTTCAAGATCCTCAATGATTCTATGAGCAGAGGTTGGATCAAGATAAAGCAAAGATACTTTTTTTCCAAGATCAGTTATTCTGATTTTGTTTTTTTCTTTTTTTTCAACAAACCCATATTCAATAAATTCATTAACTATATCTCTAATGTTTTCCTTAATCTCGCTTGTTGATCCAAATATCTTATAATAAAATGTTTTTGAAATAAATTTATTAATATCATCTATGCTTTCTATATTGTTTGTAATAATTATTGATAACAATTGTGCTCTTAGTTTGTTTATTTTAGATAATTGTGAATCAATGTTAGTTGGTTCTGCGTTAATATATGATCCATAGATTTTATTTATGTCCGTTTCCTTTGTTGCAACAATTAATGCTTCCCCAGATTTATCATATCTTGGTCTGCCTGCTCTTCCAACCATTTGCATAATCTCATTAACAGCTAAAGGTGCAGATCCAGTTAAGTTAAATCTATAGATTGAATTAATAACAACCCTAAAAGCAGGAAGATTTATTCCAGCAGCAAGAGTAGGGGTTGCAAATATAATTTTAATATTTCCTTTCTTAAATTCATCTTCAATTAGGTGCCTTTGCTTTGAAACAAGTCCTGCATGATGAAAGCAAACCCCAAAAGATAGAACATTTGAAAGAAGAGAGCATTGCTTGGTTGGTGATTCGAGAGCAGAGAGCGCGTTTCTTGAAACCATTTTTAATTTTTCTTTTTCTTCATTCTTTAATAAAGAATAAACCTCTCTTGAATATTTTTCTGATAAGGATATTGTGCTTTTTCTTGAATTACAAAAAACAATTATTTGTTTCTGTTTAATTAATGTATCTTTAATTATTCCATTAAGAGAATGATCCTTCTTAATGTTCTCAAGCTTGATTACTTGCTCTCCAAAATAAAGCTTATTATCATAGAGCACTCCCACTTCAAGAGGAACTGGCCTATAGTCTGATCTTATTAGTTTAGCTGATAACCATGAAGCAACCTCATTAGGGTTTCCAATGGTTGCTGATAACCCCAGCATCTTAATATCTGGATAATTTATTTTCACCTGTGTTAAAAGAACCTCAAGGGTTGATCCCCTATCAGATCCAATTTCGTGAATCTCATCAATGGTTAATAATCCAACTTCTGATAACCATGTGGGAGAATGACGAATAATTGAATCAAACTTTTCATAGGTTAGGAAAAGAACATCATATCCCTCTAAGTGCTTAACAGACTCATCAAGATCACCTGTTGATAATCCTATTTTTAAATCAAATTCCTTTGCGAACTTTCTCCTAGTTTCAAAATAATGTTCACTTGTTAATGCCCTGAGAGGAGAGATGTAAACTACTTTTTTCTTTCTATTTATGATTGTATCAAGTAAGTATAGTTCAAAAATAGTTGTTTTTCCAGAAGCTGTTGGAGAACACACAATTAAACTTTCACCAATGTGCTTTGATGCCTTCTCCTGAACTGGGTTTAGAGAAGAATATTCATTAATTTCAAGTATCTTCTCTATTATTTCATTATTATTCATATAACATATATATTTATGTAACTTAATATATTATTATGGTTTTTTATGTGTTTTAACCTAATTTGCTTGGACACGCACCCCCTCCAAAAAAGATATACATTCCTAAAACATAATATATATGGAGAGGTGAGTGAAGTGAGAGATAAGGAAAATGCAATAGCTGTTTTTGAAACAAAAAGAATTAGAAGAACATGGTATAATGAAGAATGGTGGTTTTCAGTTGTTGATGTGGTTGGTGCATTAACTGAAAGTTCAGAGCCAAGAAGGTATTGGTCAGATCTAAAAATCAAGATTAAGGAAGAGGGAGGCATTGAACAGTACGATAAAATCGTACAGTTGAAATTATTTGCAGAAGATGGTAAATTAAGAGAAACAGATTGTTCAAACACAGAAGGCCTATTTAGAATTATTCAATCAATTCCATCTAAGAAAGCAGAACCATTTAAATTATGGCTAGCAAAAACAGGTTATGAGAGAATACAGGAGATTGAAAATCCTGAATTATTATATTCAAGAGCAAAAAGGTATTATGAAATCAAAGGATACTCAGAAGACTGGATTGCAAAAAGAATAAGAGGAACAATAATTAGATTAGACTTAACTGATGAATGGAACAAAAGAGGAATTAAGAAAAGTAAGGATTATGCGATATTAACTGATGAAATCTCAAAAGCCACTTTTGATGTAACCACAAAAGAACATAAAATAATAAAAAACTTAGATCCTAGGTTTAAAAACCAAAATATAAGGGATAATATGACTGATGTGGAACTTGTTTTTACAATGCTTGGAGAACTAAGCACAAAAGAAATAACAAAAGAAAGAGATTCAAAGGATTTTCCAAATCTTAAGAAAGATGCAAATGATGGTGGAACAGTTTCTGGAAATGCAAGAAAGGAGCTAGAATCAATAATTAAAAAGAAGGTTGTTTCAAAGGAGAATAGGTTTGATCTAACAAACAGAAAAAGAATAGAAAAACACTAATACCTTCTTCAAAAAAGGATATACGTCTCTAAATAACCCCTAATTATTTGTATTTTCAGGTCTAGGGATAGCTTTTTAAGCTATTTGTTTCCTAAATATATTATTAAAATTCTAATTTTATGATACTAGTTTAACTTTTATATCTACTCTTTAGGTTTAAGAGGTTTATAATTAAATAAAAAGGAAATGATAGAAAATGATAACAAAAGGCGATATAATAGAGATTGACTTAATTTTAAAAGATAATGATTCAAAGGAACTACTGGATACAACCTTTGAAAAGTTTGCAAAGGAAAATGATCTTAATGTAAAAGCAGATTATAAACCAATTAGAGCTGTTTTTGGAACAAATGAACTTCTTCCTGCTGTTGAAGACAAGATAAAAGAGGTTGAAGCAGGAAAAACACATACCTTTGTTCTATTGAAAAAGGATGCTTTTGGAGACAGAAATCCAAACAACACAAAAATAGTTCCTCTAAATGATTTTAAAGAAGATAAGATAAAACCAGAACCAGGTATGCAGGTAACAATTGGTAACCAATCAGGAAAAGTTATTTCTGTTTCTGGTGGAAGAGTTAAGGTTGATTTCAATCCAATCTTTGCTGGTAGAAACCTAGAATACACAATCACAGTAAATAAAATATATAAGGAAGATAATGAGAAAATACCAATCATTGTTCAAAAAGTATTCTATTTCATGAAACCAGAACATCTAAAATACCAAATAATAGATGCAGAAAAATTAATTGAGATTGAACTTCCAATTGGATTACCAAAGGAGTTTGATTACTTCAAAGAATTATTTGCAGAAATGGTTCTTACTTCAACTAAATTAAATAAGATTAAATTCTCACAAACTTTTTTAAGAAAGGAAAACAAATAAACTAAAAGGTGAATTGCTTTGGATAGTTATAAAACAGGAACAACCACAGTTGGAATAATTGCTAAGGACGCAATAGTTCTTGCTGCGGACATGAAAGGAACAATGGGTAGTCTTGCATCAAACACTGATGTTACAAAGATATACAAGATAAACAACTACATTGCAATGACAATTGCTGGTGGGGTTGGAGATTCCCTTGTTCTTGTTAGACATCTAAAGGTCCAAGCAAACCTCTATGAGCTTGAGCACAAGAGAAGCATGAGCACAAAAGCATGCGGTACTCTTTTATCAAACATTCTAAACTCAAACAAGATGATGCCCTTCTATACTCAATTCATTCTTGCAGGAAGCGCTGATGGGTTTACAATGTATTCTCTTGATCTTGCTGGTGGAATAATTGAAGAAAAGAAATATACTGCATCAGGTTCAGGAACAGAACTTGCACTATCAACCATTGATGCAAACTATAAAGAAAACCTAAGCACACAGGAAGCTATTAAGATTGCAGTTAGTGCAATTAATGCTGCAAAGAAGAGAGATATCTTTTCTGGCGGAGATGGGGTTAAGGTTGTTGTTATTAAAAAGAACGAGATCGAAGAACTCCCTGTTGTAAAATATGAATAAATTTAATAAACAATTTTTCTAATTGGATAATTAACAAAATAAGTTAATTATCTAAACTAATTAAGTAAACAATAAAATAAAAGGTTATAGCTACAGTGGTAACTAATAAAACAAAATTTAAGTGAAAATAATATGGATATATTTGATGATATAAAAAAAAGAATCATGCTAATGCTTGATGAAAAAAAAGTAAACTATACAAAGGTTGAAGCAGAAGGAAGTGAGATTGCAATCTACACAACAACACCTGAAATCTATTTTGATAATAAAAGTGTTGTTGGAGAAATCGCAGAAGCTTTCAAGAAAAGAATTAACGTAAGATCAGAGAAATCTGTTCTCATGGATCCTGCTGAAGCTCTACAAAAAATAAAGCAATTAATTCCAGAAGATGCTGGAGTTAAATCTCTTTTCTTTGATCCTGTTTTCTCTGAGGTTGTTATTGAAGCTCATAAGCCAGGGGTTGTAATAGGCAAGCTTGGTCAGGTTTCAAAGGACATAATCACAGAAACAAAATGGATACCAAAGATACTAAGAGCTCCAACAGAGCCTTCTGAAATTCTTAAAAAGGTTAGAGGTTTTACATTAAAGTATAGTCAGGAAAGAAAAAACTTCCTAAAAGAGGTTGCAAAAAAAATCTATTCTCCCCCAGTTAGCAACAAGGATTGGGTAAGAGTTACTGCGCTAGGTGGTTTCCAGGAAGTTGGAAGAAGTTCAATTCTACTTGAAACACCGGACACAAAAATACTTATGGACTGTGGAATTAATCAAGCTGATAGGCAGGAAGAAACTCCTTTCCTTGGGGTTCTAAGATTTCCACTTGATGAGCTTGATGCTGTTGTTATTACACATGCACACATTGATCACACTGGTTTCCTTCCCTACTTGTTTAAAGCAGGGTACAAGGGCCCAGTTTATTGTACAGAGCCCACAAGAGACCTGATGGCTCTATTATTGTTTGATGCAATTGATGTTTCAGTCAAGAGTGGAAGAGAACCACTATATGATGAAGAGGATGTTAAGGAAACAATTAAACATTGTGTTACAAGAAACTTTAGAGAAGTAACAGACATAGCTCCTGGAATAAGATTAACCTTCCATTCATCAGCACACATTCTTGGTTCAGCCTCAGCTCATCTCCACATAGGTGAAGGTAAACTAAATTTAGTTTACTCAGGAGACATTAAGTTTGGATTTACAAGACTTTTCAATAACATGGATGCTAGCTATCCTCGTCTTGAAACCCTAATTGTTGAATCAACCTATGGTGGTAAGCTTATTATGCCATCAAGAATGAAATCTGAACAGGATTTAATTGATTTAATTAATGAAACAACAGACAAGGGTGGAATAACTTTAATTCCTGTTTTCTCTGTTGGTCGTGCTCAGGAGGTTATGCTTGTTCTTGAAGAATTCTATAGACATGGTAAGCTAAAAACAGAAAACGTATTCATTGATGGAATGACACGCGAAGCATCAGCAATACACACTGTCTACCCAGAATATTTAAAACAAAACATAAAAACAAGAATCTTACAAAACAACTCACCTTTCCAATCCAAGTTATTCAAAACCGTTGACAATGTGGAAAATAATAGGGAAGCAGTAATTAACACAAAGGGAGCAGTTATAATTGCATCATCAGGAATGCTAACTGGTGGTCCATCTCTCGGATACTTCTATGAGCTTGCTGATAATCCAAACAACACTCTTGCATTCGTTGGTTACCAAGCAAGAAATTCATTGGGTTACAAGATACAAAGAGGACTAAAATCAATGCCAATAGCAGATTCCAATAACAAAACAAAAACATTGAATGTAAATATGAGAATTGAGACTGCAGATGCATTCTCTGGTCATGCCTATAGACAGGAACTATTAAACTACATAGCAACTCTTCATCCAAAACCAAAGGACATACTTGTTAATCATGGTGATTCTTGTCCAGAATTTGGTAAGTTCCTTCAAAAGAAGTTCCATATTAATACAATGTCCATTCAGAATCTTGAGAGTGTAAGACTAAGATAAATTGATGAATTAATTATGTACTTGCTAATCACAGGGTATCCAGGAACAGGAAAAACAACTTTGTCTAAGATCCTTGGAAAGGAATATTCCTATAAAGTTGTAAATGATAAATCCTTTTCATTAGCAAACAAGCTTGGAGAAAAGGATAATCAAGAAAAAGAATATATTGTTGATATCACAAAACTAAATAAGGAATTTAGTAAATTCATTAGAACCCATAAGAACGAAAATCTAATTTTTGAAGGTCATCTCTGGCCAGAGATGTCCAAGAGTAATCTAATGAAGTTCAAAAGAATTGTTCTTCTAGAAACCGATCTTAAGTTATTAAGAAGAAGGTATGAAGAAAGAAATTATTTGCCTGCAAAGATAGAAGAAAACTTATTTTGTGAGGAGACTAAGTATATTGAAACAATTTTAAAGGGAAAGGGTGTAAAATATATATTGATTAAAACAACTAACAACGAAGTTAAGAATCTTAAGGAATTAAAACTAAAATTAAACTTAAAATAAATGAAGTGATATTATGGAACAAATTATTTCACAGGCGAAAATACAGACCGCAAAGGAAATAAAGCAACATGCAAAAGAAAAAAAAATGAAAAAAAACATTTTCATCTATGTTGTAATTATAATTATTCTTCTTGTTCTTGCTTATCTTGTGTTCACATTCATTCAAAAGAACAAATATGGATTCGTGGATAAGGAAAGTGGAATAACCTTTAGATCAGGAGACTTTTATTTAGTGGATGCAATGGAGAGTATATCCAAAGATCAAAACATCTACCTTATTCTTGATGTTCTTCCAGAGGACATGAATAATTTAAGTCAAATCACTTCCCAATTAACCTATCTATTAACTGTTCTTGCCTATGAGAACAAGAACGTAACAATCATAGTTAATGTTATGGATGAAACAAGAGCAACAATTAGTTGTCAATCAAATCTTGGAGACTACTATGAAAATAAAGAACTAACCCCAGAAGAGTGCTATTCTCTATTAAATTCAGGAGTAACTGAAATAATCATTGATTTCCCAAAGGATACTCTAAAGGAATCAACAGTTCTAGTTAATGCTAATCTTGGTGAAAGATATATTTACATTCAAACAAAAACCAAGGATGAGCTTCAAAGAGCAGTAGTTCTTACAACCAGTTTATTGTTCAAGGACATTGCAGAGATTGAAAAATCAATAAATGATTTCAAGATAAAAATGAATGATTCAAATACACTAGACACTAATTCAATTGATAGTAATACTCCAATCGATGCAAACATACAATTAGATACCAACGCCTTTGATGCAAACATTGATCAGAATAATTAATTTATTTGATCAATCTTAATTTCTTTTTCTTTATCAAACAAGGTTAATGCTTCGCTTGCAGAAATAATCGATTTCCTAAATGAAGAACTATCATCATAGGTGATTCTTGGACAAGCAGTATTTATATAACATTCAACATCTATTCCAATAAGATAATCTTCTTTAATATAATCACTAGCAAGTATGTATGCTTGTTTTTTATGTTTCTCTAAGTATTTTTTAATCTCCTGAGCAAGCTTTAATCTGTTCTGTCCATTCTTGGTTGATACCAATATCCCAAATCTTGTTTTTGTTCTTGCAATTCCAATCATTGCATATCTTTTTCTTGTGAATTCATCATTTATTCTAATTTCTTTAATTTCTCTAACTATTGGGCTTATTGAGAATATTCTTTGATTAGAATAAAGAAAAGCAAGATTATTAACGTGGAAAGCTCCATCTCCAATAAAAATGATTGGTGATGTTCTATCAATGATCGTTGATGCATCACACCCAAGAACCATGTGTTCTTTAACTCTCTGTGTTTCTCTTGTTTTATTTACAATAATTTTATTTTTTAGAAGTTCTTTTTTAATTATTGGTATCATATTAAGATATTGGGTTGTTGTAACTAGATTAATTTTTTTAAAGTTTAGTTTTTTAATTTCCTGAATAATATATTTAATTCCTGAATTCTTAATTTCATACTTTAGAGGAACATATATAGTTCTAATTGCTTGCTTACCCATTCCTTCGTGCCCAAAATGAATTAAAAGAGTTGCACCCAATTTCTTTGCTTCCACATCTCTAGTATCACAAGCACCATAGCATGGATCAACAAGAAGAATTGGATTGTTTTCTTTGAAGTAATCAAGTATCTCTCTAGAGTATTGCTTTAATCCCTCTGGAATCTGTATTGCTATCCTTTTATCTTTTACTTTAATCTTCCTAAGTTCCTTATAAAGTATATCTTTAATCATAATTATAATCAATTAGATTAGGTTTATATTATTAATGTTACTATATTTATAAGATAACTATGGCACAATTAAATATAGATAAATCTAAGCTTGAAGACTACAAGCTAGCTCGTAGAGAGATATTAAAAGAGATTAAACCATCAAGCAAACAAGTTGCTGAAGAAGAGGAGTTTGCTAATTCAATTATTAATAAGATTAGCAAAATGCCTGGTAAACATTTATCTGCAATTGTTGCTGGTTCCTTTGGAAAAGGAACAAATCTTGCAGAAACTAAAGATTTTGATATATTTATTTTATATCCAAAGGACATGAAAAGAGAAGAGTTTGTTGAAGAAGGACTTGCAACTGCTCAAGCTGTTTTCAAAGGTTGTTTCTGGGAGAAAGCCTATTCTGAGCACCCCTACATAAGAGGAGTAATTAATAATTATAAAGTAGAAGTGGTTCCTGCTTACAAGATAGCTCCTGGAGAAGAAATAATCTCTGCTGTTGATAGAACCTCTCTTCATCTATTATTCGTTCTAAAGAACATGAAAGCAACCCAAAAGGATGAAGTTAGAATACTTAAACAGTTCATGAAAGCAATTGATTGCTATGGAGCAGACACAGAGGTATTTGGTTTTTCTGGATATCTATGTGAGTTATTAATTTTATTCTATGGTGACTTCATAACTCTTTTAACACATGCAGCAAACTGGGAAGCACCAATTAAGTTTACTTTAGTTAAGGATCAGGAAATTAATCTAGCTAGGTTTAATGATCCATTGGTTGTTATTGATCCTGTTGATGAAAACAGAAATGTTGCTTCAGCTGTTTCTGATAAGCAATTATCAATGTTCATTGCAGCTTCGAGAAGCTTCCTACAGCATCCAAGCAAAGAATTCTTTATTAAAAGACCAAGTAAGCAAATCACCTATCATCAAATGGTTGGGTTACTTGATAACTTTGAACTAACAATAATAGAGTTTGATGTTAAGGACATGCTAAAAGAAGTTGTTTGGTCAAAGGTTAGAAAGAATGCAAAAAAAATAATAGCTCATCTTGAATTTTTAGATTTTAATATATTAAAAAATGATATATTCTATAAAGAAGGAGAAACAAAATGCTATTTAATAATATTAGTTGAATCTCTTGTTCTTCCAATCTATAAGCAAGTAATTGGTCCACCTGTTTGTGATATGAAAAACTCACAAAACTATTTAGATAACACAAAAGCTATTCTTGGTCCATACATTAAAGATTATAGATGGTATTCAATTAAGCAAAGGGAGATGACAGATATTAAGACAGTTCTATTAAACTTCCTTCCAGAAAACTGTGAACTAGATACTAATATCTTTGTTGGACAGGATATAAGAAATCTTTATCTTATTAAAACAGAGGTTCTAGAGTTCTTATCTGATTTCTTCATAGCTAAAGAAAAATTTTTAGTTTAAACCTAAATTTTTTTCTTTTGTTTCTTGTTATGTTGCAATTAACTTTTATGGTTAATATGGGTTTATTTAGCTTTAACCTTACCTTTAAATGAATTATAGTACATTCTATTAATTCAGGGTGTTCTTTTTTGTACATCAAACCCCCACCCATTAATATATATGTGACAGTCCTAATAGTAGTTGGATTGAAGATTGTCACAAGCAAACCTCAAGAAAATCTTTTAGAAAAGGGTTTTGCGAAAGGGAGCTGTTTCATCTAGGAGGGTGGTGTATTAAGATATGGTGATAATGAATAGGAACGATAGTTTAGGGGAATAACCTTGATCTGGTGAAGATAAATTCTATATGATGTGTGTTGATTCCCCTAATCTTGAATAATATTTTAATAATTTCTTTTTTTCTAATTCTTGGAGGGATTTTTTTTCTACTTTTAGGTTTACATTTAGTTTATATATTTTATCTCTTATATATTATATATAGCTATATAGAGCTTTTAGCTTGTTTTTTAAGTAAAGGCTTTCTATTCGTGTGTTAACCGCACGAGCAGTTATTGCAGAGGTGGCGGAGTGGTCAAACGCACCAGGCTTGAGACCTGGAGTCTCACGACTACGCGAGTTCAAATCTCGTCCTCTGCGTCAAACCTTTTCTTTAAAAGAAAATGTTTG
Organism: uncultured archaeon; assembly: GCA_964496765.1. Taxonomy (GTDB): domain Archaea; phylum Iainarchaeota; class Iainarchaeia; order Iainarchaeales; family CSSED10-239; genus JBAWVI01. Next base: position 2,560 of record CAZCAP010000008.1, on the reverse strand, counting down.
ATCCAAAAGAATATAGAGATTTTTCGGAAAGAAAGATATAAATAAAACAAAGTGAAGATATTATGGAAGTTAAACCAAACATAACCTATCAGGATTTTTCAAAGCTTGATATTAGGATTGGAACAATAGAATCTTCAGAAAAAGTAGAAGGGAGTACAAAATTAATAAAGTTAATAGTTGATTTTGGTGAATTTAAAAGACAGATACTTGCAGGGATTGGAACCAAATACAATCCAGAAGATTTAGTTGGGAAACAATTACCAGTAATAGTTAATCTTGAGCCAAGAAAAATGATGGGTCAGGAAAGTCAAGGAATGATACTTGCAATTGGTGACAATGATGTTGAAGCCCTTCTATTCCCCTCAGAGTCAGTTAATTCTGGTTCAGGAGTTCATTAAACATGAATAAAATTAAGATTAATTATTTTTTAGATATCTTGCTTGCAATTTCATTTATAATAGTTGCAATAACAGGAATTATTTTATTTTTAAAACTAGTTCCAAAGCACACATTAGTTCAATTACATGATGTTTCAGGAATTATTTTTATTATACTTTCACTAACACACATAGTACTACACTTTAATTGGTTTGTTTGTGTAACAAAGAGCATGTTTACAAACAACAAAGATAAATGTGAAAAATAAAATCAATTTATATACTCTTTTCCCATTAATTATATTATGCAAAGGTGGCGGAGTGGCCAAACGCGCCAGCCTAGAGAGCTGGAGTCTCACGACTACGCGAGTTCGAATCTCGTCCTTTGCGTAACCGGTTTCGCTCGGTTAACGCGCATTAGAAAGCTAAGGGAAAGAAGAAAAATCATAGATATTATATGAAATTAAGAAAGCTTGCAAATAAATATTTTGTAAAAACTGTTAATTTATTCTGTATGCTAAGTAGAGGCAAACTAATTAATATTAATTCAAAAGGAAAAGGAATTGCAAGCACCTTATCTAATTTTACAAGATCTCCATTTATTTTAGATGGAGTAAAGTATGAATCTTTTGAAGGCTTTTGGCAAGGTCTTAAATTTCCAGAAGGTCACGAAAAAAGATTAGAAGCACGAAAATTATTTTGGATACAAGCAAAACTAATATCGAAAGGTATAAATCCAACCAACCTTTATTATAATAATAAGGCTGTCCCTTATGATTCAAAGGAATTATATGAACTTGCAAAGAGAGCTGAAAGAGAGAGGTTTTTACAAAACCCAGATCAGAAGCAAGCATTATTATCAACAGGGAACGCAAAATTAATCCATTTAGTTCAAATAAAAGATTCAAAATCCCTTCCAAGAAAAATATTTTGTAAAATATTAACAGAATTAAGAGAAGAGTTTAAAACAAAATAATCGAATTTTGCTTGGACAGCTACCCCCTCCCGAAAGGGATATATAAATTTTGTAATAATTAACTATATAGGTAAACAACATGAATAAGCAAGAAATATTAGATATAATCTCAACTGGAGAAGGTTATACTATTGAATTTAAAGAAAGCCTAAATAATAAAGAGATTGGCAAAGAAATCTGCGCATTTGCAAACTCAGATGGAGGTAAGATATTTCTTGGAGTAAAAGACAATGGAGGAATAAAAGGAATTAGTAAAAATAATAAACTAGAATCAGAAATGCAAACTATTGCAAGAAATATAGATCCTTCTCTAATTATATCTTTTGAAATTATAGATAATATTGGAATTATATATGTCCCTATTGGAAAAGACAAACCCTATTCAGTTAATGGATCTTTTTATGTGAGACAGGGCGCAAATACCCAGAAATTAAATAGAAATGAAATAATTGAATTTTTACAAAATGTAAATAAAATATCTTTTGAAAAACAAACCTCTGAGTTTAATTTAAAAGACATTGATAAAAACAAATTAAATAATTTTTTAAAAAAATCAAATGTTAATAAAAGTCTACCTATAAGTCACATACTTAAAAATCTAAATTTATTAACAAATGATATACCAAACAATGCTTGTGCGTTATTATTTTCAAAGAAAATAACTAAATTCTTTTTAAATGCAGACATTAGTTGTGTGTTGTATCAAGGGAATAGTAAAGCAGTAATGCTTGATAAAAAAGTATTTGATTCTGACTTTATATCCAATTTTGAAAATTCTTTATTATTTATATTAAGAAATACTAAAACAAAGGCTGACATTATAAACTTAGTAAGAGTAGAAACCCCAGAAATCCCTGAAGAAGCATTACGTGAAGCAATATTAAATGCAATGATACATAGAGATTATTTTACACAAGGAAGAATATTAATTGAAATATATTCTAATAGAGTAGAAATATTAAATCCAGGTAAATTATTATTTGACAAAAAAGACTTTGGAAAGATAAGTGTTTTAAGAAATCCAATATTAGCTGACTGTATATTAAGAACAAACCTTATTGAGAAGGTTGGTTCAGGAATTAAAAGAATAAAAAAGCTAGTGCCAGATGTTAAATTTAATATAGATACAGATTGGTTTAATGTAATATTTAGAAAAAATTTATATATTGATGTGGGTAGTAAAGTGGGTAGTAAAGTGGGTAGTAAA
>CAZCAP010000007.1:17758-37808 GCA_964496765.1 uncultured archaeon | reverse complement strand
AGCGCCAGACTCATAATCTGGAGACCGCCAGTCCAAATCTGGTTCGAGGCATCTCTAATTCTGGTCAGCAGTTTGCTGTAAGTGGCTTTAAACAGTGGATTAACGACCAAGACTTCTGTAAGCAATACAAGAGAGACCTAATCAACAAAATACCTCTTATTTTCCCAAAACATACGTATGATTTTCAAGAACTAATGGATTATCTACTGAAGAACATAAGTAAGATAAAAGAAACAAGATATACAGTTATTCTTGTATCCTTGTTATTGAAATATCTACAAGAGAAACATAAAGTCACAGAAACAGATATCTTACCTATAAAGAAACTACTTAACTTTTCTAATCCATCAAAGCAAGATACTTATGTTCCAACAGATAATGAGATACAACAAACCCTATTCAAACTAACTACTAAAAATAAACTAATATATCTAATGTATCTTGTATCAGGAGTAAGAAAAGTAGAGGGAGAGTATCTTTTAGAAAAAATAGATAGCTTGAAGTGTCAACAATTAGATGGATTCACTAAGATTACTATGAACTATCTAAGACATAATAAGAATAGTTACTTTTGTTATCTACCTTTGGGAGTATATAATAGATTGTCCACAGACCACAAGCAATTATCTGTAGGAAGCTTAGAAGCAGAAATAAAAAGAAAGAAATTAATACCAATAAAATATTGTAGAAAGTGGTTCTATACTAAATGTATTGAATTAGGGGTTCCAGAATCAATAGCAGATTATTATCAAGGCAGAACTGCTAATTCAGTAGGTAGTAATCATTATCTTTCAAGACAGATGTTAGCAGATAAGTTCTATTCAGAGAAGTTAATAGCTTATTTGAATATTTTTATTAGTAATTAGTGTAGCTTGTGAAGGCAGTGTATCTTAGAAGGAGATGCCCAACTATTAACTATTAGCAAATAGTGTAATTTATGTAATTAATATATTGGGTAAGGTAATCTCTTAGAAAAAGTAAACAAACTAGAGAATAAGAGAACATAAATCAACAGTCTAATATATATATAATATATACACACAATAAGATATATACACGCAATATATATAGAGACAATTGTAGATTACCTATTAGTTAACAAACATAAACACTCAAAAAGAAGCAAATAATGGAGATAGAAGACCTCTCCTTGAGAGTAGGTAGTCCTAATCTATAAACTATAATTCTTTCTTTATCTTATCCACAGAAGCTAAGATATCTTTGCCTAATTTGGTTATCTCATAAAATTTATAATCCCTATCTTTAGGATTAAGGCAAATAATTAGATTAGATTTTAATAAGTCAGTAATTAGTTCATTAATATGACTTCTGTATAGATTAAATCTTTTGGATAACTGTGCTTGTGTAACCTTTTCTTTACTTATCTCTAATAATACTTTTTGTTTAAGTTTACTTCTAAGTATCTTTGCTATTAGCTGGCTGTTATCCATAATACTATTACTGACTTCGAAATATAATAACCAATAACAAGCTCTGAGTTAAGTTAAGGATTAAGTTAAAAATGTTATGGTAAATAGTTATAATATACAGTGAGGGGTAAATGTGGCTAAAAATAAAAATTTAAAATTGATTGGTATAATTGTTGGGGCTGTAATTTTAGTTGGAATTATATTATTTATTTTATTTAATAGTTTAAGCAATGCAGATAAATTTTCCAAACCGAGTTCTAAAGCAATTTGTGGAAATAATATCCTAGAAAAAGGAGAAACACAAGAAAATTGTTGTTTGGATGTTCCTTGTGATACGTTTTTTGTATGTAAAGAATTACAACAAAATAATCAAAATATTAATACTTGTGTTAAATTAAAATTAGAAGAAACGAAAGAGTATAAAGATATGCTTTCAGCATGGCTTTCAATTAATCTTGAATCCAATGATATTTATGATATCACCACAAATTACGATATTAGAAAAACTAGAGTCGAACAAATGAATAAAGCAGTAACTAAATTAAGTAATGATTATAATATGGATATTTACAAAGAATTTGTGGATTTTATTTATAGTGCAGATAATTTTTCAGAAAATATAAATGCAATTTATAATAAATTAGAATCTGTTGAAGATATTGATACACAGTTAGAACTTTTAAATCAAACAGTTACAGTAAATAATACTGAATTAACTCGATTAAATAATTATACTAGTGACCAAACAGATTTATTTAACTCTATTTTTAACTTTGATATTATCCCAATTAAAGAAGATATTAAATCATATATAAAATTATTTCAAGAGCAGATTCCTAAATCTAATGTAATAAAAGAAATGACTCCAAATCCTGTTGTTGAATTGTCTATTATAGATTATACTCCTCGTTGTTTTGAAGAATCAGGTGATTGTGTTCTTATAGTTTTTAAAATTAACATTAAAAATAATGGTTTTTTCAAATTATCTAATCCAAATTTTGATGTTTCTATTTTAAAAGAAGGGGTCATTGTAAATAAAGATATAAATGCACCTTTTGATTTACATTCAATTCCTGCCCAGTATAATGGGTCACAGTCAGATTATCTAATTGGTTATGATAGAAATGATGTCAATAAAGGACTGTTAACTTTATCTGAAGGGCAATATGTATTGAAAGTGGATTTAAGAACAGGTGCTGACCAAAATATTATTGCAACTACTTCAAAAGTAATTGCAATACAATAATTTCAAATTTTAAAAATAAAAAATATCTAGTAGAAATAAGAATTAAAGGAAGAGAAGTTACTGACTATATTGCAAAAGTAACTGATAAGATTAGATTTAAATAAAACTAATTAGATAAGTTTATTTTTATTGAATTGTGTTTAATAAATTGGTAATTGATATGGAAATGTTCGGGGTATATTTGGTATTATTATTCTTTGGGTTAACTATTGGTGCAGTTGTAGGATTAAACCACAGCAGTTGGGTTTTATTTTGGTTAATATTTATTGGACCTTCAATATTAATTGCATCAATTAAAGAGTTTATTAAATATAAAAACTCTGAAAAGCAAAAGCAAAAAGACAGATTAGAAAAACAAAAACAACAACAGGAACAAGAAGATGTATTAGTAAGACAAAATAACCAATTATCACTAAAAATTGAGAACGAATCAAAAAATATAACCATTAAACCATTTGTAAAAAAATATCCTATTAATGAAGATAAAATTGAGTACATTACTGATTTTGGGAATGTTATAAATAATAAAAGAAAAAATTTTATAGATAAGTCAATTACTCTTGAAAAAGATATAAATTATATCAAAGAAAAGTATAAAAAAGGCAATTTAATATTTACAGAAAATATTAAACAAAAACGTAATCAACTACCTTTTGATAATGGTAAAATAGATATTAATTTTGATTTAAATTTTAGTATACAATTTGAAAATGAAGCAGAAATACTTAACACTTTTGAAAAAAATAAAAAATTAATTAAATCTGAAATCATAACTATTAAATATGTTGGAATAAACAAAGAATGGTTTAGAAGTAAATTTCTGGTTGAATACAGTAATAAAATATGTAATTTAGAAGATTATGCAATTGAATATTATAAAAATAATAAATATTTAGCAATTTATTCTGTTATTTCCAATAATCAAACACTAGAGAATGTGTTTTCAACGTTAGCTATTTCTGATAATGAATTAAAAAGATGTGTTGATAAGTTACCAAATAAAACCATTACTTTTTTGGCAACTCACACTGCAGGTATGCCTGATTTATTTATATACAATAAAAAAGAAAATAAAGTATATTTTGTAGAAGTTAAATCACAAACAGACCAATTATCTGTGCTTCAAAAATATTGGTTTAATGAATTCATTAAATTTAAATCAAATATTAAATATATTTTATTAAAAATTAATAATATTACACCAGAAAGAATACCATTGTCTCACATAACTATAATTAAAGGAATTCAATATAGAGATTTAACCGTGAATTATTTAGATTCAATTTTAGATAAGAGTAATTTGATATTAAAATATGAACCTACTAACAAATATGATTCGACAGCAATCAAAATATTGTATGAAGGTAAACTTTTGGGATATATTGCTAAAAATTTTGAAAATAAATCAAAACTTATTAATGCTATAAAAAATAATTGTTACAATTGTTTTATAGTGTATAAGTCCTCGCACACATTAATCAAAGATTATAGAATTTTCATAGAAATTAATTTTTTATAACGCAATTATAAACTCTGTAATTTATCGAAAACAATAATTGAAACTGGAAGATAATTTATTGTATGAGATGTAATAAATTATTAATTATAACTCAAAAACAATGTATTTAAACCTAATCGTAATATATATAATATGAGTTGATATTATGAGTTATATTAAAGATTTTGAACATTTAAAACAAATTGTACAGCATGACGAACAAGATGATATTGAATATAAAGATGAGCAATTTTTAATAAATTTAGATGCAAACACTAAAATAATGAAATACGTCTCCGGATTTGCAAATTCTGAAAAAGGGGGTTCTATTATTTTTGGAGTATCTGATAAGGGTGTACTAATAGGGATAGATAAAGCGAAATTAGATTTGTATAAACGAAAAATTAGTGATTGGATAAGAAACGGGATTTCTGGAACTGTTTTTTATGAAACATATGAAATTTCAAAAGATGATGACCAAAATTTATTTTATTTAATTATTGATATCCCAAGAAGTAATCTTGCCCCACATATGCATCTGAAGGATTATATTTATTATAAGCGAGAAGGTACATCTATAGGAAGTTTATCAACTCAAGTAAAAGGTAAATATATACCATTATCTGAAAGAGAAATATATAATCTATATAAAGATAGATTAGAATTAAGAGAAGTTCTGAAAAAAAGAGAACAATTTATTTTAGAAAATGTTATATTAAAATTTAATGGAATAAGTCCTTCTTTCTTTTTTCTTATTCAACCTGCTTTTGAAATGGATAATTTTCTTTTGAGTTCTGAGATAATTAGAATCATGACATCATCTATAAATGGTGGGTTTGAGTTGTCAGATTATAATAAAGATTATTTTGGAGTAAAAATCAAATTTAAAAGAATGGGTGATAATGGCATCATATCTTTTTTAGATAAAGGTGAGTTATTATTGATAAGAACAATTCCGCAAACAACCCCATCTAATAAATATAAATTGGATTCTGATGCAATGTATATATCATTAGGTTTCTTTTTAAAATCCTATAGAAGTTATTATAAAAAGATTAATAGGAATCCGCAAATATCTCTTAAAATTGGTTTTGTTAATCCTGAAAACATAATTTTACCTAATCAAAATAAATTAATTGGGATAGATATAAATTATATAATAGAGGGTATCGACTGTAAAGACTATTCTAATTTAGATGAAATGGCTTGTAATTTATTTGAAAAAGTTAGCCACTGGTTCGGAGAAGATAGTTTTGTTAACAATTATCCTAAAATAAAATCACAGATTAATGAATCTAAAGATTCAGTATAATTTATTTGTTAACTTACTATTCATCTTTCCAATAATTTCTAACTTTTGGGTAAGTTCAGTCAGTTGTTGTTCATTGATGTAGTTCAAGTCCCTTGCTAATATTAAAAAACATTCTACCTCTTTTATTGAGCCACTAACTATACTTAAATATCTCTTAAATTCCTTTTGGCTACCTTTTCCAGAGCCTTCCGCTATGTTTGAGGGTATGCTGTAACTTGCTCTTCTGAGCTGGTTAGTCATAGAGTGGAGCTCGTGGCTTGGGAAGGTGGTTGTTAGCTTATATATATCACTAACAAACTCTCTGGCTAACTGCCACAATCTAAGATTCTTGAAGTCCTGCATTTATATCACCCACTTTTTCTTTATTATTTTCTGTAGTGTTAATATATTTATTTAATCCCTCTTGATTCTTGTTTTTTAATTTCAATCCCCAATAAACAACCCATTGCTTTTCTTCCCCTTTAAAATCTACTCTCTCTTTTTTTGGTTCAATACCTTCTTCCCTTAGCATTTGTGTAACTATTATTCTTGATAATGCCCTACTTCCATTATTCTTCAAGAAATAACTAAATAGATTATAAAATTCGAATCCAATCACATATTCTTGACTATTGTAATCATAATATTCTCTAATGAATTTTTGTAAAGGATTAGCTTTATCTTCATAAATTTGCATTCTCTGTTCTAATGTTCCTTCATTAGTAAACTTTCTGGTTACTAATAACTTTTGTAGGATAAGAATACATTTTCTTGCTAAGTTTTCATATTCTTGTTCTGAGATATCAGCTAAAACATCTTTTACTTCTGAAAATCGATTTGGAAAATCGATTATTTGCCATCTGGAATAGAATCCACCAGTCTTATCAAGGGATTGAGGTAAGGAGTTTGTTGCAATTATTATTTTAGCAAAGTTTTTAAAATCAAATAACCCCTTATGCTTAAATTGAGCAGGGATAGGGTCTTGACCTGTTAATTTTTTAATAATCTCTGTATTCCTAAGTAAATTAAAGTTTGTTTCTCCTACAAGACAGATTAATTTTTTGTATAACTTTGAGGATGTAAAAGGATTATTTGTCAGCGTTTCCAATTCAACAGATGTGCTATTTGGATTACCTATAAAATTTAATAATAAGTTAATGAAAGTAGATTTTCCATTTCGACCTGAGCCAATCAAACAAAATAGTCTATGGATTGGATAATCAGATAACATTGAATATGCAATAATTTCATAAAGTGTTGGAACGTATTTATTTCCAACCCATTCTCTAAACAATCTATCTATTACTGGCGTTTCTGTGGATTGTAAATTTAAAACATTTTGAGGAATAACATTAGTTGCAAAATACTTAGGATTATTTGGGAATGCTAAACTTTGAGACAAATCTACAATAGTATCTTTAAATACGACCCATGTTTTTTCTATAGGTTTTATTTCATCATAATTTTTTCTGGATGCTCGTTTAAGTGCTTCTAAAATTATATTTTTTGTAAGAGGTTGTATGCTGTTGTGCTGGTCAGATAATGTAATAGATTGGTCAAAATTAAGTAATATGCTTGTTTCATCAGTAGGTTGCCAGCAACAATCTTTAGGATTCCAAGCCCACCATATCTGTTGATTGTCAAAGAGGAGTGGCTTGTCTTTAAGATACTTCTCTTGTAGCATCTTCCAATCTTGTAATTGAGGGACTATCATAGAATATCTGCCATCTTCTTCCAATGGATATCCAATTCCCCAATCGGATAAGCCTCTTTCATTTCTTTTAGTAATTGTAAGTGCTTCCCTTTCGAATCGTTCTTGTTCAAACTTTCTATCTAATGCCCCATCTTTGTTAAGCTCACCCATTCTTCTTAGTAAGAATTTAGTACTATCTTCTTCAATCATATATCCACACATCCACTTGTTCTTAATGTTACTATTAGTTTATCTTTTTTCTATATAAAAAATAAAACTTAAAACATATGTCACATACATCCCATAGGTAACATACTTATTGAGCTATACCTCTCCCTTTTAATGCGCCAAGAATAAACTTAGCATCATTATTATAAAAATAACAATAACAGATGTTCTTCTCAAAAAGATAAACTTTTTGTTGGTCAAAATAAACTGGAAGGTCAAGAGACTTACATTTTGTTATAAAGCTTTTAGGTTCTTTTATAATTAATACAAGGTATTTCTCTCTGAGTCTACCTATCGGCAACCCTGTAACTTGATTTAAATTCATGCATCCCACATCCATTTAAAAACTTTTCATTGCATACATTATATTACTGTGTCAGTCTTTTAGACCTGTAGCAGTATTAAATATTAAACTTATGTATGAAGAAGGTTATATTCCTATAGAATTTTACTGAAATTTTATAATTTAGTAGTCCAATACTGTTTTTAAGAAAAGCAGTATTATAAATGAATGAGTGAATTTAATGAATGAAAATAAAAATATATTAAAACTTTTAGAAGATGACATCTCTAGTAAAATATTGTTTACTATTTTTGTGTATGGGTCTGAAGAAGGTAAATGGCTTACCCAAAAAGATATAAAGGCAATATTATATCCTAAAGGAAGTGGACAATCTTCAACTGTTTTTAATGACCTAAATAAAACAAAGTTATTTTTTGATTATGGGTCTGAAGAACGTTTTGTGTGCAAGTATATATTTGACAAGGATGTTAATAAGGAAGTACCATATACTATTGTAAAAAATAAAATGACGCTCAATTGGATTGATAAGAAAAAAAATAATTGGGTGTATATTCCTAAATTGAACTGGTTAGAAGAACTTTATCCAAGTATTAAACTAACAGCTGTTCAAAAAGATTATTTATATAACTATTTTAAAACTTTTAACTATAGGCGTGTTCCAAGCTCTAGATTTTCTTATGACCTTAAAAATAATATACTTGATTTGATTAAAAGAGCATATGAAATGAATTGTATTTTTGATTTTTTAGGGAGGGCTTTTTTTGGAGAACAATTAGAATCTGCAAGAGAGAAGTTTAATAATCTTAAATTTAATGCAATTAAAAAAAGAAATTTAAAATCTGCAATTAAAAAAATCTGCGAAGAATGTTCTCTTAATCTAAAATTAAACAGTTATAATGAAGCATTGTTAAGTTGGATATTGAGGTCAATTAATAATAAAGACATAATGGATATCGCTAATATTGATGTCATTCATTTTCCTGAGCTATCTGCTATTTTTGCTTCCGACATTATGCAAAAAGAAACTCCAAAAGGATTGCAGATGTTTACCCCAACAGACATATTATTAATAGCATTACTAAATATAACCCCTAAGGAGGAGAAACGAGTTGACCGAAAAAAAGATTGAATCTGAGCAAGAATTAAAGAGAATTGAAATAAATTTAGATAAACATACGTATGATTATTTGAAAGCTAAGCATATTAATATATCTAAAATGGTTAGGCAATTGTTGAAGGTTGCTTTGTTCAGTGGTTCTACAGACTATACACTACACACAGCTTACGCTTGTCAAAGTCAGACTCATAATCTGGAGACCGCCAGTCCAAATCTGGTTCGAGGCATCTCTAATTCTGGTCAGCAGTTTGCTGTAAGTGGCTTTAAACACTATCCTATATAATATAAAAGAAATAATTAAAAAGATGATGGTTTAAATGAATAAAATTTAAATATTGCAAAAAATTTGCTAAAATTGCTTGAAACAAAGATTTATAAATTAAATGATTATTCTAATTTATTGAGGTGATTTTATATGTGTTTTAAATCTTTTGATGACAAAATAAAAACTATGCATTGGTATGACATATCTTTGGTGAAATTATCAGTTCTTTTCTTTGCTCTTATGCTAGCAAAATTATGGCCAGTAATTCTGTCTTTAGATTGGTATTATTATCTAATATTATTCATTCTATTTGTAATTGTACCACTAATAAAGGTTTTTAAAAAGTAGTTTTCTAACTACTTTTTATTTTCTTTTAGGTTTGTTTACTATGAGTTTAATATATAAATTTCAAAAACCCCTTATTGAAGGTGTTATAAAATCTAGACCAAATAGATTTATAATGAATGTTCAAATAAGCAATGGGGTTTTCAAATGTCACTGTCCAGTTACTGGTAGAATTGGTGAAATTCATTTTTCTGATGTTCCTTGTCTTCTTTCTGAAAGTGATAATCTTAATAGAAAAACAAGATACACGGTTGAAGCTATTTCTCTTGATTCAATTAGTAGAAAAAATAAGACTTGGATAGGAATAAATCAAACAAAAATAAATGTCTATGTTGAATTTTTTATAAAAAATAATTGTTTGCCTAAAATGATAACAGGAAAAAATATATCCAGAGAAAAAAGGTTAGGTAACTCTAGAATTGATTTCCTAATTGATAACACCTATCTTGAAGTTAAGATGCCTCTCATTTCTTTCCCTTTTGAAAACTCAAAATCTGATTTTATTTTACAAAAGCCAAAAACCAAATTTAATTCTTTTGATAGACTAATTAAACATTTTAATGATCTATCTACAGATATTAAGAATCACAGAGCAATTGTTCTTTTAGCATTCATTTATGATGCACCTGCATTTACTCCTCCAAAATCAGATAATACAAATAATGTTGTAAGAACAGCGGCAAAGCAGGCTGCAAAAAAAGGCATAGAAAATTGGCAAATAAATCTTAAAATTAACAAAACCGGAATTGAATTACAAAAATATTTTAAACTTAAACTATTTGGTGTTGATGTACATAAAATCAATAGGTAATTGATAAACTATTTGTTCATTTTTGCTAACTCTTGTTTTATTGAACTTATTATCTTTTCTCTTTGTTGTTTAATTTTTTCACTTTTCTTTAAATCATCGTCTTTTTCGGTTTTTAGTTTTTCAATTTCTAGTTTGATTTTATTAATTTCAATTAACAAATCTTCTGTTTCGTCTTTTTTAATGGTTGACTCCTGCACAATTAGTTCTTCTCTTTTAGTGTTGATTTGCTTTATTTTAAGTGAGATTCCACTAGTGTTTAGTTTTGCTTCATCAAGAAGGAGAAGAATGCTTGCTCCATTATCTTCTAAATAGGTTTCTTCAAACCTTTCTTTATAGGCTCTTATTATTTTTGTTTTTTTCTCTTCACTATGAAATATATTACCTAATTCTTTAAAGTCAATTAATCCTTTAAATTCATGTATTTCTTCTTTTAAATTTTTTTCTGTTTCCTTTATTTTTTCTTTATGTCTTATATTTTCTTTATGACTTTTATTTTCTTTAATTTCTTTAATTTTATTATCCAGAGTTTGATTAATTTTTTCTAGATCTTTTGTTTTGTCATTTAATAAATTAATTCTTTCATCAAATCCTTTAATAACTTCATTGGCTTCAAAGACTTGTTTTATTTTTTGTTGAATTGCATGAATCTGACGAGAAGATCCTATTATTTCTTTGTTTTTATCTAATATGCTTATTAAAGATTTAGAAAAGTCAGCTATGTTCTTTCTGATGTCAATTAAATCTTGCCCTATCAAGAAAACAGCTCTGTGATAATTAACATAGGACTTTTTTTCAAAATCAATGAAGAGATTATTTACCCATTTAATAAAATGTTCAAAATTATCTTCATTCAGGTTATCTATTTCTTCTATAAGTTTTTTCACGTGCTCTATATACTTATTTAAATTTGTTTTTACAATTGATTTTATTCTCTCATTGGTGTCCTTTGATTCGACATCTGTGCTTTCTAAATTTCTAACTTTGTGATTTATATCTCTAACAAATGAGCTTGCTCTATTTTTAATTAAAACAAAAACTTCCTTTTCCCTAGTATTAATTTCTGTCTCCTTATTTTTAATTAAATCCTTAATTTCATTGAAAGTTAATTCTTTGATAGTTGGCTTATATTCAACAGTTGGTTCTTTCCGTATTATTTTTTTAAAAAAATTAGTAAATCCCATTTTTATCACTTAATTTAAAATATTACCCAGCAAGCTTTGTTTGGATGCGGATAATAGAATATGATGTGATAATAATATAAATATATGGAGATGGAGTTGATTTATTTTATTAGTAATCTATATATTTATAAAGCCATATATATAAGATTATATACTTAAAATATATTTGATATTTATGCTATATAATGGACTTACTGCACAGGAAGCAAAACAAAATTTAACTACATTTGGTTTAAATGAAATTGTTGATGTTAATAAAGTATCTCTGTTAACTATTCTTCTAAGACAAGTTAAAAATAATTTCATTGTTTATCTATTACTTTGTGCAACCATTCTCTCATTTATAGTTGGAAAATCAGTAACTGCCTATACAATTATTGGAGTAATTGTACTTGTTGTGGGTGCTGGATTTATTCAAGAATATAAAGCAGAAAAAGCAGTGTCTGCACTTAAGAGAATGATAGTACCAAATACCTTAGTTATTAGGGATTCAAAAGAAAAAGAAATACTATCCTCAGAAATTGTTCCTGGAGATATTCTAATATTAAGAACAGGTGAAAGAATTCCTGCTGATGCAGTTATTTTATCAGAAAACAATTTATTAGTTAATGAAGCTATTCTAACTGGTGAATCAAAAGAAATTAAAAAACTAGTTTCTAAAGATAAAGAAAACTATGTTGATGAAAATAAAGTTTATATGGGTTCATTCATAGTTAGTGGTAAATGTATTGTGAAGGTTACACACACAGGAATGAACACAAAGTTTGGTGAGATTGCAGGTATGATTTCATCTGCAGAAAAGGAACTCCCTCTTCAGGATAAAATAAATAAGATTACAAAGACAATGGCTTTTATTGCTCTGTCTCTTGCAGTATTAACTGGTGTACTAGTTTTATTAAAAACCCCTTTCATTACAAAAGCAATTATTGTGGATGTTATTATTTTAGTTATTGCAATTTCAGTTTCTGCATTTCCTGAAGGCCTACCAGTGGTTCTAATTACTACCCTATCTTCTGGAGCTTATAGAATGGCAAAAAAAAATGCAATTGTAAGCAGAATGTCAATTATTGAAACACTTGGAGAAACAACTGTTATCTGTTCAGATAAAACTGGAACCATAACAAAGGGAGAGATGACCGTAAAAACTGTTTTTGCAAATAATAATTTATATGATGTTACTGGAATTGGTTTTGAAAGTAAAGGAGAAATCCTGCTTAACAATAAAAAAATAGATTTAAATAAAAATAAAGAATTATCTTTGATCTTAAAATCATCAGTTCTTTGTAATGATGCAATAATTAGAAAAGTTGAAGATGATTTAAGTTATAAAATATCCGGAACACCAACAGAAGCAGCACTTCTAATCCTTGCTTCAAAGGTTGAAATATTCAAAGATGATTTCGAAGTTATTAGAGAGAATGAAATTCCGTTTAGTTCAGAAAGAAAAATGATGAATGTTCTTGTTTTAGAAAAAAACACAAAAACAGTTTATGTTAAGGGTGCTGTTGAGGTTCTATTAAATCATTGTACATCTATTCATAGAAATGGTAGGGTTTCAAAGTTAACTAAGAAAGATAAAGATGAAATCCTAGAAAACAATAGGAACATGACAAAAAAAGCACTAAGAACACTAGGCTTTGCATATCAAATAGATAGTAAAAATCTAGAATCTGATTTAATATTTATTGGATTTGTGGGAATGGAAGACCCTCCAAGAGAAGAAGTTAAAGAAACAATCTTGTTTTGTAAAAAAGCAGGAATAAAAATAAAGATGATTACTGGAGATAACAAGGAAACAGCAACAGCCATTGCAAAAGAAATTGGAATATTAGATGGTGAGGTGATTGATGGTAATGAAATGGATGCATTAACCGATGATGAACTATTCAAAATCATACAAAATGTTGTTGTTTTTGCAAGAGTAAGACCAGAGCATAAGCTAAGGATAGTTAAAGCACTCAAAGCCCATGGTGAAGTTGTTACTATGACAGGAGACGGGGTAAATGATGCTCCTGCATTAAAGGAAGCACATGTTGGGGTTGCAATGGGCAAAACTGGTACTGATGTTTCAAGATCTGTTGCAGATCTAACATTAAAGGATGATAATTTCGCAACCATAGTTACTGCTGTTAAAGAAGGAAGAACTATCTTTGCAAACCTAAGAAAGTTTATGACCTATCAATTGTCCTGTAATTTTGCAGAATTATTTATAATTATTTTTGGTGTGATTTTAGCCACAAGCCTAGGATGGCCAATACCAATTCTTCTACCTTTACAAATATTGTTTATGAATATAGTTACTGATAATCTACCAGCCATTGCTCTTGGTTTTAATCCTTCCTCAAATGATATTATGGATGAGAGACCAAAAAAAAGAAATATATTAACCAAGAATCTAATATTTTTACTTTTATTTTCAAGTATAATAATTGCAGGATTTACATTAATAGTCTATTATGTTACTTTTAATGTTCTTGGATTTGATGCAATTCATGCAACCACAACAGCTCTATTAACTTTAATCCTACTTGAAATATTAGGTGCTTTTATTTATAGATCATTCAGGAAAGGCGTATTCAGAAGATCTTTAGTTACAAACAAATATCTTTTCTTTGCATCTTTAATATCTATTTTAGCAACAATTGCAATTATCTATACTCCTCTAAATAAGCTTTTTGGAACCATTCCTTTAGGAATAACTTCTTGGTTGGTTGCAATCGGGGTTGGATTCCTATTCATTATAATTTTTGATATCCTAAAAGCAATAAACAATAAAAAAAGATTTTGGGTAATTGAATCTTGATTTGATTAGTGGCTTGTTAATTCTATTTTACTCCATAATATAAATATAATGCTATATATTATATATATGAAACCAACTAAAATATTATTTGTTTGTACAGGGAATGTTTTTAGAAGCATGATTGCAGAGTATTGTCTTAGAAAATACTGTGAACTAAATAAGATTAAAAACATTGAAGTTACATCTGCTGGGGTGACTGGTAATAACCCTCAAAACATTCTCTATGAGGTCAAGGAAGAACTTTTAACACTTGGGATTGATTGTTCCAAGCATAGAAGAAAAAAGCTAAACCAGGAGCAAATAACTAATTCTAATTTGGTTGTGTCCATGGCCACTAATCACCAGCAATACATTAAGGAAAAATTTAATTATAAGTCTCCTCTATTTTATGAGGTTTGCTATAACAAGAAGGTACCTGTTAAAGATAATAATGAAGCTTTAGATGAACTTGGTGGATTCGTAAATGAAATATATGATAGGCAAATGGTAAGAAACATTTGGAGAGATATTCCTTTTTTTGTTAAAAATTATAAAAAATACATTAAGTAAATTAAAAAATACTCTTTTTAAATATTATGCCTCCAGATTTAATTAAATTTAATAATATATAAATTAAAAAAGGAGAAATTATATATGTTTGAAAATTGGTCTTTAAGTCAATTTATTACAAGATTTGTTTCTATAAATAATTGGGTTATAGGTATATTTCTTGTTGTATTTGGATTTTTGTTCATTTTTGTAAAAAGTACTTTTATAGGTACTTTTGGGTCTGCATTATCAGTAACTGGTGCACAGGGACTATTAGTGTTTATGGGTGGTCTTTTCCTAGTATGTGGGCTATATTCTTGTATCATGGCCTGTGGGTTATGGAAGTTCAAGAACTATGGTAGAATAATGCTATTGATTCAGTTATATATATCTGGAGCAGGAGCTATTATTTATTTCATAATTGCCCTCACAATTTTATTTAAAGTAGGATTAGTAGGACTTTTACCATTGATTATATCAATATACTTTATGTTTATTGTATATATGATAATCTATTTATTCCAAGTACAAAAGGATATGGTTGCTTTATTTAAAAGCAACTAATTTCTTTTTCTTTTTTAAACAAAAAATAGTGTTTGTGATTTTGCATTAATGATTAGAAACTAATTCTTTATATCTTGGATTATCTTAACACGTGCATAGTCTCCTGCTTCTTCAAGAAGTTGTATGAATTCCTTTCTGGTTTCAGGTAATGCTTTAACCTTTGTTTTTTCATACATGTAAGTAACCATATGTTTTGTGGCTTTATTTCTAATTTCCAGAGGATACTTTGAACCAAAGAATGGATTATAGTTCCCCACAAGCTCACCTATTGTTTTATTGAATGCTTTTCTACAGTTTCTATTAAGTAACTTAAAATGAGTTTCTTTGTTAACTTTGCTAATAGATGATTTATTAGTTTTCTTTTTCACTTCTATTTTTCTTTTCTTGTTAATTGCCATAACTAAATTAATCTCTAGTACGGTTTATAAATCTTTTTCTCTTAAATATTCTCTAATCAAATTAGAAGTTTGGAAGAATATATGACCACAATTACAATTAAAAAGAATATATTTAGAAAGATTGCACCCTATGCACTATTTTTGTTTACTGTTCTTTCTTTCTTCTTTACAAATCCTTTTTTATTAGGTTTATTTATCTCACTTGCTGTTCTTGGTTTTATTTTTGTTAACACAACCCAATTGTTCTCCAGAGAAAGATATTTATCATATATTGAGATATTTGCAAGCATCCTTCTTCTTGTAAGACTATTAATAATATATGCCCAAGGTTTGTTTTATCAAATTATAATTTGTTTTATTTTATTAAACTTTATAGTGTTCTATGTGCTTCACTTTAGAAATATTAAAGCAGAGGAAACTAATGTTCTTGGTATTAGGAAAGAAGAATCAATCTCCAGAAAAAGATTAGATGAAGAAGTAGATGAAGAATATAACTTTGAAGAAGAGGACAATGAGCTTGATGGTTTACTTCCTGAGGAAGAATCATTGGAGGATGAAGATCAGGCAATTGAGAATGAAGATAACGAAGATGAACCTGAATTTGAAGAAGAGATTGAGGAACCAAAACCAAAACAGAAGAAAAGCAAAGTAAGTCCTCCTAAAAAGTCCTCAAGAAGAAAGAAATAATGGGTTTAAATAGATTTACATTTATAATATATATTGTGAGAGATCTAATTTTTAACAGGTTTTAAGATAATTGTTGCCCGAATAGTGTAGCTCGGTAATCACATCAGACTCTCACTCTGATAACGGGGGTCCGAATCCCCCTTCGGGCACTATTTTTGATCTTAAATCTTCTTTATAAATATTTCTGACTATCAATTTATAGTAAACTAATTAGAAATAGAATTATTTATGTTAAATTTTCAAAATACTAATCCACAGATTAAAAGAGACACAAAATATTCAATTAGTGATGGAATATTTTATGTTTTAATGAACTCAATTGGTTTATCTTTTCTTGTTCCATTTATAATTACTCTTGGTGCATCTCCGTTACAGGTTGGGTTAATAGATACTGTTCCTATCTTTGTTACTTCCTTCCTTGTATTAATATCCTATAAAATATTAAGTAAGTTTAATTCAAAAAGACAGGCTGTTGTTTTTTTTATAACACTTCAGGCATTCCTTTGGATTCCACTTGCACTTGTTAAATTTTTATTTACTGGAACAACTGTAGTTTGGGTAATTATTATTGTGTATACCCTGCTGATTGGTTCTGGACTTCTTCTGGATCCAATTTATCGTGATTGGATTAGAAAGATTTTTCCTCCTGAAAAAATCGGTAAGTTTATTGCATCAAAGAATCTTATACTTGATTTGTTTTCTCTTCTTCCAATTATTTTTGCTGGACTTCTTCTTGATGTTGTTAGATCGGATCCACAATTAATTGGATTCGTGATATTGTTTTTATGTGCTGGATTATTTAGATTTATTTCATCTAGATTTTTAAATAGGATGAGCAAAACAGAGGATAGAGAAGAAATCGTTAGTGAAACAAAAATAATGGCAAAACCAATTTTTTCTGTGTTTAAAAAAGAGGTTTTAAAGGATAAAGCCTTTTTAAATTTTTTAATATTCATTTTACTTTTTTACTTTGGATTGTATATATCTACATCATATTTTCCATATTTGTTATTAAATGTATTACAATTTAGTTATTCCAATTATATTTTATGGTTTGCTGCATTTGTTTTAGGGTCTGTGTTTAGTTTATACTATTGGGGTTATATTTCAAATAAGTATGGAGCAGTTAAGATTATTAAAACTACAATTGCCTTTATTCCATTTACTCTATTTGTGGAATACTTCTTTGTGCAATACCTACCAGTTTTAATTATTCTTCAGTTCCTATCAGGAATTGTTTTTGCAGGATTTAATTATGCAATTATAAATTATTTTTATCAAAATGTTAAGGTTGATCTAATTAATCATATGTCTTTCTTTTATATCTTTCAAGCATTCGCTATGGTTATTGGTTCTCTACTAGGTGCTGGAATAATTTCAATAGGTAAGTCTATATATGGTAATGAAATGCAGGCAATCCTATTGGTAATAATCATATCAATGGTGTTTAGATTTATTGCGTTTATTTATTCAAGAAGAATAAAAGATGTAAATAAGAAACCAGTGAATCTATATGCAAACATAATTTTACAAAAACCAGTTGCCTATAGTGTTAAGCACTTTTGGCATGTTCTATCTGCACAGGAAAGAAGGATACTTCATAAAATTAGATCAAAATAATTATTTAATCAACAAAAACGTTTGCGGTCTTTCCTCCATCCCAGGTTAATCTTGGTCTAATCTTAATTAGCATCATCTTCTCAGAATTATCATCCAGAAGAATAGCATATCCCTGGGATTTTGGCATTTGAGCATAAAATTTGTCTATTGGTAAGTTTAGATAGCTTGGTCTGATTGCAGATACTGCATTAATGTCTTCCTGGGCTGTCATTCTCATTGAAAGGAATAGATCACATTGGGAAATTGCTTCTGAATGGAGCTTGTTTGGTCTCTGGGTTGCAAGAAGTAAAGAAAGTCCTGGTTGTCTACCAACCCTAATCCATTGGAGAAGAACATCTAGAGCCATACTTGGTCTATCCTGGGGCATGAACATGTGTGCCTCATCAATCATCATCCAAATAATAGGCATTTCACTTTCTTTCTTTTTTCCAGATAGAAGATTCATTTCTTCTTCCTTTCTATAGAGCATTCTTTCTTCGTATAATCTTTTTCCAAGCAATCCAACAATGAGTTCAGAAACTGCTTCCATTCCAATTGTTTGTTTGTAGGTTGAAACATCAATAACAGTAATTGTTGCTGGTCTTGCAAACTCTTTAGTAGTTGTTCCTTGTTTTGAAAATAGTCCCCAGCCCTTAGCAACCTTTAATCTATTAACCAGTGAATTTTTAACATCAATTGTTGTTTCTTCATCTTTTAATGCGACCTTCATAATATCATCAATATCATAGAGTGTTCCAACCTTTTCTCTGATTGCTTCCATTGTTCTTGAAAGAAGAGATGTTTCTGGATCTTTCCAGCTTAAACGAAACATTCCAAGCCAATCTTCTAAATCCATCTGTGATGTTCTAATTGAAAAAGGGATATCGAATGGAATATTTTTTTCTCTATAGAAATCTTGTTTACCAAAAGGAATC
The DNA here is from genome assembly GCA_964496765.1 of uncultured archaeon. GTDB lineage: Archaea > Iainarchaeota > Iainarchaeia > Iainarchaeales > CSSED10-239 > JBAWVI01. Next base: position 18,885 of record CAZCAP010000007.1, on the reverse strand, counting down.
ATGTTTCTAATATCTACTCCTTCTGCCTTAAGATCCCATTTTGAAAGACTTTCATCTTCTCCCTTGTTTGCATACTTCATTGTCCAGAATATACCAACAGTATCAATAACAATAACTGATAATCTTTCTTTAATGTCGAAGGGTTGTTTGCAGAATTCTTCAATAATTACTGATGTGCTGTACGATTTTCCCCCACCCCTTTTTCCGCAAATAATCATAACATGTGATTTTGATAAATCCATTAATACTTTTTTACCAAGAACTGGATCATCACCAGCAGAAACAACAACCTTACCAATATATCCTGTTCCCTTAGACCCATACTTATCAATCTGATTTTGTGATCTTCCAACTATGACATCTTCTTCTTTAAAATCAATTCCCATTTTTAATTCCTAATTTATTTTTTATTTAATTCATTATAAACGTCAAATCCAAGATTATACAAAGTATATCCAGAAATTAAAATTAAAATAATATACAATAATAAAATTAATACAAACGTAATTGCTTTGAAATTAATTAAAAATATAAACATAATCTTAATTAGCTTTAATTGAAATAGGGTTCCAACCAACAGACTCAGTATTCCTATAAAACAAAAAATAATATCATCCTTTGAAAATATTTTTAATTCAAGCTTTCTATATTTATCTTTCTTCTGTAATAAATAATTAACAATATTCTTAATTATATAAAGTACTACTTTTAATCCAATTGTTGAGAATATAATGAAGCTCAAGAAGAAAAGAAGTTGTGGTAGTAGTTGAACAAATAATTTGATTTGCCCTAAAAAGGATGAGGTCAATAGCACCATGTGTGTGAAACCATAGTTAACTGCTTCAATTAGATAGGAAAAAGGTATTATTGCTAAATTAAAAGAAGTGTTTGACATCTCCAAATAGGTTGTTTTAAAATAAATCTGAGAAGTTAGATGAAGAGAACCAGTAAAGCTTTCAGGAACTGGATAGCTTGCTCCAAGTAGAATATATATTAATGCAATTGTTAGCCCAATAAAGTATGCAAGTCCAAAACTGGATCCTACAAACTTATAATAGTTATCTATCTTTATCATATATTATAGATATTTAAAATAAGCTTTTAAAAATAGAACTGTTTTTTAAAAA
>CAZCAP010000007.1:0-17658 GCA_964496765.1 uncultured archaeon | reverse complement strand
CATATATTATAGATATTTAAAATAAGCTTTTAAAAATAGAACTGTTTTTTAAAAAAAAGGAATATCTAGGGAAAAGGGAGATTTTATTCTCCTCCACCCACTTCTACTTTCTTCATTCTTTTTGGAATTACGAAATAGTGCTTTGCTTTACAAACTGCACATTCAGCTGTGAAGACTGGCTTTTTGTTTTGCTTTTTAACACCTTTAACGTGCTTAGCCATTCCTCCATAACCTTTCTTATGTTTTTCAACATTCTTTCTAGTTCCCTTGGATAGGGTTCTTGCTTTTCTTGCCTTGTAGGCCTTAAGTTTATGTTCAGTATGTTTTTTACATTTTTTACAGTATGTTTTAATTGATTTTGGGAGTTCCATATAATATCACATTTTATTTTTTCATTTATTTTTATGTTTGAATTTTAATAATTTAAGCACAAAAGTAGTTCACTCTTAATATAATATATATACACAATTATTTATAAATAAATTGTTTTATTTAAAGAACTCTTGTATATCCTTTTCTGGGGTTCTTGTAATCTTTAACTTAAGGCTTTTTGGAAGATAGGTCTTATAGTTAGGCCATGTGTATCTCTCATCAAGGAAAATAACAACTCCCCTATCGGTTTCTGATCTTATTACTCTTCCTGCACTTTGTATTGTTTTTTGAATTGCTGGCTGGATATAGGCATAGGCCCATCCTTTCTTATACTTTTTTTCATAGTAGTCAATTCTTGCTTTTGTAAACAATTCCATTTTACCTAGCGGAACACCAACAATAATTGCACCAAGTAAATAATCTCCTGGCAAATCAATTCCTTCGGAGGCCTTTCCTCCCATTACAGCAAATAATGCACTTCCAAACTTTCTAGATTCTGATTTGAAATGATTTATCATTTCTTCAAACTCCTTGGAGGTTGTTCCTTCCTCCTGAACAATCTTTGGTTTATTTATTTTTATGTTTGGTAAAATATAATGAAGCACTTCAAAGGATGGAAAGAAAATAACAACGTTACCAGGAATTGAGTTCACACATTTGTTTATGTAATCCCCATAGATCCTATAATTATTTTCATTTCTGGTTGTGTACTTAGTTGTAACTCCAGGAACAAGCACATCTAGTCTGTTCTTTTCAGGAAATGGAGATGGATATTCCTTTGTAACCAATGTCTTTGATAATCCAAATATTTCTTGATACATGGATGTTGGAGTAAGGGTTGCAGACATGAGGATTGAGCAATAGCAACTATCAAATACATTTTTTGTAACCTCTGTTATTGATAGAGCATTATGTTTGATTGAAACACCTCTATTTTCTCTTTTTGCAAATTTAATGTGTGTTTGAGTATCAATTAACCAATCATTTAAAAAAAGTGCAACAGTAATGAGAGCAGATCTTCCTTCTCCTGTTTTTTCAATGTGTTCTAGTCCTGTTTTTTCAAGCTCATCTATAATCTCAAGCATATTGTTTTCATATTGTAAAATTAATTCTTGAGATTTAATAAATTCTTCATCCCTGTCCTTTAACTTTTTTTCAGAAATAACTTCAATTGCATCTGCAAGAGAGAGTAATGTTGTTTTTAAATTATTATTCTTAAGATCTCCTGCTTCCTTTGCTGCTTTATTTAATATAATTGTGTTAAGAGATTTTGATTGGAGCTTGAGAAGTCTTTCTTCTAGGTTGTGAGCTTCATCTATTATTAGTATGCAATCAGAAAGACTAATTCCAAGTTCTCCGAGCAGAGAATCAGATATTTTTTTAGAGAAAACATGATAATAATCTGCAATAATTATATTACATTTCTTTGCATAAATCTTTGCTACCTCATAGGGACAAAGAGGGAATGGTTTACCTGCTCCAATTTTAAAGTTTTCAGAAATATCTTTAATTGAATGATGAGAAATAACTAGTTTTTCAGAAAATGTTTGACCTAAATCATAAATCAATAGTTCTTTTTTAGTTTTATCAATTGGTCTTGCATTAATAAAGAATGGGCATTGTCCTTTCTCTCTTGCATACTTGCAAACCTCATAAAAATTATTTCCTGTTTGGGAAACAACAGGATCAACACATAAATTTCTTTTTCCAACAAAATCAATGGCTCTTAGGTTTAAAGAATACTTTTTATTAATGTCAGCAATAACCTCTAAAGCTATTTTGTGTTGTGATGTTTTTGGGGTTAGAAAAAGAATCTTTTTATTGTTTTCTTTTGCAAAAGTAATTGCTGCTGAAAGAGCAGCATCAGTTTTCCCACTTCCTGTTGGTGCATGAAGAAGAATGTTTTTTTTCTCGGTTATAGCTGTTAGAATGTCTGTGATTATTTCCTTTTGCCCATCACGAAACTTATTATGCCTGAAATAAATCAGGGTTGTGTTTTTATCTTTAGTTGAATCCATTAGTATTTTCCTATTTAATGTGCTTTTTATATTCTTTTTTAATAATTTCAAATTGTTCTGGATTATATTTATATTCAGAAAGAAGAGCATTCAGATCTGTTTTTGTAATTTCATTCCATTCAATTTTTCTTGATGTGCTTTTTGATGTGTGTGGGAAATCATCTTTAAATAAAACCATTTTTGTATCAATAAGATGAACCCCATCGTCATTAATTATCCAATTTTTTAACCATGGGTGTCCATGGGCTACACCTTTGTTGTGTATTTCTGCAAGCTTTTGTGCAAGTTGTTTTGCAATTCTATTCTTTTCTTGTAAAGTTGATTTTTCAAGTTTATCTGGTAGGGGTGTTCCTTTTTTTGCATAAATAACATAGTATGATTGACCTTCTTTTGTTTTAAAGTATCCAACTGGTATTTCCATGTCCACTTTTCTTTTAAGAAGCTCATGTATTAGAAGAACTTGTCTTCTTTGATTAGTTTTATCTCTAGCAGTCATGGTTCCATATGCAGGAGATACCAATTCAGGATTTACAATTATTATTTTCTTATTTGGGAGTTCAAAGAAGGTTGCACGAGAAACTTTTTTAATAAACTTCCATTTTGACATGGGAAGTAATTCTTTCTTATTTCTAAAGTATACTGAATTAATATGTACTTTTTGGTGATTATAAAAACCAAGATTTGAATAATTCATTAAATCAAGTTTTTTGTTAACTTTCTTTCTAGTATATGATTTAGTAAATGCTTTCATTCTAGGTACCATAATCTTTTCCTCTTCATAAAAATATATCACAATGAATATATATTCTTTTTGGAGGGGTGGCTGTCCAAGCAAAATCAATATAAATCTTATCTAATATATTATAAGGTATGGTTTCAAAGGATATTAAAGATCTAAAATCAGGAGTTGCCTATTATTTTTCTGGAACAGGAAATACTTCCTATGTTATTAATTCCTGGTGTGACTTATTTAAAGAAAATCAGATAACTATTGAGAAGAAAAAGATTGAAGATATTCTTGTTGTTACAAGCCAAAAAGATTATGAATTTCTAATTATTGGGTTCCCTGTTTATGCATGGTATCCTCCAAGCTTCGTAATTGATTTTCTAAAGCAACTTCCAAGTGTTGAAAATAAGAAGGTTATAGTTATTGGGGTTTGTGCTGGACAGAGTGGTTCTTCTCTTTCGGTTGCTAAAAAAATACTAGAAAAAAAGAATTATGATGTGATTGGAACATTTGCATATTCTATGCCAAGCAATGCAAGTTATATGTTTAATAAGGATGTTGATAAACCAGATGTTATTGAAAACAAAATAAAGCTAGTGGATGAAAAAGTAAAACTTGATTTTGATTTAATTCTTTCTGGGCAAAGGAAGATAATTAATAGAAACCTATTTTTAAGAATGATTCATTCTTTAATTCATTGGGGGTTTAGTAAGCAACTTAGGAAACCACAATGGGTGGTTGATAAGGATAAGTGTATTCTCTGTGGTACCTGTCAAGAGATTTGTCCAACAAAGAACATAGTTGTTAAAAAAATGAAAAGAGAAGTTAAGTTTTCAAATAATTGCGTTTCATGTACTCGGTGCTATAATTTCTGTCCACAGAAAGCTATTCAATATAAGAAACTAGATCCAAAAGCAAAAGATAAAGGAAGATACACTAGAATGAAGGAGTTCATTTAATATGATTAGAGAAAAAAGAATTTGTGTTTTTGGAGATAGTTTAGTTTCTAATGAATATTATGAGTTGTATGATAATTGGGTTCTAATTTTATTAAAATATGTATCTAAATTAAATGAAAATAATCTTGTTTATAATCAAGGGATATCTGGAGAAACAACCTGTGGATTATTAAAAAGAATAGGTGTTGAAGCAAAAGCAAGAGCACCAAATATAATTGTTTTACATATAGGTAGTAATGACACCAACATTATGAAAAATAAAATAAATACCTCTGAAAAGAAGTTTATTGCTAATTTTAAAGAAATTATTAAACTATCAAAAAAATATACAAAAGAAATAATAGTTACTGGATTTATTCCCTGTGATGAATCAAAAACAACACCCACCATTTGGGATGAGAATGAATTTTGTTATAATAGGAACTTAAAAATATATAATGAACTAATGAAATTAATTTGTAAAAAAGATAAGGTTCTTTTCTTAGATTTGTTTAATGATTTTAAAAATCAACCACATTATACTAAACTATTAGTGAAAGAAGATGGAATTCATTTGAATAAGAAAGGAAACAAATATTTTGCAAAGAAATTAATTACTTTTGGGAAATCTAAAAAAATTTGGTGAATATATGATTTATAAAAATAAACTTTTATTATTATTCCTAATAATCATAATGTTAATACCTACAATTTCTGCTCGTTCTTTCTCTGTTTCTGACATAGATATTAATTATACTCTTAATCCTAATGGAATAGTTAATATTTCTGAGAAATGGAACTATGAACTTAGTGGGTGCTATAAAGAATTGTATATTCAAAAACCAAACAACCTAGAAATTATTAATCCAAGTGGTTATTGTATTGGTTCAACTTGTGAGTTTGTTTACAAACCAACAGACACAATTTCTGGAGAAAAAGAATTAATTCTTAGAGGAGATTATTGTGATACTTCTATTATTACTTATTTTAATTATGATGTGGATAATCAGATTTGGGGGTTAATTGATGGGACCCAATTTTATTATAAACTATATGGTGGGCAAACAGATGCCTATCCAAATGTAAATATAATTATTAATTTACCAGGAGATGCTAATGATACAACTTATTTTATTCATTCAACTGATTATGAACTTAATTTTGATAAAAATAAAATATTGATAAGCAAGGAAGTAATACCAAATGAGATACTTGAAATTAATTTATTGATGCCAAAGTCCTGGTTTCTAGAAGATGAACTTGCTTGGGGAGATAGAAGTGCAACAATAGAAAGTGTTAAACAACTTGAGCAGAATTGGCAAGCTGGCTATGATGATTACATGGCCCAAACCCCAGTAAATAAAACAAAAGCAATTATATCATATATAATAAAAAACATAATATTTCTTTTTATTGTTTTTGTAGTTTTATTCTTTATTTGGTTCTTATTTGGAAAAGAATACAAGAAAGAAGAGGTTGGATATCTTGGAATATATGAAAGAGATCTTCCTGGAGATGAAAATCCAATAGAAGCAAACTATTTGCTTAATGGTAATTTTTCAAAGAATTGGTTTTCTTCAGCTTTGTTATATCTAGTTTGGAAAAAGTATTATGATATTGAGAAACAAGGTAAATCAGTTATTCTAATTAGAAGAAAAAACGCAAGTAAGAGTGTTCTTCCTGAATACATTTCTAAAATTAATGATTTACTAATTAAAAAGTTTCCAGATGGTGTGGTTGAGATTAAACAACTTAAATCAAAATTAACCTATGATACAACCTACATGGATTTATATAAAAAAACAAATTCATCCTATGAAAAATGGTTCACAAAAACAAGTGGACTTTTTGAAAAGAAAGGTGCAGTAATTACAGGCACTATTATTTCAATATCTCTAGTGATTGCTTTTATGTTCTTTCTTTTATCTTTCTTTATATTGTTTATTGGATTATTAGTATATTCAATTAAAATTAATAAACAAAACATTTTGTTTGGTAGATTTACAAAGGAAGGAATAATTAAACACTTAAAATGGGAAGGATTTAAAAATTATATAACTGACTTTTCGTTAATGAAGCAACATCCACCAGCATCTGTAATTATTTGGGAACAATATATGGTTTATGCAACTGCTTTTGGGGTTGCTAAGGAAGCATCCAAGGTTATTGGTCAAATATTACCAAAAGAAGTAACCGCTCATTCTAAATTTAGTTCCTTTTCAACATTTGCAATGACCTCAGCAGTAATCTCTTCAATTCCATCATCACGTCCATCAGCAGGAGGAAGCTCAGGATTTTCTTCTGGTGGAGGAGGAGGAGGATTTGGTGGTGGCGGCGGCGGTGGCGGCGGTGGAGCCCGCTAATTATAAAAAGTGTATGTATTTCTATTATTGTAATTATATTTATATAAATATTTAGGGAGTTGTTAAGTTATGGTTGATAAACAAAGAAAGAAAAAATTAATTTTATGGTTTAAGGAAACAACTATTAAAGATGTTCCACTCGTTGGAGGGAAAAATGCATCTCTTGGAGAAATGTATTCTACTTTATCAAAGAAAGGAGTTCCTATTCCAAATGGATTTTCGATTACTGCAACCGCCTATAGATACCTACTTGAAAAATCAGGTATTAAAAAAGAAATTAGAAGAATATTAAGTGATCTAGATACAACCAATATGAAATCCCTTGCAGAAAAGGGAGCAGCAATTAGAAATCTAATAGTTAATGCTTCTTTTCCTAAAGATTTAGAAAATCAAATATATAAACATTATCATAAACTTTCTGAAATGGAAGGAGTTAAAGAAGTTGATGTTGCTGTAAGAAGTTCAGCAACAGCAGAAGATCTTCCTGATGCATCCTTTGCTGGACAACAGGAAACCTATTTACATATTAGAGGAGAAAAAGCACTACTGGAAGCCTGTAAGAAATGCTTTGCTTCACTTTTCACAAACAGAGCAATATCCTATAGGGTTGATAAGAAGTTTGATCATTTCAAAATTGCATTATCAATTGGTGTGCAGAAAATGGTAAGAAGTGATGTTGGTTCTTCAGGGGTTATGTTTTCATTGGATACAGAAACAGGTTTTTCTGGAGTTATTGTTATTAATGCTGCCTATGGATTAGGAGAAAACGTAGTACAGGGAGCAGTTACTCCTGATGAGTTTTATGTTTTCAAAGAAACATTGAATAAAGGATACAAAGCAATCATCTCAAAGAAGATCGGAGAAAAATCAATAAAAATGATTTATGATAAGACTGCAAAAAACCCAACTAAAAATATTTCTGTAGATATTAAGGATAGACAGAAGTTTTGCATAAATGATGATCAAATACTTCAATTAGCAAAGTGGGCAATAATTATTGAAGATCATTATTCAAAGAAAGCTAAACACTATAAGCCAATGGACATGGAATGGGCGCTTGATGGAGTAACCAAAAAGTTATTTATTGTTCAAGCAAGACCAGAAACTGTTCAATCAAGAAAGAATAGAAATAATTATGTTACCTATATACTTGCAGAGCATAAAGAACCATTTGTTATTGGAACAAGTATTGGACAAATGATTTCAAATGGTAAAGCAAATGTAATTAGAGATGTTAAAGACATCAGCAAATTTAAAAAAGGAGAAATACTTGTAACCCAAATGACTGATCCTGATTGGGAACCAATCATGAAAATCGCATCAGGAATTGTAACAAACAAGGGTGGAAGAACCTGTCATGCAGCAATCATTGCAAGAGAGTTAGGTATTCCCTGCATTGTTGGAACAGGAAATGGAACAGAAAAAATTAAACAAGGAGAATTAGTAACTGTTGATTGTTCATCAGGAGACCAGGGCTTTGTTTATAAAGGTCTATTGAAATTTGATATACATTCTGTTGCAGTTAATAAGCTTCCAGATACAAAAACAAAGATACTAATGAATGTGGGTAATCCAGAAGATGCATTTGAATTATCATTTTTACCAAATGATGGTGTTGGTCTTGCTCGTGAGGAGTTTATTATTAATTCTTGGATACAGATCCATCCACTTGCTTTAATTAATTATAATAAGATTACAGATAAATTAGTTAAAAGTAAGATTGATAAGCTAACAATTGGGTATTCAAATAAAGTTCAATATTTTATTGATAAGCTTGCCTATGGAATTGCAAGAATTGGTTCTGCTTTCTATCCAAAGAAAGTTATTCTTCGTTTATCTGATTTTAAAACTGATGAATACGCAAACCTAATTGGTGGAAAGGCCTACGAACCAATAGAATCAAACCCAATGATTGGTTGGAGAGGTGCTTCTCGTTACTATCAAGGAAACTATAGAGAAGGATTTGCTCTTGAATGTAAAGCAATTAAGAAAGCAAGAGAAGAGTTTGGATTAACAAACATACAAATAATGGTTCCTTTTTGTAGAACCATTGATGAAGCAAAAAAAGTTATTGATGAATTAAAGAAGAATGGATTAAAACAGGGAGAAAATGGTTTAAAGATTATTGGGATGTGTGAAATTCCATCAAACGTAATCCTTGCAGATAAATTCCTTGATATCTTTGATGGTTTTTCAATAGGTTCAAATGATTTAACTCAATTAACACTTGGTTTAGATAGAAACTCTGAGCTTCTAACAAGCATATATGATGAAAGAAACGAAGCAGTAAAGATTTTAATTTCTCAGGTAATTAAGATTGCAAAGAAAAAGAAAAAATATATTGGATTATGCGGTCAAGCACCATCTGATTATCCAGAGTTTGCTGAGTTCCTTGTTAATGAGGGAATAGAATCAATGAGTTTAAATCCAGACTCAGTTGTTAAGACAACATTATTAATAGATAAAACCGAAAAGAAGTTAAAGAAGAAATAAGCTTCTTCTTTTATTTTTCTTTTTATCTTAATTTCATATAGTAAACTAATTTTTTTTATTTCGAATATTTTCTTCTTTTAAATTTGGATTACAAATCAATTCTTTTTATATTTAAATTGGTTTACAATCTTTATCCGTTTGTTTTTTTAAAGAAGGGGTTTTTTTAAACAATTCATTTTTTAATTATCTTTACAAAAAATGTTTAATTGAAAATCACTTTTTAAAAAATAAAATGTAAAGAATTTCAAGATAGTTGTGTATCTTTAGATTACAGCTATCACTATCGACTAATCAAACAACAAAGGAGAAATCAAATATGAGACAAACAAAGTATCTAAGTAAATTGAATAGTAAATTAAATAGTAAAAAGCTTCTTACTATTCTAATAATAACAATTCTAGGAATGGGCGTGTTATTTAGCATTATCTATGCATCCCCTGCAATCAAACATGAAACAGAAATGACCTATCTTCAAAGTCATCAAGCAATAAGTAAGATATCGGCTGAGCTTGCACCCTGGTGTGGGAACGGGATTTGTGAATTAACCCAAGGAGAGAATCCACTAAATTGTCCAGAGGATTGTTATTTACCTTGAAAATAGTATTATTTGATAAAATAAAATATGGAATATATATTCCTATTTTATCTAGTTTTTTTTATATAAAAACACAGACTTTATTAATATTTCCTACCTATATATATTAGAATAAATTATTTTAATGAAAAGGAGGGAAGATAAGTTATGTTTATATGGCTAATAGTTTTAATAATAATTGCTGTGCTATTCCTAATTATTCTTGGAATCTATAATGGTTTAATTAGAACAAGAAACAATGTTGAAAACGCATGGAGCCAGATTGATGTTCAGCTTAAAAAAAGATATGACCTTGTTCCAAACCTAATTGAAACAGTTAAAGGTTATATGAAGCATGAAAGAGATACTCTAACTGAAATTACACAGCTTAGAAATCAAGCTATGAATGCAAAGGATAGAGATCTTAAAATGAAGGCTGATGATAAGATGGCAAAAGCAGTTTCTGGAATATTAAATGTTGTTGTTGAGAATTATCCAGACTTAAAAGCAAGTCAGAATTTTTTAACACTACAGGAAGAATTATCTGGAATAGAAAACAAGATTGCATATTCAAGACAATACTACAATGATTCAGTATTAATGTACAATAACAAGACACAGATGTTTCCAACAAGTGTATTTGCAAAAATGTTTAAGTTCCCAGAAAAGAATTTCTTAGAAACCGCTGAAGCAGAGAAGAAGAATGTAAAAGTTTCATTCTAATTCTTTCCTTTTTCTTTTTTTATTTTATTTATATTCTATTGTGTGTTTATTGTTATATTTATTGGACACCTATTTTTAAATTACTTTATTTGCTTGGACAGCTACCCTCCCGAAAGGGATATATTCTTTTGCTTTGTTATATAATATATGGAAATAGAGTATATGAATAACAAAATAATTCTAGAAAAAGAATTAAATGATTTAGATTTATTCACACTGGATTTTGTAAATATATTAAATAAATTAGCTATTAAATATGTAATTGTTTCTGGATATGTTGCTATTCTTTTTGGAAGATCAAGAGGATCTGAAGATGTTGATTTAATTATAGAAAATATGGATTATTCAAAATTTAGTGAATTTTGGACCGAATTGCACACCAAATTTGAATGTATATTGGTAGATGACCCAAAAATGGCCTATGATGATTATTTTAAATCAAAAGACAGACTAAGATTTGCAAAAATAGATACTTTTATTCCAAATATGGAGATAAAAACTCCTGCAACAGATATAGAAAATTGGGTGTTAGCAAATTCAATTGAAGTTAATTTAAATAAAAATAAATTATTCATTTCTTCATTTGAATTGCAAATTGCATATAAGTTATATCTTGGAAGCGAGAAAGATATAGAAGATGCAAGATATTTATACAAATTATTTGAGGATAGATTAGATCAAAATAAATTATCTGAATTTATTAATTTATTAGAAGTTAAAAATAAACTAGAAAGGTATTTATTATGACAAATAAGTTTCCTGTAGTCAATCTAAAGCAATTAGATAAAGAAAAAGAAAAAAACTTTGAGCAAAGACTAAAGTTTATAGATAAGTATGTTGAATATATAAAAAAGACGTCAAATCAGAAATGGAGTAAAGAGCAAAAGAAGTTAATTAACTTTTAAACTGATTTATTGTTATATTTCTTGGACGCTTTTGTGATCTCAAAACCTATTTAAATCCAATCTATACATTATATTATTTATGTGTGGAATTGTTGGAATTATTGATAATACAAATCCAGTCGCATCTAAACTTTATTTTAGTCTTGTAACTCTTCAACATAGAGGACAGGATGCCTGTGGAATCTCAACCATTGATGGTGATGAGGTTTATTTTAAAAAAGATAATAATCTAGTTCTTAATTCTTTTAGTGAAGAAGATCTTCTTGGACTTAAAGGTAAAATAGGAATTGGGCACACAAGATATGCAACCATTGGTTCAACAGGATTAACCAATGTTCAACCATTGGTTGATGATGAAACAAAAATAGCTCTTGGGTTTAATGGTAATATAACTAATTATTTTAATTTAAAGAAAGAACTTGAAGATAATGGAATTGTTTTCAACACTACCTCTGATTGTGAACTTATCTTACATGTGTTTACTCAAGAATACAAAAAAACAAAAGATGTTTTTTTAGCATCCAAAAAAATATTAGATACACTCGAAGGAGCTTATTCTATTGTTGGTGTGATTCCAAATAAAGGCCTATTCTCCATAAGAGACTCCCATGGAATAAGACCACTTGTAATTGGTAAATACAATGAAGGATATATTCTTTCTTCAGAATCAGTTGTTATTCAAACACTTGATTTCCAATTTATAAGAGATTCTGCTCCCGGAGAAGTAATTTTTATTTCCAAGGATAATATGAATATTCAAACAAAAGTATTTAATGTAAAACAAAAAGCACATTGTATGTTTGAATGGGTGTATTTTGCAAGACCAGAATCAATGATTGAAGAAAGATCTGTGTACAAGGCACGTCTTGCTCTAGGTGTTCTGTTGGGGGAGAGAATTAAGAGAGAAAAGCTTATTGAAAAATACAAAATAGATGTTGTTGTTCCTGTTCCTGATACATCAAGAAGTTGTGCATTTAAGCTATCAGAGGTTCTTAAAATTAAACATAGAGAGGGTTTAATTAAAAATAGATATATTGGAAGAACATTTATTATGCCTTCTCAGGAAAATAGAATTTCAGGAGTTCACATCAAGCTTAATCCAATCATCTCAATTGTTAAGGATAAGAATATACTTCTCGTGGATGATAGTATTGTTCGTGGAACAACCTCAAAAAGAATAATTAAGTTATTAAGAGATGCTGGTGCAAAAAATATTGTTTTTGTTTCATCCTGTCCACCAATTAAGTATCCTTGTTTTTATGGAATTGATATGTCAACGGATCTAGAACTCATAGCACATAATAAAAAAATTCCAGAGATAAGAGATTACATGAATGCAAATGAAGTTGTTTATTCTGATGTTGAAGATTTAAAAAAAGCAATTAGGAGAGATCTTTGCACAGCTTGTGTATCAGGAGAATATCCAGTAACTATTCCAGAAAATTGTAGAAATTGTTTCCTAAAAGATAAAGGCCTAAGATAAAATTAATTAGAAATATGGGGACACCGGGATTTGAACCCGGGTCAACAAGTTTCTCCCTTTCTGTTCTTCCGAAAAATTTCTTTTTCAGACAAACTTGTATTTTTCAATCATTTGGTTTTTTTTAAAAACCATCCTGCGTTCCAGAACCCTTCTTTTTCAAGAAAGTATCAGTCTGGAGCCTGTTAGGCTAGACCGGACTACCCTATATCCCCATAGATTGTTTATCGGTCTTATATACTTAGGAGAATAAATGTTTATAAACTATTCCAGTAACTACATTTAGGAGGAGATGTAAATTATTTATGCAAATTCATTATAATAACTTTTTATCAATAGCTGATAAAAACAAAAAAATACATATTGATCAATCTAAATCCCATGATGATGAGATTGATTCATTTATAACTCATTCCCATTCTGATCATCTTGCATCCACTACTCAAAACACATTTGCAAGCAAAGAAACTATTTCTCTAATTAGAGATGTTCAAAATAAAATTAAACAAAAAAATATAAATAATTTTACTGAAGTTAATTATAATAAAAAAATAAAAATAAATGATACCATTAGAATTACTCCTCTTAATGCTGGACACATACTAGGAAGCACAATGTTTTTCATTGAGGATGATGAAACAGGGAAGACCATTCTCTATACAGGAGATTTTAATAATGTGGATTCTTTATTTTTAAAAGCAGCAGAACCAATAAATGCAGATATACTTATTATGGAATCTACTTTTGGGAAACCTGGGTTCTCTTTTGGGAATAGAGATGATATTTATAATGATTTTTCTAAATCCATTAAAAAAGATATAGATAATAATAAGTTTGTATTAATTGGTGGGTATACTCTTGGTAAAAATCAAGAATTAATTAATTTAGTGAATAAATATTTAAATGAAAAACCAGTTGTTGATAAGGACACCTATAACTATTCAAAGGTTTATGAAAAGAATGCTATATTTCTTGGACAATATGAACTCCTAGACCACAATCTTTCAGAAAATAATATTCTTATTCTTCCTCTTAATCTAATTTCAAAGGATCTAATTAATTCTCTTTCCCATCAACTAAACAAAGAGGTAAGTTCTTACGTAGCAACAGGTTGGAACTACAATCGTTCAAGCAAGGTTTACCATCTTTCAGATCACTGTGATTATCCTAATCTTTTAAAATTCGTTGAAGACGTAAATCCAAAAGAAGTTTACACAATGCATGGATTTAAGGAAGAGCTTGCAAAGAGTATACAGAAGAAATTAAACAAACCAGCAAGATCAATAGAATTTATATCCCAAAAAGGTTTGTTTGATTATTAAAATTACATTTATAAACTTAATGTATTTTATTATAGTTAATAAAGTATATAATATTTATTAATGAATAATAAAATTGGTGATTAAATTTGTTTTTTAGAAATAAACAAAAAGCATAGATTTCAATTGAGATTTTACTTCTTATTGGTTTTTTAGTTATTGGTGCAATCATCTTTGGAGTTTTTTCTTTATCTAGTTGAAATAAAAGAACTGGTCAAGCTACTGAAATTATAAGCAATACAAATGAACTTGGTAATGATTTAAACCTAGATGCAGTTGATGATACTGACTATGGTGGAGGAGTGGGTTGTGTTCCTGGTTCCCCAACTCCCTGCTGTGGAGATAATGTTTGTAATGGAACAGAGGTTTGTCAAGATGACCTGGATGACCAGGATGGATTAAATGTTTGTCCTGAAGATTGTGGTGTTTGTGAACCTGGATTGTGTGGTAATGGAACTTATGATGCAAAGCTAGGAGAATGCTTTACTTGTAATCTAGATTGTGATGAATCCTATTTGTGCACGGGAATGGGGTATTGTGGTGATGGTTATTGTAATTTAGTTACGGAATGTAATTCCTGTGTGGATACTGAATTTGATTTCTGTGTAGCTGAATCTGTTTTCTGTGAAGAAGATTGTTCAGAAAATCCAGATTGTGTATTTTCTGTAGATGATATTTAATTTATCTCTCCAATTTAATTTTTAGTATTGTTATATTAAATAAATTGAAGAATAACACAAAATCTTTCTTAAAGAATAACCTTTATAAACTTAATGTCTTTTATATAATTATAAATAATTATAAAATAGGAAAAATATATAGGGTGATGAGATTTGTTTTTTAAAAATAAAAGTAAAGGCCAGACATCAATAGAAATTTTAGCAATACTTGGTGTATTAGTAATTGGTGGAATAATTTTAGGAACTTTTTATTTACAGAATATAAATAAGAAGACTGCTGAAGCAACAGAAATCTCAAATATAGATTATAATAGTTGGATAGATGATGTTAATTATCCTATTCCTGTTTGTCCTAATGGAATTATTGAAGCCCCTGAACAATGTGAAGGGCTAAATATGGGATTGTACACTGGTTTAGATTGTTCGAGTCTTGGATTAGGTACGGGTAACCTTTCTTGTACTGGTTGTTCAATAGATACTAGTGCATGTTCAGGAGCAGGATCTTGTGGAGATGGTACAGTGAATCAACCATGGGAGCAATGTGATACTGATGATTTTGGAGGATTATCTACTGATTGTAGTGCTTCTAATCCATTACTTACAGGAACTATAACTTGTACAAATTGTTTATATGATTTTACTGGTTGTACCAGTATAGGTTCAACATATATAATTATTGCAACAGATGGGGATAATTGTTCTGTGGCTCCAGCAGGAATGACAGTTGTTAATGATGGAGATAGTGTGATGTATACCATTTCTGCTGACTCTGGTTATCAAATAAAAACTATATTAATAGATGGAATAAGTTATACTCCTCTTACTTCAATATATACTTTTACTAATGTTCAGGCAAATCATACAATACATGCTGATTGTGAAAGTATTCCTGGATTAACATTTACAATTAAATCTGATGCTGGTCCTGATTGTTCAATAGATCCTAGTGGTATTACCACTGTTAATCAAGGTAATGATCAACTTTATATGATGAAACCAGGTCCTGGTTATGAAATTGAAAGTATTTTAATAGATGATGTTGGTATTTTTCCAACTGAATCTTATACATTTATTAATGTACAAGATGATCATACAATTACTGTAAACTGTAAGCATATAGGTGATAAAACATATAAAATTACTGCAAATAGTGGTGTTGGTGGTACCTTAACACCGCCTGGTGTTACATCTGTTATTGAACATGATGACATTACCTATACAATTACTGCAGATCCAGGATATGAAATTGATACAGTTACAATAGATGGACTGGAGGGAGGTGCAATTTCTTCTTATACCTTCGTTGATGTGATAGAAGATCATACTATTACTGCTACATTTAAAAGTGTGGCAAATTATATTATTTTTGCATCTGCTGGTCCTAATGGATCTATTTTCCCATCTGGTGCTGTATCTGTTCCTGCTGGTGCAAATCAAACATTTATATTTACTCCTAATTCAGGTTATCGTGTAGGGGTTATAAAAGTTAATGGCTCACCTATAGGTGTAGGTGGTATGACATTAACGCATTCTTATTATACCTTTTATAATGTAAACCGTAACAATACTATTCGTGTTGAATTCATACTTAATACAGTAACAAATTATACTCTAACTTACACAGCTGGTCCAAATGGTTCAATAAGTGGGGTTACTCCACAAACTGTTGTTTCAGGAGGGTATGGAAGTACTGTGACTGCTGTTCCGAATACTGGTTATCAATTTGTAGATTGGAGTGATGGTGTTCTGGATGCAAATAGAACAGATGGTCCTGTTGTTGGAAATATAAATGTAACTGCAAATTTCATGCCAGGTTATAGTGACCCTATGCAAATAACTGTTATTCCTTCTAATGGGAATGCTACATTAAATGGTGGCTTTGGTGTCGATGTTAATACCCTTGCAAATGCACCTGCAGTAAGATATTCATTAAAAGTTCATATTGAATTAAAGGTAGGTGTAATATATACTTCAACATTTAATTGTAGATATAATGGTGGTGTAAGATCTAGTGACATAAATTTAGGCTCTAATCTTTCTCCACAATTTAACACATATACTCCATTTGATTGTAATACTTCTGGAACATATAGATTAACATTTACTGCAACTAATGATTTCAATTCATCCAATTTTGCGTCTGGATCTAGTACTTGGGTAATTAGTCCAGTTCCAACAGTTGCAACCCCAACAGCAAATCCATCTGGGGGAACAAAATATAATAATTTATCAGTAACTTTAAATACAACCACCTCTGGTGCAAAAATTTATTATAGAACTAATGGTTCAACACCTGATTGTTCTGGATCTCAATATTCAACTCCTATTCTTATCACTACAACAACTACCTTAAAAGCAAAGGCATGTAAAGTAGGCCTGAATCCAAGTGGAATTATGACAGAAGTTTATACACTTAAGGTTGCTACTCCTACTGCAAATCCAGTAGGTGGGACATATGATACAAGTCAATCAGTAGTTTTAAATTCTAGTACAACAGGTGCAGAAATACGTTATACAATAGATGGTTCAACTCCTCTTCAACCCGGTTCACCAATATATAGTACTCCAATACCAATTTCAACAACCACAGTGTTGAAAGCAGTAGGATATAAAGTGGGATATAGTCCAAGTAGTATAATGACTCAGAATTATGTTATTACAAACTATTGTGGAGATATAAATACTTCTGTGTACACTCCAAATCCTCCATTTTCTGGATATTGTGATGCACCAATAAATGTATATACGCTTGCAAGTGGAGACTGTTCTGTATCACCAGCAGGTGGTGGTGTCTTTGATATCATATATGATGATCCTACATTAAATGGACAAGTAATAAAAGGACCTGCTCTTGGAGAACCTATGCATCCAGAAGCTGATTTATTTTGTGCCGATCATGGTTATATATATTATGATGGAACTACTGAAATTGTTTCTGGTTCAGGTATACCATGGTATCTTAGAACAGCATGTTCTGCATCTGGACCACTTGGCACTAATCAATGGATAGCAGGATCAGCTCCATTTATAACATCAAGAATATATACTCAGATAATTTGTGAAACA
>CAZCAP010000006.1:0-38958 GCA_964496765.1 uncultured archaeon | reverse complement strand
GAAGGTGTTAAGCCTCTAGAGGGATTTGAACCCCCGACTTTCAGTTTACAAGACTGACGCTCTACCACTGAGCTATAGAGGCAAGATTTTTCTTTCTAAAAAGAAATTCTGAATAAAGAAAAACTAGTTTATATAATATAATATATATAAGAAATCTTTATAAATAATTGCATAGCTAACTTTCTATAGGGAGCATCTATGGCAAATAATAGAGATTCTGAACTAAATGAAGTGTATGATGCATACGCTGGCAGGTTTACTGAATCAGAGATCACTAAATTAAAAGCAATTACTAGGGATCCTAAACTTACAAAGTGGTTAATTTCTGCAATTGGAGGCTATGGTTCAATTGCTAAAAAAAGATTAGGCTCCACAGCAAATCTAACTCTTAATTCTATTCTAGAAAGATTAAAACCAACAATTGAGTTCATGAAAGATAGAAAAAATTTAATTCCCATTACTCAAAAAGATTATGCTATTAAAACAGACTATGAATTTCCAAAGCATGTTGAAAATATAATTGAATATAAGGTTTATTCAAAAGAAAAAGAAGTTATTGGAACAATTGGGTTTGTAATATCTAAAAATAAAATAGGAGCTCCTCAATTAATAATGAATCATATCCAGGGTCCTGAATTTTCTGGTCCAAAAGCTAAAGAAATTATTGCAAAATTAAATAAAGATCTTGGAGTGCCCTGGAGAAACCTAGTTATTAAATTTTTAAAAAACTATGCAGCTAGAAATAAATATAAGTTTGTTTATTTATTACCTCCCAACTTTAATAGCATATGCACAGATAGATATCATAGGGAAGAATACAAGAGACAACTGAGAATGTACATTAATAGTGCATTAAAATCAGGGGTACTTCCAAAAGAAATTGCTTTTTCTAAGGTTCCAAAAGCAACAGGAAAGAAAGTAAAGAGTTCTTTAAAAAAAGTTACTAAAGGCAAAAGCTTAAGAGAACTAAGAAAAATAAATATTTATAAGGTTATAAAATAAGTTCACATCTTGTTTCTTAGTGCATCAACGGTGTTCATGTGTTCTGCTCTTCTAGCTGGGAGAATACCAGAAAGAATACCAGTTACTAGTGCTAACCCAAGCCCTAGAAGAATAACCCCTCCTGTAATTGTTATTGTTAGCATAGTGAAGTTTTGAGATATGGCATATAACTCAACTCCTTTTGCAATTCCAATTCCAAACAATATACCAAGCACACCACCAATTAGAGAAAGAATTATTGATTCAGAAATGAATATGTAATTAATATCTTTTGGATGAGCTCCAATTGCTTTAAGTACTCCAATTTCCTTTGTTCTTTCAAGAACAGAAGTATAGATTGAGTTCATTATACCAATCGCACCAACTACAATTGATATTCCTGCGATTGCAGTTAGAATAATTTTAAGAATATTCAATATACTTTTAATAATATCTAAAATCTGTGTTGCGGTTATTACAATAAAACTATTTTTGTCATGTGTTTTCTCTAGTTTTTTAACAATCTTATCTTTAATTAGAAGCACATCGTCTTTTGGGTTTGTTTTAATAAATATTTCATCAACCTGATCCCCTAATCCATACACTTCATCTGCAAATTCTCTGGTCATGTAAATTGAACCATCATCCTGTTCATTTCCTATGTAATCCAGTATTCCAACAACCTTGAAATCAAGGTTATCTACTTTAATTATGTTCCCAACTTTTATTTGCTTTTTGAAAAGATCATCAGCAACCAGTGCTCCAATTATTACTTTTCTTCCTTCTTTTCCTGTAAGTCCTGTACCACTACGGATCGTCATATTCATAATTTTCAGGGTTGTGTCTGCCTGTGCTTCCTTTACAATGTAGACTGTCTTATATTGTTCCTCATGTGCAAATTCAAGCTTAGTCATTTTAAATGAGAAGGCAATTACTTCTGTGACTCCAGAAACCTTTTCTATGTTCTTTGCATCATTAAGAGTGAGCTTAATGTCCTCTCCAAGTCTTTGGGATTCACCCATTGGGCCACTCATCCCACCTCCACCGAAATTAATAGGAACAACCATGACTGTGTTTGTTCCCATTTGATTGAATTGTCCCTCAATTGCATTGAACAAACCATTGCTTAATAGAACTAGAGCAATAACTGCACCTATTCCAATCATTACTGAAAGAATCGTAAGACTGGATCTAAGTCTTCTTCTTACAATGTTTTTCAAGGTAAGCTTTGTTAATGATTTATATTTTTTTAAATTCATATTGATTTAGTTTTGTATTTTTAGAAGCGAAAATAAAGATGAAAGAAGTAATTTTTACTTCTTTTTCTTTTTGATTATTCCAAACAAACTACAATAGGCTGGTTTTAATATTACTCTAATTAACCATTTAACTATGAGGATTAATAGAGCAATACCAACAATTATTGCAAGTATGGTTAGGAGGGTTGTAATTATTTTTCCAACACCACTATTTCCAGTAGTTGACTCAATTATATTTACATTAATTGTTTTAGATACTGTTTGTTCCTTTAAACTACTGTCTTTATAGTGGACGATGATTGTTAATGGATATTCTCCTTTATCAAGCCTAAGTGTCTTAAACTTCAGGTCAACACTATCGTAATTGTTTTTTTCAATTGAACCCACAAAGTAATTGCTTATGTTATCAGAAATTGGAGTTTGTACTTCAACATAAACAGATTCTGCATCTATATTTCCTGTGTTATATATTTCAAGAGATAATGTTTCATCTGAAGTAGTAGATAATGTGTTGTTTTCTAAAGATCCAACAGCGAGTATGTTAATAATCATGTTTGGTTCATCTTTGATTTCTAACCCAATGCTTCTTGATAAACTATAGTTCCCATCTGAGTCCTTGAATGTGATTGTTATTGGGAGTGTATAGTTTTTCTTGGTTGCATCCTTTGAAACCGTTGCTTCAAAATGGAATGTGTTTGTTGAATCTATGTTTAATTCATCAAGATATTGTGTTTTCAGATTTAATATTTTCACAACATCATCTGTTGAATCATCAAGAGTTACAAATATATCCTGGGCACCCTTCTTTCCAATATTTTTAATTATTAAATCTATGTTTGATGTCCCTCCAACTGTTGCCTGTTCTACATTTGATGATATGATATCAACAATTGAAGATGATCCTGAAACATCTATTTCATAGGTGAAAATAGTTGCTATTGTACTATCTCCTCTTTTTGCTTTAAACTCTAGTTCATAGGTTCCGCTTGTTGTTTGAATATCAGTTCTTAGTTTATATTTAATGATTGTTGTTGCATGTGGTGCTAGAACAGAAACTGTTCCCATTGAATTAAAATCAATAACTGTAAACGGATATTTAGATCTTAATTCATAGCTCACATTATTTGCTACATAGTTACTGTTGTTTGTTAATTGAATCCAAAGCTCAAATTCTTCTCCAGAAAGAACTGGGTTTGGACTGTAGTTGTATGTTTTTGCATCAATATTTGAAGTATCTGTTGGAGTACTCCCTGCTGCAAAAAAGTGCGGTGTTAATAAAAGCATGAATGCTAAAAGCACAATGCTAATTCCTATTTTTTTGTTCATAATTTATTTCACCTTTATTTTCTCTTTTTAGTTTGTTCTAATTATTTCAAAATACTTTTGATTAGTTAGTTTTCTATCCATTTTTATTTCATTAATAATAAATTCATAATTTTTATTAAATTGTTTATTATATAATCTAATGAATTTTTTATATCTTGTTAAGTTTTCAGTTTTATAATTAACTTCAATATAGGCTTTTCCATGTTTTCTTAATAACAAAGATGTTAGTAGCATGTTATAAGCCACATGATCAGTATATACTCCTACACTTAATGGGGCAACAACTAAATCATATTTTCCAATATTTTCTTTAATTATTTGCTTATCTATTTTCGGATCAATATTTTCAATAGCTTTATTTAGTGAATAATCTTTGTTAACTATTTTTTTTTCAACAGTCTTGTCTAATGATTTAGTTAAAGAAAAAACATTTATTTCTGGATTAATTTTTTCTTTTTTCAAAATTGCTTTTAATTCAATTAATTCTCTTCCTGATCCTGCACCTAAAATCATAATTTTTGGATTTTTTTTATTAATACTTTTCAAATGCATAATTGGTAAATTTTTAAATTTAGTTACGTATGTGTAATTAAATCTCTCTTTTTCTCCAAAAGCTGGCCAATGTTCTTTTTTTTCAATTAAAAATGAAGTTAGCCCTTTTTTTTCAATTCTTAGACGTCCATATCCTTTCAAAGTTATCACTTTTTTATTCCTCATGAAGAGCTTCTACAGCTTCTTGTCTTGATGCCCTGTAGGCTGGTAGAAACCCAGAAAGCAAACCTAGGAAAAACGAAAAGCCCAATGCAATTAAAACTATATTGAAATTAAATGCAATTGCAAGAGGTGTTCCAAGCTGATTTCCAACAAAGTTAACCCCATAGGCTAGTAGGAAACCTACTATTGTTCCTAGAAGACCACCAATTAATCCTATTAATCCTGATTCTAGAAGAAATATATTTAATATGTCCTGTCTTCTTGCTCCAATTGCTTTAAGCACACCTATTTCCTTTCTTCTTTCAAGAACAGAAGTGTACATTGAATTCATTATTCCTATTCCTCCAACTAGTAGAGAGATAGAAGCAATACCAATAACTACTATTGAAACAATGTTTAGCATATCTTCCCTATCTTTGCTAGCTTTTGCTGGAGTTGATATATCAAAATCTAATTCTCCTCTAAACTTTTCAAGTCTATCCTTAATTTTATCTCCCACAATTTCAACATCTCTTCCATCTTTCACAATTGCAAAAATTGAATCAACGCTGGTTTCACTAGCTCCTGTTATTTTTCTTAGGGTTTCAATGGGCATATAACAATTTCTATTGGTTTGTGCATTTCCTGTGTCCTTGAGAATACCAACAACCCTATAGTTTTCATTATTAATCTCAACCTCAGATCCAACATCTATTTTTTTTTTAAAAGAACTACTTTCGAAACCCAATGGAGAAGAAGAAACACCACTAGTTTTATCCACCGAATAAAACCCATAGCCAACAATAATTTCTCTTGCTTTTTGAGATGCTGGAAGTCTACCCTTAAGTAGTTCAACATTGTCCTGCTTGAATATTTCTATCATTTGTGTGGTGTCATAGCCAGTAACTGTTAGAAATTTACTTTCTCCATTATACTTAATTAGTAGTCCAGAATTTATTTTACCTATTACATCCTGAATATCCCCTAATTTTTTAATTTCTCTTATATCATCTGTTGTTAGGCCTTTATTTGTTTCTGCACCAAGTGCATTTAATTTTGAAGTAATTGTTATTTTCTGTGCTCCCAGCTTATCAAATTCATTTGTAATTGAATCTTTTAATCCTTGGGATAGAGACATTAGTGAAACTATTGCAAGAACTCCAACGATTATACCAATTACAGTTAACCAACTTCTAAGTTTTCTACGTCTTAGATTTTGAATAACAAATAAAAATATGTTTTTCATATGTGTCTTATTTTGTATATTTTAATAATTCATTACCCAAAGCTATTGCGAAAATTTTTGCGGAGATAGGATTTTGTGGTTCCCTTTTGTTTGTTCTAATTGTTTCCCCATTTTTTATTGATTCTAACTTGTTTTCGAATTTTGGGATTTTTTCTAATTCTGCTTGTTTGATTGCAAATTGTTTAAATACTGTGTTTACTTTGTTTTCTGCTATGGTGAAGTCCACTGTATTTTTAGATAATCGATTATGATAAAATAATCCTGTATATATCTTTGTATTTGGGAATATGTAATTCAACATGGCTTCATTTATTTTTAAGTGGCTTCCAACAATTCCCGAATCAATTATTATGATGGGTTTGGATGGATCTATATTTTTAATTGTTTTTTGGGTTTTATATTCTTTAAATTCAGGAGCATTTTCTAATTGTTCAATATATTTTGAAATTAATTGTATTCCTGGTGATTTTTGTTTAATTATACTTGCTATTCCAACGAACTTTATGTAATCTTTGAATAGCTTATCACTAAATAATACATTTCCAAATATATGTTCATTATTTCCTTGTTTTTGTTCAAGTATTTTCATGGTTTGCATGAATGGTATTGCATCCCTGTCTATGAATAATAGTTGTGCAGTCTTGAGTTTTGGATTCTGATTAATATTTCTAATCATTTTTTGACTTTGTAGTATTATTAGTTTGGCCTGTTTTCTATATATAGCATACTTTTTAGAAAAATACCTATCAAATGCTATTTGGGTTATGCTTTTTTTGATTTGTTTTTCTATTCTTTTCTTCAATTTTATTCTTATGTTTTTATCTATGTGCTTATTTGTTCCTAATATTTCTTTAATGTTTGTGGTTCTATTTAGCTTAACCATATTTTTTCACTATTTTGTCACTAATTATTTTACCATCTTTTAAAAAAACATTTCTTCTTGCATGTTGAGCAATGTTTTTATCGTGCGTTATAATTATAATTGTATTTCCGTCTGTGTTTAGTTTTTTAAGAAGCTCTATTATTTCTAGACTTGATTTTGAATCGAGAGCGCCTGTTGGTTCGTCAGCTAGAATAATTTCTGGATTATTTGCAAGAGCTCTTGCAATTGCAACTCTCTGCTGTTGGCCACCAGATAATTCATTGGGTCTATGATCTAATCTATCTTGTAACCCAACTAACCCAAGTAATGCCTTACATCTATTCATGTGATCATCATTACCATCGTCATCCTGGAAAAGAACAGGAAGATTTACGTTTTCAAGAGCTGTTAATGTTGGAATTAGATTGAATTCTTGAAAAACAAAACCAATGGATTTACCTCTAATTTTTGCAAGCTCATCTTCAGATAAACTCGATAATTTCTTATTATTAATTAGTACTTCTCCTTTTGTTGGAAGATCAAGGGCACCAATTATGTGCATCATTGTTGATTTGCCAGAACCGGATGCACCCATAATAGAAACAAATTCCCCTTTTCTAATTGTTAGAGTTACTCCATCAAGAGCATGAACTTCATTAGTTCCCATTTTATAGATTTTATAAACTTCTTTGAGTTCAACAACGTTTTGAAAGACCATATTATATCACTATTATTTTTTTATTTTTAAAAGAAGACTTTAAATATTTTTTGGAATATATAATATATAATATATATCAAATTATTTATAAATTGATTTATATCGTTAAAATATTTGATTTTTGGATGATAATTATGAGCTCGTTAGTTACTGGATTAATTACACTAAGTTCTCCAATTTTTGGGAACACATTAAAGCAATATCTTTTTTTTATTGTAATGATAATTATTGGTTTCATTTCAACCAAAGTTATTGTTTGGGTAACTAAACACATTTTATTAAGTCTTGCTAAAAAAACAAAAAATAAACTTGATGATATAATTGTTTCAATTCTTGAGAGACCAAGACCATTTCAATTAATTGTAGTTACTATCTTTTTCAATATTGGATTTCGTTATTTAATAGTATCTGACGGCTTAAAAAATGTGGTTACAAAATTATCTTTTGTAATTTATGTTTTAGGCATATCTCTATTTGTAATTAAATTTATATTGGGATTAATTAAAGAATATATTGAAGTATATACTGCAAAAACAGATAGTAAATATGATGATCAAATAATCCCTCTATTAAAAACATTAACCAAAATTATTATATTTATTTTTGCAATCTTGATTATTCTTGCTAACTTTGGATACAATATAAGTGTTTTAATTGCTGGACTAGGAATTGGTGGTATTGCAATTGCATTTGCAGCAAGGGATATGCTTGAGAATTTCATATCTGGAATCATGATTTTTTCTGAAAAACCTTTCAAGGTTGGAGATCTAGTTAAAACAACTGAAGTTAATGGAACTGTTGAAGAAATCGGAATTAGATCCACAAGAATTAGAACATTTGATAACACGCTAATTGTTGTTCCTAACAGTAAGCTATCTATGCAGGCAATAGAAAATTACACCGCAAGAAACATTAGAAGAGTTGTTATGAGATTAGGGCTTGTTTATGATACCTCTACAGCAAAACTTGAAAAATCAAAGCAAATAATTAAAGATATCCTAAAGAAAACAACAAAGGTTACAGATACTCAATATATTACCTTTGATAAGTTCAATGATTATTCATTAGATATAGAAGTTATCTACTATGTGGCAGAAATGGACTATGGAAAGTATC
Source organism: uncultured archaeon (assembly GCA_964496765.1). Taxonomy (GTDB): domain Archaea; phylum Iainarchaeota; class Iainarchaeia; order Iainarchaeales; family CSSED10-239; genus JBAWVI01. Next base: position 30,757 of record CAZCAP010000006.1, on the reverse strand, counting down.
TTGCAATTAAGGATAAGGTTAATTTTGAGATAAAAAAACAATTTGAAAAAGAAAAAATTAATTTTGCATACCCTACTCAAACAATAATAACTAAAAAATAAAATTGGATTATATGAAATTACTTAATGACCTAAAGTTTAATAGAATACTTAATAAAACTTTATGGCATTTACTTTTTATTGATCTGATTGTTGGTACTGGGTTTGGGTTGGTTGCCCCAATCTTTGCTATTTTTCTAAAGGATAATCTTGTTGGGGGAAGCATTCTTTCAGCAGGAATTGCAAGTGCAATATTTCTTATAACTAAGTGTATTATTCAACTTCCTTTTTCTAGGTTTGTTGATAAGCAAAAGAAAAAAATGAAATGGTTACTTATTGGAACCATGATAATTTCAATTGCTCCATTAATTTATATTTTTGCAAATAATATTTATTGGATATATCTAGCTGAATTTATTTTTGGAATAGGTTCAGGAATTGAATATCCTGTTTGGACAAGTATTTGGACAAGAAATCTTGATAAGAGAAGAGAGGGCTTTCAGTGGTCTGTTTATTCAACATTTGTTAGTTTCGGAATAGGAATTGCTGGGCTAGTGGGTGCAGTTCTTGCATCAATAATTGGTTTTTCATTAACTTTTGTAATTGTAGAAGTATTTTGTTTAGTCTCTGTAGGAATAATTTATAATTTGTATTTAAAGGAAAAGAAAGGAAAATAAATACATGACTAAAAAGATTACTCCTGAAGAGGAATATGAAAATCCAAATGATTTTTATATAAAAAAAGAAGCAGAAAGATATGATCTTTCTTCAGGAATGAAAAAAACTCAAGAGGAATTAACATCTATTCTTCTTTCTCTTTCTAAAGCTCATATTAGTAATAAGGATAGGATACTAGATATTGGATGTGGAACTGGTTTTTCTATTAGTTATCTTAAATCTTTAGGATATAAGAATGTGGTGGGAATTGATCCAGCAATAGAAATGATAAACATTGCAAAAAGAAAAAAATTAAATGTGAAAGTTGGTGGGTTTTTGGATTTAGGGGCCTTGGCTTTTCAAAAAAACTCTTTTGATTTAATTATTTCTGTTTCTTCTCTTCAATGGGTAATTTCAAATAAGAAAGAACTGGAAATAAAAAATATAATAAAAAAAATAGGAAAAGATGTGTTTAATCTCTTATCAGAGAAAGGAGCTTTTGCAATTCAATTTTATCCAGGAAATGAATTAGTTTTTGATGTTGTTGCATCTGCATTTGAGAGATGCGATTTTAATGTACGCAAATTTATTTATAATGAAGCATCTATTAAAAAAAAAAAGTTTATACTTATTTTAAATAAATAATTCATATGAAATCCAATCAAAATTACCTACTTAACTTAGTTGGGTTAAAATAAGCTTATTATCCTAGTAAACAAGTGTGTTTTGAAGGTAATTGTTCACAGTTAATGGTTAATAATCTTACCAAAATCATTGATTTTCTTTAATTTTCTAAACAAATAGGTTTATAATCATTATAGCCAACATATAGTAAGCTATTAGCCTAAAGTCTATTGATTTAGGGCATCAGAATAGTAGTTATATTTTTAAAAAAAAATTGTGAAATAAGGTGAAGATATGGAAGATTTAAATCCAAAATATACAAATAAGAAAAAAAAGCTTATTAGATGGGGTATTGTTTCAACCATTGTGATAGTTGTAATTGCATTCTTTGCATTTGCATACACTGATGGTAAGCAAACAGTTAATGAACCAGTAGTCAGTTGGGTATCCCACACTGAATATTGGAGAGATGACGTTGCCTCAACAATAGTAAGACTTGCTGATTTTAGAGGAGACCCCTATGCAGTTGACTCATGTAACGTAACTATCCTAAAACCGGATAAGAGTACATTTGTTGATGATCAGCCACTAGCTTTATCAAATATCCCAGGAAACTGGTATAGAACAGATTCACTTGCTGGTGCTCCGCTTGGAACCTATGAACAGGAAGTAACCTGTCTTAAGGGAACACAAACAATTAAAACATCTCAATCATTCCACTTAAACCCAGCTCTTGAGCAGGTAAGAATAGTTACTGAAAAGGTAGATGCACTTGATGCAAACCTTGGATAAGTAAATGTTTCTTTAAGTGCACAGATTGCAGACACAAACGAAATATTAACAACTAATATCTCAAATATGAATACAAACTTAAATGATTTAATAACAGATGTTAATGCAGGTGTAACAAACCAATTAAATGAAGGAATTAATACACTTGGAACTCAACTAGATGCTGTTAATGTAAGTATTACTGGAACTGTTGTAACCACAGGACAGGAATTACAAACAAGTATAAGCACATCTAATACATCATTAACAAGTTTATTAAATTCTGTTAATACTAGCTTATCTGGTCAGATGTTAAGCGAATTTAATGCATCAACAGCACAACTAAATGATGTTAACTTAACAATCATGGCTAAGGTTGCTGAAACTGGACAAATAATAACCACAAACCTAAGTGATGTAAATGCATCAATGACAAGTATCCTAAACACAGTAAATACAAACCTTTCAAACCAAATGGGTTCTGAATTTGAGACTCTTGGAAATAATTTACAGGACATTAACTTAAGTTTAGATGGTAAGATGGAAGCAACAGGTGATTCAATAAATGCTCACTTAACAAATGTTGATACATCTTTAACAAATCTATTGAACACAGTAAACACAAACCTTGCAACACAAATGACAACCAAGTTTGCTGAGCTTTCTGCTCAACTTGAAAATGTGAATGTAAGTTTGAATGCTAAGGTTCAAGATACTGGTGACGAGATAAACACAAATTTAGCAAATGTTAATACAAACCTAACAGGAATTTTAGATTCATTGAACGTAAGTTTATCAAGCCAAATAACAAACCAATTTAATAACACAAATGCTTTAATTGCACAGAAATTCTTAGATTCAAATAATTTCCTAAGTGCAAGACTTGATAGTTTAGAAGTTAGTGTTAATGGACAGGTTGTTATAACAGGACAGGAAATTAAATCTGATTTAGCAGATGTTAATGCTTCTTTATCAGATATGATTATAGGACTTGTTGCTGGAGATCTTAACCTTCAATTAAACGCTATGCTTGATCAATTATCAACTCAGGTACAGAGTGTTAAGGATGATACCACATGGTTAACAACACATGCTATGAATGATACAGATAGAGCAGCAATTGACCAAAGATTTGAAAACATTGATGGAAATATTACTTTACTTGAACAGTTTTGTTCAAACCCAGAGACCGACTCAAGTGCTCTATGTCAAGAAATATATAGTATCAAAGCAGCTGCTGTTGTAATGCATGATGAACAGGTAGCAAGACTTGATGAAATAGATAATACAACAACAACAACCTGGGAATACCTTTCAGGAAGTGTGTCATCAAGAATTGATACATTATTAACAGACATTGGTATTATTAAGGCACAAACAACAGACATTAATTCTACAGCTCACAATATTTTAGATAATCAAGAGAGCCAGATTGATGTAAGAATAATATCATAAATGAATTTGGTTTATGGAAGATCAGGGGGATAAATTGAAATCCCCTGGTTTTTTATACTTTTTGTTTTTATATATTAACTATATAATATAGTCATAATCTCTGAGTTGAAATAATAATATGATGTTTAGACAGCATATGCATGAAAGTAGAAATAGAAAAAGAATATACCTAGTAATAGGTATAGTTGTTCTTCTTGCAATAGGCATCTTTCTTATATTTTACTTTAAAGGAAGGGGAGTAGCATCAGATCTTATGATGGTATCTGGAACTGAATACATAAGTAATGAACAGGGTCAGATTATTGTTAGGCTACAGGATGCCAAAGGAATATCAATAACTGATGCAAATTGTATTGTATCCTTACTATACCCTGATAAATCTTTCTTCTTTGTGGATAGGGAAATGGGTCCAACCACAGTTCCTGGGAACTATTATGTTTCATTCATTACTCCTGAATATGAAGGAGTGTATGAAGAAGCAGTAAAGTGTACAGTAATTAGAAATGGAACCCCAAGGGTATTGCAAATTTCATCTTCATTCCACGTTTCAACAGGACTTAATTTAATTGTTGAAGTTTCAAGATCCCAGAGAGAACAGTACGTTGCACTTGTGCAGAGATTAGATGATTTGGATAATAATCTAACTGAAAGAATAAGCTCAGTTGATGCAAGAGTGTATGATGTGCAAAATTATATTGATAATAATATCATGAATGAATTCAATAACGTAACTACTCAATTTGATAATGTTAATTCTCAGATTAATGATATTAATATAAGTATATCTGATTCGATGAATGGAATTGAGGGTAGACTTAACACAACCATGTTAACTAATTTTTCTGAACTGTATTAAAGATTTAAATCAAGCTATAATGCAATGGCAAACGTGTTTGATATTAATTATCCTTGATTGTTTTATCTTTATTTGAGTTTAATTATTTTTTAATTATAGGAATACAAATATTAATAATTTTATTCATGAATATATCTGTGATTTATCTAGATGTATATTAAATTTAAAGATGAAGACAAAGCTAAAGTACTATCTACGAGAAAAAATAAAAACCTATTTCTTAATTGCCCCTATGAATTTAAAGTAAGAGATGCTCTAATTGTATTTAATTGTAAGAATTGTGAAGATGCTCCCTGTTTAGGTGCCTGCAAAACAAATGCAATCTACTTCTCTGCAAAGGGGGTTGTATCTATTGATCCAGAAAGATGTACTGGATGTTTAGAATGTATTGCTGTTTGCCCACACAATGCAATTGTAGTTAAAAAGAATAAAGCATATAAGTGTGATCTATGTTCTCAACAATCATTTAATAGATATTGTTTAAAAAACAATCCAGATATTTTAGAACTGGTTAATGACACTAGTGAAAGTGATGAGTTAGAAATAATTAATAAATATCTAGGCTATAGAATATTTGAGTTTAATAAAAAAAACCTTTCTAAAAACGTATATATAGATGATTCAAATAAAAAATATTATTTTATTGAGGAATCCATTCTCTCAATTGATGAGATTGAAATAATTAATTTTGTTATAGATGAATACAGGGATAGGTTTGATATTAAAGATGATAATGAAAAACAGGTTAGAATAAATACTCCTGATAAACTACCAGGAATTGTAAAAAACGAACTTGAAGAAACACTAGTTAATTATTGCCTTAGAGAAAAGATAGAACTGGAATCTGATCAATTCAATTATATTCTTTTGATTGCCTATGGTAATCTCTATGACTATGGGCCTCTATCAAACCTACTTGTGGATGATAGTCTAGAAGAAATCTCAATAATTGGAGAAAACAAACCAGTCTTTGTGTATCATAGAATCTTTGGGTGGCTTGAAACAAACTTAGTATATACGTCTTCTAAAATAATTAAAGATTTAATTAATAAATTATCCTGGGAAACCAATAAGTATATAACTTTGAAGAATCCACTTTTGGATGCAACCATTGGTGCGTCTAGAATGAATGCAATAATTTCACCAATTACTGAAAGTGTGTGTGTTACAATTAGAAAATTCTCAGAAAAGCCATTTACTATTATTGATTTAATTAAAAGAAACACGTTGTCCATTGATGCGCTTTCATTTTTATCTCTGGCTTTTTTAACTGATTCAAATGTGTTTGTTGTTGGGAATACAGGTTCTGGGAAGACCACAACTCTTAATGCTCTTCTTTCTTTTATTCCACCTGATGAAAGGTTTGTTGTGGTTGAAGAGGTTAGAGAAATAAACATACCCCATGAGCACAAGATATTTACTCTTGTTAATCCTGATTTGGGAGTTACTCTTGATTCTCTAGTTATTAATACACTTAGGATGAGACCCGATAGGGTTGTTATTGGAGAAGTGAGATCAAGGGATGAATCAAAAGCGATAATTGATTCTATGCTCTGTGGGCAAGCAAAGGGAACCTATACCACTTTCCATTCTCAAAGTGCAAAGGAAGCACTTTTAAGATTAGTTTCCTATGGTGTTATTGAGAATGATTTAGGAGTTATTGATTTAATTATTGTTCAAAGAAGATATAATAAATATAATAAAGGTAAGGTATCAGATCTAAGAAATGTAACTGAGATTTGTGAAGTTATCTTTGAAAATAATAAGCCTGTATTAAATAGATTATTTGAATTTGATATAAATAAAGATAAGCTTGTAAAGGTTGGAACTTCCAAAAAATTGTTTGATAAATTTAGAATTGCTTTTGGAGTTAAAAATCAACTGGAATTAAATAAACTATTTAAAAAACAAAATAAAAGCTTGCTATATTTCTTGGACAAGTGTGCTTCCAAAACCACCACCCCCTCCCCAGAGGATGTTCTTTCATTTTTCATTCAAACCATGAGTGCTAAGGGAGATAAACGTAAATGATGCCAAAGATTATTGAAGAGATTTTTTCAAGAAAGAACTTAATTCTCTATTGTGTTCTCTTTCTTTCGTTGTTTCTTATATACAAGCTTGTGGATTATAGTTTATTTGAATTATCATTTAATAATTTAATTTATATATTTATTCTTTCATTTATAATTTTCTTTTCAATAACTTTTTTTAATAAAAAAATAGTTTTAGAAACCAGAAGAAAAAAAATACAACAGGAACTTCCCTTCTTTTTAAATAATTTAGCAACTGATCTTTCAAAGAATATTCCGCTCAAGATTGCGCTTGAATCAAGGTGTGATAATAGTGAGATTGGGAGATTGATTGGAGAAGCTTTGTATTTGGTTAGAAATCATGGTTTTAATTTACAGGATGCCTTGTTTTCAGTGTCCTCAAGTTATCCTGAACTTGAAAGAGTTTTTTATCAAATTGAAGATATTATGGATTCAGGAGTCAGGAATAAGGAGTATTCTCTAAAAACATTATCTGACACCATTTTTGAAAATCAAACCCAAATGGTTAGGAGATTCTCAACTAAATTAAATTTATTAACATTATTGTTTATTGTTTTTTCAGCAATCATTCCATCCATGTTTCTAATGTTTTTATTGGTGGGAAGTAATTTTCTCGAACTTAGTTTTTCTCCAATTACAATTGTGTTTATTACAATCGTACTTTTCCCGTTAATTGATATGTTGCTGCTATTAGTAATAAGATCCAATAATCCTCTATAGGAAGTGAAATAAATAAATATGTTTAATTTATTTGAAAAATATTATTTTTCTCTTGAGAGAAGAAAATTAGAAAATGCATTGGTTGATGAAATACTTAAGCTTTCTTCCATTCCCAAGAGTAATGATTTAAAAATAATTCTTGAAAAACTCTCTAAATCAAGAAATAAAATAATTTCTAGAAACTTTACAGATATTCTATTAAAAATAAATAAAGGCCACAAACCTAAAGAGTTGTTTGATATTTTAAAAAGGAAATATAATTCAGAGATACTAAATAGATTCCTAGATTTAATCTATTTATCTACAACAAGTGGAACCATTTCCTTTTCTGACTATAAGTCTGTTGCTGATAATTTTATTAAAACCAAGCAGGTTCTTGATGAACGAAACTCAAATCTTCTTATGCAGAAGTACACCATTCTCTTCTCTAGTAGTTTGATTGTTCCTGGTATACTTGGAATTGTAATCTCTCTAATTAAGAGCTTAAAAACATCTGTTCCTGAGATTAGTGAAACAGTTGGTATTTCTTTATATTCCATTACCTATTATTGTGTAATCATCTATATTGTTGAATATATTATAATTTCTTCAATATATTTATCCATTTTAGAGGATAATAGGAAAAAAGCAATCATTTATTTATTAATTCTCCTTCCCGTAAGCCTTTTAATCTTTTTCTTATCTATGTTAATTTAATAAGCAAAACTATTAAACAAAAAAAGATAGATTATGGATTTTATTTTATTATCATTAAACACTTTGATGTTTACTTTAGGCTACTTTGGTGTTTTCCTATTAATGACCCTGGAAAGTTCATTTATTCCTTTTCCTTCGGAGGTTATATTAATTCCTGCTGGGTACCTAGCATCAACAGGGCAATTTAATTTTTGGATAATTATAATAATTGCAATAGCTGGTTCTCTTCTAGGAGCAGGAATCAATTATACTATTGCAAGATACTTTGGAAGAGAATATTTACTATCTCATTCCAAAATGTTTTTTATAAAGAAAGAATCTCTTCTGAAGATTGATGATTATTTTATAAAACATGGAGGGAAAACCACATTTATTGGTAGACTAATTCCTCTGGTTAGACAATACATTTCTCTTCCTGCTGGGTTTGCAAAAATGGATCTAAAGAAATTTATTTTATATACTGGTCTAGGAGCAGGTATCTGGTGTTTATTTTTAACAAGTCTTGGATATTTTATTGGTGAGCAGGTATCTGAAACAATAGTGAAATCTTATAACCTAATATTACTTATATTAATCTTTGTAATTGTTCTAGTAATTGGTTGGATTTATTTGAAAAAGAAGGTCAAGATATAAATATAAATGTTTTTGTGGTTAATTATATAAGTAAATAAACTCTTTTTTATAAAAAGGGAATATGTGCCCTGGTAGTCTATCGGTTAGGATGCGACCCTGTCAAGGTTGCGGGGCGAGTCCGACTCTCGCCCAGGGCGCTTAATATTCAATTTCTCATTTTTTTAGGATACAATACTATTTTTATATGTATTTTAACATAAAATATAATGTATCTATTATAAATATTTGTGATTTTATGTACAACTACAAAGATTTTGAAAAAAAATGGCAAAAAACCTGGGAAGAATCTAAAGTTAATTGCTCAGAAATAGATATAAATAAACCTAAGTATTTCATTATCTGGGCTTATCTAACTGTTTCTGGATTCCAACATGTTGGACATATGAGAGGATATTCCTATGCTGATGCAATCTCAAGATACAAAAGAATGAGAGGATACAATGTTCTTATGCCTGCTGGTGGACACGCATCAGGAAATGGTGCTGTTGCTAAAGCACAAAAGGTAAAGGAAGGAGATCAAGAAGCCATTGAATACTATAGGGATAGAGGCCTTAGTGACAATGATCTTAAAAAAATTTCAACTCCCGAAGGATTTGTTTCCTATTTCTCAGAAAAATATATACAAGACTATAAAGATTATGGTTTCATTGTGGATGATAGAAGATTTACTGTAACCACCTATCCAGATTATAATAAATTTATTGAATGGCAATTTAAAAAACTTAATGAGCAAAAGCTATTAATTCAAAAACCATATTTTGCAACTGCCTGTGTTAAGTGTGGGCCAGTTGCTGTTGATCCATCAGAAATGGATCTATCTAAAGGTGGAACTGCAGAAAAAAATGAATACACTCTTCTTAAATTAAAATTTGAAAAGGATAATCAGTTTATTGTTGTTGCTACTCTAAGACCAGAAACCATTTTTGGTCAAACAAACATATGGCTTGATTATTATAATGATTATGTTAAAATCCAAGTGGGAAATGAAGTTTGGATTGGTTCACAGGAGTTTGCAGAAAAACTAAAATATCAAAAAGATGATACAAAAATCATTGGAACAGTAAAAGGAAAGGAACTAGTAGGTAAATATGTAACCTCCCCAAAAATAAATAGAGATATAATTATTCTTCCATCAAGTTTTTGTGATCCAAAGATTGGAACTGGAATTGTTACAAGCGTTCCATCTGATGCACCCTCTGATTATATGGGGCTCTATGATTTACAAACGTCTGAACTTGAGTGTAAGAAATATGGGCTTAATTATTCAGATATTAAAAACATAAAATTAATCTCAATTATTAAATCTAAAGGGTATGGGGACTATCCAGCAAAGGAAATTTGTGAAAGATTAAACATTAGATCCCAAAAGGATGAAGAAAAGCTTGAGGAAGCAAAAAAAGAAATTTATAAGATCGGTTTTCATACAGGAATTATGAAAGACAATTGTGAAGAGTTTGCTAATCAAAAAGTTGAGGCCGTAAAAGATAAAATTAAAGATGAATTAATTAAAAATAATCAAGCCTATTTGTTTTATGACTTATCTGAAGAAGTTCTCTGTAGATGCGGAGAGCAAGTTATAATTAAAAGAATTGTTGATCAATGGTTTATTAAATATTCTGATGAGGAATTAACAAAGAAAACACTTAATCACACAAAAGAAATGAACATTCTTCCTGAGCAGTTTAAGCATAACCTTTCAAACATTTTAAATTGGTTTGATGATAGGGCTTGTGCTCGTCAAGGAAGATGGCTCGGAACTAAATTACCATTTGATGACAGCTATGTGATTGAGCCAATATCAGATAGCACATTGTATCCTATCTATTATTTAGTTTCATTATATGTAAATAGGGGAGAACTTAAGGTTGAACAATTAACAGAAGAATTCTTTGATTTTGTTTTCATTGAAAAAGGAGATATAAATAAAATTTCTAAAGATACAGGAGTTTCAATAGAACTTCTAGAAAAAATAAGAAAAGATGTTGATTATTGGTACCCACTTGATATTAATCTAGGAGGACAGGAGCATCAAACAGTTCATTTCCCAACTTTTCTAATGAATCACGTTGCTCTTCTACCAGAAAAATATTACCCACAGGGAATATTTGTTAATTGGTGGGTTGTTTCAAAAACAGGAAAGATATCTAAATCAAAAGGTGGAGTTGGATCAATTGGAAGAGAAGCAAAGAAATATTCAATTGATGCAATCAGACTATTCTATGCAAATGTAGCATCTCCTTTTTCTAACATATCCTTTGAAGAGGATGATCTATTAATTTATAAAACAAGACTTGAAAAAATATTTGGTTTTGTTGAGTCCATATTAGAAAATAAGGATCTAATGGATAAGAAAGAGGACAAACTTGATTTGTGGTTGGAATCTATTTTCAATATAAGATTAAACACCATTACCCAGGCAATGGAAAAGATTGAGTTTAAGGTTGCAACCGATGAAATTTATTTTAATTTTTATAATGATTTAGTTTGGTATCAGAGAAGAGGAGGAAATAATAAAAACATATTCAAGAAAATATTACATAAATGGATAAAAACAATGGGTTTGTTTACTCCGCACATGGCTGAAGAACTAAATAGTTTACTTGGCTATGATGATCTTGTGATTAGTTCTCATTTTCCTGAGATTGATGAGATAAAGATTGATTTTGGTTTAGTTGAAGCAGAGAAGAAGATTGATGATCTAGCTGGTGAAATTAGAACAGTAATTAAAATGGCTAATCTTGAAAAAGTGAGTAAAGTTACCCTATTTGTTTCCGATGACTGGAAATATAAATTTTATAAAGAATTAATTGAGGAATTAAAAACAACAAAGAATGTTGGACAGTTAGTGTCCCTTTTCATCTCCCGCTATGAGGAGCATAAAGAGGATATTTCAAAAACAATAACTAGGTTAATGAAGAATCCAGTTACTGATGTAATTACAACCCAAAAAGAGGAATTTGCTTTCTATAAGGATATAGAAGGTTTCCTTGAAAATATATTTAATTGTGATATTTCAATTAAGAAAGCAGAGGATTTTGATAATCCAAAAGCAAGAGTTGCAAGTCCTGGAAGACCAGGAATACTTGTTGAATAGATTTTAGGAGTAAAGAATATTTATGAAAAACAGAGTTGTAGGAATTTTAATAATAATTATTGCGCTATTAATTGGAGGAATAATTTATTTATTCAATAACGCAATGACTGATATTGTCACTGACTCCTGTACACATGGTTCTAGTTGTACCATGTGGGATACAATTAATTTTCAAACAAACATTAGTATAGGAATTATGATCATTGTTATTCTGATTGGAATTTATCTGATTTTCTTTGGGTGGGAGGAAAAGATAATAACCAAAGTGGAAATCAAAAGAATAAAAGAAAAAAAATCAAACAAAACACCCAAAATGGATTATACAAAAATACTTTCTGAGCTTGCAATTGATGAAAAACTGGTTCTTGAAAAAATTATTGCAAATAAGGGTTCAATTTATCAATCAGATCTACTTTCAAAAACTGGTTTTACAAAGGTTAAGATCAGCAGAATTCTTGATAAGCTTGAATTCAAAGAATTGATTGAAAGAAAAAGAAGAGGAATGACAAATATTATTGTTTTAAAAAATTAATATTTATTTTTTTTCTTTATTTCACCTAATTTTACACATCCTATTCTAATCTATTCATGAAACTAGTTTCACAAGTACCTATATAAGCGGTTTCTGATTAAGCCTACTAGGAATTAATTGATTAGTTATAAAAAAAAGGTGATTAAAATGGATGTAGAGTTTGATGTGAAAGGAATGCATTGTAAAAGCTGTGAGTATTTAATTAAAGAAGGACTTCTTGAAAAGAATGGAGTCTCTGAGGTTAATGTGTCTTCAGCTAATGGAATTGTGAAAATATCATTTGATGAAAATAAAATTAATGAACTTAAAATAAAAGAGATTATAAGAGACAAAGGTTATAGGGTGAAATAAATTTGAGCGAAAACAATAATTTTGAAATCGAAAAAAGAGCTGTATTGATTATCCTACTAACATTTATAGTTGCCTCAATAATTGAAATTGGGATTCATTTTGTGTTTTTAAAAAATACAGGAATAATGATTAGATATGCTCTCTGGTTCTTGTATTTAAATATCAGTATTGCATTTCTCACTGGTAGCACCTGGCATTTTTTAGCATACAAAGTAAAAATCAATTGTATGACTGGAATGATGATTGGAATGACACTTGGAATGCAGGCAGGAATGATGATTGGAGCAGTTATTGGGATTACCAATGGTTTCTTTATTGGAGCCATGGTGGGGACCATAATAGGAGTAGGAATTGGATTTTGGTCAGGTCTTCACTCAAAAACAACAATGGGTGCACTTCAGGGAATGATGTCTGGAATTATGGGTGGAACAATGGGCCCCATGATAACAGTTATGATGTTTACTGATCACATAAAATTTTTCATGCCTATTTATATGATAATTAATGTTGCTATCCTAGTTGGGATGTCATACATGTTCCACGAAGAAGCAATTAAAGATAATCATGAAGCATATAAAAAAACACCAATAAACATTTCAACAGTAATGTTTGTTACAATAATTGTTACATTTATTTTAAGTGCAATTATTTTGTTTCTACCAAAATCAATATTTTTTACATAATAAATAAAAAAAGAATAATTAATTAAAAAGGAGAAATAAACTATGGAAAAAAAAGAAAAGAAAAGAACTCTAGTTTTGGGTTTAGTAGTTATTGCAATAATTGTAGTTTTTGGAATTATATCTGCCTATGCATTCACTACTCCATCAAAAACAATCACAAACAATAGTACAACAAACACAACCAATACTCTATCAAATTCTACAACTTTATCAAACACTAGTCAATTAAATGCAAAACAAGAAACACAAACAGCAATTTTGAGGTTTGAAAACTATGAATATGTGCTTACCCCAAATACATTGAAGAAGGGTATTCCTGTAAAAATCACAGTGGATACTGAAACTGTTGATGGGTGTATGAGAAGTGTAGTTATTGGAGATTTCGGTGTTAGAAAATATGTTACTCCAACAGATAACATAATTGAGTTTACACCTAATAAGGAAGGAACCTTTCTAATTGCATGCTCAATGAACATGGGAAGAGGTTTCTTCTCAGTTAGTTCTGAGGGTGTAACAAATGCAATCACAGAAGCAGCAATCTTAAATGCGAAAGAAACAAGTCCACCATCAACAGGAGGATGTGGATGTGGGCAATAAAATCAATTGATCTTTAATTAAACAAAATAATATGCTAATATGATGAAAGAGGGAATTTATGAACAAAAAAGAGATTAATATATCAATTAAAGGAATGCATTGTGCGAGCTGTGCAACAATAATAGAAAACGGACTAAATAAAAAAGAAGGCGTTCTTTCATCAAATGTAAATTTAACTACAGAAAAAGCAACCATAACCTATGATGAACAAATAATTGTTCCATTAGATATTATAAAAACAATAGAGGGAAGAGGATATGGTGCGAAATTAATTAATCAGGATCAGGATACAAATAAACTAAAAGAAGAAAAAAAGAGAGATTTTAATAAGCTTAAAAAATTATTTATGTTTTCTCTAATGTTTGCAATCCCAACTCTAGCTATGATGTTTCTAGGATGGTTCTCCATAGAAGTTCCATACATGGATTATATTTTATTTCTACTAGCCACTCCAGTTCAATTTATTGCTGGTTGGGGATTCTATAGAGGTGCCTGGGGTGCACTTAAAAATAAAAGTGCAAACATGGATACTCTTGTATCCATTGGAACCCTATCAGCCTACCTATTAAGTGTGTACAATGTTTTATTTAATCCAGGGAGTATGCAATATTTTGAAATATCAATAATATTAATTACTCTTGTGTTGCTAGGAAAGCTTCTTGAAGCAATTGCAAAAGGCAGAACAAGTGATGCAATTAAAAAATTAATTAATTTGTCTCCAAAGACTGCTATTGTAATTAAAAACAATAAAGAGATAATTGTTTCTGTTGAGGATCTAAGGGTTGGAGATGTCTTTTTAGTTAAACCAGGAGAAAAAATACCAGTTGATGGAATAATTATAGAAGGAATTTCATCCATTGATGAAAGCATGATAACAGGAGAAAGTATACCTCTAGAAAAAAAGAAAGGAGACTTTGTTATTGGTGCAACCATTAATAAGCATGGAAGTTTAAAAATTAAAGCAACAAAAGTTGGAAAAGATACAACTCTTGCACACATAATTAAGCTTGTTGAGGATGCACAAGGAAAGAAAGCCCCAATTCAAAGGTTTGCAGATAATGTTTCATCCTATTTTGTTCCCATTGTGATTGGGATTGCTTTGGTGTCTGGTCTTATTTGGTATATATTGATGGGTGAAACCCTTGCGTTCTCTATACTAATTGCAGTTGGTGTTCTTGTTATTGCATGCCCCTGCGCTTTAGGGCTTGCTACCCCCACAGCAATAATGGTTGGAACAGGTAAGGGTGCAGAAAATGGCATACTAATCAAGGGTGGAGATGCCCTAGAAACTGCGCATAAATTAAAGTACATGATATTTGATAAAACTGGGACAATAACCATAGGTAAACCAGTTGTTACTGATATTCTTACAAGTAAAGGAATAACAAACAATCAATTTTTAGAAATTGCAGCAAGCATTGAAAAATATTCAGAGCATCCTCTTGCAGAAGCAATTGTTAATTATGGAAAAGAGAAAAAAATAAGTTTTAAAAATACAACAAACTTTAAAGCAATATCAGGTTATGGAATAACTGCAAAATTAAATAGTAAAACCTATTACTTTGGGAACACCAAGCTTATGACACAGAAGAATATACCACACAAAATGTTTTTAGAAAAAATGCAGGAGCTTGAAACCAAAGGAAAGACAGTGATGATGCTAAGTGATGAAAAAAAAGTTCTTGGAATTATTGGAGTTGCAGATGTAATTAAAAAATCATCTCCAAAAGCAGTTAGCGAGCTTAAGAAATTAGGAATAATTACATACATGATTACTGGGGATAACAAGAGAACTGCAAATGCTATTGCAAAGCAGGTTGGAATTGATAATGTGTTTTCTGAAGTTCTTCCTGAAGACAAAGCAAGCTATGTTAAGAAGCTCCAGGAGAATGGAAAGTACAAGGTTGGAATGGTTGGAGATGGAATAAATGATTCTCCAGCACTTGCCCAGGCAGACATTGGAATAGCAATGGGTTCAGGAACAGATGTTGCAATGGAAACAGGAAACATTGTTCTAATGAAAAGTGATTTGCAGGATGTTCCAAAAGCAATTAGGTTATCAAAACAAACAATGAGAAAGATCAAACAAAATATGTTCTGGGCTCTTTTCTATAACGTAATTGGAATACCAGTTGCTGCAGGAGTTCTTTATTTATCAACAGGTTGGCTTCTTTCTCCAATAATTGCAGGAGGAGCAATGGCCTTAAGCAGTGTGAGTGTTGTAACAAACTCATTACTTCTAAAAAGAAAAAAATTGTAAAAATGGTTGCTTATTTTCCAGCAACTATTTTTTCATAAAACAGCTTTGCGGACTTATAATGTGGGAGATGATGCTTTATAGCCACATCTTTTGCAATTTGTTTATATCCAAAAATAGCAATAGGCTTAATCTTAACCTTCATTTGAAATATTGCTTCATTATATTCTACAAGTTTAAATTTGGATTTTGAAAGTTCCTTAAATCCATTTTTTTTTCTGAATTTGTTTATTTGTTTCCATGTATCTGTTGGTGTTTTATGTTTTTTAATCATTTTTGTAAAGTCTTTAAATATAAATTTTTCAGCACCTTTTATCAGGTTATGATTATAATAAATATGTAGATTATTCTGTATTCTATAATATTGAACTACAATATTGTTTGCATTTGTTAATAATATTATATCAAAAGGAGCAATGTAATTAGGGGTTTGCTTTGTTTGAAATATAATTCCTTGAGAACGATAGGTCTTTGTATAGTTTTTGTCAAGAAGAGTACATGCAAGTCTTTTTATTCTTCCAAAGCTTAGTGTGTTTGGAATAATGGTGTTGATTTTAATAATATTATCAATAGTTTGGCAATTAACTTTTTTCTTACCAATAACTGTTTTAGTAGCAAAATCATCTTCCAGTGATTTAACAAAATAGACTTGTTTCATAATTCTCTTTATTTTCCAGCAACTATTTCTATGCAATCATTGTTTTTTAATGGATGATCTTTTCCAAGAAGCATTTTTGTTTTAACATCTATTGCTTTTATGAAGTTTTTTCCAAAGTCAGTGTGAAGCTTGTAAGCAAAATCAATTGCCTTGGTTCCTGGAGGCATTAGAAAACAATCAGGAAGAATATTTCCTTCCTTATCTCCTAATCCCTTTGTTCCTCCTGGATATATTGCAATATATTTTAATACATCAAACACAATCTTATCAATTACACTCTGAACTCCAGTTTCTTCATAAACATCAAGAATATTTTTTTGTATAAATTCAAGAGCATTCTTTTGCTTATCTGAAAGATCTTCCTTTAATAGCTTAAATGATTTAGCTCCTGGAAGATAATCAATGACATGTGCCTTATCTGCTGCCTTTAGTGCATATTCAGATTCAGCAGAGCAGGGAATGATTGTGGTGTTAGGAAACTCTTTCTTAACTCTTTCATAAATGTCTTTTGCTCCAGGAACATCAATCTTGTTTGCAGCAATAATAATTGGTTTTGATCTTTCTCTTATTGTTCTTGTGAACATCATTAGTTCTTCTTCTGTCCAATCAATTATTTCTTTATCTTTTAGTTTAAGCTTAATTAATATTTCTTCTAGATCTTCTTCCTTGGTTCCAAGGGTTGCATTCATAAATGACATAAGAGTAGTTACTGTTTTTGTTTTTCTCATTTTTTGCTCTCTTCCAAGCTTTTCGAAGTTTTTCTTGAATATGCCATATAACCATTGTTCAATCTCAGTTAGAAGAAATTTAATTTCAAGAGAAGGATCATAGGATCCAGCCTTTACACTTCTTCCTTCTTCATCAGTTCCACCAGAAATATCAATTACCTGAATAAGAGCATCTGCTTGATTTAGGTCTGTTAAGAATTTATTACCTAATCCTCTTCCTTCACTTGCACCAGGAACTAGTCCAGCAACATCAATAACATCAACAGATAGGTATCTAATATGATTTTTACAAAAGCCTGTTCTTGGATTGCATTGCGTATTAAAAAGAGAATCTATACAATTATTTCTAACAAATCCAACACCTTTGTTTGGGTCTATTGTTGTAAATGGATAGTTTGCTGCTTGAGCATCCATCATTGTTAAAGCTTTAAAGAAGGTTGTTTTACCAACGTTAGGTTTACCCACAATTCCAACTAACATAAATATCACTTTTCTAGATATATTTATGTCAAGAAAGGAATATAAAAGCAAACTATTTTATTTAATCTCAAAAATCCAAGAAACAAAAGATACACAAAATAGAACTAATAGTATCCATCCAAGGAATGCACTTATTGGAACTCCATAAATTGAAAAAAGTCTAAAGGGTAAATTAAGATAACCCCATTCCCTTCCAAATATATTTATTAATTCATGTGTAATAAACAAGATTATTGTAGTTATAAGTGTTGTAAATATTGTTAATTTATCTTTAAATATTCTAAGAATATAGGGGGTTTGATATTTAGATAAAAATAAATCCGATAATAGTAATATGGCTATGAATGGTAAAACCATTACTATTCCTGTTCCTTTACTTATATTCACGAAATAAAAATAAGGTAATACTAAAAATAATATCCCAAATAACCATAGTTTGTTTTGAATTTTATTTTTTTTATAGTAGGTTAGTTTAATTTTTTTTCCCCTAATCTTTTTCTTTAGCTTGTATTTTACAAAAACAAATAATTCATAGCAGATAAGTATGAAAAAGAAATTAATTAAAGTATATAAAATTATATAATTAAAGGTTGTATAATACTTCCATATCCAAATATTGAACAATAGTACTCCATAGAGATAATCTACAGCAAATGCAAACAATAGAGAACCAGCAAGGAAATAATAAATCTTATTTTTAGACTTAATTAATTCTTCTAGTATGGATTTTTTTTGGGTTTTATAGTTTATGTAATCTAATATAAGTAAATATCCTAAGCAAAAGAATACATAGAATCTATTATTATTAAAGAAAATTGCTGTAATTATACTGTATAGAAATATAATTAATCCAATAATAAATGATACTTTTTTAATCATAGTTACTTAATTATATAATAAAATCTATTTAAATATCTTATCTTTGTATATATTAGTTAAAAATCAAAAGAGATGGTGTGCTTTGCAAGAAGATTTAGACCCAAATAAAAAACCAAAAAGAAAGATTCCTATTTCTGCGTATATTTTTGTTGCAATCCTAATCATTTTAGCTGGAGTTTATAGTTATTATATGTCTTTACCTGATGATCTAATGGCTAATAAAGAAGTAGCAAGCATTGATTGTGTTAATTTATGTATTAAAGAACAAAGTAAAGGAACAATACTTTCAGAAGGTCCTTGTTTATCTGATGAGATTGTAGAAGGGTGGGCCTGTGATGTTGTTCATAATCCAAGAGTTAAGTTAATTGATAATAAGGAACAGAATCAATGTCAAAGTTGTATAACTGGAGAAGTTAAGCATTTTGTTGAAGTTAATCAGGAATGTAAGTTTGTTAGAGCAGTTTAAATCAAAAATATATTATGATAAACAACTCTGGGTTTACTATTTAAATTTTTAATAATTTTATTATATATCTTTAATAAGTTATATTAGATATTTAAAGGTTAATTTTGGGATTTAGTTTGATATAGACGGTTTAAATTTATTTAAATTTA
Source organism: uncultured archaeon (assembly GCA_964496765.1). Lineage (GTDB taxonomy): Archaea > Iainarchaeota > Iainarchaeia > Iainarchaeales > CSSED10-239 > JBAWVI01. Next base: position 11,382 of record CAZCAP010000006.1, on the reverse strand, counting down.
AAAAAAAGGTTTAATAAGGCTCCTTTTAATTAATCTCTAAAAATCTATGAGGGAAACAGCAGATACCTTTTTAAACATTCCTACTCCAGTATTATATTACCGCGCTGAGTTTTTTCAGGCCGTAAGGTAATTAGGCGGTTTTGACTGTTTTTTAATATCAAACATTTTTTGACTATCTTAAAACAGGATGAAAGAAGTTGTGATATTTGTAGTTGTAATGCATGTTCTATATATACGTCAAATATAAGAATTCTTGCATTTTCTTTGATTTCAATTAAGCTAATTAGTGGATAACTTGGCTTGTAAACCGAGTAAGAGCGTGGCAAGCTGCGATAAGCTTGGGGTAGGCGCATGCAGCCTTTGATCCCAAGATTCTTGAATTATCCAATCTCATAAAGGAGGTTGGAGGGTAACCTAGGGAATTGAAGCATCTTAGTACCTAGAGGAAAAGAAAACAATAGTGATACTGTAAATAGGGTCGACCGAAAGCAGTGAAGAACAAACCGAATCTCATATAGTAATATATGAGACATGTGGTGTTAAGAGGTAGTTACATCTAGTGCACTCAAATCGAAGTTATCTGGAAAGATATACCATAGAGGGTGATGGTCCCGTAGAAATAAGGTGACAATAGATGATTGCTACTGTTCGAGAGTACTGCGCGTCGGATATCGCGTAGGAATACAGCAGACATTTACTGCTAATTCTAAATATATTACAAGACCGATAGTAAACGAGTACTGCGAAGGAATGTTGAAAAGTACCCCTAGCGGGGGGTTAAAAGCACTTGAAACTAATTAGCAACAGTTCGGGTATGGCATGAAAGGAATGAAGACAGACAATAAGTGAGTGTTGGTAACAGCATAAGCGTGTTCTGTTTGATCAATGTCATACTGTCCGTCAAGAAGCACGGGCGAGGGAGTTTGTTTATGTGGCAAGATTAAGTGATGAAGTCACTGTGTCATAGGGAAACCGATTTTGCGCAAAATTTCCAGGCAAGAGGTGTTAATGTGCCTTTTAGTCATATGAACAAGACCCGAAAGCAGGTGATAAACGCTTGAACATGGTGAAACCGACCGTCTGGTTGGTGGAGGCCAGCAGCAGTTCCAGTCTAACTGTTTGTGTGATTTGAGTGTAGGACTGATAAGGTTATCTAACCTGCTGATAGCGGGCTCCTATCAAAATAACTCTTAGGTTAGCCTGGCTGGAGAATGATAACGGGGTAGAGATACTGATTAGGAAGTACTGGGGAGAAATTCTTACCTTCCTTGTCAAACTCCGAATCTGTTATTCTTCTTAGAAGGCCGGAGCAGGGGGTGGGGGATAAGCCTCTATTCCAAAAGGGAAAAAACCCGAACTACGATTAAGGCCCTTAAATACTAGTTAAGTGTGAACTTGAAAGGAGTGATTTACCAAATACAATTGGGAGGTTGGCTTAGAAGCAGCCATCCTTTAAAGAGTGCGTAATAGCTCACCAATCTATGGTATTTTGCCCTGAAAATTAACGGGGCTAAACTAGTTGCCGAAATCGTAGAGCACAGATAATCTGTGATCTGGTAGATAGGTGCTTTGATAGAGCAGAAGGTAGGCGGTAACGTCTACTGGATCTGTCAAAGATATGGATCCTCGTGTCAGTAACATCAAAGAAATGTGAGAATCATTTCCGCCGAAAGGGCAAGGGTTCCTTAGCACTAATTTTTAGCTAAGGGTAAGTCGATCCTAAAGATCTTCGTAACTCGAAAACATCTGAAAGGGAAACAGGTTCATATTCCTGTACCAATAATGCACGTGTGGCAACGCAAGTATAGTTTTTAACGCTTTTGGCAAGGTGGAGTATGAAAGTCTTCATATCTAAGTGCCACAAATCTCTGGAGAATTGTAATAATGAGAAAGAGATTAATGTACGAATGGGGGAAACCTTTCATTGTCGTCAAGGGCCCATGAAAAGAAAACTATACAGTGTTTTATTGCTCGTACCAAGAACTGAGAAAGGTGTCCCTAGCTGAGTAGGCTTAGGCGTAATAGGAGAACCAAACCAAGGGAATTCGGCAAATTAGCCCTGTATCTTCGGTACAAGGGGTGCTTACGGTTATGTAAACTGTAAGTTTTAATTACAAAGATGGTCCGACTGTTTAACAAAAACACAGGTGACTGCTAGCCGGAAACGGTGTGTATAGTCACTGACTTCTGCTCACTGCTAGTACGTGAACATCAGTTCCAACTGATCTAAGCGCTGGTAAAGAGCGGGCCTAACTCTGAGGCTCTCATGGTAGCGTAATACCTTGCCGATTAAATGTCGGCTTGCATCAAGGAAGTAACGAGATCGTCACTGTCCCTGGTTTGGACCTAGTGAACGTGCACTCGTGGTGAATACGCCACGGACAACCAAAGGGAGGATAAGACCCCACGGAGGTTTACCACAGTCTGATGTTGTTGTATTATTCTTGCTATAGAGCGTAGATGGGAGTCGCTTAAGCTACTTTCGCTAGGGAGTAGATAGACACCAATGTAACACCATCTAGTGGGAAAAATACATCTTACGTCTCTTGGAGACGGACAGCATTTGATTTGGTGGTTGGACTGGGGCGGTACACCCCTGAAAGGATATCAGGGGTGTCCAAAGGTCTGCTCAGACTGGTCAGAAATCAGTCGTAGAGGACAAAACCAAAAGCAGGCTTAACAATGTTCCTAAAAGCACGGAACGTTGGAAGGAAACTTGGGTTTAGCGAACGCTAGTGTCCCTATTTATGGGGGCCTAGTCTGACAGTGAACTTACCCTGGGGGTAACTGGGTTGTCGCGGGTAAGAGTTCACATCGACCCCGCGGTTTGCTACCTCGCTGTCGGCTTACGGCATCCTGGCTGTGCACAAGTAGCCAAGGGTGGAGGTGTTCACTCATTAAAGCCGTACATTAGTTGGGTTAAGAACGATGCGAGTCAGTTTGGTTCCTATCTTTTGGTTGTGCAGGTTGTCTGAGGGGAAGATTCCTTTAGTACGAGAGGAACGAGGTGTCGCAGTCTCTAGTCTATGGATTGTCTGACAAGGCACTGTCCAGTAGCCACGCTGTTGCCGATAAGTTCTGAAAGCATCTAAGAACGAAGCGGTCCCTAAAACGAGACAGCCATTCTTCTCGAAAGAGAAGACAAGGACTCCGGAAGAAGACCGGTTTGATAGGTTAGTGATGTAAGTTTCTAGTTTCGACGAGAGATTAAGTCTACTAATACTAATAGTCCGAGGAAATCAATAAATATCAAAAAATAAATGCATGCAATTCTTTGTTTGTCTAATATAGTGCAAATTACAACTACAAATATCACTCTTTTTTCTTGTCATTTTTTTTCTAATTTTATTTTAAATTTTATTAAAGTACAGCTATCAGTCTGGATATTTTTCAAAGTATTAATTTTATCTTATTCAGCCTAGGCTCTTTCTATTTATATAATTATTGATTCATATTTATTTTATAAACGTGAAATATTATGGACTATATTGGATTTAGAAGAAAGATTGTAAATAGATTACGCGAATTAATTAGTCATGAAATGATCTATGCACAGCAAATGCAGATATATGATAATTACGTATCTCAAATTTATAGCTATTTAAAATCAAATGAACAACAAGAATTATTACATTATTTAAATAAGTTTGATGTAAATAAGTTTGAAATATTTTCAAAGGTTATTGAATATGAGTTTACTATTCAAAAAGATCTTAAGAAAATTAATTTGATAAGAGAAGCAAAAAGAATTGATTCAGGATTAGTAAATACAAAAATCATAAATAAAATATATCAAGTAAAATGTGAAAACACCTATGGTGATTTTCTACGTGCATTAAAGCTTAAGTCTATTTTTTTTGTAAAAGCTGAGCTTAATGGTACTGAAAAAGTATTTCTTGCAAAAGCAGATATTGGAAAACGTTATTTTCATAAAAAATTTGGTGGACTAGAGGGTTGGCATAATCTTTTGCTTGATCCAGTTACATTGGATGTGTATCAATATAATCGTAGAGGAAGTAAAAAAATTGTTCTTGAATCTTATCATAGGATTTTAACTCCTCCAAAAAAAACAGGTTCTATTACTTCTGATGGTATTGATTTTGATCTAATTAAAGAAATTAAAAAAGAAGTTAGAAAATACATTGTTCAACTTAAGAAAAATTATATTAAACATTATTCTGATCCTTTGGTTATAAAGAAAGAAAGCACAAGACAAATTGCAAAAAAAAAAGTTGAAGAAATCTTTTCAAAAGAAAACATAAAAAAGAAGCTTGGAATAACCATATCACATTCTAGTCATAAACTTAAATAAACTTATTTATGAAAAATAAATTAATTTCAAAACTATATTCTACATTATATGAAGAATATGGCCCACAAGGTTGGTGGCCTCTCTCGACAATCAAAACAAACAATGGGTATCACCCAAACAACTACAAATATCCAGTAACAAATCAAGAAAGATTTGAGATCTGTGTAGGAGCAATCTTAACTCAGAACACTTCTTGGAAGAACGTTGAGAAGGCAATAACTAACCTAAAAGAAATAAATGCACTATGTATGTTATATTTCTTGGACACTCTAGAAGTAAAAATCAAGAAAGCGATCCGCCCAGCTGGTTACTTTAATCAAAAATACAAAAAGCTAGTTGCATTCACAAAATTCTTCCTATCTCTTAAGAAAAGAACTCCAATCAGAGAAGAGCTTCTTGGAATTTGGGGAATAGGACCAGAGACTGCTGATTCAATTCTTCTTTATGCATATAACCAACCAATCTTTGTAGTAGATGCATACACAAGAAAACTTCTTCTTAAAAACAAGATAATAAAAGAAAAAGAAAAAGTAAGTTATGATTATATCCAGAAGATATTTATGGATAATCTAAAAAGAGATTATAAGCTTTATCAAGAATATCATGCCCTAATTGTAGTTACTGGAAAAGTTAAGAATAAATAATTCTTGTTTTTGCTTGGACAGCCATCCTCCCGAAAAGGATATATCTAATTTAAATCCCTTTAACTGTTCCAGATCCACTAATATTTGTGCTAACTTTTGGATCTCCGGTGTATTGTAAGTTACCTGATCCAGATATCTTAATATTTAATTCATCTATTGCATTAACTTTTGCGTCTCCTGAACCAGAAATCATAACATTTGTATTATTTGTAAATAAATCTAATGCATCTACGTCACCTGATCCAGAAATGTATAGATTATGAGTATTTGCAATTCCATTTACTGTGATTCTTCCTGAACCGCTTATCCCTGTTTCTAGGTAATCAGTATTTGTGTTTACATTAATGTTTCCTGAACCACTTATTTTTAATTTTAATACATCAGTTTCTATTAATGAGTTACTAATAATATTTCCAGACCCAAGAACTACTAGTTCATTAACATCTTTCATAGTTACATAGATATTAATTGGTTTATTTTTAATTATCCAAGTAAGTGTATATCTTTCCTTATTAATAACAAGTTCATTATCAACAACTTCAGTTGATAATAGAGATAAAATATTATCTTCAGCTTCTATTCTAAGAGTATTAGTTTCTCCTTGAGTAACATAAATGTTACCTATATATTTTAGTTCTACTTTATCAAAATAACTTATTTCCCTTGTTTCAGAGATTAGGTTACCAGATCCAATAACTAATCCAAAGATTTCATTAGAATAATTTTGTTTTAGGTTATAGCAGATTCCCATTATTGTAATAATTAGGATAAGAATAATAACAAGAGAGACAATAAGTCCTTTATGTTTTCCTTTTTTTCTTTTTTCAGTTTTTCCTTTTATTTTTTTTATTTTTTTAACCATAATCATCAGCAACTCCTTTCTATTATCAACTATCTTTTATGATTTATATTAAATTATTTTAAAAAGACATCATAGGCATCTTTTTTCTTAAAATGAGCAATAACTTTTTTTTCAAAAATTAGTTTTGCTTTGTCTATTCTTTCTTCTACTATCTTAACTTTATCTTTGTCTATTCTTGCTTTTAATCTTGTTTTTAATTTTATTTTTTTAAATTTCTTGTTTTCTGGAATGATTGAAAGAAGATTGTAGTACCATGTGCTTCTTGCTTTTATGAAATTGGATATGATTAATGATTTGTAAAAGAAGAATGCTAACCTATATTCTTGAATATGCATGCAATTTATGTGTTTAATGTCTGAGACATAATTTTTGTGTTTATTTGTTATTGTTCTCCTAAATAAATCTCTTGGGAACTTTGCTTTTGGAAACCTTTCATAGGCGTATCTTGCATCAATTATGTATTCTAGTTGGAGATGCTCACTTGTATCTACGTTGGTTTCTAAATAGGAATGGACCTCCTTATCAAGAATTGTGTGTGATAGGAAACCAATTGCAAAAGAAACCTCATCTCTGGTTTTTGCTTCTCTCAATAGATCCTTTGCGAAACCTATTCCCAAATCATAATTATGATGCATAAAATGAAATATCTTTACTTTCTTCTTTCTTACAAAGTAATCTATGTCTGGAATTATTGATCCAAACTTTAAAATAGATGAATTTAGTTTTTTTAGATCTTTATTTTTGTTTATTTCTTCATCTATGAAATTAAGATGTGTAAATAAAGAAGGCATTATTTACCTATAGTGTATTTTTTAATAAATAAGGCCAACGAATTTGTTGAATATAATAAAAATAAGAATAAAAGTATGTATCTAATTATCATGCTTGCAATTTCATTATACCCAAATATAACATAGTACAAACTATCAACTAGGAAATAAATTATTCCTAGAATGATTGCAATAATAATAATAAATCCAATTAATAACCAAAATCTTTTTTTAAGAAACTTCCAAGCTTCATTTAGGCTTTGATTAATTGTTGTTCCATTTAAGCCCATGTAAAAGATACTCAATGAAAACGTAAGTGCAATTACAATACTAAATATTGCTAAGAAGATTAATAATATCAAGAATAGGATTGCAAGTAATAGGGATGATTCAATAAATGATAAGAATATTGCTCCAATAACACTAAGAACTGCGAAAACAAAAAAAAAAACTATTGAATAAACAATTGTTTTACCAAGCCCATTTCCTGTGGTTCTTACTTTCCTATCAGCATTTGATCTTGCTATCACATAGCATAAATAATTAATAATTATCATTGCAACAAACCAGTAAAGAGCAATAATTATAATTTCTTTATAAAAGTAAGAAAAGAAATGTATTGTTTTAATATTTACTATTTGCTCACCCATGATGGAAATTATACTAGTAATATATCCAGAAAAAATAACTGTGAAAGCACCATAAAATAGAGCTATTAAAAAAGCATATAATAGGTATGCTTTTTTGGAAAAGAAATTCCATCCATTAAATAAAACATCTAACATTCTTGATTTCTCCTTTTATTTCTTAACAGTTAATTTAATTCTTTTAAAACTTGTTGTTTCATTTAGCTTATAGGTTAGATCAAAACTATAGGTTCCTTCCAGGAGGCTATCAATCTCTGTATACCTAATATCACAATATATGGTTCTTTCATTACCTGATGCCATCTTATTAATTGTAATTGTTCTATTGTCAGGAGCATTTGAGTCCTCACAAAATACATTTAATGAATCTTCTACAGGAGTAACTGTAACCATTGAGTTAACTGAATCCATTTCACTATCGTTCTTTACAGTAATTTCAAGAATTGTATTCTTATTCTTTGATAATACTAGTGGATTATCACTAAATCTAGCAGAGATGTTAGTTCCACCAAAACTTCCAAAGTCAATGCTTCTAATTAGAAAGTATCCTCCAATAATAACAATAATTATAATTATTCCAATCAATATTGGGGTCTTCCAATTTCCATCAAAAAATCCATTACTATATAAGCTCATAAAGTTTCTATCCACTATAATTACTATATTATGTTATTATATTATAAAAGAATATATTTAAAAGACTTGATAACTACTAATTTAACATATGGTAACTAATAATTTAGTGAAAGATAAGAATAAAACAGAAAAGTCAAATAATTATGATAGTTTATCAAAAATCATAAAAGAGTTTATTCCTTTTGTAATTAAAAAAGATATAGATGGGATGCATGCTCTTGAAAACCAAACTCTTGAGCTTACCATAACTTTTGATAACAGAGATTATGCTTCTTTTTGTATTATCATGTATGGGCTAAGAAAAATGATTTCCAAGCCACACATATTTTCTAATCAGATTTGGAAGAAGGCCCAAAACTCAATTCTTAATCAATTAAATGATTGTTCATTTATGCTGCAATCAAAGAAATTTGATGAATTTAGGAAAACAGTTAGTGATATTGAAGAAGAAATTAGACAAAAGGATAAGGAACTAGGACATTATATTAATCAGATTATTGATGATGCAAGAATAAAGCTTGCTTCTTCAGCCTATGCCTATGGATTGTCGGCTGCTCAGGCTAGTGATCTTTTCTCTATTTCAAAGGATCAGTTAATGAACTTCATTGGGGTTACAAGAATGCCAGATGAAGATCCCATGTATAAGAGTATAAAGGAAAGAATACATTTGCTTGACTTAGCTAAAAATAGATAAGGAAAAAAATTATGAAAATTGTTTTTGATTCAGGAGTTTTAATTAGTTTCTCAGAAACCTGTTATTTATCTTTATTTAAATCCCTAAAGGATTCAATTGGAGAGTTTATTATTACTAAGAATGTTCAATATGAGTGTGTTGGCAAGGTTGAGCACGTAATGAGATTTAAATTAAGTTCAATTAGGATTTTAAGAGAAATTAAAGATAATATATTTACAGTTTCATCAACATCAAAGGAACTAGAGGAAAACACAACTAAGATAATGGAGCTCACAAATAATATGTTTCTGGTGAGACATCAACCAATTAGGATAATTCAAGCAGGAGAAGCTGAATGCCTTGCTCTTTTAGGTCTAACTGATGCTGATTACCTAGCTGTTGATGAAAGAACAACAAGAATGCTTGTTGAGCAACCACATGCCCTCATAGATATTTTCAAAAGAAAGTATGATACTAGTGATGTTCATATAGATGAAGAAAAGTATGTTAAGTTTAGAGAACTAATTGGTCCAGTCTCTGTTTTAAGATCAGTTGATTTACTTGCCTATGCACATAAACATGATCTTCTGTCTTCTGATTTTAAATCTCCTGATAACCTAAAAGCAATAATGTATTCATTAAAGATCAAAGGTTGTTCAGTTTCATTCCAAGAAATAGATGAATATATAAGCTCTTTGTACAAATAATATTTCTGTAGGGAGAGATTATGAAGATAGTTAAAAAAGCTAAGACTTATTTTATAAATTATGTTCCTGAAGAGGTTGAATTACTTGATAAACTTAAGGATAGTAATCTTGAATTCAATGAAATTACTTCAAATGTTTATTCATTGGTAGTAAATAAGCATATGCAAAAAGAAGAAAATAAAGCTAATCCAAAGATAGATATTAAAAAAAAAATCATATCTCTTTTAAATGATAAAGCAGTTTCCGGTGGAGATAAGATTGAAGGAAACTTTGAAAAGCTTCTTAGGAAAGAAGATCTATCTATTTTTCAAGAAATGCTAAAGGATAAAGAAATAATTATTTATCATCTTCCTAAGTACAAGAAAGGAATATATCAAATAAATACAATCTCAACAGAAAAGAATGCTTCTAAGTCAACTTTTGAAAAGCCAATTAAAAAGGATTTTACTTCTGCTAAGGAAATGGTTGAAGAAACAAATGATATTATATCTTTTTTTGAATCAAATGGGTATATTATAATTAAAAATCAAGGGGATGCAATGGTGTTTACTGATAAATATTCTGATAGGGTTAAGGCAGGAGAAATAATTGGTCAAAAATCATTTGATGGTAGCTATTATGTTATTGATTCAGATAATTATAAAAAAATTAAAAACAAATTACTTGCCTTTAAGATTAAGGATGCATTCACAATTGATGAAATAAAAGATAGACTTAGTTTCCCTGATGATGAAATTAAGGTTGTTCTTGAGATATTGAAAGAAGAATGCCTTGTTATTGAAAAGAGGAAAAGTAAATATCTATTGGTGTAAAACAAATCTAATAGGATATGAAGAAGGAGAGATTATTATGGTGCTTATAAATATTTTATTGATTATAATTCTTATTTTTGTTCTTGGGAATCTAATTTTAGCGTACCTTTTGAGAAAAAGTGCACTGAGGTACATGCCTATTGGTAATTTTGCTCCTGGAGACACAAGATTAGATGTTATGGATTCAAAGATTGATCTTCTAAACAAGAGAGTAACAAAATTAGAAAACGATTTAAGATATAAAAAGAAAAAATAAACTAACTTTTTAATTTATTTTTAAGTAGCTCAGCCCGCCCATCTATCATCATGATTTTCAGCAGGTGTTCAAATATCATCATTGCTATATATACTTATTCTTCAACTCCTTTTAAAGCTTGCTTTTCAGGTGAAAACAAAACTTTTAAAAAACAAACCAAATAAACTATTAGGTAGATAAATATGAATGTTCCATTAATTGTATCTGAATTTGTTAAGCTAGTAAAACCCAATGATGTTATATCCATGGGTACCTGTGATTTTGAAAAGGAACTAATTGACGAGCTTGTTAAGGATCTACTATCTAATAAGCTAGAGGTCTATTTCATTCCTACAACTGTTCTTCAGGCAAAGCATTTACATGATCTTGGACAAAAGTGTGTTTCTCTAAATGATAGAGAGATAGATTTAGCAATTGAGTTTGTTGATCAAATAGATCAATACTTTAATTTTAATAAGCTATCCACAAAATCATTTATTAAAGATAAGATGATTAGTCAATCAGCATTAGTTTTAGTGGTGATAGGCACTGGTTATAATCTTGTTAATGAGATTACAAATGATATTTTTGTTGAGATGTCAACCTTTGCATATCAAAGAACAATTATGAGTTTACAAAGCTATGGTTTAGCAAGAATAGTAACCGATACTAATAATAATCCAGTAAAGACAGAAATTGGACATTATTTAGCAAGAATTGCAATTGATAAGAATATAAGTCTAGAAGACTTTGAATATTCAGTAAGAACAATACCAGGGGTTCTTGAAACAGGGCTTTTCCTAGGTTTAGCTGATGTGGTTTATTTATATGATCAATCAAAAAATCACATAAAGGTAATCACAAGAAAATGAATAATTTAGCCTAAAGATGTTTCATTTCAAAACATATATAAATAATTTGTATCTAAATTATATATAGTTCTAATTTTTAATAAGAGAGTTCTTTTCTTGAGCTTTCTTTTAAAGAAAAGAAAAGCAAATTAAAACGCCTCGGTAGCTTAGCGGTTAAAGCGCCAGACTCATAATCTGGAGACCGCCAGTCCAAATCTGGTTCGAGGCATCTC
>CAZCAP010000005.1:0-39720 GCA_964496765.1 uncultured archaeon | reverse complement strand
GAGCATTGGTCTTATACACCAAGGGTCGCAGGTTCGAATCCTGCCATTCCCACTTCAACCGGTTTCGGTAGGTTGACGCCCAACAGTCTCTTTCCCACTACTTTTTTAAACCTATTTAGTTATATATATTTATAAGAACACGAAATCTTTGATTAAATATGAAGCAAACAAATAAATCTAATTTATTTTTAAATAAGATTAGTGTAAGCACTATAACATCCATTTCTATTATATCAATTATAATTATATAATTGTAGCCATAATTCTTATATCAAGAATTATTTGCTACAAAAGAGTTTTTCAAAGAAGATTTATAGGTCCAGATAAAAAGAAAACAAAATTTAAAATCTTGGGGGAATAAAGAATGGTACCAAAAGAAAATGAATCCACAAACAAAGAGAATGTACAATATTCATATGCTACAGAAAAGGAAATTAAGAAACTTTGGATTAGAGAAAATATTCCTGAAAAAGTAAGAACCAAAGAATCAAAAAAACATTATTATTTTATTGATGGACCTCCCTATGCATCAGGAAGCATACATATTGGAACAACCTTTAACAGGGTTATGAAAGATGTTGTCATAAGATATCATAGACAAATGGGTTACAAGGTTCTTGATACTCCTGGGTTTGATACTCATGGTGTTCCAATTGAAAGAAAGGTACAGCTTAAGTATTCATTAAAATCAAAGGAAGATATTGAAAAATTTGGTATTGAAAAATTTATAACTGAGTGTAAGAAATTTGCAACCGAGCACATTGATGACATGTCAAGAGAAATAGAAAACCTAGGGCAATGGATGGATTGGAAGCATCCCTACAGAACTCTTGATAAAAAATACATGGAAACTGGTTGGTGGACTTTTAAAAAAGCTGTTGATAAAGGAATGCTCTATCATGGTAAGTATCCTGTTCATGTTTGCCCTTCCTGTGAAACATCAGTCTCTTTTAATGAGATTGAGCACCAGGAATTAACTGACACTTCAATCTATGTTGGGATTCAATCAATTGACAACCCTAATCTCTATTATGTGATTTGGACAACAACCCCATGGACTCTTCCAGCAAATATGGGAATCATGATTAATCCATCCTATACCTATGTTGAATTGATACATTCAGGAAAAAAATATATTGTTGCAAAGGATTTAGTTGATAAAATAATTAATGAGCTTAATTGGAAGGATGATTATTTACTAGGAGAAGAACATAAAGGTAGTGATCTTGTTGGTAGAAGATATAAACCACTTCTAGAAGAATGGATAAACATTCCTGATGATTATAAAGAAAGAAGTTATAAAATAATTTCAAGCCCAAGATTTGTTCATCTAGAAGAAGGAACAGGTTTAGTTCATTGTGCTCCTGGGCATGGTAAGGAAGACTATGCAGTTGGTCATGAAAACAATATACCTGCCTATTGTCCAGTAACCATTTCTGGAGTCTATGATGAAACAATTCCATCTCATAAGAACGAAAAAGTTAAAGAGCTTGATCCTTTCATAATTAATTATTTACAAGAAAAAGGAAACATTCTTGGAAAAAGAAAAGTTAAACATGCATATCCTGTTTGCTGGAGATGTCATTCACCTCTTCTTCAGGTTGCTCTTCCTCAGTGGTTCCTAAAAACAGAAGAACTAAGAGAAAGATTAAAGGAAATAAACGAAAAAGAAGTGTCCTGGTATCCAACCTGGGCAAAGGATAGATTCAATGATTGGTTAAACTCAATCTCTGATTGGCCAATCTCAAGAGCAAGATATTGGGGTATTCCAATCCCGATCTGGAAATGTGAAACCTGTGAAAAAATAGAAGTATTTGGTTCATTAAAAGAATTAAAAGAAAAGTTTCCAGCTCTTGATTTAGGAATGGATATTCATAAACCATACATTGATAACATAACTTACAAATGTTCATGTGGTGGAGAAGTAAAAAGAGTTCCAGAAATATTTGATGTTTGGTTTGATTCTGGAATTGCATCCTGGGCATCTCTTGGATATCCAGAAAATAAAGATAAGTTCAATCAATACTGGCCTCCAGACATCAACTTTGAAGGAAGCGATCAAATAAGAGGATGGTGGAACTCACAGTTAATTTGTTCAACCATAGCATTCAATAGAGCACCATTTAAGCACATCTCTTTACATGGAATGGTTCTGGATGTTTCAAAGCGTAAGCTATCTAAATCAGAAGGAAATGATAAACCACTTGAAGAATGGTTTAATCTCTATTCAATTGATTATTTCAGGTATTATTTTGCAAAAGAATATATTGGAACTGATTTAGTTGTTGATGAAAAAAAGTTCAAAGATATTAAGAGAATATTTAATCTACTTGATAACACAATAAACTTCCTGAAACTATATAATGATAAAATAAATTTTATAACAGAGCTTAATCCAGAAAAAGAAAATCTAACTATTGAAGATCAATGGATACTTTCAAGATTGAACAATGTTTTAGATAATTCCCACAAGGCCTATGAAAATACAGAGTATTCGCGTGTGGTTGGAGATATAGAGAAGTTTGTTCTTGAGGACCTAAGTAGAGTTTACATCAAACTTCTGAGAAAAAGAGAAGAAAAAAATAATGTTTTAAGTTATTGTATTTCATCAATTGTTCTAATGCTTTCACCAATTGCACCACATTTCACAGAATATCTTTATCAAAAGTTTGAAAACAGGAAAGAGAAATCAATACATCTTCTTTCTCTTCCATTAGCAAACATGGATTTAATAAGCAAGAATCTAGAAGACAATTTTAATCTTTCTCAGAATGTGATTGCAACTTCATTATCATTGAGAGAGGAAAGTAAAAAAAGATTAAGATGGGTTCTTCCAAGAGTTGTAATTAAAACAAGCAACATTTCAAAATTAATTTATTTCATTCCGATTATGGAGGATATGATTAATGTTGAAAGGATTGAGCTTGTTAAGAATGATCCAAAAGGTAATTTCCTATCCAAAGAAATAAATGATGATCTTGTTGTTTATTTAGATCAAGATATTCCAGATACCTACAATGATGAATGGGAAAGAAGTGAGCTTACAAGAGCAATTCAAGATGCAAGAAAGAAAATGAATCTTAATCCAAAGGATAAAGTGACTCTGAAGATTTCTTCTGATGATAAGGAATTCCTAATAAGAAATAAGGAAAAGATAGAGGATGCAACAAGCACAACCCTAGATGTTCTTGATCATGGAGCAATTAAAGATAACACACAAAAATTAATAGAGAAAGAAATTTCTTTCTCTTTCTAGTTTCTTTTTTAAATCTTTGTGTATTTCATATATATATTGATTAGAGGTGTTGCTATGGGGAAGATAAGACCAAGTAAAAAGATTGATTTAAAATCAAGATTGACTCTCGAACGAGAAGTAAAACAATCAGATGCTCACAAAGCAAAGATTGAAGATGTAAAAAGAATAAAAGAACATCTAAAAACAGTTACCAATGGAGCAATTCCACGTGGTTTGTCGTTTCTTAGACATAATGCAAAAAATATCCCTGTAGGTGATATAAAAAAAGTTTTTACTAATTATATACTTGTTGAAGATTTTTTAAAAAATGTCGCAAAAATCTCTGGATGGGAAAGGGTAAGTAATACTGTAGTTAAGTCTTATCAAATAGATCATATGCAGAAATATATAGATGGTAACTTACAAATTTTTGAGCATTTGGTTGTAGGGATGAATACTGCGAAAAGCAAATCAGAGTATAATTATTTTTTTAAAATTTTAAAAGAATATACTTCCGAAATAATGTCTTATAAACGAACACTTTATCAAACCCCAAAGTCAGCAAATAAATTAAATATGATTGATGAGGGTGTAAATGAAGTGAAACAGAGTTTAAAAAGGAGATTTGACAATCTACATCGTGCAATTATAAATTCATAATTAGATTTTAAATAAAATCTAATTATTTTAATTTTCTTATCTTATAAATATATAAAATATATCTTAATCAATCCCAACTATTTATAAACATTACTCATCATTAATCTTATTTATGATATACAAAACTATATTATTAAAATCTGATGTTAAAATAATTTTTGAAACATCAATAGAAAACTTTAATGGCCCCTAGGCCAAACTACTTTTATTTATTCATAGGTCTATAAACTCAAAGGAGCTGTTAGACTAAATAGTTTTATAAAATCAATTATTATATATAAACTTAAGGAGAAATTAATTATGGAAGAAAAAATTAAATTTGTTTCTATTAAAGAAGCAATTAAGAAAGGTGAAGGTGTAGCTCATCTAAGAGGATGGGTGTATCGTCTTCGTGATCAAAAAACAGATGTGTTCATAACAATCAGAGATGAAACTGGAATTATTCAGGTTGTTGTGTCAGAGGATAAGGTTAAACCAGAAGTATTTCAAGATGCAAAGAAATTAACCATTGAATCTTTTTTCTCTGTTGAGGGTGAACTTAAAAAGGATGATAGAGCACCTGGTGGCTATGAACTTAAAGTAAAAGATTTAGAGATAGTAAGTATTGCAGAAACCTATCCAATCTCTAAAGACTTTTCTGAAGAATTCCTTTTAGATGTTAGACATCTTTGGCTAAGATCAAGAAAGATGAGTGCGATTCTTAAAATAAGATCAACCATCTTTGGAGCAATTCATGAATATTTTAGAAGTAAGGACTTCTATGAATATCAATCTCCAATTCTTCAATCAGTTCAATGTGAAGGTGGATCAACCTTATTTGAGGTTCCCTATTTTGAAAAGAAAGGAGTGTTCCTAGCACAGACCTGGCAATTGTACGCTGAGCCAGCAATCTTTGCATTAGGAAAGATATATACAATTGCTCCATCCTTTAGAGCAGAAAAATCAAAAACCTCTCGTCATTTAACAGAATATTGGCATGCAGAAATGGAAGGAGCTTGGATTGATTTTGATGAGCTTCAGGATTATGGTGAAGGACTTCTTAAGCATGTGATTAAAAGAGTTCTTGAAAAACATAGAGAAGAACTTGAGATTCTAAAAAGAGATATAAAGAAATTAGAAACTGCAATCTCAAAACCATTTGTTAGAATGACCTATTCTGATGCATTACAAATATTAAAAGAAAAAGAAGGAAT
This sequence comes from uncultured archaeon, assembly GCA_964496765.1. Lineage (GTDB taxonomy): Archaea > Iainarchaeota > Iainarchaeia > Iainarchaeales > CSSED10-239 > JBAWVI01. The sequence continues at coordinate 34,632 of CAZCAP010000005.1, read as the reverse complement.
GGAAGTTGAATGGGGTAAGGATTTAAGAACAATTGAAGAGGATAAGTTATCAAAGATGTATGATACTTTCTTACTTATAAGTAGATATCCAAAAGAAGTAAAAGCATTTTACATGAAGGAAGATCCTGAAGATCCAAGAGTTGTTCTTGGATTTGATTGTATAGGCCCTGAAGGATATGGTGAGATAATTGGAGCAAGCGAGAGGGAACCATCTCTAGAAAAACTAAAAGAAAAGCTTTTAGCACAGGGTGAGAAGATAGAGCACTATGAGTTTTATTTAGATACAAGAAGATATGGTTCAGTTCCACATTCTGGATTTGGAATGGGAGTTGAGAGATTAATTTCTTATATCATAGGAGCAGAATCAATTAAGGATGCAATTCCTTTCCCAAGAACAATGGTGAGATATAAGCCTTAGTGGTTTATATCTTTTTATAATAAAATGGTTGTGTTATGAAAAAGAAAAAAGGAAAATGGATTGTAATCACTGGACTGGATGGTAGTGGAAAAACAACTTTGAAAAATAGTTTGTCACAATATTATGGTGCGCTTTCATTTAAATCACCATATCATCAATTTGTAAGAGATTCTTTAAAGATATCTGGTTATGGCAAAATATTTACTGATGTTTATACTGATATTATTTTATTTATTGCTGATTATAGAATCACAAACTATAAAATAAATGAATGGCGTTTAAAAGAGCCAATTATTATCTCTCAGCGGGGATTTATGGATCATTTTATATTTAATAAAGCATGGGGAGTTGATTATAATGAAACAAATAATCTTCTTAAACCAGATGCTTTTGAAAAACCAACAATCAGCATTTATTTAGTTGCTGACCCAAAAATTGCATATGATAGGATTAAAGATGACCCTAACCAAGATAAATTTGAAACACATACATTCATGAAAAGCCAATATTTAGAAACCATGGCTTTTTATAAGTTAATTAATAAAAATAAGTTATTAAAAAAATTATTTCCAGAACCAAGATATTTAATAGATACTACAAATTTAACCCCAAAAGAGACTTTTGATCTGGTAATTAAAATCCTAAGCAAACATAAAATTTAATTTAATTAATGCCTCGGTAGCTCAATGGCGGAGCAATCGACTGTTAATCGATAGGTTGTAGGTTCGAGTCCTACCCGGGGCGCTATTTCTTGCAGGAAGTAGGTCTGAGAATCAATATATCTTAAATATTCTGTTTATTTATATATTTTTCTATTCTAATATATTACAATGTGATAATTTATGAATAGGGTTAAAAGAATTAATAGATTATATGCTTTTTTTAAAAAGGATTCTAATAATAATATACTTACAATAATTATAAAAAAAACAAATAATGATTTTAATAAATATATAGCCCCTTTAGTTAATCAATATTGCCCAGAAATTAAAGAAACTTCTTTTTATCTTAAGTTAAGACTAGGCACAACAGCAGTTTATGCTCTTGGAGCATATATTATGCTTTTTGTAAGTGGTAAGAAATATAATAAATACAGATATTTCTCAAAAGTACTTAACCTTAACGAAAAATATTTTTTAAAAACTTTAAATTTAATATCCTTTCCAAAAGAAATGCGTAAACAAATTATATATGCAGCAACTTTTAATGTTGTAATAGATCATATTTTTGATCATGAATTAAATATTTATTCTCCAAGTAAAAGATCAAAAATAATTAAGTCTGCTCTTAATTGCACAACTACTAATGAATCAAATCTAGTTTCATTATTATCATATTTAGCAAGTAAGCTTAATTATACAGAAATTAAATACTTTGAAAAATGGTGTGATGCAGAAGCTAAAAGCATTACACATAAAAAGAGTTATAGAGAATATGGTGTTAAAGCAAGTATGGATTTATTATATAGTACAATCAATACTACTGTTCCAAAAAAATATATTGATTTAATGTATGATGTTGGTTATTTAGTTCAAATGATTGATGATTATATAGATCTGGAAGATGATCTCAAACAAAATAAAACCACTCCTGTTATTGAAAAAAAATGGACATATGTAACAATAATTAATCAATATAATAAGTGTTCAAAATTACTTTCTAAAATTGCAAGAGAAAATAATATTAGTGAAAAAATAATATTAGTTATTGAAAGTAATTTACTGGCTATTGGATATAATTTAGCAAATAAGATGGCAAAAAGAGATGCAGATTAATCCATATAATTTATTAGATTTAATTTAGGTGTGTATTACAAAAGAATACACTTTTTAAACCTTTTGTACTACATATGTGTTATATGAGTAATACTAAGGTTAAAGCAGTTATTGATTCTTCATTTTGGATAAATATAAATAAAATAGATCTTGCTAAATATCTCCTGGATTATTTTGAACTTTATTCAACAGAGAAAGTAAGGGAGGAGTTGCTTGATCATCCAAAGAGAGAATTATATACTCCAAAAGATGCAGATTTATTTAAATCTTTTATTGATGCAGGATTAATTACTTTAATTAATCCACTTGAGATTCCAAAAGATATTAAACAACAATTATCTGAAGATTCAGGAGAAATATATATTTTAACAATCGCAAAAGAAAGAAATATGGGTGTGTTATTAGATGATAATGGCCCATTGCAGTATTGTGAAAAAAATAAGATAAGATTATTTACTAGTATTCATTTTGTTTATATATTATATAGAAAAAATATAATTTCTAAACAAGATGCAAGAGATAAAATTATACAATTGAAAAAAAGTATTAATTCAAGATTTACTTTATGGGGATTAAAAGTAATAGAGGGTGAAAATAATTATGAGTGAATATAAATTAAAAAAATTAAAATCATATAGGTTGTCTGATAGTTCATTAAGTGTGATTTATGCGGTTGCTAAAGAAAAAAATTTAACTGAATCAGAAGTTGCAAGAATGTTTTTTGATAAAGGAGTATATGAATATAAATTAGATAACGCAATTAAAGCCTATTATGATAACAATTTAGATCTAACTGGGGGAGCAAGATTAGTAGGAATTTCAAAGAGAGAATTCATGAACGAGCTTGAAAGAAAAGGAATTGGAATTAATCTAGATAAAGAAACATTTGATTATGGTATGAAATGTGTAAACGATGTATTTCCATTGGAAAAGAAAAAAATAGAAAAAAAATCCAAGAAAAAGAAATAAATTTATTCGTATCTCCAGGTGGTTCCGTCCTTACTATCAAAAAGAACAACCCCCTTCTTCTGGAGATTCATTCTAATAACATCTGCATCTTCCCATTTTTTCTTCTTTCTTAGTTCATCTCTTTTTTTAATCTGTTCAAGTATTTCTGGTTCCTTGATTCTATTCTTTTTGGGTTTGCTTGGATCTTCCTTCTTAATAAATGTGAATATTTTAAACACGAAATTAATTTTTTTAAGAAAGTTAAGTATTTTTTCTGCTTCAGAAACATTTATTTTATCAGTATCAATCAACTTATTTGTTTCTTTAATTAAAAAGAATATTTCAGCAAATGCAGCAGGTGTATTTAAATCATCATCCATTTGTTTAGAAAAGTTCGCAATTGAATTTTCAATGATTGCTTCTGCAAACTTACTTTCCTTCTCATTCTTAATATCTTGTAATCTTAAAATAAAATTATTTATTCTTTCAACTGCATTCTCTGAATCTGTAATTGCTTTCTCTGTATAATTTTGTGGTTTTCTATAGTGCCCAGAGAGAACAAGATATCTTAGGCTTTCAGGTGAATGTGTTTTTAAGAAATCTTCTATGGTTATGTAATTACCTTTAGATTTTCCCATCTTCTGTGAATCAACCATTAGTAGAGCAGTGTGCACCCAATTATTTACTACTCTTTTTTGAAAATATCCATAGTTTTGTGCAATCTCATTTTCATGATGTGGGAACAGGTGTTCAATTCCTCCTCCATGAATATCAAACTTATCTCCTAAATATTTGGTTCCCATGACTGAACACTCAAGATGCCATCCAGGGTATCCTTCACCCCAGGGAGATGGCCATTTTAAAATGTGTTTTGGTTCTGCTTTTATCCAAAGAGCAAAATCTCCTGCATGTTTTTTTTGTTCATCATTCTTAAATCTTGTATCTTTTAACATGTCCTCTACATTATTGTTTGAGAATTTACCATAGTTTTCAAATTTTGAGATATCATAATACACATTTCCATTTACTTCATAGGCAAATCCATTTTTAAGCATTTTTTTAATCCATTCCTGCATTTCAAGAATGTGTGCTGATGCCTGTGGTTCAAGATTTGGTCTATCAAGATTGATTGCATCAAAGTTCTTCCACATACTATGGGTATACTTGTAAACAAGCTCCATTGGATGGATCTTTCTTTCAATTGCTCTTTTTTCTATTTTATCTTCTCCACCATCAGCATCAGTTGTCATATGCCCAACATCTGTTATGTTTCTAACATATAGCACATCATAGCTGTGGAAATGTTTAAAATAATTAATAAGCATATCATAATAGATATAGGACATTGCATGACCTAGATGTACTTCATCATAAACAGTAACACCACAAACATAGATCTTTAATTTTCCTTTTTCAACAGGTTTAAAGATTCCTTTTTTTCTTGTGAGTGTATTATATAATTTAATAGTCATATAATTCTATCCTTTTCATTAGTTCTCTCTATTATTTGCTTTAGATATATTATAAAGATAGAAAATACTTATAAAAGTATTTATGTCTTGTCTCTTCATGTGGGTGACCAAAAGTACCTTTTTATATACCTTTTGGTTATTTATATATTTGTGATAAACTATGAGGCTACCTCTCTCAAATAAACTAAAGAAACAATATCATAAGGATCAAGGATATCTACAAGATGAATTAATTACTAATCTCTATGATGTGCTACCTGATTTAATATTACATGGAGGAACAACAATATGGAGATGCTATGGTGGGAATAGATATTCAGAAGATCTTGATTTTTATTTAGTTGAACAAGGAGATATCCAAGTAAAAATAAAACAAACATTAGAAAAAATAAATTTAAATTTAATTAAATACAAACAAACGGATAATGTTATCTTTGCAAAAGCATCAAATAATAAAATCGATGTTAGAGTAGAAATAAGAATATTAAAAAAGAAAGATCCAATTCTTTTAAAAAAAGTAGTTAGAGAATATGAAAAAATAGATGGAAGTATTATCTCTATATACACCTTATCTGTTGAAGATCTATTACTTGAAAAAGCAAACGCATACCTTAATAGAAGATTAATTAGAGATATTTATGATGTTTATTATTTAAGTTATTTTATTTCAGATAATAAAGAATATAAAAAACAAGTAATTGAACTAATCAAGTTATTTCCTTTATCAACTGTTGATGAACCAATCTTTAAATCAATAATTTTAACAGGTGTTGTTCCAACAGTAAAGCAAATGCTGGATGCACTAAAAAGAAGATTTAATATATAAAATCAAGATAATTATGAAATACTTACAATTAATTAAAGAAAGATATAAAGATAAACTAGGTTTTTCAAAGAGAGATCTGTTTCTATTACTTAAAGAAAAAGGAATATCAAATGAGTATTTACAAAAGTTAATTCATAATCTATTAAAAAAGAAAGAAATAATAAGAATAACTAGAGGTAAATATACTTTTGCAAAAGACATCATGGTTTCTGGATTTTCTTATTCTCCATTTTATTATGGTTTACAAGAAGCCTTATCTTTTAGGAACCTATGGGAGCAAGAAACAAATCCAGTAATAATAACTACAAAGAAAGTAAGATCTGGAGTGAAATCATCTTTTGATGGAGGAAATATAGTTCTCCATAGGATAACCAGAAAATACTTCTTTGGATTTGATTTTATAGATTATTATAATATACAGGTGCCAGTTTCAGACATAGAAAAGACATTAATAGATTTTATTTATTATAAAGAAGAGTCTTCTCTTTCAAAAGAAGTTATAAAAGATATAAAAGAGAAGATAGATAAGAAGAAGTTAAATGAATATTTAACAGCATATCCTATTCACCTACAAGAGAAGGTTCTTTCTATTCTCAAATAAAGTTCTTTCTATTCTCCTCTCAAGATTAACCTTTTTAAATGTATCCATATAATATATAGATATTTTAGACTAACTAATTAACTTAAATGTGGGTAAAGATGAAGTATAAAGGATATATTCTATTTGCAATAATTGCGTTAATGTTTTTAATAAATCTTGGAGTTGTAAGTGCTGCTAGTTATCAACGTCTAAACATAAAAGATGGAACCTATTCATCTACCACGGGAAATTTAGTAATAAATTATACAAATTCAAATATTCCTAAGACAGATTTAGGTAATTCGTGGCAAAGAAATATGCCAAATATAATAAATGTAGCTTGGACAATTTATGATGATTCAAAATTATCTGTTTTTGTGATTTATTTCCCAAATGAATTAGATGCAGGAAGTAAATCTATTTTAGATAGTACCCTTTCAGAATCATTTTATACTGGAAATTCACTGACTATATTTTCTAGTAATAATTTTGAAAACTATTGCGGAAATTCTCGTCAAGATTTAGTTTCAAAACTAAAAGAGAAGGGATTAAGTGATATTAAATTTGCGGATATTTCTTGTAGATATAACTTTTTTGATCCATCAACTGGGGTGTTAAATATAACTTCTGATGATTATAAGGATAAGACAAATGGTGTGTTTTATGTTTATTTATTAAGATATAATGTGTTGCACAGTAAAACCATGTTTAGTATGACGCGTCATGCAAATTTGGAGGCGTTATCAGAAAGTAGTCCTGGTCGATATACTTATCAATTAATTTCAGATGAGACAAAGATATTTACTACTCCAAACTATTTTGCTACAAGTTACACAATTAGAGTTGGATCAACTACTAATACAAACCCAGGTTCTACAACTTCTAAGTGTATTGGAGTAGCAAATGGTAATTTAGAATATAGTGAAGAATGTGAAGTTTCATCAAATGGTACTATTTACTTTAGAGATAATTTAAATAATCCAGTGGCTGCAAATAATATGGTAACATCTAAAACCTGTGTTTCATACGATTCAAAATACACAAGTGGTAATTTAAAATGTAATAAAGAGAAATGTACAATTGATACTAGTGATTGTAGCACTAGTCCTTCTCCAAACGATAATCCAGCCCATACTCCGGATTCAACAACACAACCAAGAACACCTTCATCAGGTCCAGCCTCAGCAGGCATAACATTAACTCCTGTAAATGCAAGTGGAGACGGATATATTTGTGATAATCATGTTTGCTATTTTACAAAAAATACTGCAACAATTCAATTTACAGTTTCTGGAAAAACAGGAGATACTTGTTATTATTCAAACAAAATTAATACTGATTGGAATACTCCAAGTACTCTAAATAATTGTAGTTCTGTGTCTACATCTTTTGAAATTGGACAAAATCTAACTAAAAAAATAGATTTAACTAGTAGCTCAATTAATGTACAAAATTTAAATCAAATATCACCAATCAATAGTGGAAACTATCTTCTTGTTGGAACTCCAACTGATTATGACTATTATTTCTTTGTATATGTAGATGATGTAAATAGTATCAATGTGGATATTTACAAAATAAACAATAGAAAATTAATTAAATTCTATGGTGGATCACTTCCTGAATGGATCCCTGGAGTAGCTGGTGGAATATCTGATTCAATAACTCCAGAGCCAACAACCTCAGAAAAATGCGATTTATTTAATCAAAAATTATGTTCATTTAGAATGGTTGATTTAAATAGCGACATAAATCAAACAGGGATAACTGGTCCTGGACAAATTATTAAAGATTCTGATGCAAATCTAGAAATGACAATAAAAATAAAATATGATTCTTTAAACTTTACAAAAGATAATGAAGTGATAAAAGATATGAATGATCTTGTTACTGAAATGCAAATGACTGAAGAAGAACATGCAATTTGGTTTGCTATTATTGGATCAGAATCCAATTTTGATAAAACAGTTACTGTTGGAACTGATGGTGTTTCTTTTGGTGTTGGGCAAGTAAATGTAAATACCTGGGGAAATAGTAATATAGATTATTTAACTTCACATCCAAAATTAATTGAATTTGTTAGAGATGCTCGCATTACAATAACAAGTAATCAAGATTATTTGAACTTTGTTAATGATGCAAAAACAGATCATAAGAAAGGATTAATACTTTCTGCTGCAATCTTCCTAGAATCAAGAGATAAGCTTCAAACAGAATTCAAAACAAAAGGAATAGATGATATAGATAAACCAAATGGGAGTATAGATTTAGCAATAAATACTGCATTTGGATCATTTTATCAATACATGATCGGAAGTGATTCTGGTGCAAAGAACTTCACAAAAGGAATACCAGCTGTGAATGATTATTATCCATATAAAATACATGATGGTACTGGAGAGCTTGATAGCTGGTCAGTTTATGCAAGCATGAGAAAAACAGCTTATTATTTGTATTTCTATGATAATTTTATGGAATTATATCATCCAGGATATTGGAAATAAATAATTATTTCTATTATCTTTCTTTTTCTTTTCATTTTTTAAATTCTTCTAATCTATATTATAATTATGGTTTCTAAACAAAAACAAGAAAGATTAATATCTCTTGGAATTGAATCAACTGCTCACACCTTTGGTATAGGTATTATTGATTCTAATGGAATCATTCTTGCAAATGTAAAAAAACAATACAAGCAACCAGACAAGGGTATTAAACCATTTGATGCAGCTCAATTTCATTATTCAAATGCTATTGATGTTCTAAAGGAAGCATTAACAATTGCAAAATTAAAAATGAAAGATATTTCAGTTATCTCGTTTGCTCAAGGCCCTGGTCTAGGTCCTTGTTTATCAGTGGGTGCTACTTTTGCAAGAACATTATCAATTAAATATAATAAACCAATTGTTGGAGTTAATCATTGTGTTGCACACATTGAAATAGGAAAAACATTAATGAAAGCTAAGGATCCACTTGTTATCTACACAAGTGGAGCAAACACTCAAATAATTGCTTTAGATGATAATAAATATAAAATTTTAGGTGAAACATTAGATATTGGAATTGGTAATCTATTTGATTCATTTGCAAGAGAATTAGGTTATGGATTTCCAGGTGGACCAATCTTAGATAAGGTCTATTTTGAATCTAATAACTATATTGATCTTCCCTATTCAGTTAAGGGAATGGATATAGTTTTTTCTGGGTTATTAACATCAGCAACCAAGCTTATTGGTAAGGTGAAAAAAGAAGATTTAGTTTATTCTTTCATGCACACAGCCTATGCAATGCTTCTTGAAGTCTCTGAAAGAGGTATATCCTACACAAAAAAGAAAGAACTCATGGTTATTGGGGGGGTTGCAGCAAGTAAAGCACTAGAAGAGATGCTAATTAAGTTCTGTGATCAGAGAGGTATTAAATTATACATCCCTCCTTTCCAGGTTTGCTTAGATAATGGTGTGATGATTGCAGATTTGGGGCTTAAACATTATCTTGCTGATGGTGCACAGGATCTTAAAGAAACCATAATTAATCCTCTATTTAGGACTGATCAGGTGAATATAACCTGGTAAATATATTTAAAAATATATTTGTCTACTTCTTTATAGCAAACAATAAGATATTTATAGGAATGAATTTTGGAGAAGATGAATATTATGGAAATAAAAATACATTTAATAAGAAAAATAACAGACATGGAAAGACCAAAAAACAACAAGTTCGAAGACAAGGTTGTTTATGTTGAACTTAATGAAGAGTTTGAAGAGGATGGAGGAAAGAACATCTTCAAGGTTGTTCATGCAAATCCTAAGCACATAATCATGGAATATGATAGATTGTACATGGTTAAGAACGAGCACAAGGGCTATGAGTACAATACTGAGCTTACAATTAATGAAACAAAAGAAATTACTTCAATGTGGGGTAAAAATCACACAACCTGGAAGGTTACCTATTTAGGACTTGAAGCTTCTGATGTTGTTCTAACAAAGCTTGATTCAATAGATGAATAATTCATCTATTTTTTTAAATCTTAACAAATATAAATGAATTCAATTAAAATATATGTACAAACAAGTTATTATTTTTAGAAATGATTTGAAACTTGGGAAAGGCAAGATTGCTGCCCAGGTCTCACATGCAGCAGTTGAATCCTACATTCTAACTTCTAAAAGAAATCCAAAGGTTGCAGAAGCCTGGCTTGATGAAGGCCAAAAAAAAGTTGTGCTCAAAATTGAATCAAGAGAAGAACTACTTGCTCTCTTTCAAGAAGTGAAAAATCAATTAACTGCTGTTCTAATAAAAGATGCAGCTCACACTCAATTACCAGCTCCTGATTTCACTTGCATTGGAATAGGTCCTATTAAAGAAAGTGAAGTTGATAAATTCACAGCAAAATATAAATTATTATAACTTTATTTATCTAATTTTCTATCTTTTAGTTCTTTTAAAGCAGAAATTGATGTATCATAGAGGCATTTATTTTTAAGTCCTTTTTCTTTTTTTGCCTCTCTTTCAAGAGCATTTATGATTTCTTCAAGTTCCATATACATATTTATTCTACCTTATTTTTAATATTAAAAAAAGAGTTTACCTTAATATATATTAATGAGTCAGAAGGTTTATAAATGCTTTAAAATCCATTCCCTTTTCCATAATTTCTTCCTTTTTTATGGAATAGGCTTTCTTTGTTTTATTAAGATCTTTGTGAGAAATAAAGTACCATTTATCCTTTCCTAGTCTCCAGGCCACATATGCAGGAAATGAAGCCATATCTTCCCATATTCTTAGTTCTTCAACCTGTTCAGGCCTAATATTTAAATATTCCCCACTTTTTGTCTTACATTCAATGGCTACACACCTACCTTTCCTACAGGCAATAATGTCTGGTGTGGGTAATTGGGAGGAACCTGATCCAGCAACCCTAGATACTCCAAATCCCTCTTTAAAGAACATAAGAAGAAGCTCTCTTTCAGCGTTTGATCCTTTTGCTTTGTTTTTCATAAATTCTCTTTCCCTTTTTAACTAATATAGTATATACGTTATTCCACTATTTTATAAACATTTTGTTTCATTATATAATATAATAATGGAAATTAAGTTTATATTTTTATTTGTTTTTTTAAAATAAATATAAAATTTAAGGAATAAGTTAAATCTTTATAGAACAGAATTTAATAATTTGAAAATAGTTATAATTAATCAAAATAAAGTGATATGCAAAAAAAAATTAACTTCCAAAAAGGTGAGATTTTAGAAGTTAATGTAATATGTAATTCAAAGAAAAATGAGATTGAATTACTTGAAGGCAAAAAGCTTAAAGTCAGATTAAAGGCGATCCCTGTGGATGGGAAGGCCAATAGAAGACTAGTAGAGCTTTTTAAAGAAAATGGATATGGAATAAAGATAATCAAAGGTGAGAAGAGTCATCACAAGATTATTGAAATTCTATAAATTCCAGATGCATATACTATTTTTATTTTGAAACCTAACTATTTTTAAAATATGAATTAAATTCCTGTTTCATTAGATTAAATAACAAGATATAATTAAACAGGTGAATGAATTATGGGTAAAACCTATTTAGAAACAATCAAATACTTGATTGTTGCGGATTTTGAGGTTCAGGGATTAGTAGAGAGACCAGATGTTATTGGTGCTATCTTTGGACAATCAGAAGGACTTTTAGGATCACAGCTTGATATAAAAGAACTTCAACAGAATGGAAAGATTGGAAGAATAGAAATCACAGTCAACCATTCAAACAATAAAACAACAGGAACATTAAAACTACCTTGTTCTCTATCCATGGTTGAAACAGCAATAATTGGTGCTGCAATAGAAACCATTGATAAGGTTGGTCCATGTGATACCTTCTTTATAATTAAACAAATTGAAGACACAAGAGGTCTTAAAAGAAAACAAATTAAAGAAAGAGCAATTGAGCTTCTTGGTAAGGTTATGCAGGAAGAGATACCTGATACTAAAGAGCTTATGGACGAAATACAGGAATTATTTAAAACAAAGGATATTATTCTCTATGGTCCTGATAAGCTTCCTGCTGGTCCAACAATAGGTTCAAGTAAGGAAGTTATTGTTGTTGAAGGAAGAGCAGACGTAATTAACATGCTAAGGTATGGTTTTACAAATGTAATTTCAACTGGTGGTGCAAGAATACCAAGATCATTATCTGATATTTGTAAGGGTAAGACTGTTACTCTTTTCCTTGATGGAGATCATGGAGGAGAAATACAACAATCTCAATTACTTAAGTATATGAAGGTTGATTTTATTTCAAGAGCACCAGATGGTAAAGAAGTTGAAGAACTAACTCAAAAGGAAATTAATCAGGCTCTAAGAAGAAAGATTAAAGCAGGATATATTGATCTAAACAAACAAAGATTTCCTAGTCCTGTTTCAGGAACATCAACTCCAGTAGATAATGAAACACCAGCTGTTACAACAGCTTCAATTCCAAATTTAGTAAAACAAACTAAATTTTCTGCAACAAATGAACATAAAATAATAAAACCACTTGCATTTGGACAAAGAAGAGAAGAAACTGCAGGTAGTTATCAACCACATCGTGAAAACACTCCTTCTCGCTATGAACATACTTCTTCAGCACCAAGAGATGATTTCAAAAAAAATGAATTTGATAGTATACTGTCAAGTATCCCAAATGTTGAAAGAGTAGATGTTTCTGCAAGTCCAAGAGGATTTGGAGGAAGAGACAACCGTAGTAGTGGAGGGAACTTCAGTAGAGATAGAAATAATTCAGGAAACAGAGATTCATTTAGAAAGGATAATAATTTCCAAAGAAGAGATGGTGGTTTCCAAAAACGTGATGATTTCAGAAAACCATTTAATAGGGATTCTAATAATTTTTCTAAACCAATTCAAGCAGATGACGCAACTTCTATCCCTAAAGAATTAGTTGGTATAATTTCTCCACAATCAAATTATGATGAAAAAAAGATAACTGCTATAGATTCAAAAAAAATTACTGATTTTAGTTCTGTGGAAGTTGATGCCTATACTACAAAAATAAATGATCCAATTGTAGTGAATGCACCAGTCCTAGAAAAAGAAGTAGTTAAAGAGAAAGAACCAAAACCAAAAAAAACAGAACCTAAAAAACAGGTTGTTCTTCCTAAATTAACAGACAAGATTAAGCAATCACTTTCTGAAATTGTTAATGAAGGGGATAATAAGGGACAAACCAAGATCCTAAATGAAAAGTTTAGGAGAATTGGTTCTTCAAAGAATGAAGATCTACTTTCTAAGCTTGAAGGATTCAAGCCCAATAAGATTTATGCAATTGTAACAGACATGCCTCTATCAAATGAATTAATTGATGTATCTAAGGAGAAGGGAGTTAAGTTCCTTGTATCTCCAAAAACATCCATTAAGAATGATAAAGAAATAAATATAGTTACATTTGATGAACTTAAATAAAATAAAAGATAAGAGAAGAAGATTAATTTATCTTCTTTTCTTTTTTACTGTTTTCTTTTTAACAAATATTGGTTTTCGCTGTGGTACTTCTTCTTTCTTTCTTGAAAGATAGATGTAATCACCAACAATGAGTAGAATTACTGCGAATAGTATTTGTATTATTTGCCAAAAGAATACTCTTAGATACTGTCCAGTTGCTAGTTCAACCTGATTAGCTCTAATTACAATGTTAAGTCCGCTGGATACATTTATTTTACAGGTATCTAGTATTTCTGGAGTATAATCAGCAACTGTTATACATTGATTATATTCTTTTATGAATTCAACTTCATTGAATATATTTGTGATGGCAAGTAATAAAAAAAACAAACCAAATACAAATATGAACGCCCCAATTAGTTTTGTTATATATTGTTTATTAAACATCTAAGTCTCACCTATTTTTTTTGAGTTTTTAGTTATTATCTCCTATTATTAAAAGGTATATATATTAAGATATTATGTATTTAAACCTTTTCTTTTTCCAAAATTTTAGTTTTTTGAAAACCAACATATTTAAATTACTTTTAGTTCATAAGTTTATATTAAGTATAGATTGGTCCTATGGTCTAGCGGTTATGACATCACCCTTACAAGGTGAGAATCAGCGGTTCGAATCCGCTTAGGACCACTTTTATCGTATTTCTTTAATTTTTTTTAATTAAGATTTTCTAGTATCCAAAAGAAATAGTTTCTTTTCATAGGCTTTCTTCTTAAGAAAGGCTAATGCAGGGGTTCCCGAGCGGTCAAAGGGACACGGCTAAGGACCGTGTGCTTAGTGCTTCGCAGGTTCGAATCCTGTCCCTTGCACTTTATTTTTTAATTGTGTTCTCTTTTTTATAAACCATATATGAATATATCATAATTCCTATAACAGCAATTAATATGGGAATCAATATGAACCACATAGCAAGTTGAGGTAAGAATACACCTACTAGACTTAAGATTGCAACTAACTTAAATAAAACTCCTCCCAGTCTATGTGTTTCCTTCCACACATAATCAGAAGATAATGTCCATGGATTTCTAATTCCAATAAACCAATTTCTTTTTGCATTGGATATTAATATACCGCAATAGTAGATCAGGATTGCAAATGCTGGTGCAAAATAAATAAACATGTTTTGTGCGTTTGTATAAATATTAAAAAATAATGTTAATACATATATATAAAATAAAAATAATGCGAAAATAATTATGAATATATTGTAGTGTCCCATAAAACCATCCACATTTCTCCTGAGTGGGTCTAATTTTGGAAGATACCTAAGTAATAGGAACATTCCAATGAGGATAAGAGGCATTAGAAAGACACCCCAGAATTTAGGCATGTGTCCATTAACAACCCCATTTCCGTTCCAGTGGCTTGCCATTGAATCAGGAAGCACAGGGTAGAAATAAATTCCAATAATTATTGCAAGCAATATAATTCCAATAACAATAATGTTTGTATACTTTGTTTTCATAGTAATCACTTTAGTTTAAGAAATATATTCTATTGATTTACTTTAAAAATCTTTTTATTGTATATACTTTTGAACAAATATGAAAAAATTTAAGATATTGATATTACTATTATTAATTATATTTTCATCAACTGTGTTTGCTGATCAAAAATTAAATTTTGATGCAATAAAAACAAAAATGATAGATGTTGATATTAATTTAACTGTGCCTATTCTAATTACAAGCTATCAAGAAAACAATTCATTTACATTTACAACTCCTATTTTTTCTAATCAAAGATCTCAGATTGTTTCTCGTGATGTTTATTATATTGATTCCCATGGCACAAAAATTCCTGCAACCATTGAAACTGATGAATATGGGAATGATATTGCAACTTTTGAGATTGAAACCATTGATAGCTATAAATATGATTTTCATATTAATACAAATATTAAAGCAGAAAATAAAATCATTCTCCCAAAAACAAAATACGATTTAACAAATCCAATTACTGATAACAATGAATATCTAGAACCAACACGAAATATACAATCAAATAGAAGTGAGATCATTTCTCTAGCAAATGCAATTAAAACAAGCAATGATGCTATTACTGAGATTGTAGAGATAACCAATTGGGTTCATCAAAATATTGTTTATGATGCTATTTATTCAGATAGCATTGAGGACTCAATAACTGTTCTTTCAACAAGAAAAGGAGTATGTGATGAATTTGCAAATCTAACTGCTGCCCTGTTAAGAGCAAGAGGGATACCAGCAAGATATGTATCTGGCTATGCTAATAGTACTCTATCATGGGATGCACATGCCTGGGTAGAAGCCTATGTTCCTGGTTATGATTGGATACCTGTTGATGCAACCTATGGAGAGGTAGGGCAAGTGGATGCTAGTCACGTCGTTGTTTCTAAATCAAAGGATCCAGAAGACATAAAAGACAGGCTAACAACCATGAGCACAGTTAATATTGATTTTCAAGAAAAAATTAAATCATTTAATATTAATACTCAGAAGAGTTATGCTGACTATGGTTATTCAGATGTTTTAAACATAAATTTATCTTCTCCAGAAAATATGAAAACAAATAGTGCATTTACAATCAAAGCAAATATTAAAAACACTAATGCAAATCCTCTTGCAACACTTGTTGTTCTAAGAACCCATGATTCATTTACTCAAGTATATCCAAGATATAGTGAGGAGATAGTATATTTAGATCCTTTTCAAGATAAAGAATTAATTTATCATTTTATTCTTCCAAGTTTAAATAGTCCTATGTATTACAGTTATATTTTAGCAAATCAATTCAATGATGTGACTGGTAGTGTAAATGTATATGTAACAGATGGGCTATATCAGGAAGCATTCTTTGTGCTCCCACCAATATTTTATTTTAAGGATAATAAATTATATTTAGCTATGGACATTGTTAATCATACAAATGTAATTAAAAATTTAAATTTTGACTTTAATTATTGTGGGGTTGTTTCAAGTGAATCCAAGAGCATTCCAATTATGCAATCAAATGAACCAGAATCCTATACAAAAGTATTTAGTAGAATAGATTCTTGCACTTTGGATTTAATTATTTCTGGAGACTATGATTATTCAAAAAGCATATTTGTTTATCCAACCCAAGAAATTAAAGTTATTGATGAATCAATAGATAGTAATTTGTCTTCAATTAATGATAGTAATTTAGATTCAAACTCTATTTGGGGGGATTTAAATAAAATGAAAATTTTTGAAAAGTCAAACAGTAGAGGATACACTGGATATATCCTGCTTGCTTTGTTTATTATCCTGATAGTTGCGTTCCTGTTAATTAAACCAAAAAAGAAGGTTGAAAATTTAACTCACATTTAAGCTAAGACAACACATTTATAAACATTTTTTATGTTAATTATATTATTATTCAAGTAATGCACCTGTAGTATAGTGGTTAGTATGGGAGCTTGCCAAGCTTTCGGCCCGAGTCCGACTCTCGGCGGGTGCATTTCTCTTTTAAATATTTAAAGAAAGGAGAAATTATGGTAAAAAACAAAGATGTAATTAGAAAAAAAATATCTTACCTAATTGATTTCGCTATTTCTGAAAAAAAGAATAGAAAAAATAATCCATATATTAGGAGATATGTGCAATTAGCATTTGAACTTGCAAAAAAGATTAATTATAGATTTCCAAAGGAAACACACATGCTAGTTTGTAAAAATTGCTATGAGCTAAGGGATCTAAACAACACAAAAACAAGAATAATAAGAAATAAAATTAATCATAAAACAAAAAAGTATGTTTCACTTCATTGTTTATCCTGTAATTACGTAAAGAAGATAAGTATTTGAAGAAAAGTCCTTGAAGAAACATATTTAAATAGAACTATGCGTATATTATATATTAAGATAAAATATAACTTATTTTATAGTAAAAAATACAAAATTTGAATTTAAAATTTGAGGTGAACAACTTTGACAACAATTAGCGATGTACAAGCACGTACATTAATTGAAGAAATTGCAAAAGATCTTAAGGACACTAAAAAAGTAAAAGCTCCTGAATTTACTGCCTATGTAAAAACAGGCTCTCATAGAGAAAGAGCTCCAGTTAGAGAAGACTGGTGGTATGTTAGAATGGGTTCTATCCTAAGAAAAACATACATTGAAGGTCACGTAACAGTAAACGCTCTTAGAAATTATTATGGTGGAAAGAAAAGACGTGGTACAAGACCTCCTATTTTTAGACAAGCTGGTGGTAAAATCATAAGAACAGCTTTACAGGATCTTGAAAAACTAGGATTTATTAAGATTACTGAAAATAAAAAAGGAAGAATTATTACTCCTGCTGGGCAAAAGTACATGGATAAAATTGCTGCAAAAATATATAAGGAAGCAAATCCAGATAAAAAGCCACATACCTCAATTAAAAAACAAAAAAAGGAAGAAACACCAACAGAAGTAACAGAATAAATTAATATTTTAAGGAGTTAGATTGTTTATGGCAAGAAACAAAGACAGAGACAAAAAAGAATTTTTAGTTGCTCAGAGAAAAAAAGTAGGTCCTGGGTATATGAATACACCTGTGTGGATCATACAAAAAGCAGGCAAGAGAATTTGGAATAGAAGACAGAAAAGAAATTGGAGAGAAACTGAATTTGGAAGTAGGTATAGATCTCTTCAGCTTGACCTTGAAAAAGAAAAATTAAAATCAGGTGCAAAAAGCGGTAAAAGAGGAAAATCAACTAAATTTAATAAAAAGAATAGATTAATGAATAGAAACACAAATGTTTCTAAAAAAGTAAAACCTAAAAAGAAATAAATAATTAAATGTGATATAATATGCCATCAGAAAGCTATAACGTTTCATTAAGAAGCGCCTATGATAAACCAAGAACAAAGAGAGCGAAGTATTCTATTACTTCTCTTTATAATTTTTTATTAAAACATACTAGAAAAGATAGAAAAGATGTTGTTATCTCTGGAGAGGTTAATGCATATATTTGGGCAAGAAGCATAACCAAGCCTCCAAGAAGTGTTGCAATTAGTATTAAACAAGACAACAACAAGGTTTATGTTTTTCTAAAGGATTCAAAAGAATTTAAAGAATTCAAGAACAAGGGGAAAGAAAAGGAAGTAAAACCAAAGAAAGAAGAAAAAGCAAAAGAAATTCCAAAGGATGAAGTAAAAGCAGTAGACCAAACATCAAAAGCAAATCCAACTGAAGAAGCTGTAAAGCCTAAACCAGAAAAGAAAACAGGAAAACTAAGACCAATGGAAGATCATAAAAAACAAAAAGCAGAAACAAAATGAGATTAATAAAATCGTTTATATGTAGTTCTCCCTATTTGGGAGTGAATTCTATTTGTACAGATGATTTCTGCCTAGTTCCCCATAATATTCTTCCTAAGGAAGAAAAGATTATATCTAATGTTCTTAATACAAAGATAATTAAGCTAGAAATTAATCAATCTCCACTTATAGGTGTTTATCTAAAGTGTGTAAAAAACAAAATTGTTGTTGGAGAAGATTCAATTTATCCAAAGGAACTTGAGATTCTTGAAAAAGAAGGGATTAAAGTTAAGCTAATTAAAGATTATAATGCGCTTGGAAATCTCCTTGCAATAAACTCAAAATATGGGATTGCAAGTCCACTTCTTTCAAAGGAGAGTGTTAAAGAAATATCTAAATTCTTTAATGTTCCTGTTGAAGCAAAGACCTGTGTTGGTCTTGATCTTCCTGGATCATCTCTCTATGTTAATGATAATTTTTTTCTAGTTAATCCAAGTATTAAAAAAACAGAGTTTGGTGAATTAAAAACTAAGTTTGGAGTCATAGGTATTGCAACCACTCTTAACTATGGTGATTCATTTGTTGGTAATGATTTAATTTCAAACAAGAATGCAATTGTTGTTGGTTCACTAACCAGTAACATAGAGCTTATGAAGGTTGATGAGATTGCACTTGGGTTTGAAGGCGAATTTGTTTTATAATTTATAGGTGATGTTTATGGAAAAAAAAGAACATAATGCAAAGGTAACTGGTTCAAGAACTGTTAAATTAAATAAGAATCAAACTATTTCTTTGTATAAAAATAAAGAACAGGAACTAAATAAAGTAACTTCTAAGATTAAAGAAGTTGAAACTTTACTTACAGAAATAATTAGAGCAAAATCTACTCTTGATGAAATTAAAAATAGTAAATCAAACGACAGTATCCTAATAAACATTGGAGCAGGAATACTTGTAGAGTGCAATGTGGCAAACAAGACTCATGCAAAGATTACTCTTCCAGGAAATATAATGATTGATAAGAATCTTGATGTTATTATCAAGGACATTGGAAATAGGGAAAATGAATTAAACAAATTAAGAAGTGAGTTCATGCTTAATTATAATCAAACACTAAAAACACTTAATACCTTCTCCTATGCATTAAATGAGCTTGCTAAGCAAGAAGCAAAGTCAAAATCAGCAGTTGCAGAAACAGATATTAATTAGATTTAATATCTTTTTTTCCTATTTTTATTTTTATAGAGGTTTTCTTTTATGTTTGGATTATTAAAAAATAAATTTAAAGAATTTACAAGTAAGATTTTTGGTAAGGGTCAAGAAAAGGTTGAAGAAACCAAAGATGAAGAATCAAAGATCCAAGAACAAGTACCTCCAATTCAAACACCTGTTCAGGAACAAGAAAAACCTGTTGCAAAAGAAGAAGTTCCAGATGTTCCAGTAGTTGCAGACATTCCGAAAGAAGTGGTTGCAGATAAACTTGGACAATCAATTCCAAAAATTCCATCTAGTACTTCAAAGGAAGAAGAATTAGATGCCTTTGATAGGGATCTTGCAAAAGAGCTTGAACAATTCAAGGAAAACAAACCAGAACCTTCAATAGAACCTGTTGAGGTTTTCAAACAGGAAAAAATAGAACCAAAACCAATTATAACTGAACCCATTAAACCAATTTCTCCAAAGATAGAATCTCTTCCAATAAAAAAAGAAATAGAAAAAGAGATTGAAAAAATCAAAGAAGAAGTTGAAGATGAAGAACTAAAAACAATAAAAATTGAAGAACCTATTTATTCTGAAAGATATGAAGAACTTAAGGATAGAAAACCAGAGAAAGTAAAAACTGGAGTTTTTACAACCATTAAAGGATTATTCGTTTCTAAGGTTTCTTTATCAGAAAAGGAAATTAAAGATTTTTTAGATGATTTTGAAATATCCCTTCTGGAGGCAGATGTTTCACTTGATGCAAGTCATGCAATTGTCGAAGATCTTAAGCTTAAGCTTTCAAATGCAAAGTTCACAAAATCTAATCTTCTTGAGGATATTAAAAAAGAAATAAAGGTTAGTCTTAGTGAACAATTGAATATTGATTGTGAGATTAATAATTATATTAAAAAAGAAGATAATGAACCACTAGTGATTATGTTTATTGGTCCTAATGGAGCAGGAAAAACAACAACCATTTCTAAGTTTGCAAACCTCTATAAAAAACAAGGTAAGCTTGTGTTCCTTGCATCCTCTGATACCTTCAGAGCAGGTGCCATCGATCAACTTGAAGTTCATGCATCCAGACTTGGAATTAAGGTTATTAAGCAAAACTATGGTTCTGATCCTGCTGCTGTTGCATTTGATGCTGTCACTTCTGCAAAAGCAAACAAGGCGGATGTGGTTCTAATTGATACTGCTGGAAGACAGGAAACAAATATTAATCTTATGCAGGAACTACAAAAAATAAAAAGAGTTGTTAAGCCACAGCTAACCATTTATATTGGAGAATCCCAGTCTGGCCAAGCAATTGTTGATCAGGTTAGGAAGTTTGATAAGGACATTGGAGTAACTGGAGTTATTCTAACTAAAATAGACACAGATCCAAAGGGTGGTGTTGCAATATCCATATTAAACGAGCTCAAGAAACCAATTTTCTATATAGGAACTGGTCAGGAGTATAATGATATTGAAAAGTTCTCTCCTGAGTATATAATTGAAAGAATAGTATAAAAATTTAATTGTAATAATTATGCAAAGAACAACTATTATTAAACAAAACATGAAAACCATACTTGGTAGTCTTTCAAAAATAAATTTACCTTCTGATTTTAAAATACAAGCACATAGAGAATTTACTTTTAATTTTGATGGATTTAAGGACTCTGCAAAACTCAATGAAGCAATAATCACATTAAACCACAAAAACGAACCACAGGAAGTAATCAAGTTTGGGGTTGCAGATAAGAGAATAGATGTCCAATATATTCAAAGAGTTGGAACTAGCCTGATTAAAACAAAGGAAAATAGAAACATACTCTTAGAAGCACTAATCTTTTCTTCTATTCCTCTTCTAAAGAAGGGCTGTTCTTTTACTTGTGAAAAAATTCCATTCTTAAAAGAAATGTATGCTACTATTATTAATCATCCAGAAAAGAAATATGCATATTCAAAAGATCATCTAAGAAAAGAATTAGATCTATATAATCCAATAAGGGATAGATACTTTACAAAAGAAGGAGTTCTTAACTTCAAAAAAGAAAGAGTAACATCTATTTTAAATAATTGTAATCTTGCTAGAAAAACAAAATCCATTAAATTTCCAAAAACTAGTTTAGTTAAAAAAGTTAAACCAAGAAAACTAAAGGTTCTATAATTTATTTTTCTTAAAGAAGTTCTGTGGAAGATTTTTAATTATCTTTTTTTGCACATATGTTATCTCATGATGATGATTAACTTCTTTCCTAGCAAGCAGATTAATTAGCTCTGGATTCTTGATTTTTATTGTTGGTTTTGGTTTAGTAGGCATGTATTCACTTTTTATAATATTTTCTTAGAAGGGAATCTCTTTCCTTTGCTAGTTTTTCTAATCTTCTTTTTTCAGGATCAGTGATTATTTCTTCCTTAGGCTCTTCCTTTTTCTTATAGGTTGATTTGTATTTTTGTAATATAGATGATGAATTATCCATAATTTATTTTCACATTCCTTTTAATTATTTATAATGGTCTTCTTGGCTTGAAGTGTTCTTTTAATGTTTTCATTCTTTGTTCCCCAAGCTTTTTAATTTCTTTCTTGGTTGCATTCACAACTTTCTTCTTCATTCTTCTCTTCATTTCTTCTTGTATTCTTCCTTCTAGCTCATTTTTTCTTTTCAGTTTCAATTTGTATTCAATAACATCTTTATTAGTAGCTTCTTTAGCTTTTATTCTATGCTCAAGTTCTCTAAGTCTTAATGATAATAATTTACCCTCAACTAAAATATCTAAATCTCCAGCCATTCTGATCCCTCTTTTGATTATTTTTTATAATATTTTTTAAGTAACGCTAATCTTTCATTTTGAAGTCTGTCTTTTGTTTCCTTATCACTATCTTCTTTTGGTTCTCTTCTTCTTGAACTCAAACTTTTACCTGTATTAGTTCTCTTAAGCTCTCCAAGTAAAGATGTATATCCCATAATCTTTATCTCCTTTTAAGTTTAGCTTTTAACTTAATAAATATATTACCTATAATTAGATTTATAAAGCATCTTAAAGTTCCTATAATATTTACTTCTTTATATACTAATGTTCCATTTATATTTATTTCCCTTATATATAATATATTAGTATAAGGGTGTAAACAAGTATGGGTTTCTCAGACAAAATTCGTGATGCACTTGATAGAATTAAGAATTCTGTTCATGTGGATAAGGAATTAATTAAAGAAGTTATTAAAGAAATACAAAGAGCATTAATCTCTTCAGATGTTAATGTGCAACTTGTTCTAAAAATATCAAAAGAAATAGAAACTGAAGCTTTTGAAAACGTACCTGAAGGTGTTTCAAGAAAAGAACACCTAATTAAGACCTGCTATAATGTTATATTAAAGTACATGGGTGGAGAGGAAGAAAAGAAAGAACTTCCTGAAAACCCAGAATCCATTCTTTTATGTGGGTTGTTTGGTTCAGGTAAAACAACCAGTGCCTCAAAGCTTGCTAAGTTTTATAAGAAAAGAGGAATCAAGGTTGGAGTTATTTGTGCAGACACCTATAGACCAGCTGCCTATGAACAACTTCTTCAACTTTCAAAGCAGGTGGATGTTCCTTTCTATGGTAACAAGAATGAAACCTCAGCAAAGAAAGTAACTGAGGAAGGACTAGCTTTCATGAAAAAAAATGGAGTTGCTCTTGTAATTGTTGATTCAGCAGGAAGAAGTGCGCTTGATGATGAACTAGTTACAGAACTTAAAGAAATTTATTCTGTTTTCAAACCAAAGCATTCTTTTTTGGTTATTTCTGCAGACATTGGTCAGGCTGCAAAGGACCAGGCAGAGCACTTTAATAAGGCTGTTGGGGTTCAGGGTGTTATAATTACTAAGCTTGATGGTTCAGCAAAGGGTGGTGGAGCATTAACTGCTTGTTACATAACCCACTCACCTATCTATTTTATTGGAACAGGAGAAAAACCTGATGACTTTGAAGTGTTTGATGCAAATAGATATTTATCAAGAATACTTGGTTTTGGTGATCTTGAAACATTAGTTGAAAAAATAACAGAGCTATCAAAGGAAGAAGAATTAGAGGATATGGATCCTGAGGCAATGATGAAGGGTGAGTTTACTTTTGCTCTTTTTAAGAAACAACTTGCAGCTGCTAGAAAGCTGGGTCCTTTTTCTAAGGTTATGAATCTTCTAGGAGTTGGAGGAAAGGTTTCAAATGATCAAATGAATCTTGGTCAAAAGAAAATGGATGCCTATAGAATCATACTTAGTTCATTTACAAGAGAGGAACTTAATTCAGACACTTCTTTTTTAACAAGATCAAGAATAGAAAGAATTGCAAAGGGCTCAGGTAAACCCTTTGAGGATGTTAAGGACTTAATAACTCATGTTAAGAAAATGAAAAAAATGTTCAAGCAGATGGGTGGGCCTGGTGGAAAGGACATGCAGGGAATGATGAAGAAGATGATGGGTGGAAAGTTTGATATGTCCAAGCTTGAGAACATGGATCCAAAGCAATTAGAAGAAATGGCAAAGACCATGAAAGGAAGATAAATAATGTTTGATATATTGATTTTAAAGATTGTTCTTGTTGTTATTGCCTGCGGTATTGCTGCCTACACAGATTATAAAACAGGATTAATTCAGAATTGGTTAACCTATCCTCTTGTTGTTATTGGTTTGCTTATTCTTGTTTATGAAGCTTTTCTTTCTCCTATTCACCTAGGTTTAAGCTATCTGTTAACTGTTATCTTTATTGGAATCTTAATATACGTAATTGGTTATTTCATGTACAAACATGGTAAGCTTGGAGGAGGAGACATTAAGCTTTTCATAGGAATACACTTAGTTATTCCCTATTACCTTGGACAAGTAGTTATTCTCTGGTTACTAATAATTGCATCATTATTATCTGTTCTTTTTGTTTCAGTTTCTTATTTATATAGATTAAAACAAAAATTAAAGTTTAAAGGGATGCTAAAGATTTGGTTAAAAAGAAAAATGGTTGTTTTAAAGTCTCTAGTTATCTTTATTATCTTCTTTGTCTTTGTTTATTTGTTTGTTTCAAAGTTCCATGAATCCTGGTTGTATTTTTTAATATTAATTCCAATCTTGCTAGGATTAAAATTAATGGTTTTTGAACCTGAAGTAAGAAAGTATATTTATTTAAAAAATAAAAAAATATCTGAGCTTGAGGATGGGGATGTTCTTGCTCTTGATTTTATTAAGAAAGCTCTTCTAACTAAGCTCAAGCTAAAAGGAAAAAGCATACTTGAAGAATCAGACATTAAACATATAAAAAAGATGAAAGGAATTAAATCAATTCCAATATATGATTTTCTTCCAAGGTTTGGACCATACATTTTCCTTGGACTAGTTATTGTTCTTTTGTTTGGTAAATTCATTTTCTTTTGAGGAGATATAATGGGATTTACAATCAAACACAGGGATAAAAAAACAAAAGCAAGATCTGGTGAGCTTAGAACTGCTCATGGAACACTTGCTACTCCTTTCTTCATGCCTGTTGTAACAAAGGGAGCAGGAAAATATCTAACCTTTAAAGATCTTAATGATCTTAATACTCAAGTGTTTATTTCAAATGGATATATTCTATCTCTTAAGCCAGGAATTGAAACTCTTGAAAAAATAGGTGGATACCATAGGTTCATTAATTGGAATAAACCAATCTTTACAGATAGTGGTGGTTTCCAACTTAAGGATCCTCAGTTCTTTATTTCTCTTGATAAAAAAGGAGTGTGGTTTAAGAATCCTTTTTCAAAGGAAAAGGTTTTCATGTCTCCAGAGAAGTTAATTGAAATTCAAAACAAGATTGGATCGGATATTGCAATGATCTTAGATGATATGATTGATGCAAACAAACCAAAGAAAGAATACAAGGAAGCAGTTGATATTACTATTGATTGGGCAAAGAGAGCTGTTCTTGCTCATAAAAACAAAAAGCAATTATTGTTTGGAATTGTTCAGGGTGGAACATATAAAGACCTAAGAGAAAAGTGTGCAAAAGCAATTAATTCTCTTCCTTTTGATGGGGTTGCTATTGGTGGGCTTGCTCTTGGGGAATCCAAAGATAAAATGTACAAAGCAATTGATTATTCTCTTGCACATCTTTCAGAAAATAAAATAAAATATTTGATGGGAGTTGGTTCACCAGAGGATGTTGTTAGGTGCATTGGTAAAGGCGTAGATTGTTTTGATTCTATTTATCCAACCAAGATGGCTCGTCATGGGGTTCTTTTTACAAGGTCTGGTCAACTAAACATCACGAAAGGCTCATTTAAGCATAACTTTGAAGTTCCAGATAAAGAATGTGATTGCTATGTTTGCAAGACTCATACTTTAGCATATCTTCATCATCTTTATAGGCTTGATGAACCAAACTATAAGATACTTGCATCAATACATAATATAAGATTCATGCAAAGACTAGTTGAGGATGCAAGAGATGCAATCAAGAAAGGTAAATATAAAGAATTTGAAAAAGAATTCCTAAGGAAATGGAACTAACTATTAAAAGAGCTCTAAAAATTCATTTTTAGTTAATCCAGATTCTCTAATTATAGCCCTTAATGTTCCTTTTGCAATTATTTTGTGATTAGGAATTGTTAATCTTCTATATGGTTCTTTTGGTTGTCTTAATATAAAATGACTCCCTGTTTGGTGATCAACTTCATAACCAATCTTTGAAAATATTTTAATAAGCTCGATTCCAGAAATAGTTGGTAGTTCATGCATATACATCTACTACCACTTCTTCTGTTATTGGAGTAGGGATTGGTTCATTATGCTTTTTAAGACTTGCAAGATAACCTTTGATAGCATCAGTTACATTTTTTATTGCTTCATCTCTTGTCCTCCCCTGTGAAACAACACCAGGAAGATTAGGACATTCTGCAACAAATATATTATCTTCATCTTGTTCAATAATTATTCTAAATTTCATATTAATCCCTTTAGAAGTTGATAGATTAAATATATTATCTATCAAATGCCTTTTAAAAATATTGTTTAATGGTTTAGTTAACATATTTATCACCTTTACATCATTCCTTTCTCTTTAAATGAGAAATAACCATCTCTTGTAACAATTAGATGATCAAGAAAACAAATGTCTAGTTCCTTTGAGATCTTTGCTAGCTTCTGTGTTTCAGTAATATCTTCTCTGGATGGATAGGCTTCCCCACTTGGATGATTGTGTGCAATGATTAAAGCCTGCGCTCTTTCTCTTAGCGCATAGGAGATTATACTCTTATGGGAAATAAGAGTTTGATTGTCAGTTCCAATTGTTATTATCTTTTTTGAAATTATATTATTTCCTCGAAGAAAAAGAGCAACAAGATTTTCTTGAAATTTATTTCCAATCTCTTCTTTAAGATATGAATAAACCTGAGAAGGTGCATAAACTTTTAGTTCCTCCTTTAATAAATGTTGTTTGCCACTTAATCTTTTATGAAGTTCATAAATCGCTTTTATTTGACTTGCTTTAACCTTTCCAATCCCATTAATCTCAGTTAATTCATTAATCTCTAGATTATCAATTGAGTTCATTGGAAACCTTGAAAGAACAAGATTTGATAATTCAAGAACATTCTGGTTCTTTGTTCCAGTCTTTAGAATAATTGCAAGTAATTCTGCATCCGATAGGTTATCTCCTCCCTTTTCAATCATTCTTTCCATAGGTCTATTTTCAGGAGTGAAATCTTTAATCTTCATATCTTATCTCGTATCCATCCATTAATAATTGTTGTTTAGTATTCTCAATTTCTTTTTTTAGTTGTTCTTCTGTTGGTAAATATAATTTATATTTTGAAGCAAACAATTGTTCATTTCCTGGAAGAAGAGTATATTTAATCATTGTTTTATCTTTCTCTGAACAAAGAATAAGACCAATTGTAGGATTATCACTTTTTGTTTTAACTTCTTTTTCAAAGTATCTTATATATAAATCCATTTGCCCTATATCTTGTGGAGTTAATTTATTTGTTTTAAGATCTACAATAACAAAGCATTTTAAGATTGTATTATAAAATACCAAATCAATATAATAACTTTCAGAACCGATTGTTATTCTCTTTTGTCTACCAATGAAAGCATAACCTTTCCCAAATTCCATTAAAAAGTATTTTATATTATTGATAATTCTCTTTTCTAAATCCTTCTCAAGATATCTATTATCTTCTTTTAGTCCCAGAAATTCAAGTACATAATATTCCTTAATAATATCCTTCGGTTCACCAATTATTTGACCATTTTTTGATAGTTCAATAATCTTCTTTTTATTTCTCGATAGGCAAAGTCTTTCATAAAGCATAGAGCTTACTTGTCTATCGAGTTCTCTTGTTGACCATCTTGTTTTTGAGCATTCAATTTCATAAAATTTTCTTACTTGTTCATCTTCTATTTGGAATAATCTAACAAAATGAGTCCAGGTTAATTCTGCAGGCAGTGCCTGCACAATTGGATATATTTTATATAATTGAATCATATTCCATAAATTTCGCTCACTAAATCCTTTCCCAATCTCTGTTGTTAATCTTATTGCTAGTTTTTTTATTAGATATCCCCCATATCCTGCTCTTTTTTTCCCTTTTTGTTCTTCCTCTACAATCTTTTTTCCTATATTCCAATATGTGTTGATTATTGTTGTATTAATCGTAGTATATATCTTTGATTTAGAATCATTAATGATTTTTTTAATATTTTCAAATAGATCTTCATTTTCAGTTAGTTTTTTTAACTTGGTCATATATTATATTACATTTTTCTAGTGTATATCCTTTTCGGGAGGGTGGCTGTCCAAGCAAATTATTATCATTGGACAGGAACCTCCAAAACAATTATAAACTCTTTCCTCTTTCTTCTATTTATAAAAAGAAATTAAAGATAGAGAAGATAATTTATGAGATATTCACATTCATCCATGGAAACATTCAAAACCTGTCCTAGAAAATTCAAATTTAATTATATTGAAAAACCAGATATTATAAGAAAGCAATCAATTGAAGCATTCATGGGGACAATGGTTCATGAAACCCTTGAAAAACTATATAATGATGTTAAGTTTAGTAAACTCAATTCTTTAGAAGATGTTCTTGTTTATTATAATGATCTGTGGATTAAAAAATATTCTTCAGAAACCACAGAAATCATAAGAAAGGATTTCACTCCTGATAACTATAAAAAACTAGGAAATGATTATTTATTTTTCTACTATGAAACCTACAAACCATTTAATCAAGGTAAAACATTAGGTCTTGAACAGCAGGTTACAATTAAGGTTTTTGATCCTGATACTCAAAACAATTATGATCTAATTGGATTCATTGATAGACTAACTCTTTTGTCTGATGAAGTTATAGAAATACATGATTATAAAACAAACATGATTCCAAAAACACAGGAACAGGTTGATGAGGACAAACAACTTGCTCTATATTCAATAGCAATAAAGCAATCATTTCCTTTTGTTAAAAGAATTGATTTAGTTTGGCATTTTTTATCAGTTGGAATTGAACTTAGGTCCCAGAGAACTGATCTGGATTTAGATAATCTAAGAACTGAAGTTATTAAAATTATTAAAAATATAGAAATTGCAAAAAAGAAAGATGAATTCCCAACAAAAACAAGTGCTCTATGTGAATGGTGTGAGTTCAGAAGTATTTGTCCAGCAATGGCTCATGATATTAAACTAAGATCACTTCCTGCAAATGAATTTTTAAAAGATGATGGAGTTACTCTTGTAAATAAATACAATGAACTTAAGCTTAGGAAGGATGAATTTATTAATGTTATTGATAGAGACCTTGAAAAAATCAAGGAAGCAATTATAATTTATTCCAAGGGAAATAATCTTGAAAGATTAGTTGGAACAAATTCTTCTCTTCTAGTAAAGGAATATGATTCTATAAAAATGCCTGAAAAGGGAAGCAAAGAAAGAGAAGAACTTGAAAAATTAATTAAATCAACAGGAATGTGGGAAGAAATGTCTGATATTTCCTATTTTTCTGTTCTTTCTCATTACAAAGCTGGAGTGTTTTCTAAGGATTTTATGGATAAACTAAATCAACTTCTTACCTTTGAAAAGATACATAGATTCTATGTGAATAAAAAGTAACCAAGAGATAAAAGGTTTAATCAATTTCTTTATATATTTTTCTATGTTATATCTATGGTATATATGGGAAACAAGAATACTATTAATCAAAGAAAGGTTATTAATAAAACAAATACATCTTCTCAATCATCAGATCCAACCTTTATTGATTCAAAAACAAAATTAAGCCCAAACTCAAAAGAAAAGCCTGTCATCAAGGATAAAAAAGAGATTGGTTTTGTTTCTTCAATGTCCATCTCAAAGGAAGCAGATAAAAAAGGACAACCAATAAATGAACCTAAGCCAGAGCAAAGAAAACCAACTAATCCTATAAAGGAAATTCCATTAAGCATATTTAATTATTTTAAAGAATTACCTTCTAAGTTCAAGAACGGATTTCCACCAAATCTACAGTCTTTATTCTATTCTGTTTTAGGGACCATGATTGGGTTTGGTTTTGCAATTCTTTTGTTTCCTGATAAGCCTGGTTTTTTTGCAATATTTTTAACAACATTGTTCCTTGCTCCATTTATTCAAAAACAAATTAAGCTTAATGAATTACTTGTTGGAAGAACCGAGCAGGTTAAGCAAAAGGGAATAAGTTTATTTAAATTTAATTTAAGATCTGATAAGTTTTCATTTATGGGTTTCTATAATGATCACAAAGCAATAGTCTCAACATATTTTTATTTTTTCCTAGGCATAATCCTAGTTATTATACTTCTAATTGCTGTTATTCCAAGAAACACATCTGCACATCTATTTGGGGAACAGGGATGGGATGATAAGCTCTTGCCTACAAAGAATATAGGTTTTGAGGGTCAGGATAAAAATTCTATTTTTTGGAGTATATTCACAAACAACCTTTCTGTATTAATTGTATGCTTTATAATTGCTCTTGTGTTCCCGCTAGGTGCGATACTTCTAATTGTGTGGAATGCAATCTATTGGGGTGTTGTTTTCACCCAGTATGCTCTCTTCTATAGTTCTCATTACAATGTTGCCTTCATTTTAATTATTTTGCCATTGTTATTAAGCGTTGCTCTTCATGTAATTTTGGAAGCTGCTGCCTACTTTTTTGCAAGCATTAGTGGTAATCTACTTGCGGTTGGGATTAAGAAAGAAAGAAATGATTCAGATAGGATGTTTACAATAATAAGGTATTGTTTAATACTTTTGCTATGTGGTTTTTTCTTCTTTTTAGCAGGTGCTCTAGCTGAAGTATACATATTTGATATTTTAAAGAACATATTCTTTGGTATCTTCTAAAGCAAGAATTCTATTTTTATACCTTTCTATCTATTATAATATTATCCTAATTGTTTTAATAAAAAATATAAATAAAAAGGTAGATTATTATGAGTCTATTAAAAAAGAAGAAAATGGATTATTTAAATGAAGCTCTAGTTGATAAGAATAGTCTTTCAAAACTAAATGAATATTCAATAAGAACTGGAGATACAAAGATTAAGAAGTCATCTCTTGGATATAATGATAACTTTCTAGAGAAGTTATTAGGAATTGAAAAGAAAAAACCAAAACCATCTAATCCTAAAAGTAAAAAGGAAAAGGTAACTGCCCTTAGTAAACCAAAACCGAAATTATTTAAGAAAAAGGGTAAAGATATGACCATGTGGAGTTAAATTTTATTCCTCCAATTTTGGGTTTAGATATATCTTTTCTTCTTTAATTCCAGTAATTACTGCTTCTATGAATTTATCTAGTGGAATATTTAATGTGCTTTCACATAATATTATTTGTTCTCTAGAAACTGCTGCTGCAAAGAACTTATCCTTATATTTTTTAAGAATGGATTTTGTTTCAATCACTTGTATATCTTTGTCTGGTCTCATGAGCACATAGGCTCTAATTATTCCTGATAACCCATCAACGGAATAGAGTGCATGTTCTACTTCTTCTTTTCTTTCAAACCCAAGTACTTCATTATGTGTTTTAATAATATCAATGATTTCCTGGTCTATTCCTTCCTGTTTCAAAATTTCTTCTGCAATAACACAGTGCTTGTAGATATCTCCATTATATCTTTCAACATCAACATCATGAAGAACGCCAATTATATACCATTTATTTATTTCGTCTTCTGTTTTTCCAAGTAGTCTTGCAACTCCTCCCATTCCCCCACCTACAAGCAGGCAATGTTCTATATTTGGATCTTCTTTAAGATATTTTTTTATGATAAGCCTAGCTTGTTCTTTTGTTGGTAGCATATTTATTCACAGAATTTAGTTCTTGTATCTTATTTCAATAATAGGAATATTATTTTCTTCACCAACAACATTTAAATCAATGGTGTGATTTCCTAAATTAACTACCACATCATTATTTAGATCCACTATTCCGTTTAAATCCAGTGTGTAAATGAATTGACTGGATGTTTTTCTAATGTTTAGGTTTCCATAATCCCTATCTACTTTGCTTTTAGTATAGGCTCCAGGATTTTTAATATCCTGTTCTATGGTTACTGAGTTTTGCGTAGAATTAAATATGATTTCATTATTATTTTGTATGGTTGTAATATAATTTGTTCCTATGCTTGTTGTTTTTAGGTATAATAGTGTATCATTAATTTGGGTTAGTGTTGTTTGATTATTATAGTAACTCTGTTGATCTTCTAGTATATTAAAATAATCAATTGCAAACATGATTATAATTCCCATAAAAAGTACTCCAATGAATATAATGAATATCCCTGAAAACATTGGTGCAATTCCTTTTCTATTCATGTGTCTAATCATCCTGTTATATTTGGGGTGGGTCTATTTATATCTAAGTGTACTTTATCATCTTCATAGGTTATATAATAGATGTCTATTAGGTTTTTACCTTTATTTAGAGTGAATGTTGTGCAATCCAAATAAATTAATTCATTATCTGATATGTTTTTATCAAAATATAGGTTATTGATTTTATTGTATACTGTGATTCCATTTATTTCTGTGTTTTGATCAGTTCTAAATTCTAAAGAATAGGATAAGCTTCCTGTTATTCTATTGTTTTCACAGTCAATGGTAATTTCTTCTGGATTATTAATAATTATTTCTTTTTTTGAAAATCTTTCGTGAGATACTAGAATTATGTTATTATTTAAATAGGATATTGAATCAATCATTAAATTAAACTTATAGGTTTCCTGATGCTTTCTTACAATGTTAATTGATTCTGTTGCAACCATTGTGAATATAATTATTGCTATTAAAATAAACAATATGTATGAGATTATGTTTGCCTGTGCTTTTTTATTCATTTTTATTCTCAATATAGGTGTTAATTATTCATCTGTGTTTGCTTCTGTTGTAATTCTTAATTGATTAGTTCCTAGCTTTTTGAAATATAGGATAACTGCTTTGTTTTGTGCAAAAATTGTATCTGTAATATTTACATCTGTATATTGAATCCCAGCATATAACTTTTGCTTATCTCTGTAGGTGTATTTTTGTCCCTGATAAATGAGTTTGTAATTTTCATAGTAATTTCCATTTATTAGGTGGTATATTTCAATCTTGTTTGTGTCTGCACTAATATTTAGATAAAGATTTGTTAGGTCTAGGCTTGTTTTTGCTCCAGCTCCTGTTGGAGATAGCATGACCTGATTAATAATTGATTCTATGTCAGAAATATAGTTTTTAGAATTTTCAAACCTGGTTACTGAGTTCTGTTCAGCTACTACTGTTGTTGTTGCTATTGCAAGTATTCCAACTATAATCACAATAATGAATATTACAGAAATGTAACCAATTGTTTCTGCTTCTCCTTTTTTATTTAATTTATACATCTTTAGTCCAATTTAAGTAATAAAGCTAATTATATAGTTCTTGTAAATCTTTATAAATATATTTAATACTATATATATTATAGTGCCTTGTGTTTATCTAGGTAAACTAATGGTCCGAATTGTGTAGCGGTTAGCATCTGGGACTGTGGATCCCAGGACCCGGGTTCAAATCCCGGTTCGGACCCTTATCTTTTATTTAAAAAAGAAAGAAAAAAATAATATTGATTTTTATGAAACATCCAAACAAAGAGATTATGATGCAAGTTCTTGAGCTTGCAAAGAAAAAGCATTCTGTTACTGCTTTTATTGTAAAAGGAGATAAAATAATCTCAAAAAGTGTTTGTAGTTACTATGAGGATAAAAAGAATGGTTATCCATTTATTCCAACAGGGCATGCAGAGGTTAATGCAATTGAAAGTGCATGTGAAAAATTAAAATCAGAACAGCTTACTGGTTGTTGGTTATATTCATCTCTTGAATGTTGTCCAATGTGTGCTAGTGCAGCAATCTGGGCAGGAGTAGATGGAATTGTTTATTCTGCTCTTGAAGAGGACAGACCAGATAAAGAAAGATTGGATGATTTGGACAATTGGATATACATTAGACCAAAGGATATAATTAAGCATGCAAAAATTAAACCAAAGATAGTTTCTGGATTTTTAAGAAAAGAAGGTAAGAAGATAAATTATTGGGCCTGATTTTTAAAAAAGTGCTTCTGTAGCTCAGTGGTAGAGCGCGTCCTTGGTAAGGACGAGGTCGGGGGTTCAAATCCCCTCTGGAGCT
>CAZCAP010000004.1:0-54955 GCA_964496765.1 uncultured archaeon | reverse complement strand
AAGATATTTATTTACAGGAAGATGATTCCTATAATTACTACTTATATATGATTAATACAGTTGACAAGGAGTTAACAATCACTTCAGTAACAACAACAAACCCAACTAATTTAGATATAGATAACATTGATTATCCATATACCATAGGAAGCTATGGAACTAGATCCGCAAATATTGATATGACAGCAGACACTATTGATTCTGATTATTCAGGTTCATTTGATGTTACAGTTAATGCAAGATATGATAACCTAACCTGCACAAAACAATATACTGTATACTATCATATAGAAGATGGAGAAAATTCAAGCAATGCAGATTGTTCAGACATTTATTTTAAAAATATAAATCTAACAATGAATGAGGATGATACAGAAACAAAAGAGATAACTATTGAAAATCATTCAAATGACTATGATTATGTTATTGAAAAAACTAGTGTTAAAGATTCTGATCATATTAGTGCAGATGTAACCTATGATCCATCATCAGTTAAAAGCGATAGTTCTGGGAAAATAAGACTAAGATTAGATACTGATGAGGTTAGTAATTACATTACTGAAGAAATAAAGCTTACTGTTGATGGTTGTATGAAAAGATCAGGTCGTGAAGATAAACATTGTAAAAAAGTAGTTGATCTTTCAGTAAGAATAAACAATACTTCAAATAATAGTTCTAGTGAGTGTTCACAAATCCAAATATTTACTTCTAATATCTCCCAAAAAGAAAATACTACTGAGGATTATACGACTGCAAATGGATTTTATGTATTAAATAGATCAGGAAGTAAGTTTAATATAAGTGACATAAGCATCTCTGATAACTCTAGCTTTTCTGATGTTGTAAAAAATACAATGAGCTACGTAGTTAATCCAAGTTCACAAACATCTATAAATTTTAATCTTAAGACCTTACCTGTAACAACAACAATTTCATCAAAAGCAAGAATATCCTTAGTTGGTAGATTTAATAACGGGATTAGTTGTAGCTATTCAGATATAAAATCTGATTTCACAATAAATAATCTAGATTCATCAGACATGTGTTCAAATATCATAGTTCAAGGTCAAAAAGTAGTTGCTGGCACAAATAATATTACAATTAAAAACAATACAAATAAGGAGTTTGGATTAAATAATGTGCTTGTTCTAAATAAGAATGGACTTAATGTTAATGTTATTGATAAGACTGCAACAATAAAACCAAACTCAATTAAATATGTTAGAGTTGGAGTAACCGGAGAAGGCTCTGCTGATTTATATGTTGCTGGTAAGTTTGTTGATGGAGACAGCTGTGATTACACAAGAACAACAGAAGGAACAATAACCACAAGAGATAACATTAATTTTCAAGCAAGTAATTGTGATTTTGAAATAAATTACCCTGCAACTCAAAATATATCAAATGCACGCGAATCAATATATTTAGCATTTAATAATAAATCATTGAACGGTGGTACTATAGATATATCTACCTATGGTGCAGTTGTTGATACCCCTGTTATCTATCTTGAAGGGTATGATGATTTCACAAGAACTTTAGCTCTTACTAATTTCAATAATCCCACCTATGTGGCTTATACAGTTAAATTAAATGGATGCGAAGATAAGACCTACATCACTAAATTAAACCCTTCAGTGTCTCCAGACATGAAAATAATGCTTACCTCCTATCCTGCTGTGATCACCCCTGAAAAAACAAGAACTTTAACAAATGTATCTGTACTAAACACCTATAACACAGAAAAAAACATTGTTATTAAGCTTGCTGGACTTCCAGATACCTGGAAGATTTATGAAAGCGATAGTTTGATTAACGTTGATCTAGTTGATAATCAAACAAGAAGCACAGACAGATACTTAATAGGAAGTAACCAAACCAAAACAATATATTTTGGAATTGTTATTCCTGAAGATGCAATAAAGACTAAATATAATGGATATTTTGAATTATACGAATCAAATACATTACTTTCAAAGAGCCAAGTAACTGTTGATTTAACACCAATTCTTTCTGATGTTCAAATTATTGGAAATAGTTTGATGATGATAAATGATTTTGAGAACGCATATAATCTTAAAATTACATTAAAGAATAATAGCTCTGTTGCAAAAGATCTTGAAATTGTTTTCAAGGTTGATGAAAATACAGTTATTGATGGAAATAAATTATTTACAATTAATGGTGATGAAAGTAAAACCATAGAATACAAAATTGTTACAAAGAATAAACTAGAAGATAACGATTCAATTGCCTTTGATGTTATTGATCAACAATCACAAAAATTAATTGAAAGTGATCTTGCAACCTATTCTGCAGATGATAATAAAAGAAAAGGATTAACTGCATTCTTTACATTTACTACTGTTTCAGGAACAATTGGATTAATGGTTTTAATAATTTTAATTATAGCTATTGCTGGATATTTGATAAGGAGATCAAGATACAGAAGGGTTTAGAAAATTTTTTAGTAGTCGTTAAATTTACGTTAAAAATTGAAAATGAGTATTTAGCTGCCTTCTTTTTAGAATTAAAGCAAAAAAGTAGGAGTTATATATTTTTAATACGTTTTTTGTCCAGGGTTATGAGGAAAAAAACAAACCATTTATAAATATTTCCGAACAATTATTATATAATTTAAAAATATTTAAGCTTTGTACACTGCATGTTAACAGTCGTACAGTATTAACCATTTTATAAAAAATTGGTTAACATATAAATACAAAGCAGTTGTGTTATATGTTTTTTTAAAAAACAAAAATAGGATTGTTTTTTGGATTATAGTGATTTGTGCTATTAGTCCCAAAAATTAAAAATAAAAAAGTGTGTAATTTATGGCAAGCGGAACAAAACCAAGAAATGGTTCAATGGCGTTTTACCCAAGAGTAAAAGCAAAAAGCATTGTCCCAAAGTTTAATACATTTGGAGACTTCTCTGATCAAAAGGAATGTAAACTACTTTGTTATTATGGTGTAAAGGTTGGAATGACCCATATAATAGCCAAGGACGCTCATAAGAACTCCTCCAGCTATGGTCAAGAAGTTGCTGTTCCTGTTTCTATTATTGAAACTCCAAGCCTCAAGGTTATTGGAGCAAGATTATATAAATCAAATTCTTCTATTTCTGGAAAAAAATCAATTTATGAATTTTTAGTTCGCGATCACCTTCTTTCTAAAAGAATAACAGGTAATAAGTCTAAAGACAAATCAAATCCTGTTGATGATCTATTAAAAAAGAAAGATGAAGCTGATGATCTAGTTCTATTATGTGCACTTGATTTAAAGGCAACTACAACAGGTCAAAAGAAGCCAGTTGTTTTTGAAATCATCTTATCAGGAACATTTGAAGAAAAAATAAACTATTTTAAAGATAAATTTAACAAATCAATATTAATTAGTGAAATGACTAAACCAGATACCTATCTTGATGTTAAATCAATTACAAAAGGACATGGCTTTACTGGTCCTGTAAAAAGATTTGGTATTAAAGTACAAAGACCAAAATGCCAGCAACACCAAAGACATGTTGGTTCAATTGGCCCATGGCATCCTGCAACCGTAATGTTCACAGTTGCAAGAGCAGGTCAACATGGATTCCATAATAGAACAACATTTAATAAAAAACTTATTTCTATAGAAACAGATCCAACAAAGGTTAATAGAAAAGGTGGATTTGGAAACTATGGTGTAGTTAAGAATAGTTGTGTACTTGTTGCAGGAACTATTCCTGGTCCAGCTAAAAGAATTGTGGCTCTAAGAAACGCAATAAGACCCACAAGAAAAATGACAGAAGTAGTTGATGTAAGCTACATTGCGAGATAATTTAAATTTAATAAGTAGGAATTAACATGAAAACAAATGTTTATAATCTTGAAGGGAAAGTTGTAAAGGAAATAGAAATCCCAAACTTCTTTGAAGAATCTTATAGACCTGACCTAATTAAAAAGGCTGTAATCTCTAGTCAGAGTAAGGATTACCAACCAAAAGGCGTTTCTCCATACTCAAACAGACTTAACACAGCTTATTATAATGGTTCAAGAAAATATGGTTCTCCAATGAATAAAAGTATTAACACTGGACACGCAAGACTCCCAAGACTTAAAAATAGAAGAGTACTAATGGCTGGTCGTGTTGCTGGTGTATCACACGCTGTTGGAGGTCCTTCTGCACATCCACCTAAGATTGCAAAAATACTTATTAAAAAAATAAATTCAAAGGAAAGAACAAAAGCTATTCTTTCAGCTATTGGAGCAACAGCAAATCCTGCTCTAGTAATTACTAGAGGTAGTAAGATTCCAGAAGGAATTAAACTTCCTATAATTATTGAAAAAAATATAGAAAACCTAGAAAAAACAAAAGATGTTTATTCATTCCTTGAAAAAATTGGTCTTTCTGAGAATATTGAGAAAGCAAAAGAAGCAAAAACAGAAAGAGCTGGTAAAGGAAAGATGAGAGGAAGAAGATATAAGAAAAGAAAAAGTATTCTTTTCATCCTTGGTGATTCTAAGAATTATAAAGCATTTACTAACCTTGAAGGAGTAGATGTTACTAGTGCAAAGTTTGTTTCTGTTAAGGAGCTTGCTCCAGGAACACACGCTGGTAGACTAACTATCTTCTCAGAGGATGCAATTAATAAGCTTCAAGAAAGGTTTAGTTAGGTGAAACACATATGGCTAAAAATATAAAAATTAAGCAAAAAAAATTCAAAACTATTAAACCTGTTAAAAAAACAGAATATTATGAAATAATTGAATATCCTGTAATTACTGAAAAAGCAGTTGATTTAATAACAAAAGAAAATCGTTTAACCTTTATAGTTGCAAATAAAGCAACAAAAGTACAAATAAAAGAAGCTACAGAAAAAATGTATAATGTTAAGGTTTCAAAAGTGAATGTGTTATTTGATATGAAAAATAGAAAAAAAGCATTTGTTACTCTTGCAAAAACAAGTAATGCACAGGAAGTTGCAAACAAGCTTGGTATTATATAAATTAAAGTTGATAGGATATGGGTAGAAGACTTAAATTACAGAGAAGAGGAAAAGGTTCTCCAAAATATAAAGCAACAATACATTCAAAATGCGATGTTAATTATGAATTATTTACTGATAAGATTGTTGGACAGGTTATTAATATGTTTACTGATCCAATAAGATCTGCTCCACTTGTTGAAATCCTTTTAGAAAATGGAACTAAAACAAACTTAATTTGTGCAGATGGATTGATTTCTGGACAAAAAATTGAATTTGGAAAGGGAGCAATACAAAAAGTTGGTAATGTTTTGTTTTTAGGAGATGTAGATGCTGGAACAAAAATATTTAATATTGAAAAAACTTTTGGAGATGGTGGGAAATTTGCAAGAGCAAGTGGGCAATATGCTACACTAGTATCAAAGAAAGATAATGTGCTAGTGAAATTGCCATCAGGTAAAATAAAATCATTCCCATTAAACGCACGTGCAACAATTGGTTTTACTGCATCAAGTGGTAGAACAAATAAACCATTTGTAACTGCGGGTAATAAATTCCATGCAATGAAGGCAAAAGGTAAACCTTACCCAAGAGTAAGAGGTGTTGCAATGAATGCTGTTGATCATCCTTTTGGTGGATCTCAGCATCACGTAGGTCACTCAAAATCAACATCAAGGCATGATCCTGCTGGAAGAAAGGTTGGTTCAATTGCAGCAAGTAGGAGTGGAAGAAAGAAGAAGTGATATTTCTTCTTTTTTAATATTTATATAAATAAAAAACGTGAAATTAAAATGGATTCTGAAATTAACTATAAAGGAAAAACACTTGAAGAATTGAAAAAAATGTCTCTAAGAGATTTTGCTCAAATTACCACATCAAGAGCAAGAAGAACACTTTTAAGAGATGGTAATTCCCAGTTCTATCAAAGATTTGAAACCCAAAGAAAAATGGATACAAACATAAGAACTCATAGAAGAGATTCAATTGTAATTCCAAAAATGGTTGGGAAGAAAATACAAGTTTATAATGGTAAGGAATTTGTTCCTGTGGATATTCAAATAGAAATGCTTGGACATTATTTAGGTGAATTTGCATTCACAAGAAAAAGAGTAAGACACGGTAAAGCTGGTATTGGTGCAACAAAATCAAGTACAGCAATAAGCGAGAGAAAGTAAAGTGATAATATGGTTCATAATTTTAATTATCAGAAACCAATTGATCCAAAGAGATCAGCAAAATCCCAAAGAGTAAATTTACCAATTTCAAGTAAATATAGTATTGAATTTTCAAATTACTTTATGGGCAAAAAACTGGATAGAGCAATTATCATAGCATCAAATATTGTTGATATGAAAGAACACCTCCCACTTGTTAGATTTAGAAAGAAAGTGCCACATAGAAAAGGGGATGTTAAGCGTGGAACCCCAGCTGGTAGATTTCCAGTTAAGGCAGCTTTTGAAATTAAGAAGCTTTTAGAAGAGGTTAAAGCAAACGCAGAAAACAAAAATTTAGATGCAGAGAAATTAAGAATAATACATATGTTTGCAACCAAGGGTGTACAAAGAAGCAAAATGCAACCTCTTGGTAGAATTTCCGGAAAAAACAGAAAAAGTAAATCCACAAACATAGAAGTTATTGTTTTGGAGGAATAAATCTTGAAAGAAAATATTTTTATTAAGGATAAGCTGAAAAAGATAGCTATATCAAATTTTCTAAAGAAAAGACTTAAGGGCGCAGGCTTTGTTGATGTGGAGGTTATGAAAACATCACTATACACAAGGATAGTTATTTATGCGCTGAAACCTGGTTTCATTATTGGAAAGAAAGGGTCTAATATTAGAGGACTTACTGATGATCTTGAAAATCAATTTGGGTTAAGTAAGATACATATAGAAATTGGGGAAATTTTAAATAGAAATCTTGATGCAAAAGTAATTATGGAATCCATACAAAACCAAATAGGAAGAGGAATTGCTTGGAAAACAGTTGTTTATAATGCACTTAAGGGAATTAAAGAAGCGGGTGCAATTGGTGCTGAAATCATAGCAAAAGGAAACACAAGTGGTAAGGGACAAAGAAAAAGAAAATCTAGATTCTTTTTTGGATATATGAAAAAAGCAGGAGATCAAAAAAATTTAGTTCTTTGTGAAAAAAAAACCACATTTCCTGGACTTGGAACAATAGGAATTACACTTAGAATAGTTACACCAGATATTCTATTTAGTGATAAGGTTGATGTTAAAAAATTAGCAACAGAGTTTAAAATTAAACTAGAAGAAGAAATTTTAGAAAAAAGAAAAGAAAAAATAGAAAATGTAGAAAAAACAAATAAAGAAGATGTTACTATTGAGGAAAAAGAAGACTCAAAAGTAAAAATCGTTAAAAAAACAAAAAAAATAGTTTCAAAAGAAGAAACCAAAACCAACATAGTTAAAAAAGATAAGGTTGCTGAAAAAAAGGTTTCTAAAAAGAAAGTAACTGAGATTGCTGCTCCTGAAAAACAAGATGTTGCTGATGCAAAAAACGAAGAAACTGAAACTATTGAAATAAAAGAAGAAAAACTAGTGAAAATTGAAGAATAAATAAATGTGGTTCTTATATGGTTAAAAAAAGAAAAGTGGAATTAAATACAGCTACCGCGATTAATCAAAAGGTATCTGAACTTAAAATTGAACTTGCAAAATTTAAAGGTATGCTTGCTTCAAAAACCAAATCAAATAATACAGCAAAGAAGAAACAACTTAAAAAAGAGATTGCAAGATTATTAACCAAATCAAATCAATTAAATAAGGTTAAGCCAGTTGTTTTAAAAACACCTAAATCAAAAGTAAGTGTTGAAAAAGAATAGATGAGGAGAAAGATAATATAATGATAAATGAAATTTGTCCAACATGCCATTTGCCAAAAAGTATATGTACTTGTGGTGCAAGATCAAAAGAGTCACAACACATAAAGATTGCAATTCAAAGAAAAAAATTTAAAAAATTTGTAACTACAATCTCTGGATTTACGACCAATGAAGAAGGGAAAGAGATTGAGAAATTTTTGAAAAAAAAGCTTGCCTGTGGAGGAACTTTAAAAAATAATATTGTTGAAATCCAGGGTAGCCAAAAGGATAAGGTTAAACAACTATTAATTGAAAAGGGATATTTACAGGAGTTTATTGATGCTTAATGTAAAAGATCTTGAGCAATTAGGAAAGAATGTAAAGATTGTAAGTTCAAGTGATTTAAGTAAGGTTGGAATTTGTGGACTTATAATCAATGAAACAAAAGAATTATTAACAATTAGAACTAAAACCAATAAATTAATTATAATTAAAAAAAAAGAAATATTAAATATGGAAATAATGCGTGATCTTAAATGAAAAAAGATACAATAAATAAAGATAAAGAAAATTTTTCAATAAGAGGAAAATTAATTGAAGCAAAAATAATTAGAATGAAATCTAAGAAAACTGCTCATGTTGAAGTTAAAACAATTAAATTTGTTCCCAAATATGAAAGATATCGTGTTAAGAAAAGCACCTTTGCGGTTCATGTTCCTGAGGAAATCACTGTGGTTGTTGGGGATGTTGTTCTTTGTGGAGAAACAAGAAAAATAAGTAAAACTAAATCTATGATTATAATTAAAAAAGTAGATCCAACAAACATTAAAAAAGAAAAACAAACAGAAAAATTAGCAGAAACAATTCCAAAAGTAGGTGATGAAGAATGAAACAAATTAGTGCAAATGTTGTTAGATGTCTTCAGGTTGGATCAAGATGTAATTGTGCAGATAATAGTGGTGCAAAAATTGTTGAAATAATTTCTGTATTTAATCAAAAAACTAGAAAAAGACAACATCCAGAGGCAGGAATAGGAACTATGGTGAATGTTGTTGTAAAAAAAGGTAATCCTTCAATGAAAAAAAAAATTGAAAGAGCAGTTGTTGTTAGGGTTAAAAAAGAATACAGAAGAGCTAATGGCCTAAGAATTTGTTTTGAAGATAATGCAGTTGTTTTAACTGATCCAAAGGGGTTCCCTAAGGCATCAGAAGTAAAAGGCTGTGTTGCAAAGGAAGTTGGAGAAAGATATTCAAAGATTGCTGGATTATCATCAGCAGTTATTTAAATTTATAAATAAAAGAAAGATTATATATGGAAAAAACAATTAATCCTGGTAAGCAAAGAAAAAGATTATATAATACTATATATCATAATAAAAAGAAAGTATTAACAGCTCCACTTGATAAGAAATTATTTGCAAGTGTTGGGAAAAAAAGACTTTCTGTTAGAAAAGGAGATACAGTTAAAATAATGACTGGAGAAAATAAAGGGAAAACTGGCAAAATTGAAAAAGTAAATTATACAAAAGAAAGAGTTTTCATTAAAGATATTAAACGTAGCAATAATAGAGGTCAAGAAAAATTATTACCATTCATGGCATCTAATTTATTAATAATAGATGTTGTTTTAACAGATGTTAAAAGAATCTCAAAAAAACACAAATCAATTAAAAAAACACCAACCAATAAGAAGGTGGAATAAAATGGCAAATAAAGGCGAAACAAAATGTTTAAAGCTTCAGAAAGCTC
This sequence comes from uncultured archaeon, assembly GCA_964496765.1. Lineage (GTDB taxonomy): Archaea > Iainarchaeota > Iainarchaeia > Iainarchaeales > CSSED10-239 > JBAWVI01. The sequence continues at coordinate 45,412 of CAZCAP010000004.1, read as the reverse complement.
AAAAAGTATCTGGAATAGATAAAACTAAAAGATTTTTAATTAATCCAAAATCAGGAAAACATAGTAAATTAACAGCCATATCAATTGGTTTTGTAATTAGAGATATTTTACATCTAGCAGACAATGCAAGAGAAATTAAATATATAATCAATAATAGAGAAATAATTGTTGATAAAAAAAAGGTATATGATCATAGATTACCAGTTGGATTATTTGATGTTATTGAAATCCCAAAAATTAACAAATACTATAAAATTATTTCAACAAGTAATGGATCTTATTCTGTTAAAGAAATTACTAAAGAAGAATCAAACTATAAAGTTTGTAAAATATTAAAAAAATATGTTGTTAAGAAGGGACAAATCCAATTAGTTACAAATGATGGTAGAGCAATTCTTACCACAAACAAAGCATATAAACCAAAAGCATCAATTAAGGTTGATTTAATTGAAGGAACAATAAAAGAATATTATCCACTTGAAAAAGGGAGTGAAATTCTTGTAATTAGTGGGAAGCATGTTGGAGAAATTGGAAAAATAACAGCAGTTACTCCCGGAACTATGCAAAAATATGAATTGATTAAAGCAAAAACAAAAAGCTTTGAATTTGAGACTATTGAAAAAAACGTAATAGTTATTAATTAAATTTCGTGAGATTTTATGGAAGACAAAAAACAAGAAATTAAAAAAGAACCAAAGGTTAAATCAGAAAAAAACCTAATGAGGGATATATATGTTGACAAGGTTGTTGTTAACATTGGTGTTGGAGAATCAGGTGCTGAACTAGAAAGAGCAGTAAAGATTCTTGAATTAGTTACAAAAAAACACGGAGTTAAAACTAAATGTAAGGTTAAACTTCCTACCTGGGGTATTAGACCTGGCCTTCCAATTGGTTGTAAAACAACTCTTAGGGGTAAAGAGGCAAATGATTTTATAGAATTAACATTAAAAGCAAAAAAATATGTTATGAAGAAAAAATCTTTTTCAAAGGATGGTAATTTTTCATATGGTATTAAGGAATACTTAGATGTTCCTGGAATTAAATACAATCCAGAGCTTGGGATAAGGGGTTTCGATGTTTGCATATCTCTTAGAAGAAAAGGTTATAGAGTAAAATTAAGAAAATTAAAATATGCAAAAGTTGGAAAAAAGCATTTAATAACAAAAGAAGATGCTATGAATTTTGCAAAAGAAAATTTAAAGGTCGTGATTGAATGAGTACAGATACAAAATCAAAAAGACCAGTCTTAAGCAAGACAAGTAAAGAACTTAAGAGAGCAAGAAAATGTAGATTTTGTGGGTCCCAAAGAGGTCTTATAAGAAAATATAACATATACATTTGTAGAAGATGCTTTAATGATTATGCAGAAGAGTTAGGTTTTAAAAAATATGATTAAGGGGTAAAATTTATATATTAGGTGAAGTTAATGAGTTTAAATGATCCAGTTTCAGATGCATTAAATAACATAAACAATGCGGAAAACGTTGCAAAAAGGACGTGTGCTTTAAGTCACTCCAATTTCCTTGAAGGAGTAATCAAGGTGTTGAAGGATGAAGGTTATATAGCTAACTATAAAGTCATAGACAAAAAACCACACAAGAAATTAATTATTTATCTTGATGGTAAGATAAATAAGTGTAAATCAATCAAACCTAGATTTGCTGTAAAACACGGTGACTATGAAAAATTTGAAAAGTCATTTTTAATTTCAAGAGATGTTGGTTTATTGGTTGTAAGCACAACCAAGGGTATTATGACTCACGTTGAAGCTAAGAAAAACAAACTTGGTGGCAGATTAATTGCATTTGTTTATTAAATTAAAGTAGGAATAATTATGGTTAAAACAAAAATTGTAAAAGAAATTAAACCAAAAATAAAAAAAGAGTTGCATAGTAACTCTCTTGCAGTTCCTGAGGGTGTAAAGGTTACCATTGATAAAAACACAATCTCTCTTGAATCAAAAGGAATTATTCAGGTTATACCCTATAATCAAGTGTATATTTTGATTGAAAATAAGGATGATCAATTAATAATTACTGCAAGAAAAACACCTAAAAGATTTGTTTCTGTTGCAAATACAACTACAAAATTAATTAAAAATGCATATCTTGGATTTACAAAGGAATTTATATATAAATTATCAGTTATTTATTCTCACTTTCCAATTACAGTTAAAGTTGAAGGAGATAAAATATTAATTGTGAACTTTCTTGGAGAAAAAAAACCAAGACAAACAGAAATCATGCCAGGGGTTAAGGTTGTTGTTTCTGGAAAAGAAATCACAGTTTCTGGACATAACCTATATAACGTTTCACAAACTGCTGGGAACCTGGAAAGGACAACAAAAGTTATTGGACACGATTATAGAATATTTGATGATGGGTGTTACATAACTGAAAAATTAATTTGAAAATAATGATTATTGAGAGAAGATATTTATGAGTAATGACAGACCGAACTTTAGAGGACATTATTCCTTAACAAATAAGAGACATGTTAGAAGAAGAGACTTACAAAAATGGAGATTTCCAAGAGGTATTGACAGAACATTATCATCATCAAGAGGTCCAATGCCAAAAGTTGGTTTTTCTCATCCTGTGGAAGAGAGAGGAATGCATCCAAGTAAGATGTTTGAAGTATTAGTTTCTTCTAAGACTGATTTGTTAAACATAGCAGAAGAAAAAATAGCAATTAGATTCTCTGGTAGACTTGGAGATAAGAAAAAGCAAGAATTAACTAAAATTGCAAAAGAAAAAGGACTTAAAGTACTAAATTAAGTGAAATAATATGAAACAAAATAAACTTATTGAAATGTCAAGCAAATTATTAAGAGTTGGTAAAAACAGACTTGTAATTAATAATGAAAAATATGCAGATAATAAGAAAATGGTTGATGATGCAATAACCAGAGAAGATGGCAGAAAAATAATTGTCGCTGGGATTGTTGAAACAAGAAAAGATACTGGTCAATCAAGAGGAAGAGCAAGGATACTTCTTGAAAAAAAGAAACTAAAAAGAAAAAGAGGGCATGGTAAAAGAAAAGGAACTCCAAAAGCAAGACAAAAAGACAATATTTACAATTTAAAAATCAGAGGATTAAGAAAAAAACTTAAAGAAATTAAAGACAAAAATGCTTTAAATGATAAAAACTATCATAAACTCTATAGAATGGTTAAAGGAAACTATTTTAGAGGTAAAAAACATCTAGAAGAATATGTTAATGAAATTAAATAAATAATGGTGAAATAATTATGAAGAGTGGTCCAATATACTCTGTTGAGTTTAGAAGAAAGAGAGAACAAAAAACAAATTACTCTAAAAGACTTGCAATCTTGAAATCAGAGAAAAATAGATTTGTTCTGAGAATTTCAAACAAACTTGTTAGAGCACAAATAATTGAATACAAAAAAGATGGTGACATAACCATTATTTCAATAACTAGTAATGATCTTAAGAAATTAGGTTGGAAGTATAGTTTAAAAAATACTCCAGCAATTTATCTTACATCACTATTGCTATGTTCATCTGCAAAAAAGAAAGGAATTAAAGAAGTTGTATTTGATATTGGGCGTAACGTAAAATCAGGGAATAAAATGTTTGCTGGTTTGAAGGCAATTGTTGATTCTGGATTGGACGTACCCTACAGTGAAGAAGCTTTTCCTAGTGAGGAAAGGATAAAGGGAGAAGAAATCTCTAAATACTTAAAAAATAACATTACTAAAGATTTTGATGAATTAAAACAAAAAATAATAAAAATATAAATAAAAATGATAATATATGCCACTTGATAAAAAAACTTTAATTGAAAAAGAAAAAGAAAAAGATCTTGAGAAAGATTTAACTGAAGTGATTGTTAAAAAACGCGTAAGAGCTGAAAGGTCATTAAACGTTCCATTTGATCCAGCAACCTGGGCACCAAAAACAAAGCTTGGTCATGCTGTTAAGGATGGACAAATAACTTCACTGGATGATGCTAAGAGGATAGGAAAAATTATGGAACCACAAATTATTGATTTCCTAATTCCTGATTTAAAAATTAAGGTTGTTGATATTAAGAAAACAACTAGAGTTACAAGAGCTGGTCGTCATTTTTCATTCAGAGTTTCTGTAATTGTTGGAGATGGCAATGGTCACATTGGCATTGGATCTGGTAAAAATATTGAAAGAATCAGTGCTCAAGAAAAAGGTGTACAGGATGCTAAATTAAATATGACCTATGTTAAAAGAGGTTGTGGAAGTTGGGAATGTAATTGTACCAACAAACATTCAATACCTTATCAAACTATTGGAAAATGCGCATCTCTGAGAGTTGAATTGCTTCCTGCACCTAATGGACTTGGGCTTGCAGTATCTGATGCAATTAAACCGGTTTTAGAGATTGCTGGTGTTAAGGATGTTTGGTCAAAAACAAGGGGTTCAACTGATACTAAATTAAATTTTGTAAAAGCAACAATTGACGCACTTGCAAATTTATCAAAATTAAAACTTTCAGATAAACTTAAAGCAAAAGAGGAATAATTATAAAATAAAAATAAGGTTTGATTACGTATGTATGCAATAATAAGAATTAGAGGGAAAATTAGTGTTAATAGAGATATTGAAGACACTATTGAATTATTGAATTTAACGAGAGTTAATCATTGCGTTTTATATAAGGAATCAGATAAAATTGCGGGTATGTTGAAAAAAGGAAAAGATTACATTACCTGGGGAATAATTGATGCTGATACGTTAACAAAACTTTTGCTTAAGAGAGGTAATGCCTATAATTCTGAAAGAAAATTAATTGCATTTTCAGAAATGTATGATGAAACGAAAGCAAAAAAAGTTGCTGAAGATTTAATTTCAGGTAAAACAACAGTAAAAACATTAAATTTAAAACCAGTATTCAGACTTAGACCACCAAGAAAAGGGTATGAGAGAAAAGGAATTAAGAATCCATTTTCTATTGGGGGTGCACTTGGAAATAGACAAGAGCACATTAATAAATTAATTAAAAAAATGATTTAAATAAAATTTGTGATACTATGAGTAAATCAAAAGTTGATAGATTAAGAGGACACCGTACGCACGGTAAGGGTAATACCAAAAATCATAGAGGTGCAGGTAGTAATGGTGGACGTGGTAGAGCTGGATCCTTTAAACATAAGAGAGGTAAATTTTTGCCATATGTAAATTGTAATACTAAAATTAGATTAAAAGCAAAAACAAAATTACTTGAAATTAATTTAACCAATCTTGAAAAATTAGCAGGAAATAATAGGGAAATTGATTTGAAGCAATTAGGTTTTGATAAAATATTAGGATCAGGAAACATTAGAAAACCATTAATAATTAAAAATGCAAAATTCACTGACACAGCAAAAACAAAGATTGAGAAGGCTGGAGGGAAGGTTGAATGAGTTTCTATGATGTATTAGGTAAGATCTTACCATCAGTTAAGGATCCTGTAAAAGTCCCAAATATAAAGAAAAAATTAATTTGGACAGGTATTGTTCTAGCTTTGTTTTTTATACTTGGTAGTATTGCTTTAATAGGAATATCTCCAACTGCTTTATTTCGTTTGGAATTCTTTCAAACAGTTATGGCAAGTGATCTTGGTACCCTAATTAGTCTTGGAATTGGTCCAATTGTTTTAGCATCAATTATTTTGCAATTGCTTGTGGGAGTGAAAGTGATTAATCTGAACTTTTCTAATCCTGAAGATAGAGCTAAGTTTAGTTTGTTACAAAAATTAGTTGCAATTGTTTTAGGATTTGTTGAAGCAATTGTTGCGGTTAGTGTAGGTATGCTTGTGCCATTGCCAGGTATGTGGCTGTTTGTTGTAATTCAGGTAGCTTTGGGTTCAATAATATTATTATATTTAGATGAGGTTGTAAGTAAATATGGAATTGGTTCTGGAATTGGACTATTTATTGCTGGAGGGGTTGCTCAACAAATACTTTGGAGAGTATTTAGTCTTCCATCTGCAGTAAGCACAGGAGGATTAATATTTATTGCGATTGAGACCCTAAGAACAGGTGCTATGTTGCAATTATTATCAACAGTAATATTACCTGTCCTAGTTACATTCCTTGTATTTTTTGTAGTTGTTTATGTTGAGGGTATGCATGTTAATATTCCTTTAACAGTAGGAAGAAGTGGAATGGGTGCAAAATATCCCGTTAAGCTTTTATATGTTTCAAACATGCCAGTAATCCTGACAGCAACATTATTTGCAAATGTTGTGCTGTTTGTGAATCTTGCGAAGGGGACCTTTTTGGAAAATTTATTTTTCAAGATCGGAGTTTTCCTAACTCCACAATATGGATTACTTGAAAATACGTTACTTGGTGGTGCAACCTTTGGAATGTGGGGTCAAGCATTTATATACGGTGTGATTTTTGTTTTAGTATGTATTGTATTTGGTAAATTTTGGGTTGAACTGGGTGGGCAAAATTCAGAATCTGTTGCTCGTCAATTGCAATCACAGGGTATGTCCATGCCTGGATTTAGAAGAGATGAAAGGGTGCTTGCAACGGTGCTAAAAAGATATATTCCCACAATTACGATTCTGGGATCAATCTTTGTTGGAATATTAGCTGTTTTATCTGATCTAACTGGTGCAATAGGTTCTGGAATTGGAATTCTATTAACTGTTGGAATAGTATATAGGTTCTATGAACAACTTGCAAAAGAGCAAGTATTTGAATCAAGTTCGTTCTTAAAAAAAGTAGTTGGTAAAAATAACTAAGAGGAGAATATGAAATATGTTTACAGCGCCATTAGTTAATGTTTGGATTGATATGATAATTATTGTGATTGTATTTGCTGGACTTAATAAATTAATACAACATTTCACAGTTGATCCCTATAGATATTTTGCACATAAGAAAAAAAGTAAAGATATTCAAAAAGAAATGAATAAATTAGCAAAAGAACAAAAAATGGATGAGGTTAAAGCTAAACAAAAAGAAGCATTTAAAATGGTTGGTGAACAATGGAACATGTCCATGAAATCAATGCTTATTATGCTTGTGATTGCATTCCCATTACTATGGTTTGTTAATAAATATTATTTAAAAATAATGTACAATTTTGGTTTATTTACAGTAAATGGATTTTGGACATATGTTATCCTAGGAGTTTTAGTTTCAATCATAATTAGTACATTATATGATAAGCTATTAATTGAAAAATATACAAGTAATACAAATGATAAAATAATTGAAAAATTAGTAAAATGAAATTTATTTAAAAAGGTGAATTTATGCCAGGCCCAAATGAAAAATTTAAAAAACACAAAAAAGTTAGAAGTCCAAGAGGATTAATTAAAAGACAATTAGTGAAAAAGAAAACAGGAACACACAAATGTGCAATTTGTAAAGAAATGCTTCACGGTATGCCACATGGAAAACGTGTTTTTGAAGTTCTTAAGCTTTCAAAAACCGAAAGAAGACCAGAAGCACCACTTGCGTCAATGATTTGTCCAGTTTGTAGAAAGGATATTTATTTATCAGCAGTTTTACTTAAATATAAATTATTAACAAAGGAAGAAGTTGATTTTAGATACACAAAATATATAGATATGATAATTAAAAAAATTGAATAAATGTGAAAAATTATGGGTGCATTAAAAGTTGGAAATTCTTGTATTATAATTCAAGGAAATGATTTTGGTAAAAAAATTAAAATAAATAGATTAGAAAAAAATGAAATTTATTTTGAAGATAAAGGAAAAGAGAAGAAGGTTAATGTTCTTCATGTATTTCCTATTGAATGAAAAATAAAAAATAAAATTGATTAAATATGGCTGTAAAAAAGAAAAAAGAAGCTCCAAAAAAAGGAGCTAAACAAACCGATAAGAAAGTAAAGAAGGATTCTTCTCTTGGAATTAAGGAAAATAGACCTGAAAGAATTTATTCAAAGCAAAGAGCAGTTCCAAGTCATTTAGATCTATCTAAAGAGAGTCAGGATTTTAGAGGAATTGTTAGAATATGCACCACTGATATTCCTGGGTATTTAAAGATCGGAGATGGACTTGTGATGATCTATGGAATTAGTACTAGATTAGGTAGAATAATTGAAAAAAAGTTTTTAGAAAAAATTGGAAAAAATATTAATAAAGTTGGTTATTTAACAGATGATGAAGTTATTGTTCTTGATAAGATTATTGAAGAGCTAGATAAAGAGGTTCCCACATGGTTACTTAACAGAATTAAGCTTGATGATGGAATCGAAACAAAAAACGCACATTTGATTATGGCAGATTTAAAACTTGCTCAAAGAAAAGAAGTACAAAAATTAGGTAAATTAAAGAGCTACAGAGGACTTAGATTACAGTGGGGTCTTCCTGTAAGAGGACAAAGAACAAGATCCACTTTTAGAAAAGGTGCATCTGTTGGTGTTACAAAACAAAAGGATAGAAAATAAGTTAATGTGAAAAATTATGGGTGATCCAAAAAGATTAAATAGATTATATGATGTTCCAAGAATGAAGTGGAACAAGCAAAGAATACTTGCAGATAGAAAAATCATGGATGAGTATGGTCTTAGAACAAAAAAAGAACTTTGGAAAGCAGAAACCGAGGTGAGAGAATTAAGAAAAAGAGCAAGACTTCTTTTAGCTGGTAGATCTGATAATTTCGAAATTAGAAAGACTGAAATTTTAGGTAGATTAATTAAGCTTGGAATATTCACAAAGGATCATACGATTGAAGATGTTTTAAAATTAACTTTAACTGATTTTTTGGATAGAAGATTACAAACTATTGTTCTGAGAAAAGGACTTGCATTAACTCCACTTCAAGCTCGTCAATTAATTGTTCACGGACATATTGCAATTAATGGAAGAAAAAGAAATATTCCCGGATCTATTGTTAGAGTTGATGAGGTTATATCTTACACAAAAACACATATTAAAAATGTAATTGATAAATCTATTGAAATGAAAGGTAAACCCATTTTAAAAGATAAAGATAATAAAACAGAAAATAATAAGCACACACCAGCTAACGTAGAAAATAAAGAGGGAAAAGTGGAGTGATGAAATATGGCTGGAGATAAAATAGGAATTGTAAATATTTTTGCATCAAGAAATAATACTATTGTTGTGTTGACTGATGAAACAGGAGCAGAAATTATTGCAAAATCATCAGGTGGACAATTAACCAAATCACAGCACAAGGAAGGGTCACCATACATTGCTATGAAGATCGGACAAATTATTGCTGAAAAAGCAAGAGATAGAGGAATCGGAGAGGTTCATGTTAAGATTAGAGCACCAGGTGGGAATCTTTATAATAATCCTGGACAAGGAGCAGAACCAGCTCTTAAATCATTAACAAGATATGGGCTTAGAATATTAAGTATTCAAAATACAACTCCTATCCCACATGATGGTTGTAGAAAAAAGAAAGGGTATAGAACCAAAAAATAAAATAAATTAAATAAATATTAATAAATAGGCGAGTGTACAAATATGGTAAGAGTAAAGTTTTTAGATAACGATAAAAAAACATATAGATTTATTATTGAAAACACTGATGTTGTTTATCTTAATACCCTTAGAAGATCAATAGGTTATCGTCTTCCTACCTATGCAATAGATGAAATTGAATTTTATGAAAACGATTCATGCATAATTGATGAGTTGCTTGCAAATAGAATCGCATTAACTCCAATTAATACTCCATTAGTTAATACTGGTAAAAAAGTAACCTTTATACTTGAAAAAGAAGGTCCAGGAATTGTTTATTCCAAGGATTTAATTTCTTCAGATAATGATATTAAAGTAGCATATGATACAATAAATTTAACCAAACTAAATAAAAATGAGATTTTAAAATTACATGCCTATGCTACACTTGGAGTTGGCCATGATCATGTTAAATATTCTCCTGCAATTGTTTCCTATACACAGATGTATGAGCTTGAAACAAAAAAAGGTTGTGATTCTTGTAAATTGTGTGCTGTGGCATGCCCAAAAAAATGTATTGAGATGCATGGTGGAAAGCCTGTTTTAAAAAATTCTGAAATGTGTGATGGCTGTTTAGCTTGTATGGATTCTTGTAAAAAAGAGTGTTTAAAACTTAATGGTACTAGTAATTATATATTGAACATTGAATTGATTGGTCAAACTAATATAAAAGAATTATTAGAATTACTTGAAAGGTATAATAAGGAGTATATATCAGTATTAAAGAAAAAATTAAAGTAGGCTCAAGGGATTGTGAATGATTAGGCAGGGGTTCCCGAGTGGTCAAAGGGGCAGGACTTAAGATCCTGTGCTTAGTGCTTCGCAGGTTCGAATCCTGTTCCCTGCATTTTAAATCAAAAAATAGTATTAAAAAAGATGGTTTATATGACAATGAAAAAAGATGTTATGAATATTGAAAAAAAAGGAATCATTGATTTACTTTATGCAACAGGAAAACAAAAGAAAAAAGAGATTTATATTAGAGTTGCAGAATTAATAAATGTATCTAGAAGAAGAGAAAATAAGGTTAACTTAAGTAAACTAGAAACTCTAAAAATAGTTAAAGATGGAGCCATTGTAATTGTTCCTGGTAAACTTTTGGGTTCTGGTGTTTTAAATAAAAAAATAATAATTTATGCGAATTCAATATCTGAATCTGCAAAAACAAAATATAAGGATATAAAATCAATAAAGGATTTTTGTAAAGATTCTATTGATTATAAAAAAGCAATTATTATTAAATGAAATTTAGGTGTTATCTATGATTGTAATAAATGGTAAAAATAAAGTTTTAGGAAGACTTGCAACGAATGTAGCTGAAACTCTAATAAAATCAAGAGAAAAGGTAATTGTTGTTAATGCAAGCGAAGTAATTATTAGTGGAGATAAAAAATCAGTTCTTAATAAGTATCACGAGAGAACAGAAAAAAAGCAACATGGAAATCCAGAAAACAATCCAAAATATCCTAGATATCCACATATGATTGTTAAAAGAACAGTTAGGGGAATGCTTCCAAGAAGTCCAAAAGGAGCAGTTGCATTGAAAAGATTAATGGTTTTCCTTGATGTTCCAGAAGCATATGCAAAGGAAGTACCAAAGGAAGAAAAATTAAAGGATCTTGAGCACGTTACTTTAAAGGAAATTGCAAAATATCTTGGAGCTAAGCTTAAATAAAAATTAATAAAAAAATAAAAGAATGATAAACTATGGTAAAAAATTATACAGTTAAATCATCAAGAAAAACCGCAATGGCAAGAGCCACAATAAAACCAGGAGCTGGAAACATTAGAGTTAATAATAAAACACTAGATGTTTTTAGTAGAGGTTATAATAGGGATCTTATATTAGAAGTTTCAGAAGTAGTTCCTGATGAATTTTCTCGCTATGATTTTTTTGTTCACGTATCTGGTGGAGGAACTTCTGCTCAAACACAAGCAGTTAGATCTTGTATTGCAAAAGGAATTTTACTTGCTGGTGGTAATAAGAAAACATTAAGAGATAAAATGATTGCCTATGATCGTTACATGGTTGTTGATGATGTGAGGAATAAAGAACCAAAGAAACAACTTGGTTTAGGTGCTAGAAAGAAAAAGCAACACTCTAAGAGGTGAATGATATATGATAATTCCAGTTCGTTGTTTTTCATGCGGTCAGGTTGTTGCTGATAAGTATGATGAATATTTAAGATTAATTAAAGAAGAGAAAAAAACAGAAGCTCAAGCTTTAGATCACCTTGGAGTAACCAAATATTGTTGTAGACGAATGTTCCTATCACATGTTGAAACAATAGATGAGATTATGGAATATTAAAAATAGAAATTAATAAAATGTGAAAACAAATGGAAAAAGCAAACGAATCAAAAGAAAATAATAATTCTCCAGTAAATTCTGGAATGAGAACATTAGTTAATGTTGATCTCTATTTAAAGAATGGAATTCACATCGGTACCAAGTATAAAAATGGTGCCATGAGAAGATTTATCTTTAAATCTAGAAGTGATAAATTAAATGTTATGGATGTTCAAATAATTGATAAAAGAATAAAGATTGCAATTGATTTTATATCGAAATACAATCCAAGCGATATTATGTTTGTATCTAGAAAAAAATATGCTTTATTTGGTTTAAAATTACTTGAAAAAAATTTCGGATATAATGTAAAGGTTGATAGATTTATTCCAGGAACATTTACAAATCCAGAATCAGAACATTTTACTGAACCTAAAATGGTATTTATTATTGATCCAAACATAGATAGACAGGCTATTGTTGAAGCTAAGAAAATAAGAGCTCCGATTGCAGCACTATCAACCACTTCAAGTAATGTTAGAGATATTGATTTAATAATTCCTTTTAATAATAAAGGAAGAAAATCTGTTGCATTGTTCTTTTGGCTTTTAAATAGAGAACTTATGATAATGAATGGGCTTATAAAATCAGAGGCAGAGTATGCCTATAAAATCGAAGATTTTGTGTACACTCTTTCAGATGATTCAAAGGATGATAAGGAAATGTCCAGAAACTCTTCAAGATTTGGATCAAGTAGATTTTCAAGACCTGGAGGAGCAGGAACTGGATTTGGACCAAGAAGACAGGGAAGATTTGAAAGGCTTGAAAAATCAGTTGTGAATTAAAAAGAACTGTTAACGTGTTATAGTTAACTATTTAAACCATATGGTAATATATATAATATAGTTTTATATTAATATAATTAGTAATGGGTGCAAGATATGAAAGAAAATAATGTTGTTGGATTATTAAAAGAGCTTAATTTAACAGAATATGAAGCAAAAGCACTAGTTACTTTATTTAAATTTTCTGAATGTGATGCTCCAACAATAAGTAGAAATTCAGAAATCCCTAAAACAAGAATATATGATGTTCTTGAAAAGTTAAAAGAAAGAGGGCTTGTTCTAGAAGTTTATAAGAAACCAAAAACCTATAAAGTTATTAATCCTGATGAAATATTTAATAATTTACTTTTAGTTAAAAGTAAAGAATTTAAAGAACTCGCTGGAAAGGTTGATGAGCTTGTTGCTGGTAAACATTGGTCAGAGAAAGCAAATGGTCCAACTGAAAAAATATTACAGGTTAATAATATTAAAGATTATAATAAATTTTTAGCACAGGAATTTCAAAGTGTGCAAAAGGAAGTTCATGGGTTTACACACATGGATGATAGAGCTGATGCATTTAAAGGTTTAATGGCAAACAAAAATATTTCTGTGAAGTTTTTAACAAAATCAATGACCAAGGTGCATGACTTACCTAAGCATTTTAATGTTCAGGAAGTTAATCATTCTTTGGATGCATTTGTTCTTGATAGAAAGAAAATAATTATGGCTTTAACAGATTTAACAAATCCAAAAAAATCATATCATCTTACTGTTCTAGAGAATAATCCAAGTCTTGCAACAGCATTGCTTTCTCATTTTGATGATTACTGGAAGAAGTAGAATTGCTTTTTTCAATAATTTAATTTTTTCTTTTTCTTTTTCATCTATCTATTTATATACTTTTCCCTATATATAATATATATAGTTAAAGCTATTTTTTAACAAAAAAACCGATGACAAAACCATGGAGGTAGAAGTATTATGTCAGATTACATAAAGTTTTCTGTATCAGAGGATTTAAGATCTCTTCAAGATGAGACTCTTAAAAAAATTGCAAAATCAGGTAAGATAAAGATAGGTATAAATGAAGTTACTAAAGCAATTGAAAGAAATACAGCTAAATTAGTTGTTATTGCTGAAGATGTTACACCTGTTGAAATCGTAATGCACATCCCTGTAATTGCAAAAGAAAAAAACATTCCATACACCTATGTGAAAACAAAGGATGATCTTGGAAAAGCAGTTGGAATTTCTGCAAAAGCTAGTTGTATAGCTGTAATGGATGCTGGAGTTGTAACAAAAGAATTACAATCACTTATTGGTAAGATTCAGGAAATAACTGAACACAAGGAAGCACCAAAGGCTGAACATAAAGCACCTGTACACAAGGAAGCACCAAAAGCTGAGCATAAGGTTGTAGAACCAAAGGCTGAACACAAGGAAGCTCCAAAAGTTGAGCATAAGGTTGTAGAACCAAAGGCTGAACACAAGGAAGCTCCAAAAGTTGAGCATAAGGTTGTAGAACCAAAGGCTGAACATAAGGAAGCACCAAAAGTTGAGCATAAGGTTGTAGAACCAAAGGTTGAACACAAGGAAGCACCAAAAGTTGAGCATAAGGTTGCAGAACCAAAGGCTGAATAAAAAAAATAAAGGAGTTAGATTTATATGACTGAAGAAACAAAAGTTGAAGAAACAAAAGTTGAAGAACCAAAAGTTGAAGAACCAAAAGTTGAAGAAACAAAAGTTGAAGAAACAAAAGTTGAAGAACCAAAGGTTGAAGAACCAAAGGTTGAAGAACCAAAAGCTGAAGAACCAAAAGCTGAAGAACCAAAAGCTGAATAAAAGAAATAAAGGAGTAGATCTATATGGCTGAAGAAGGTATACCTGCTGAAATCGTAGAAATTGTAGGTAGAACAGGTTCACGTGGAGAAGCTACACAAGTTCTTTGTAAGATTCTTGATGGTTATGAAAAAGGCCGTATCAAAAAAAGAAATGTACGTGGAACAGTAAGTAAGGGAGATATCCTTATCTTAATGAACCCAGAAACAGAAGCAAAGGACATAAGAGTCCATTAAAAAGGGGTAACTAAATATGAAATGTACATTCTGCGGAAAGGAAATTCCTAAAGGAACAGGAATTGTGTATGCAAAGAAAGAAGGAACTGTAAGTAACTTTTGCTCATCAAAGTGTAAAAAGAATACACTTGATAAAAAATACAAGTCTCATAAAACAAGATGGACTGAAACCTATCATATTGAAAAGAAAAGACAAGGTAGAGGGCAAAAGAAAAATGAATGAACACAGTAATTCCATTTTTTCTTTTTTAATTTTTTTTCTTGTAATTAGAAATTAATTTTAATAATTTAAACCTGGTGAAAACTATTGTATAGACAACCAATAATTACAATCATGGGTCACATCGATTCTGGAAAAACAACTTTTCTAGATAAGATAAAAGGAACCTGTATTACAGATAAAGAGCCTGGTAGAATAACACAACACATTGGGGCTACAGAAATTACCTATGATACAATCATACATAGTTGTGGTCACCTATTAACAAAATTTAAATTTGAAGTTACAATCCCTGGATTATTGTTTATTGATACTCCTGGACATAATGCATTTGATAATCTTCGTGAAAGAGGAGGGAGCTTAGCAGATCTTGTTGTCCTAGTTGTTGATATTATAAAAGGCCTTCAAGCACAAGATATAGAAACATTAAATATATTGAAAATGTATAAGGTACCATTTATTGTTGTTGCAAACAAGGTTGATCTTCTACAGGGTTGGTATCAGGAAGGTAATGATATATCTAGTGTTCTTGAAAAACAATCAAAATCAGTTTCAGAAAGACTTGATGAACAAATCTATAAAATTGTTGGACAATTATATAATCATGGTTTTGCTGCTGAAAGATTTGATAGGGTTACAGACTTTAAAAAACAAGTTACAATCATTCCAATATCTGCTGAAAAATGTTATGGATTATCAGAATCTATTCTTTTCCTAGCAACATTATCTCAAAAATTTTTAGGAACTAAATTAGAGTTAGATGAAAAAGATTATGCACAGGGAACAATACTTGAATCTGGAGAAATTAAAGGCGTAGGCTCAACTGCAGATATTATAGTTTATCAAGGAATATTAAGAGTTAAAGATAAAATTGCATTTATATCCAAATCTGGAGTTATTGAAACTAAAATAAAAGCTCTATTAAAATTAGATGTAATGTCTGCTGTAAATAAAAAAAGAGATTATAAGAATGTAGATTTTGTATCTGCTGCATCTGGAGTTAAGATTGTTGCACCAAGCCTAGATCAATGCATCCCAGGAAGTGTAATTGTTTCCTGTGATGATAGGGAAGCAATAGAAACATTAAAAACAAAACCATTATCTTGTGTAATCACGAATGGAGAGGCAGAGGGTGCGTTTGTTAAATCAGATACATTAGGATCTTTAGAAGCATTAATTAAATTAATGGGGAAAAGTTTCATCTGCATTGCAAGATCAGATATCGGAGATGTTACAAATAAAGATATAATGGAATTAAAAATAATTAATGAGAGAGATCCAAAGAAAGGTGTTTTATTTTTATTTAATTCAAATATATCAAAGGAACTTGAAGAAGAAGCAATAGGGAGCAATATCCCTATATTTAAAAACAATATTATATATAAATTAATAGAAGACTATGAGGCTTGGCTTATTAAATTAAACAGGCAAGAAAAAGATAAGTTATTAAAAGAAATTGTATATCCTTGTAAGATTAAGGTTGTAAAAAATTGTATATTTAGAGTAAGTAAACCCGCAATCTTTGGAGTTAAAGTTTTAGCTGGTAAATTAGTTCCAGGAACCACTTTGCTTGATAAAGATGGAAAAGAGTTTGGTATTGTTGAAGGAATTCAAACAGAAGGTAACAAGCTTATTTCTTTAGATTACGATAAAGAAGCAGCAATTTCAGTTAAGGGAGTAACTTACCTAAAGGATTTCACAGAAGATTCTGTGTTTACAGTTAATATTTCTCTTGAAGATATTAAAAAGCTTGAAGAGATTGGGCTCCAGTTTACTGGTGATGAAGAAAAATTAATACAGGAAGCACAAAAAAGAAGATACAAAGTACAAGATGAAAAATAGTTGTTATATTTCTTGGATAAATAACCAATAATTAGAATAAAAAATATAAATTAGGATTTGAAATAATAAGAGGTGTATTATAATATGAAGTTAAACATATCTGATTCAAAATCAGCACAAACATATTCTGTTGAGGCAGACGAAAAAACAATGCTTACTCTTCTTGGTAAGAAGATAAAAGATGAAGTTGATTTATCTTTTATTGAAGCAGGACTTAAAGGAATTATTACAGGTGGATCAAATAAACAAGGATTCCCTATGATTGCAACACTTGATCAAACAGGAAGTAAGAGAGTGTTGTTAACAAGAGGAATTGGCTTTAGACCCACAAGAAAGGGAGAAAGAAGAAAGAAAAGAATTATTGGAAGAATAATTGATAATACAATTCAACAAGTAAATATGAGGATAATTGCAGGTACAACAAAAACTCTAGAAGAAAAACATAAAAAATCAAAAGCAGAAGTAAAAGAAGACACTATTCCAAAACCAATGGGTAAAAAGAAATGATGGTGACAATTTATGCCTCTACCTGGAAGATTACCTAGAAAAAGAATTCCAAAACCAGAACTTTTAAGATTAGGGAATGAATACGAACTAACTGGTTCCTCAAATAAAAATAGAGCAAAAAGAATTAAAAAAAAATATATGGCAGGAAAAATTACTATAAAAAAAATAAAATAGATGTGATAATGAAAATGGTAAAAGAAATACAATCAGAGGTTAATATTGGGGTTGTTGGTCATGTTGATCATGGTAAAACCACTTTGACCTCAAGATTAACTGGAAAATGGACAGATAGACATTCTGATGAAATTAAACAGGGGATATCCATAAGACTAGGATATGCGGATGCTGATTTTTATCATTGTCCAAAGTGTGTTGGAATTTCTGCCTATGGTACAAAAAATGTTTGTGCACTTTGTGGAAGTAAAACTGATTTTATAAAAAGAGTTTCATTTGTTGATGCTCCTGGTCACGAAACATTAATGGCTGTTATGTTGTCTGGTGCAACCCTCCTAAATGGAGCAATCGTGGTTGTTGCAGCAAACGAGGAGTGCCCACAACCAAGAACAGTTGAACATATCTTAGCACTTAAAATGCATGGCATAAAAAATATAGTTATTTCACAGAATAAGATTGATCTTGTTCCAAAAGAAAAAGCTATTGAAAATTACGAAAAATTAAGAGCATTCTTAGATGAAGTGGGATATAAGGATGCACCAATAATTCCAACATCAGCTCATTTTGATACAAATATAGATGCATTAGTTTATGCACTAGTAAGTAAAATACCAACACCTGAATATAATGATCAACTCCCACTTAAAATGCAGGTTGTTAGGTCATTTGATGTTAATAAACCAAGCACAGACCTTGAAAAGCTAGTGGGTGGTGTTCTTGGTGGGGCAATATTGGAAGGAACCCTAAGTGTAGGGGATAAGGTTTGGTTATATCCAGGAATTACAAAACCAATCCAAATAACAATTAAATCATTAAATTCAAATGGTATTAATTATAAATCAGTAAGGCCAGGTGGGCTTATTGCTGTTGGAACAGAAATTGATTCATTCTATTGCTTTTCTGATCGTATGGTTGGACAATTAATTTGTTCAGATACAAATAAACCAGAAATTTCATCCAAAATTAATTTAAATTATAGTAAGATTGATAGGTTGATTGAACCAAATCAAACCCCACTAAAGGTTTCTGAAAAAATCGTTTTAATTATTGGTTCAGCTGCATATCTTGCAACAATTATTAAGATTAAGGGTAGTGATTTGCAATTAATTCTTGATAAGGACTGTGTTTATTATAAGAATGATACGGTTGCAATTAGTAGAAACGTAAACAGTAGATGGAGATTATCTGGATATGGGCAGATCAAATAAAATTTTAATTGATACGAATATATTGATTTATATGTATGAAAATCAAAAAGATATATTTGATGCAGTTACCCTATTAATTCCAAGTGCAGAGTTTTATATTCTTAATAAAACCTATAGTGAGGTTGAAAAAGTATTTAAGGACAAACCCAGAAGAAAAGAAATGCTTCTAAGATATTTAAAAAAAGTTGAAGCTAAAGAGAAATATAAAGTAATAGATGTTCCCAATGAATTAGTGGACAAAAGTGAAAGATATCAAAAAATAGATAATTTATTAATATATTACAGTAAAGATTATATTATATACACGAACGATAAAATATTAAAAGAAAAATTAAGATTTAAACATGCAAAGATAATTACTCTAAAAACACAGGGTGCAATATTAGAATAAAATTATAGGAGATAATAGATAATGGATAACCTAATCCCAATAGGATCGGATCATGCTGGTTTTTTAATGAAAGAATATATTAAAGAACAATTATCTAAGGAAGGGTATGATTTAAAGGATTTTGGTTGTTTTTCACAGGAAAGTGTTGATTATCCTGATTTTGTTCACCCACTTGCTAAATCAATTAATGTTGGAGAATATGAAAAAGGAATAATAATTTGTGGAACAGGAAATGGGGTTTCCATGGTTGCAAATAAATATCCTGATGTTAGAGCTGCCCTTTGTTGGAATAAAGATATTACAAAATTTGCACGAGAACATAATAATGCAAATATAATTGCATTACCAGCGAGATTTATTACAAAAGAAGAGGCTTTGGAGTTTGTTAAATTATTTTTAATAACCCCTTTTGAAGGTGGAAGGCACGAGACGAGAGTAAATAAAATTAATAAGATATTAGAATAAAGATGATGGTGAAAATAATATGAGTTATAAAAAATACAATGTTGAAGGAATTGTTGCGGTTTCTCCTCTAAGCTTATCTGGAGAATTAAAAGATATTATTCTTGATCAATTATGCAAAGACTATGAAGGAGTAATTGATAAAGATGTTGGATTAATCGTTCTTGTAACAGATGTTCTTGAAAATAATATTGGTGAGATTATTCCTGGTGATTCTAATGTTTTTTTCAAAGTTAAATTTCAGGTAGTAACCTATATGCCAAAGCTTCATGAAATGGTTCAAGGTAACGTTACACAGGCAACTGACTTTGGTGCATTCATAAGTATTGGGCCTTTTGAAGGTTTGTGTCATGTTTCACAAGTAATGCAAGATTTTAATTCCTATAATCCAGAATTACCTGGTTTTGTTGCAAAAGAAAGTAAAAGAACATTGATAGTTGGGGATAAGGTTCTTGCAAGAGTTGCAAATATTAGTTTTAAAAAATCAATTGCTGATACAAAGATTGGGTTAACCATGAGAGGGTTTGGGTTAGGTAAACCAGAGTGGCAATTATATGATACTAAGAAAGAAAAAAAGAAATTAAAAGATAATGAGAAAGAATCAAAGAAAGATACAAAAAAATCACCAAAAAAAAAGAAAGGTGAAAAGAAATGAGTAAAAAAGTTTGTAGAAAATGTAGAAAAATTGTTGAAGAAACAGAAATTACAAAAGAAGGAAAAGAGGAAGTTGTTAAAGTTTGTCCTGTTTGTGGATCAAATATTTTCACAACATTCTTTAAGGGAACCGCACTGATCATTGATCCAGACAAATCAGATATTGGAAAAGCAATGGAAGTAACAACTCCAGGAAAGTATGCATTAAGACTTAGCAGATAAATATTTATTCAAAACAGTTACATGAATTTACGAAAGTAGATTTGTTTTTTATCTCCTCTCTAAAAGATAAAATGAAAATTAACTATTAGGTGAAAAATTATGGAAATAGAAATGGAAAAATCAAAAAATGAATTGTTACATAGAACATCTGTCTTAGCAAAAATAAGAGCTGACAAGACTCCTTCAAGACAGGAGGTCCAAAAAAAGATTGCCGCACTCCTTGGTATTGATGATAAGCTTATTGTTATTGATAAGATATCACAGGATTATGGTACTAAAATCTCAAAGGCATATATTAAGGTTTATGATAATATGAAAGCTTTAAGAGAAATTGAGCTTGAATATAGATTAAAGAGAACAGGAACACATGATGAACCAATAAAGGAAGATAAACCAAAGGAAGATAAGCCAAAGGAAGATAAACCAAAGGAAGATAAGCCAAAGGAAGATAAACCAAAGGAAGAAAAGCCAAAGGAAGATAAACCAAAGGAAGATAAACCAAAGGAAGAAAAGCCAAAGGAAGATAAAGAATAAAAGTGATAATTATGGGTAAAGAAAAAAAAGGAAAACCAAAACATAAAGAAAGTGTAAAAGTTAAGAAAAGTAAATTTTATTCTGTAACTGGTGATGAGGTTACAAGAAAAGGTAAAGATTGTCCTAAATGTGGTGCTGGAACATTTATGGGTGCACATAAGGGAAAAGATAGTAGAACCAGGTTTGCCTGCGGAAATTGTGGGATGACCATTTGGGAATGAATTTAATT
Organism: uncultured archaeon; assembly: GCA_964496765.1. GTDB lineage: Archaea > Iainarchaeota > Iainarchaeia > Iainarchaeales > CSSED10-239 > JBAWVI01. The sequence continues at coordinate 24,320 of CAZCAP010000004.1, read as the reverse complement.
TTCCGAGATTTTAAATTATGGGTTTTATAATAAATGATTTTTTTTTGGATTTCATTCTTTTATTCTTCCCATTATACTTTTTGTATTTTTATGGTAAAGTAGTAACATTAAAAGAATTAATTAAACTTCAAGGTTTGAAAAGAATTGATTGGAAAATATTTATTAGAAATGTAGTTATTCTTTTCTTTCTGATGTTTATTATAAGTTTTGCAATAAGTTATGTTTCAAGCTTATTTGGAGTGCAGGATCTTTCTGTTGTTGGAGAAAAAATAACTTCCCTGTCTGCAATCTATATAATATATTTGTTTGTTATTAGAGTGTTTTTAGAGGAATGGTTTTTTAGAGGTTTTTTAGTTAAGAGAGTGGGCGTAATTATTTCTTCAGCTCTATTTGCTTGTGGGCATATACTCTATGGCTCAGTGACAGAAATAATTGGTGCCTTTGTTTTGGGTGTTGTACTAGCAAGATTTTATCAAAAGACAGGAAATATATGGGTTACCTTCTCTGCACATCTAATATATAATTTTATTGCGCTTGCATTTATGTTTATTTAATTTGGATGATATTTATATGGAACGAACAAATAATTTAAAACAGAGATTTAGTTTTTTTAAGAAAAACAAATTTAATAATCATTATCAAAGTAATAATTTCAAAAATGCAAATAAGAATACAAGTTGTGTTTCTAATTCTACTATGCAAAATTCAGAAACCACAGATGTTCCCATCAATAAGAGTACTTCTGGGTCTCAAAACACTTCGTTAATTGAAATTAAGAATGATTTTTCTATTAGTTATAAAGATAAAACATATATTTATGAAATTCCAGAAGCAATATTGCAAAAGGAAATGAATTCAATTCCTTTTTGGTTATTGCCAGTTCATGTTAAACTAATCCCAAATGGAAATGATATGCTTAATTTTTGTAATGAAATAGAAACTGGTCTTTCAAAAACAGGGGCAAGAATTGAAATTGAAAATCAATCAGGGGATATTAAAAAAAAAATAAGAAATGCTGAATTAAAAAAAATTCCATATATAATTATTATTGGCCCAAAGGAAAAGTCAATACACAAGTTTATTGTAAGAACACTTGATGGTAATCAAAAACTTTTATCGGTTGGTGCTTTTTCTCATATACTTGATGAACAATTATTAAATAAACCAAAAAGTAAACTTTGTTGATTAGATTTACTTTTTCTAGTTAATTGTGAGTGATTTGCGCCTGTGTGTTTCAATATTGTTTAGGTGTACACTAATAAGTTGTTGCGTGTGTTTTTTGGTACATAATAAGTAGTGTGATTTATATATATTGGTTCAGACTTATTTTATTTTGGATTGTAAGATTTCAAGATTAACCCAAAAGTGGTTGGTCTTAGGAGACTGTAAATAGGAGTATAGATGACAATACGACCTAAATCCGACAGTTGAGGGAACAAAACTCACCAGGTTTGACCGGAAATATATGTGTATGTGGTTCCCTCATCTTGAATTTACTTGTTTCTAATACTTAATATTTTTTTAATATCTATATCTTCTTTATCCATGTTCTTTATTATTCCTGTTAGGTGTCCAGCACCAACAACAAGAACAATCTTGTTCACGTTTTCATCTTTTAAAACCTGTTGGATATTGTATGCAATAAACTCGTCTCTTTCATCAATCAATACAGTCTTTAGTGTTTTATGACGTTTTTCAAGAAGATCCATTATCTTTCTAATAAATTCACTATCCTCAGATTCTGCTTCCTTAAGTATTTTCTTAACAGATATATCTGATCCAAGTTCTTTTTGCATTTTGAATCCAGTAGTTAATAGTCTAATTTTTTCTTTGAAAGTAAGCGCCTTATATAATTTTTCAAGAGTAATATTTACATCTCTGTCTGCAAGTAATACTTTACTCCCTACCTTTTTTGCAGAGATTGCTGCTTGCTTCATTTCTTCTCCAGGTTCCATATTGAAATCAGCTGCAATTTTTTTTTGATATTTTGAAAGAAAATATTGTAAAAGAAAAAGAAAGGGTTTTCTTGCTCTCAATATATCAGAAAATTTTGCTTTACTTTTTTTCCCAGACATCATAGCATAGAATCTAGCTGCATCCAGTTCAATTCCAACAATATCTGGTTTTTCTAACTCAATAATTTCTCTAACCTGATCTCTACTATTACTAGAAATATGTGCTGTTCCAATAATAATTATTTTTTTTCCATTTTTTTCAATAGTTTTAATCATTTTTAATCACATTTTTGTAAAAGAGTATGTATTTAAATATTAACTATATAATATAATATATAAATTATTTAATAAATGCTTTTAAATTTATTAAAAGCTAAAGTCTAGAAAAAATAATTGAATTGATTAAATATGAATTGTAGGAATTATCTTGTTTTTGTAGTTGTATTGGCCTTATTTTTTGGAATGAACATACATGCTTATACAATTAGTACTTTTAATATAGTTGAGTCAATAACAAACGCAGCAAGTGTCGACACAGCATATACGATAACAGGGGTTTTAACAGACACCAATGGAATTACTAATTCTTTGATTCCATTAAGAATAAGTTCATCGGAAGCAAGCAATTTTGATTTTAATGCGGATGTTTCTGGGACTAGTTTTACTGGTAATTTTTATATTGATGTTAACGCCCTAACTCCCACCTATCATTCCACATACCCAAAAAGACCAATCATGGTTTCTGCAGAAGTTGATACCATTACAGTTACTGATAATAATGGGCAAGGTAAATCTGATACCCTACAGGTTGAAAATGTAAAGCCAACTATTGGAACGTTTACAATAACTTCTCTTGGAACAACCAATAATACCTTTTATAGAGGAGATGTGAATTTAAATGCATCAGGGTATACGGATGCTGATAGTTATATAAACAAGTATCTTGCATACATTGTAACTTCAAGTAATATTTCAAGTTATAGTTCTGCATACACTAAAAAAGTACAAAAAGATTCTAATGTTTCTCCAGTTAACCTTGCTATTGGAACTGGACTAGTTGATGGTAATTATTATGTTGTTCTTGATGCTATGGATGCTGCAGGAAATGCGGGTGCTAGTCAAGCAGTAATTGATACTAATAAAGTGCTTTATATTGATAATACAAAACCAACTGTTACAAGCTTTAATTTAGGAACATTAGCAAATAATACTGTTTATTATGTTGATTCAAATACATTTTTGATTAATGTAGTTATTTCTGAATCTGGTTCTGGAATTGACAGCTCTCCAGTTGCAACAAAAATGGTGATAACTCTTCCTGATTCAACAACAGTAACTAAGGATTATAATCTTACAAATCTTGGATTTTATCATTCACAAACAGGAACCTGGGGTGATGGTAATATTTACCAAGTAGCACTCGATGTTAATGATAATGTTGATAATAATTTATCTCTTGATTTTAATGTTCAGATCGATGCAACTGGGCCTACAACTCCAACTAAGCCAAGCCTAACAAGAGCTGTTGATGATAATATTACAATTTCTAGTTGGGGGACTTCAACAGATTCTGGAAGTGGATTATTAGAATATAATGTTTATAGATCAACCTCTAATTTTACAAGTTATGAAGATGAAACATTAATTTGTACTGTTCTTGCAGCTGAAACAAAAAGTTGTGTGGATTCTACTGATAAATCAATGGATACAAGATATTATTATGGTGTTGTTGCTGTTGATAAGGCTGGGAATCAGAGTGCAGTAGATGCAAATTCAATTAGCACTGGTCCAAGCTTGTCTTTTGATATTGATGATGATAATACCTATACAAATGATTCTACACCAAAATTCACGATATCCACTTCATCTGATGTGAATGCACTTAGATTTAGTTGTAATGCATCAACCTTTACTTCTTGGATAGAAATCTCTGATAATACTGATTTTGAATACACTCAATTTAACATTACTTCTGGAAATGGATGTACAACAACAAACGAGACCAAAAGAATCTACATTGAAGCACGATCAGAGGATTCTCCATATACAATTACAAGAAAATCAAATACAATTAAATATGATTCAACGGCTCCATCAATTCCATCCACCATAAAAGCAACTAGCCTTACTAATGGTTCAATTAAATTAACCTGGGCACAATCAACTGATAACAATAGTGGTGTTGATTATTATAATATATATTATTCTGATAGAAGTGGAGTTACTATTTCTTCAACTAAAGTTACAACAGATTATGAACAGTACACCTTTTCTCCAAACGAGGATAAGAATTATTATTTTAAATTATCTGCTGTTGACTATGCAAACAATGAATCTGCATTAAGTACCGAAGTTATTGGAACTGCAGAAAGATTTGGTCCAAGTTTTACAATTTCTGTATCTCCAGTGAATGTGGATGATAATATAACTTATGTGAAAGAGGGTTTAGTTCACATAAGTGCAATAGGTGATGAAGAATTATCTGGAACAGGAATAATTAAAATAAAAATTGGGACAGGTAGTTATGTAACTATTTTAGCAGCAACAACAGCTAACGAAATATCTGGAGATTATAATATTACAACCAGTGGAACTGGTATTATTGAGATAACTGGACGAAATTCAAGCAATGAGAGTGCAACAGATACCTTTGATTTTGTTGCAGACGCAAATATACCCACATTGGATGTTAACTATTCAGATGTTAATGGTGTATATACATTTACACCTGTTGATTTATCAGATGATGTGTTTAAAGTACAATATCTAATGGATGATATTGATGAACTTTGTTTGAAGGATAGTAATTCAGTTGACTTCACCTGTGATTTTAATAGTTTTGCCTATGAAGACGGAAATCATACAATTTCGGTTCTTGCCTATGATAAAGCATTAAATGTGGGTATCAAGGAAGTTGTTATCGAATTCAATAATGTTAATGAAGTTATGGTGGAGAGAGAAGAACTGCTAGCATCAATTAAATTAAATTTAGATGAACTTGATTCAAAATTGGAGATTTATGAGGGTCTATTAATTCCAATTAACTTTGATGTGAATACAAAGCTAAATACAGTTTATGAAAGAATTGCAGCTGCACAAGCATTAGTTGGAATTAATGAAATTTCAGCAAATGAGCTTTATAATCAAGCAAATAATCTTATACTAGAAATAATAGGTGAACTTCCAAATCAATCAATTATTAAAGTAAAAAGCTTTTCTAGTAAATATACCACCGAATTATCTAATGACTTATATCTACTAACATCTGATACAAATCTTATAGTAGACACAAATGTATTGTATGGTCAAGGAGTAATAACAGTTGATCGTAATTTTATAGTTATTGAAATAAATTCACAAAAATATTATTCTGTGTCATTAGAATTTAAAAATTCATCATCTAGTCCAATAACAATTACTTTTATTGAAGAAATACCAAAGGAATTTGCAACAACCATAAAAGATTTAATATTTATTGACCCTGTTGAAGTTCTAGTTAGTGATCCAAAAATAATGTATGCTATAACAATTCCTGCAAAAGGATCAACTGTGATTAAGTATAATAAGAAAAGTCCAGTTACTGAGTTTGATGTTGTAACCAAATTTGAATTAGTTTATTTTAAATCTCCAGTTATTTTATCTGGAGAGGTAGCATCTGAGAATATCACAGTTGATTCATCAAATATTAAAAAGAAATTATTAACCTATATTACTGTTTTTGTACTTGCATTAATTATTCTGTTGATTATTGTTTGGGTTGTTGTTTCTGCAAATAAGAGAAAAGATAAGGGATTAGCTAAACCAACAGCAAAAGATGAAATTTATAATTCACTAGGAAAAGGGAGTTTTGATAAATTATCGAATTTTGATGCTGATAAATTTGTTAATAAGGATGTTAATCAGGGAATGGGAGATCCAACTGAAAACAAGGTTGGTGCTGATGATAAGTTCCAAAGTAATTATGATTTCATATTAGATGCTGTAAAACGATCAAACAGAGATTAACATGATAGAAGGAATAGATAAAAGAATAGTAATTGTTGGTGGTGGTCCAATAGGGCTTTATACTTCTTATCTAATTAAGAAGCTTAATCCAAATATACTTGTTACTGTTCTTGAAGAACATGATGAGATAGGGATTCCTGTTTCTTGTTCTGGGCTTATTTCAATATCTGGATTTAATAAAACAAAACTTAAAAATTATATAAATATTAATGATTATATAATTAATAAAGTAAGAGGCGCAGATATATTTGGACCCCATCTGGTTACTTTAAAAGTAGAATCTAGAGATTATAAGGCCTATGTTATTGATAGAGAAAGATTTGATAAAAAAATAAGAGATCTGGCCCTATCACAGGAAGTGGATATTCAATATCATCAAAAGCTTATTTCCATTGAAGATACCTATCTTAAGGTAAAAGACCTAAGAACAGAAATTGTTTCTGATCTTAGATTTGATTTTTTAATTGGGGCGGATGGCCCAAATTCTATTGTTAGGGATAGTATACTAACTAAAAAACTAGAACCTGAATTCATACACAGTTATCAGATTTTAGTAGAGGGTGAGTTTGGAACAGAGGGTGTTTCAATATATCTTGGTGATTTTGCAAAAGGTTTGTTTGGATGGGTAATCCCTGAATCTCCCTATAGAGCAAAAATAGGAATAGGTACAAGTATAGGAACAAAAAACCCAAAAGAGCAATTTGATAAATTTATAGACAGAAATAAAATAAAATTTGACAATATTCTTTCAACAACCTCTGGATTAATTCCTGTTGCAAAACCATTGGATGTATATGCACGCCATAATCGTTTGGTTGTGGGAGATGCAGCTTGTTTTGTTAAGGCAACAACAGGTGGTGGAGTTAATTTTGGATTGTTATCCGCTGAAGCAGCCGCAAAAGCAATTAATGAAAGAATAAAGGAATTTAAAGATCTTGAAACAAATTACAAACATCATCTCTCGAAATACATTAGTGAACTTAAAACACATTATAAGATTAGAAAATATATAGATTCCAAAACTAATATTGAACTTGAAAATCTATTAATTAAACTTAAAAAAATAGGTATAGAAAAATTCTTAGAAAAAAAAGGTGATATGGATTTTCCAAGTTATTTTATGCCACGATTATTAACTAATCCTAATTTCATTACTCTTGCTCCCGAAATAATTAAATATTTAAGAAGTTAGATTGTATGGTGTCTGCTTTTTTCCTCTAAAATTAGTGTTTTTAAATACTTTCTATTAATATATATATAAATTAATTACACAATTCTCACAAAGCAACAACTAAAACTACAAGGGGGAAAAATATGGACACGACTGAAAATAACATAATTTATATAGGAAAGAAGAATACAATGTCCTATGTTTTAGCTGTTATTACACAGTTTAATCAGGGTGTTGACTCAGTAATTATCAAAGCAAGAGGAAAAACAATATCAAAAGCTGTTGATGTTGCAGAGATTGTTAAAAATAAATTTGTGAACACACTAAAGATAAAGAGTATAGATATTTCCACTGAAGAGATAATCACAGAAAATAATACTCCCATGAAGGTGTCAGCAATAGAAATAACCTTACTTAAATAAAGTTAAATTTACCCTGTGCAGAAATATTATTCTTAACTAACCACTAATCTAGGAATTGGAAGATTTATTTTTGTGAAATATGTATTTATATCTAAAACAAAATTCTTGTTAGTTGTACATATATTTTCTTTTTCTGTAACCTCTGTAAATCTTGGAACATCCTCTGGTGATGGCGATGCTCTTACTATCAGATCTTCTTTAATTGTTTTAATTGCACTTGTGACTTCAGGAGTATAAAACTTAGTGTTTGTGTGGGCCATAAATATTGGTATTTCTGATAATAGATTTAATAGAAGAGCATATTCGGTCATGTATAGAGTGTATGAAAAATTATTATCAAGTTCGTTTGATATTTTTTTAGAATAATTTAAATAATTACTAATGGATATTGATTTTTCTATGATTTTTAATCTTTTTATTAATCTAGAAATTATTTCAGATATAAATGACTCGTTCTTTAGGCAATACCAACTAAGTTTGTTGTTTTCATGGGTTATGGTAACATCCCCAGTTTCAGTTAATCTGATTGCATCAGATAATGGAATTAATTGCTTTTCTCCAGAGAAAAAAGGACCTGATGGAAGGTCTCTAATCTTATTTTCGTGCATATAAATAAGCCTATTTTCTTTTCTTTCATCCTCCTGGTGGTATTTGTATCTAAATTGTTTGTTGGTTGATATGAAATAAAATCCATTTTTTTCAAATCTTACTTCAACTAATGAATTTGATAATGTATTTGCTTCAAATATTTGGTTTGGCTTGCAACAGGTGCAGTTAATAGTTTCAAATCCAATATTGTAATTTTCTTTTAGAAGAAGATGTGGAATCACTCCTGAAAAATCAAGGCAATAGCTTTTGTTTAATATTTCTTTTCTTTTTGGGATTGAAATGATTGGTTTGTTTTTTATAACTAGTGCTTTTTTATAAAAATTATTTTCAAATAGCATATTTAATATTTGTTCGTTTGGGAGTTCTGTGTTTGGTTTTATGGATAATAGATTACAGGTTATTAGTTTCTTTGTAAGTATTGTGCTAAGCCTAATCTTTTCCGTGTTATCCAAATTTTCTATTACATTTTTAATTGCAATGTGTAAATCATTTGTATCTTTTATTTTTTTAATTTTATTTTCGTGGGTTATACAGAATGTGTCATAATAACTCCAGTTATTATTTAATAAATATTGTCTTTCTGGTTCTAGAAGTATTATGTTCTTACCTGTGGATAGTGAGATGATTTTTGAGCTCTTTTGTAAAATTTCATAATTTCTTGCTTTTACTTTAATTATATTGGGTTCAATTAATTCTACTTTGATGTCTCCTTTAAATTCATAAAGAAGTTTTTTTCCAAGATCTAGTGGGATATCAACATAAAAATAGGGATTAAACTTTTCTTTATATGTGAAATCAAATTTAGATGAAAGAATATTATCTGCGAAATAAAGCACAATTCTGTTTTTTTCATTCTCATATAGAGAGTTTAATAAATATAATTTTTTCATAATCTATTTACCTCTTTGTTTCACAATTCTGTTTTTTAATTACTAGGGGAGAGAGATGATCTGGGGCAGACCAGATCATCCTAATTGTTTCTAAAAAAATTAAATCAAAAGAGTAGAAAAGAGGAATTTCACCTCTTCTTCATACTCCTCCGCTTTTCCTATTTTCTATTATATATGTACTACAAGGGGGGGTATATGTCTATTGGAGGGGGGTGCGTGTCCAAGCAAATTAGTTATCCAAACTATAGTTTTTATATACTTTACATTCTATATATTATGTATCTAATATATTTGATTACTAATGAATAAATAGGAAAATTATGATATATATAACTGGTCACACCTATCCAACAACTGATTTAGATAGTATTGCTTCGTCTGTTCTTACTCCTAAATATATTAAAAAAAAGTTTAATTTAGAATCAAAAGCAATCTATTTTGGTAAAGAAAATAAACATTTAATTAATATAATAAATAAACTTGGTTTTGAGTTTTCAAAAAATCAAAGAATAAATAAAACAGATCAATTTGTATTGGTTGACCACAATTCTCCAGAATCATCAATAGGTAGAAAAGGATATTCAAATGAATTGTTTGGAATAATTGATCATCATAGAACATGTAAATCACAAAAAGTAAAAGTATTTAAAAAATGTAATAATTGGGGTGCCTGTGCAACTATAATTTATTATCTCTATAAAAAAGAGACGATTTTAATTACTAGAAATGAAGCACAATTATTTTACTATGCTATTATTGTAGATACATTTAATCTTTCAAGTGATGCCACAAGGATAGCTGATAAAAAAGCAATTTTTGAATTAAAAAAAAAATATAGTGGATTGCCCAGTGGACAAAAAGTTTTATTGGATGTGTTTGAATTAAATACTAAAAAAAGTATTAAACAAAGAATGCTAGAGGATAGAAAGATAGTTTCTGTTGGTGATTTTTCTATATTAATGGTAAACATAAGAACCTATGGTGAATTTTTTGACGTAGCTGTTGCAAGAAAATACCTGAAAAATGAGTTTGACTTAGAAATATTAATTTTTATAGATCTAAAACAAAAGATCACCAGGATATATTACTTTGGAGAGCTTTCAAAACATTTTCAAAATACAACCCATAATTGGTTGATTTCAAGAAAAGCATATCTTTTACCTTCTATTGAGAAACGACTGTCCAAATTACACCTAATTTAATTTTGAGGAATAATTGTGAATAGAAAAATTATTGACTTTATTAAAAAAAATAAATATATCTTATTGATTCTTTTAATTACAACTTTATTTTTTATAGTTCAACACGTTTTTGTTTTTTCTTGGGATTTTATAGCATATGTTTTAAATGCAAAACACTTGTTTGATAATGGGGTTTATTTTGAGACCTTTAGACCTCCATTAACTTCTTTCCTAATAGGTTTATTTGCACAAATTAGTGGGTATGCTACTGCAGAAATAATTTATATTATATTAGTTAATATATCTTTTTGCATAGGTGTTGTGCTTCTATCTAAAACTTTGAATTTTAATAAAGAATTATTTTATTTATTGCTACTAACCCCAATGGTTCTTTTTTATGGACTGTTAAACGGAACAGAATTATTATCCCTTACTTTCTTGATATTTGGAATTTATTTTATTTTAAAAAATAATTGGATTGCTGGTTTATTCCTCGGGTTATCAGCACTTACTAGATACGCAGGAATTGTTTTTGGAGTATTATTATTGTTTCATAGGGGTGTAGGTAATAAAATTAAGAGTATTTTATTATTTTTAATTACTTTTTGTCCGTGGTTAATATATAATCGTATTAAGTTTGGAAACTTTTTCACAAGTATAGCTGATCAATATTTTCAAAACATCACTTCTAGAGTTGGCCTTGAACAAGCACCTCAGCTAATACACTTTATTTATAATCAGTCAATCCTATTTCTACTCATGATTGTTGGTTTGTGTTTTGTTGGTTATGCAATTATTAAATATAAATCAAAAATTAATAAATTAATAAACCTTAGGATTTCAATTATCATGTTTATTATTCTGCTGTATACTATCTATTCTTATTTTTCAATTCCTTTTAAAGATGCTAGGTATTTGTTTGTAATTGCATTACCGCTGGCCTACTTCACATATTTTGGTTTAGTTTGGTTTTTATCTTTATTTAGGTGTAACAAAAAAATCATTGAGTTCACAAATATATTTAGTTTTAAAAAATTGTATTGGCTATTAATTATTCTATTAATTATTAGTTCTTTGTGTATATTGTATATTAACTATACTTCTGATAAACACTTAAAAGAAAGATATGTGTCTGCTGTTGAATTTATAACTGATGTCAATCTAAATGATTGTTTAATCTACTCTGATAATTGGATATATTTTAGTTATATAGATGAAAATATTCTTTTGCTCCCCATTGAAATTTATTTTAATGATCTATCTATTTACAATCACAAAATAATGATTTTATATTTATATCAATACCCTTTAGAAAATCAACTACTTTTAGAAAGTACTTTTCCAGTAATTTATAAGAACAGATATTTTTTAGTTTTAGGTGATCGTTCTGATTGTAATGAAAAATCAGATTACTCTGAGAAATTTTATGATATTTTTAAATTTGGAGTAATTAGTAATCAAGGCATTCAACCATATAGTGAACCCTGTGCTGTTTTATTTAATAAATATAAATTTATGAATCTGTGTTGTAATTATCTTAATTATAATATTTTTAATAATAAATAAAATATGTAGTATGTTTTTAAATAGTTTCAAATAGATATTATGTCTGATATATATAACAAAATAGAATTAATATGTGTTTTAAAAAAATAGATTTATTAATTAAAAAAAGAATTTTTTATTTATTTGTATTTATAGTCGTTATTTTATTTAGTTTATTCGTAAAACGCTATAATATTTACTTTATTTTAATAACCTTTGGCTTTTTATTTTATTTTTTAATACTTTCTATAATTATTGCAAAGGTACACCCAACAGTCTCTAACTCCAAACCATTTCCAAAGAAAGTTCCTACGGTTGCAGTTGTAACCTATGCCTATAATAATTTTCAAGCAATTCTTTTAACTGTTGAAAGATTAAAAAAACTAAAATATCCAATCCCATTTACCATCTATGTTATAACCGATGGCACCTGTAAGTTTCTAGATAATGTTTCTGGAGTTAAGCAAATAATCCTTTCTAAAAAATATTTTCAGAAATCTGATATTAATCTTAAATCTGTTGTGTTAAATAAAGGATTAAAATATATAAAGGAAGAAAATATATTCCAGGTGGATGGGGATACCATTCCAAATAAGGATGTCCTAATGAAACTCACAGGAACTCTTAGGGATAATGTTGTGATGGCAATTGGTTCTGTGGGAGTAACAAATACAAATTCATTTATTGAAAGAATGCAGGTGGTTGAGTATAACTTTGGTTTTGGTTTCCCTAGAATGATTATGACTGCAATGAATTCATTGGATATTGGAACAGGAGCACTTTGTCTCTATAAAAGAAAGATATTTAATCAGGTTGGAGGATATGATGTGAAAAACATTACAGAGGATAAGGAAATAGTGTATAAATTTATTGAACAGGGTTATAGAGCAGAGTTTGTTATTGATGCAAAGGCAAAAACAGTTGTTCCAAATACCTGGAAAGGATTTTTTACTCAAAGAATCAGGTGGTTTAGAGGGGGTTATGATGTAACCAGTAAGTACATTCATTTTTTATTTAAAAAAAATATTGGTTTTTTCTCATTTTTCTTCATATATACTAATTTATCTTTAATTCTTGGAATGTTATTTGTTTCTAAGGCCATATATAATTTTGTAAGCACTTTAGTTCTAAATTTATATTATTATATCTTAAATTTCGTACACTATGGGTTTTCTTTTTCGGATCTATTTCATCTTCACATTTCTTTTACTCCATTTATGAATTCGTTATTGTTATTAGTTTTAATTTCAGTCACTGTTGCACTTTATTTTATTATTATCTCTTTTGAATATAATAATTTTAAGATGGAAAGGAAATATATAATTCCATTAATTTATATGATTTTTGTACATGGTTTTATATTACTTTTGATAAGTATTATTAGTATTATATATGGTGTTTTTGGAGTGAAATATAAATGGTAAAATACATAAGTTTCAATGTTTTTTTGACTGCCTTTCTAATATTATTAATTATGTTAATAATTATCTTTTTTGGAGTTATGGGCTATGATAATTACAAAAAGAATGGTTATGAGGAAGACATCAAACTATTAAATCAACAAATGGTTCTTGATGATTTATTTATGGTTTATATAGAAGATACAAACAATGTACAGGAAAAATGTAGCATTCTTGAGAAACAATATAGTGCTGAATATAATCTCAATAGACAATTATTTGATAGACTGAAACAAATAAACGAAAACGCACTTGTACCAACAAGTAATTATATAAAATATATGTATGTACTCACTAATGTTAAACTGTGGATGTATCATAAAAAATTAAATATAGATTGTGATAAAAATAAAACCTTGATTTTATATTTTTATTCAGAAACAATAAATCAAGGAAAGTTAGATCAAATTAAGGATGAACACATAAATAGTTTATTTGAAGATACTCTAAATTCATTATCTGATAGGTGCGATAATATAAATGTTTTTGTCCTCCCCTATAATAAAGATATAATAATATTAAATCAAATTATTTCGGATTATAATGTTGTACACTACCCTGCAATCGTTGTGGATAATAATGTATACTATAATGTATCTGATCTACAGGATTTTAATTGTGAAGTAAACTAATGGAGAGATCTTATGGCAACCCAGGCAACACACATACATTTTGTTAAAGAAGAATATTATAGGTATCCTAATTTATTTAAAAAAGTAGATTTACCTCATGCATATTTTGGATCTATCCTAGCTGATGTATATTATGTTAAGTTATTTGGTAGGAAGAAAGCAAATTTTGGTGTTGCATTACACACAAATGATTTTGGATTAGATGTTGCAAAAAAATTATTTCTAGAAGCACATAATAGCAAGGAAAGATCTTTTGCTATTGGTTTTGTTTCTCATTTCATACTTGATAAGCACATTCATGGTCATTTGATGAAGATTGGAATGTTCAATAGGGTTGAACATCTTGTTTTAGAATTCTTTCTGGAAGCAGAAGTTGCTCGCGAAAGAAATAACATGAAGATTAGACGTTATCCAAAAGCATTATTTAAAAGAACTCTGAAGAGAGACTTTCCAAAGGCCTATGAAAAATATAAGGATGAGCTACATGTGTATTTTCCAAAACTTATAATGTATAAATTTGCCAATGATGTTGTGTTTAGATATATGCTAACTAACAAATATCTTCACAGTCGTCCAGAAAAGAATTTTTTTATAGATCTACTACTTAAGATGTGTTACTACTTTCCATTAAAAGCCTATGATTATAGAATTAAAACATTTATTTATCCTAGTCATCATCTTAAAGAAAAATATCTTGGTGATCTAAAAAGAAAGTACTCTCTTGCTCAGAATGAATTCCATGAGTTTATGAAAAACGTGCAAAAATCAAAACCAGTTAATATAAGATAAAGTTTATTTCACATTTATCTTTGGACAATAAGTATTGATTGGGCAGTTTTTACAATTTGGATTTCTTGGGAAACAAATATTCTGTCCAAGTATAACAAATAAATAGTTTGTATCTTTCCAGTATTTTTTGGGTATGATTTTCCTAAGTTCCATTTCTGTTTCATTTGGGCTTTTGGTTTTTAAAAATCCAAGACGATTTGTAATTCTGTGTACGTGAGTATCAACACAGATCCCTGGTTTATTAAATGCCACTGATCTAACCAGATTTGCAGTTTTTCTTCCTACTCCAGATAATTTAATTAGATCATCAATTTCTGATGGGATCTGTCCAAGAAATATATCATTAATTTCTGTTGGCAACTTTTTAAGATTCTTTGCCTTGGTTCTGTAAAATCCAACGGGATATATTAATTTTTCTAGCTCTTTTTGAGAACTGTTTTCAATATCTGAAAATGATTTAATTTTGTTAAATAATCTATTACAAACCTTAGAAGTTGTTGTATCTTTTGTTCTTGCGGAAAGAATGGTTGCAATTAAAACAAAGAAAGGCTCTTTATTCTTCACATGTACCTGTTCAGCAATTGGAATGCTGTACCCTTTAAGCTGTTTTTTTAATATCCTATATATTGTCTCAATTTTATTTGGATTCATTCTTGTGTTCTCTTTTTTCTCAATGCCAAATATGTTTCTGCTATTGCTTTGGTTATCAGCTGCTGTATTTCTGAATTATTTGGATTTCTTTTATTCTTTCTTCTAAATTTAAGAAAATTAGTTGAAAAATTCTCAACAGTTGATATTTGTAATTTTCTGATCTCTTTTGGGTTAAGTCCAATTGTTTGTGGTTTTAATCTGTATTTAATTTCATCTAAAATTTGTTTATTGCCCATTGGTCTTTTCTTTTGTTTTGGCCTTGTTGATTTGATAAGCTGCTCTCGCTTAATGTTTTTCAATGTGATTCCCATATTATATCACTCTGATTTTTGGAATGATCCCAAATGAAAATAATCCATTTCCATTAAATTTTTGCTCTCTAGAAAAATAAATATCTTTTAGTGTGTCTATAATATTTCCAGTAAATCTTAGGTTTGTAATTGTGTTTTTAAATTGTCCATTAATTATTTCTTTTCCTGCTCCAATAATTAATGAAAAATCACCTGTTGTAATCTTATTTGTGTGCATCCCAAGAAGAGAATAAACAAGTATTCCTTTTTTTGTTTTAGATATTATATCATCAATACTATGATGTCCAGGAAGTTGAATTAAATTAGTGTGATTACAAGAAATTGTGCTTCCAACTCTAAATCCATTTCCTGTTGTTTTTTTATTGTATTTTGTTGCATTGTATTGATCATAGATTGGAGTTTGGAAAATACCTGCATCAAATATTGTTTTTCTTTCCGTTTTAAATCCTTCATCATCCATTGAACAGGAACTTGTAAAATCATCTATGTGTGGTTCTTCATTTATTGTTAGTTTGTTTGAAAATACTTTTTTCCCAATAAACGAATGTAAATATGATTCTTTTTTTTCAATATTTTCTCCTACTGTTGCTGGTATTATTAGTCCAGAAAGTAGATTATTGAATACATCAGGAGTGAAAATTAGTGTGTACTCCCCTTCTTTTCCTGATTTTGGATTTAGTAATAGATTAGCATCATGTTTTGCTTGATTAAATGTTCTTTTAATATCTATATCCTCTGCTTTTGTGAATGTGTTTGAATAGGATGCACTAGATTGTGTTTTGTCCTTAGTAATTACAGATACTCCCAGATTAATACTTGATTTTTCTTCTTCTTTGCGTGTGTAGGGATTAATATAAAACTCATAGTTATCCATCTTGTTTAGGTTTCCCTCGTAGGAAGTAATGTATTTGTCTTTAGTTAACTGTTTTTTAATATCTGGGATTAGACCTGTGAAATCTATATTTTTTATTTGTTTATCAAAATGAATATGTGATTTTGGTTTTGCATTTCCAAAATCTTTTATTTTAATATCATTCTTTAATTTTGCAATTTTCTTTGCTTTATTAATACCATTTCTTATATTCTTTTCATTTATTTCTGTAATGGTGTAAAATCCTATTTGCCCATTTACAATAACCCTTATATAAAGAGCAGTACTTTCAATGTTTGTACTCTTAGTAACATCGAATTTCTCAAAATCAATATTTGTTTTCTTTCCTGAATAGTATATAAACTCAATATTTTCTTTTTTTGAAATTTTTTCACAAAAATTATAAATTTCTTCTTTATTCATGTTTTGTTCCACCAACCATTACGTTATCTATTTTTAAGATTGGGCCTCCATCTCCAACATATGCTGTCTGGTTATTCTTCCCACAAAAACCAGATCCTCCAACATTTTGGTTATCCCCAATTTTTGTAATGTTATCTAAATAGGTTAAAATGTTCCCTGAAATTGATGCTTGTTTAAATTTTCCAACAATCTTTCCCCTATCATATTTAATTGCTTGTTTTATTCCAAACATAAAGGTGCCAATTGAAGGATCAACCATACCTCCAGCAAAACCTTTAAGATAAAAACCACTAAAATTAGTTAACATATCTTTGTGTTTATCCTTTCCCGGTAAGAAGAAAGTATTACTCATTCTTACAATTGGGGGTGCTGAAAAATTTTCTGCCCTTGCTGACCCATTTGATTTTTCCTTTTCCGATGTTGCTGTCTCAATGTTTGTCATATATTCATTTACAATCCCGTTTTTTATTAGAGTTGTTTTTTTAGCTTTTATTCCCTCATCATCATACACGAAATGCCCAAATCCATTAATAGTTGGATCATCAACAATTGTAACCTCTTTGTTTTTTGTGAGTACTATTCCTTTTTTCTTAAGCACAGTTGCATTTACTAATTTAGCATCTGCTTCACAGGGATGCCCTATTGCTTCGTGAGCAAAAAGTCCAACAATCTCCTGATCTAATAGTATATCTGTTTTTATTGCTGGACAGGGTTTTGAAAATAATAGTTCTCCCAATATTCTTTTGTTCTCTATAAGTAAATTATTTTTTTTTTCAAAGGTAACTGATTCAAGTCCACTTTTTTCACAAGCTCTATGAAGATTTGTTTCAATAATTCCATTTCTTTTTCCAGTCATTAGAGAATAAATCATTGTATAGGGTTCGTCTTGGTAAATATAACTCCATGGATTAACAAAATAGTTTTCTGTGTATTCTTCCTTATACCTGATTTCTGATTCTAATAATTTATAGTCTTTGTTTTCAGTATTAATGACTTCCTTATTAATTTTAATAAGTTCATTAACTTTCTGTTCAAGAGAAACATCTTCAAAGCTTTTGTGTTTATATTTTATAGTTGCTTTATTTGATGCAAAATTCATTAAATCTGTTTTTTTAGTTAATTTATCTGTAGTCCTAATACATTCATCAATTATTGGTTTGTAATTTTCAAGATTGGTTGTTGAACAAAACCCTAGTTTTTTGTTTTTATAGATTCTAATTCCAATTCCTATAATCTCATTATCTCCAATAATTCTTGCTTTATCATTATCTATAACTATTCCTGTTTTCTTACTTTTTTCAAGACGAATGTCATAATAATCTATGTTCTTTTTTTCAAGATATCCTTTTACTTTTTCCAGATATGCTTCAACATCTGTTTCTTTTAAATTATATTTTGGTTTCATATAGTATATATGTTGAGAAATCTTTTTAAACTAAATATAGTATATATATAACATTTAGGATTATAGCTAATTATTAATTCAAACAATATGGACAGGAAACAATGACACAAAAGAAAGAAAAAGATTGTATACCAGACAATTGTAAGTTCACTAAGTCTCTGCTCATTTATAAAAGAAGATCAATATTTCATAGAATTTATTATTGGTTAGTGTCTATTCCTCTAATTTATAGATATAAGACAAATCTCAAGTATCTTTCTTTGAGTTTGTTTGGAGAAATTGTTGATTTTGCGTTGTTTTTTATTCTAACTTCTCTTTTTGATGTGTTTTATATCATATCTGCAATAATTTCATATCTAGCAGGAATGTTTACTAATTTCAATTTACATAAGCATTTTACTTTCAAGTATCCAACTAACAATTTTTGGAAGCTATTGTCTTCTTTTTTCAAGTATTCAATGGTTTCAATAACAGGGTTGATTGCGACTCTTATTCTAATTAGTCTTTTTATTGAATTGTTTGGGTTATATTCTATTATTGCAAAGCTTTTTGCGAGCATTATTGTTTTCTTTTTAAATTACATGGGACATTCAAATATTCTTGCTCCACCAAAAATATTCAAACTTAGAAAATAAATACATAAAACCAATGTTTTTAATTATTTATATATACTATATTATTGATAGTTATGACTGATTTATCAAAAGATGATATTGGATATCTGGTTTTGATCTCAAAAGAGATTAATGGGAAAAAAATGGAATATAGGGGTTATGTGGTAGATATATCTCCTGATGCTTTAAAAATCAAGCTTGTGGATAATGGATATAACATAGATGTTTCCATTGACGCTAAAACAAAAATTGAAAAGTTTAAAGAAAAAGTGAATCTTGGTTCCATTCCAAAGATAAATCCAACAATAAATAAAGATCTTCCATCAATAGCATATATTGGAACTGGTGGAACCATTGGAACCCACGTTGATTATAATACTGGTGCTGTGTTTATGTGTAGAACGCCAGAAGAAATAATTGGAACAGTTCCTGAACTTGCATCAATTGTAAACATTAAAGAAATAAAATCTCCTTTTATTAAACCATCCGAAGACTTCTTTGCAGGGGATTGGAAAGAATTATCAGAAAAGGTATTTAATTCAATAATAAATAAGGATATTGATGGAGTGATTATTACCCATGGAACAGATACTCTTTCCTATACAGGAACAGCAATCTCTTTTATGATTGAGAACATAAACAAACCTGTTCTTTTGGTTGGAGCACAGAGATCACCTGATAGAGCTAGCTTTGATGGACGAATGAATTTAATATGTGCTGCTCATTTTGTTAAAGAAAAGATAGCTGGTGTTTTTACTGTTATGCATGGTTCGATTAATGATGATTTTTGCTATGTTATTAGAGCAACAAAATCAAGAAAAATGCACACATCAAGAAGAGATGCTTTTAGAGCAGTCAATGATTCTCCAATAGCAAAAGTTTATTTTAATGGGAATATTGAATTCATGATTGATAAAACTAAATTGCAACAAATGTTGGACAATCAGCAACCACTATTAAAAAATTCCTTTGAGGACAAGGTTGCATTAATTAAAGTTTATCCTAATTCAGATCCATTTGTTATTAATTGGTATATTGAAAAAGGCTATAGAGGATTAGTGCTTGAAGGAACTGGGCTTGGTCATGTTCCAACAGGAATTGGTGGAACAACTCAAAATTTACCTGAAGAAAAACAATGGCTTCCTTTTATTGTAGAGGCAACAAAGAAGGGAATAATAGTTATAATTACATCCCAATGCTTATTTGGGAGAGTTAATGGAAAGGTTTATGCTAATCTAAGATATGCAAATGATGCGGGAGCAGAATATTTAGAGTCTCATGATATGCTTCCAGAGGTTGGCTACATTAAATTAGGTTGTGCTCTTTCTAGATTTAAAAAAAGAGAAGATATAATTAATTATATGAAAAAAAACATTTCTGGAGAAATAACTGAAAAAGAAGACCCAGAATACTTTGAAAATTCAATGGAATGAGAAATTATTATGGTTTTAACAAAAATAGATATAAATAATTTAGATTACAAATCACTTGGTTTAATGTGTGGGCTTGAACTTCACCAACAGCTTAACACAAATAAATTATTTTGTAATTGTAAATCTTTTTTAATTAGAGATGATACTATACCTGATTTTTCTGTTTCAAGAAAGCTTCATGCAGTTACTTCTGAAGCTGGAGAGGTTGATGCAACTGCAAGCCATGAGCAAAAGAGAGATAAAACATTTACCTATCTGGGATATGATTCCTGTAATTGTTTAGTTGAACTTGATTGTCAACCACCTCTTCAACCAAATAGGGATGCACTTGTAATTTCTATGATTATTTCAAAATTAACTAATTCAACAATTGTTGATAGAACCTATGTTATGAGAAAGCAGGTAATTGATGGTTCAAATGTTTCTGGATTCCAAAGAACAATGATGATCTCAACCAATGGCTATATTGATATGGATTTCGGGAGAGTTAGAATAAACAAGATATTATTAGAAGAGGATGCAGCAAGAGTAATTGAAAGAGGAGAAAAGGAAGTTGTTTATTCTCTAGATAGACTAGGGACTCCATTGATTGAAGTGGTTGCCTGGCATGATATATATACACCAGAGGATGTTAAAAAGACTGCTATGTTTCTTGGACAGTTATTTAGATCCACAGGAAAAACCAAGAGAGGTCTTGGTTCAATTAGACAAGACATAAACATCTCAATCAAAGGAGGAACAAGAACAGAGATAAAGGGTGCCCAGGATCTTGATCTAATACCAGAGATTGTTAAACGAGAAATAGTAAGACAATTATCTTTATTACAAGTGAGAGATGAATTAAAATTAAGGGAAATTAAAAATGTTGTTTTAAGTGAAGTAGATGTAACAGATATCTTTAAATCAAGCGAATCAAAAATGATTAAAGAATCGCTTGCCCAAGGAAGGAAAATATTTTGTTTCCCTCTTCCAAATTTCAAAGGAATCCTTGGCTATGAGGTTCAACCAGAAAGAAGAGTAGGAACAGAGATTGCAAATATTTTAAAAATGAAGACTACTCTAAAAGGATTATTTCATTTAGATGAGCTTCCAAACTATGGAATCACAGAAATAGATGTAACTACTATTAAAACAAAATTACAATTAAAAGAAGAGGATTCTTTTATTCTGATAATTTCTGCTCCATCTGAAATTAATTATGTTAAAGAGATTATTGAGAACAGATTAAATCAATTACTAGTTGGTGTCCCTGAAGAAACAAGAATAGCAACTCCCCAGGGAAACACAGAATACCAAAGACCTCTTTCAGGTTCTGCAAGAATGTATCCAGAAACAGATATTTCTCCAATTGATTTCCTTCCAGAGCTTGTGGATAGAATGAATAAAGAAACTCCATTATCTCTTGATAAAAGAAAAGAGTTGTATTTAAATAATTATAAAATAAATTCACAGCTTGCAGATAAGATGCTTCTTTCAAACTTTGCTCCTGTGTTTGAGCAAATTGTAACAACTAATAACATCAACCCAACAACCTTGTGTGTTTTCCTTTTAGAAGATTTAACAAAACTTCAGAGAGAAAAGAAGATCAATCTTGATTACCTAGAGGATGATACTCTTTATTCTTTCTTTTCTCAAAAAGAGGTTACTGAAATTCCAAAAACAAAATTTAATGATGTGTTTGTAGAATACCTGGATACAAAAAAATCAATTAAACTTATACTTGAAAAATTTGGAGTTGGTGCAAGCAAAAAAGATATTGATGTTGATTCACTAGCTATTGAAGTAATTAATGAAAATAAAGAAACTGTCTTAAAACAAAGAGAAAGAGCAATTGGTTTACTCATGGGTCGTCTCATGTCAAAAACAAAAGGACTAATTGATGGGCAAATTTTATCTAAAAGCTTAAACAAGAACTTAAAAGAATTCTTAGAAAAAAATAAATGATTGATAATCTATGGTTGAAAGAAAAAAAATACTTTATGCTCCCTGGAGACAGGAGTATGTTACAAGCAATCTAGAAGAAAAAAGTAAGTCTACAAAAACCTGTTCCTTTTGTAATATTAAAAAAATAGATCCAAACTTATTAGTTCTTGAAGGTAAGACTTGTTTTATTCAAGCAAATAAATTCCCCTATGCAACGGGTCATCTTTTAATTATCCCCAAACGTCATGTTAATGATATAAATTCATTAACCACAAACGAAAGAATAGAGTTATTTAATTTAATGGATCTTTCAATATTTGCGCTTAAGGTATTTATGAAACCAGAGGGATATAATATAGGTTGTTCTGTAG
This sequence comes from uncultured archaeon, assembly GCA_964496765.1. GTDB lineage: Archaea > Iainarchaeota > Iainarchaeia > Iainarchaeales > CSSED10-239 > JBAWVI01. Next base: position 1,659 of record CAZCAP010000004.1, on the reverse strand, counting down.
GTAAAGTAGCTGGAGAAAGCATGCTTCACCTCCATTTTCATATCCTCCCTAGATTTTCAGGGGATGTTGGGTGGGATCTACCACTTGATTTCAAGGTTTGTTCCATTTCTCCAAAGGAGCTTACAATTCAGCTTAAAAAAGTGATTATTAAGGAAAAACTCTTAAAAAAATTCGATATTTCCTAGGTATTATTGTATTTTGTCCAACAATATTGATTTTTAAACTTAATCACCCATATATATTAAGAAACTTAAAAATATATTTAAGGTGAACAGGTATATACCAAGGGTGATTTGAAATGGCTATTTTTGATATCTTCAAGAAAAATAAGAAAGCAGGTAATGTTGTTATTGATGAAAGGATGATTAAAGAATCAAAACTTTCTAAAACTAGATCATTTACTGACTATAAAAAATATTCAGATAAACCAGTTGATTGGCTTATTGCCCATTTAAAAGTAATTGATGAAGTAATGTCTGGGACTAAGTTTGGAACAAAACAACAAAGTCATTTTTTGTTTGAAGGAAGAAAAGTTCTAAAGAATGATGTTACAAAACCATTATTTAATGACATGATGGATAATTATACTGCCTACTATTATGCTCTTAAAAGATTAATAATAATAAAAAGAGAACTAGGACAATTAAGAGGTTTAAGAGAGGAAGAATATCTTGTTGCTGGTAAGGAAAAGGATTTAGTTACTGAATTAAATGATATTGAAAGAAACTTAAATATTTATTTAGAAAATATTACCAGCTGCAAATCCAAAATCAAAGATGATATATTTAACGTGCATGGTGGAAGATAGAATCTTTCATCTTTTCTAATTTTTTTAAAAATAGTTATTTTTCTTTCGGTGTTCTTGAAGAAATAAATTTATAGAGTTTATCTTTTGCTTTGCCTTTACGTATTTTTGCTGTAATGAATGTTTTACAGTCCCTTTTCTTACTTTTTGGAAGTAAAGCTTTAAACTGATTCACACTTTTAAATCTCGCCAATTCATATCATCTCTTTTATTATTTAGTTTCTTTCAAAAACTTATAAAATAAATCTTTTGCTTTTCCGCTGCGAATTTTATTTGTCGTAATTGTTTTACTGTCTTTCTTTTTTCTTTTTGGAGCGGTTTTTTTAAATTGAGCTATAGATCTGAATTTACTCATTTTAAACCATTCCTTTTGCCATACCCTTTGCTGATCTTAAACATTTTTTATGCCAATATTGTCCGCCCCATTTCTTATCACATCCTGGTTTTGAACAAAGAGCACATGTTTCGGTTTTATATTTAGAGTTGGTTAAATCAATTTCTTCAATATTTTCTTTTGGTTTGTCGTCTTTCTTCTTTCCAAACCCGAATAAATTTGTAATTCCCATATCAATCTCTATTTTAATCTTTTTTAAAAGTATTAATAGCCCGAAGGAGATTCGAACTCCTGTCGCAGGGTTCAAAGCCCTGCATGCTTGGCCTCTACACTATCGGGCTATTATTTATTCTTGTGGTGGATATATAATTAAAGCAAAAGAAGGTTTTTTATATGTTTTTAATATAGATTATTTAATAGAAGAATATAATTGTATATTTCTATTCGTTTAGTTTTGTAATTATATGGGAGTGTAGCTTAGTCTGGTTTCGAGCACTCGACTGATAATCGAGCGGTCGCA
>CAZCAP010000003.1:98067-99903 GCA_964496765.1 uncultured archaeon | reverse complement strand
TTTTAAAAAACTAGGAATTTTAATATGATTATTAAAACTGCAAAAGCAATTGTTAGGCCAACCACTGTTTCTGGGTTTAATTTTGGTCCACCCATTGTCTCATTAAACTTCATAATCCCAATTGCTGAACTAGGACTTTGACTTGTATTCTTTGAATGTTGCCATTTCATATAAATTACACCTTTTTAAGTAATATTTACCTTATATCTATATATATCTATTAATAGGTAATTATTAAATAGGTTACTATATTATATATTAAATAAATAAAGTACTATAGTTATATTCTTTTAATTGGGGAAGATAAAAAATGAATGATAAGCAAAAAAAAGTTGTAAGAAGAAGTTTGTTTATTCTTTTATTATTAATAATACTATTGTTTGCAATGATCTGGACTGGAAATCTAAGATGCAGGTCTATCCCTGGAATGTGCAACATCTATTGGGGAACACAAACACTAATAACTGGAAGAACACAGCCTAGTATTCTAATTATATATGATCCAAATGATTTGGAAGGTTTAGGAAATCCCTTTTTATTAAACAAAATAATTTCTGATAAAAAGCATTTAGGGCTTCATCCTAGTCTAGAGAACATAAACTACATGAGCTCAGAAAAGCTAAAGGGAGTTAGCCTAGTTATTGTTGAAAGAGCAAGAAACATATCCACAAACCAATTAACAATGTTTCAAGAATATGTATCCAAGGGCGGAAGATTAATCTGGATTGGGGATGCTGGTGTTGATGTTAAAGACAGGGTTGATAAATACCTAACCCTAGGGGATGTTGAAGGATCCTATGATACTAATTTAGTTGGAAGATGGGCAAGACTTGATAATGAAGGATACATGATTAGATTTGATGAGTTCCTTGGAGTATCCTATGTAGATACCTTTTGTCATATTAAGGATTGCACAGAAAAAAGTTATAAGATAAATGAATATGATAATAAATCAATTATTATAAGATATCCAGATTATTCAAATGGAAATCTAATACCCTCATCTGATCATCCATTGGTTTATGCTTTAAAAAGCACCTTACCAATAAGAGATGATTTTGCAATAGTTGAAGTTATTGGGAATAATGCAGTTCCTTTGAAGGTGGACTATGGTTCAAGATTATTCAAAGACACAAACACAGTTGTTGGTGGAGGAGACGTATTCCCTCTTATTGTAACTAGCAATTCAAATAAGGTTGCCTACTATGCAATTCCTCCAGAATACCTTGCAGAGGATGATGACAAGGAACAATATTTTTCAATCATAGAAAATATGATTGATGGAATGATAAATTAAATCTGAATAAACTATGATTAAATCACTTGAAGTAGTAATTGCAATCCTTATATTGTTTACTTTTGTTTTCTTTATAATTCAAAATGTTCCTGAAAGACAGATGTCAACAAACATAACTGAAAGAACCTATGAATTACTTAAAATAAAGGCACAGGATCCATCCTTTAGATTACTAGTGTCTGATGGAAATGCATACAATGTATATGATTCATTGTACAATTATATGGATGTGTCCTATAGTGTTTCAATTTGTGATGGAATAACCTCTGATTGTAATTCATATAATTTAGGAGATAGCACAACAAAAAAGAACGTGAACTATTATTTCATGGACATAAATAAAACAACCTCAATTACGGTGTGGATTAAATGAAAGCAAATAAAGGTTTTACCTATATAATCATTGTTGTTATAGTTATTTCATTTATAACTGCGCTCTTTCTTTTATTTAAGCCAGAACCATTTACTGAATACACATCAAATAAATTAAGTGAAAACTATAAAAATGAGCTTAAATATCTAGTTGATTCAAACATAAC
>CAZCAP010000003.1:68953-97967 GCA_964496765.1 uncultured archaeon | reverse complement strand
ATGAACTATATAAGCTATGTGAGAGGGAGTGAACCCAACGAATCAGATATAAATAGAGTATAATTTTATGAAAAATATAAAATAGATATATTTATAAATGATATCAACATATATTTTATGATATAAAAGATTATCAATATAATATATTATAATTAAAGAAAAAAGGTGTATTTTATGGTAGATATAGTAGGACTCTTGGACGTTATTGAAAACAGAAGTAATGATATCACAGCAAAGCTTGAAATGCTTAGAACTTTCGAAGATCAAAAAGAAAAGATCGATGAAGAAATTAAAAGAGCAAAAGAAAAGCTAAAAGCAGACACAATTACTAAGTTTACTTACGCAACCATGCAGGAATTAAACCAAAAGAATCTAGAAGACAATACAAATAAAAGAAAAAAAATCTGGAACGAAGTTGCAGAATGTGTAAACACAATTAGTGACAATTTAAATTTACTTAAGGATGCATATAATCAAAAAACAGAAATAGAAGATGCAGCAAAAATTGTCGAGGAAGTTAAAAAATAAAATATGGGAAAAATGAGAGAATATGCAATTTCCCAAAAACGAAAAACTAAAGGAATTTATCAAGAGCATAGGCTCTCTTAAAGCCTTAGAAGCAAGTAGGAACAAAGAAGACTATGATATCTTCAAAAAACTAATTAATAAAAAAGTTTCAGAGAAGAATGCCTATACTTCTCTTAAAACCAAAAATCTATTAACTACTTCTAAAGCACTGGACAGCAAAATAATTAGTGAAATCATAAAGTATAATAATTTACTAACGGAAATTGCAACTGACTTTGGAATTAGTGGATTAAAAAAATACAAGCTAAAGAACAGATCCAGTGGAGTACTAAAATTATTAAGTGGTAGAAAACTAAAATCAACTATTCCTGGAGAAGAGAAACCAAAAGAAGAAACACAAAAACAAATAACTCCTGTAATTCAGGAAACCCCAAAAAGTAAGATGCCAGTGACCACAGTTGCTGTTAAGCCAAAGGCTCCAATTATAGCTGAAACTGAAGATAATGTTCCAACAGCTCAAATAACTATGTCAACAGGCAAGGCATCAAGAAGAGAGGAAACAAACAAACCTGTTATAATTACAGAACCTATTATTAGTCCAAAGACAGTAAGCCCAGATATACCAAAGGTTGAAAAGAAGATACAGGTAATAGAGAAAAAACCTACAAGTTCCATATTTAATAGTCTTAATGATTTATTTATAAAAAACAAGAAAACAGATGCTGCTAAAAAACCAGTAGAAAAACCAAAGATTGTTGTTGAAATGCCAGAGTTTGAGGTTCCAAAGGATTTGCTACCAGAGAACTATCAGGTTTTAATCCCTGGGTTTGCATATGCATTTATACAGGAAATGGGAAACACTGCAAAGAGATATACGGTTGCAGAACCAGAGTTAACAAAGGAAGAAGCCAAAATATTAGAAGAAACAAAAACATCATTAATTAATAAGATTTCCCTTGCTGATCTTACAAACGAAGGGCAAATGTATGAGATGATAGAAAAGCTATTTACTAAAAATAAAGTTAAAATAAATAAAGCACAAAAAGATAAAATAGTTTATTACATTATTAGACAGGTTAATGGACTTGATAGAATAGAAGCATTAATGCATGATACGTTAATTGAAGATGTTGAATGTAATGGAATAGGAATACCAATATTTATTGTTCATCGTAAATATGGACACATTGTAACAAACCTACAATTTGATACTGAAAAAGAACTACAACAATTTATAATTAAAATGGCACACCTTTGTAAGAGCTATGTGTCCTATGCATCCCCATTACTTGATGCAATACTTCCAGATGGTTCTCGTGTAAATGCAACCCTAACAAGCAATGTATCAACCAGAGGTCCAACCTTTACAATTAGAAAGTTTCCTGAAAAACCATTAACAACAATTGATTTAATTAATTCAGGAACATTAAACTCAACCATTGCAGCATATCTATGGACTGCACTTGAATTCAAAAAGAATATGATATTGATTGGACCAACAGCTGGTGGAAAAACAACATTACTGAATGTAATATCATCATTTATTCCGCCTGCACAGAGAGTAGTTTCAATTGAAGACACTAGAGAAATTAATCTATTAATGGATAACTGGATTCCACAGATTACAAGACCTGGTTTTGGTCCACCAGATACAACTGGTAAAAAATATGGTGAAGTAACCATGCTGGATCTTCTAAAGGAATCATTTAGACAAAGACCAGATTATCTAATCCTTGGTGAAGTTAGAGGAGAAGAAATGTCTCTTATGTTCCAGGGTATGGCATCAGGTCACTGTTCACTATCAACTGTGCACTCAAAAAGCGTGGAAAATTTAGTAACCAGACTAACAACGCCCCCTATCTCACTTGATCCATCACTATTAACCTGTCTGGATATTGTTATAGTTACTGGTTTCAAGGGTAGCGATGAAATGAACAGAGAAGTTAAGGAATTAGATGAGATACGTGGATTTAATGTTAAAACTAGAAAGGTTGAATACAATGCAATCTACAAATCCTATGAGAAAGAACCTGAACAAAAGGAAGGAGACCTATTTACTACAAAACTTCCAATAATTTACAATTCTGATTTATTAAAGGACATCTCCAGAGAGCACAATATTGAGCCAAATGATTTACTTGCACTAATTACTTCTAGAAAGAACTTCATAGATGGACTTTGTAAGAAGCCTCCAAAGGACTATGTTGAGTTTAAGATTGCACTTAATAATTACAAGGCAACTGAGAAACTTAAGATTGATTAAATTAGCTTACTTTTTTTTAAAAAATAAAAATATTAACCAAAAAGAGAATCATCACTAGTTTCTAAGAAATCATTTTTATTTTTTTCTTTTCTTGGTTTGTTTTTCTTGTTTTTAAAATTAATTCTTCTAACAACAATTATAATTAGGATCACAAGAATAATTCCACCAGCAAACCAATAGTAGAGAGTACTAGTTTCATCTTGATAAACAACATAACCCTCGGTTAATACGTTTTCTGCTTTACTTTTAATTCCAGGTAGCCTCTTGATTACATCCTTGTATTGGCCTTTTGCGTATTGCTCCTTGATAATTGTATATTCTGAAGTAATTGTGTCCACATCATCCTGGGCCTGCCAATAAATTATATTAGTTGGATCAATAATAACCTGTAGCACACTATCCAAACTATTGTATTTTGGAAAATCAGAATCAAAATCAAATAACATTGATTTTGCAGTTACATAATCCTGTCTTGATAAAAAATTATTATAGTAAAGCATTAATCCCTTGTTATTGGTTGTGTTGCTTACTGTTAGAACAATATCTGAATAGAACTTATTGGTTGAGGATAATGAATCATAAATAAATGTGATTTCTGAGTTTAGGCTTGTTGGCGGACCTATAAAACTAAGTATGCTTCTCTTATCATCATCCGATAGGCCATCACTTGCAACAATTATTTTTGTTGCAGTATCAATTGAATCAAGATAATCCAATGATTGCTCGGATATATCAGAATAGCCAATAAATGAAGAACTGAACTTACCTATTAGAGCATTCTGATTTGAACAGTTAGGAGAATACACAAATGTCTGCTGAAGATCGTACATCTCCTTCAGATTATTTTTTAGAACCTCAAGAGATGTGGTTAGTGTAACAAGCTTATTCTTTGTGGTTGTAATCTCTGATTTAACATCATAGGGATAATCAGTTGCAATTAAGCCTTCAAGTCTAGACTTTTTAGAGTTAAGTACAGAAATTAGTCTATCCATTCTATCAAATAGCTGGGTTGATAAATAATTTGTGGTATTTGAATAATATAGGGTTCTTAAAATATACTCTGATTTTATTAAATTAATTGCTGTGGTTTCATCTTTTCTTGAATAAACCACTCCATCCTTTTCAGAGATTATTACAAAAAAGGAAAGATCATTGGAGTTTGAAATTATTGGAATAACAAAATAGTTGTTTTTATCACAGGATATACTTCCCTGAGAAAAAGCATCAATCAGCTCATTTGTTTGTAAATAGGTTTTTGAAATATCCTGTGCATTAAAAAGAGAGATTGCATGAATTTGTGAACCAAAAATTAATAAGCCAATTATTAGTAGTGTGTAATTAATTAATCTCATCTTGCTTCACACGTTCTCCTTGTCTTCATCTTCTGAAAACAATTTATAAAAAATATAAACATAAAGAATTCCTACTAACGAAAAAGCGATTGTAAAGTACAATTGGGCAATGGATGCCATCAGCAGAGCGAACACAACCGCGAAATATTCTTCAACAATTATAAGTAAAGGAATTGAATGAATGGTATCAAATATTTGTTGCTTTAGTTTTGCATCATCCAGATTTGCATAGGCTTGTCTTATGTCCTTTTCAGTTGTTGGTTTTTTAAGATCAGAGGATAGGTCACTCATGAAATCAGTAAAATCCTCTACAACTTTATTGTTTGCAGTAGATAGGCTCTTATATTCAGGAGAGGAAACAATATAATCAACTGATGCTTTTGTACTTATTTTATTTATGTTGTAGGATGTTCCTAGCCAATTACTTAGATCATCACCAACGAACATGTTTACTATTCCTGCCTCCATAGATTGTGCAGATTCTCTTTGATGTGGAAAAATAGCAATAATCATAACAACAACTAGAGCTATGGTTAATAAAATACCAATTCTGGATGTTGCATAATTACTTATTGAAAATAATTTTCTACTTTCTTTTTCTTTAAACTTATTGTGAGAAAGTATTTCTAGAATAACGTGTGCTGCTAAATAAAATAATCCAAATAATAAAAAGGTTGTTCCAAGCCCAAATAGAAGTGCTCCAATAAGTACCCCTAGAAGAATACCTGTGGAAACCTGAAGAATATCAAGTGAAAGATCATCTCCCTTTGATAGCGCAATTGCAATGCAGGAGGTTAGAGGAAATAATAATAGGAAAAGTGCAAAGTTCAATGTGAAAAATGTATTTATGATTGATGGTAAATCAAAAATTATTAGTATGTTTAATGATACCCTGGAGGCAGTATAAAAATAAATCCAAATTAATATTGATACAAATAATAGAATTACTTTTAACAGACTTTGTTTAGTTAGAAAATCTTCCCTAAAGTTCATCAACCTTCACCAAATCAATTAATCCATCCTTTGTAATTATAAAACTGGTTTCTGCTTGACTAACAAAACTTCCTTTCTTGTCAATTAAAACTGGGTAGGAAGCAATTGCTTCAGTTTTTAATAGTTCTCTTAGTGCAAACTTTTTTGCAAAGTTAGTCATTCCCTTTCCTATCCACACTTCTGAAAAGGGAAGCCCATTATATCTTTTAATTTCTTCTAGAAGAATTTTTGCTTCTTTATTTCTTAGTGGCCTATCCTCTATATATTCAAATATTAACACCTCATCTCCCTCATTAACAAATCCATCACCTGTGGATGAGAAAGGTTCAATAGCAAAGGCTTTATCAATTTCTGAAAACTTAGTTTTAATTCCATTCTTCACATTAGGAATGGATGGATTATCATGTACGTGGTAGTGACCAAGAACATGCCCTGTTAAATTTATTATTGGTTTATAATTATAGGATCTAATTGTGTTTTCTATTATTGTTCCCACATCAGAAATGGTTGCATTTTTTGTGTTTTCAATTAAGAACTTTTTTGTGTTTGCAAGAGCTTTATCACTAGCTTCCTTTAGTTTTTCCTGTTTTTTTGAAAATATAAATGTTCTTGCTGAATCTGATATATAACCATCAATAGAGACTCCAATATCAACCTTTAGGATATCCTCTTCATTTAGGATATATTGCTTTTCTGGATTATAGGTATTATGTGCAGCCTCATGATTAATTGATAAATTAACAGGCCACGCAGGAACTCCCTTGTTTTCTAAAATGAATGAATTGATTTTTTCTCCAACTTCAAATAAGTTAACTCCTGGTTTAATAAGCTTTTGTGCAAGCTTTTGTGCACTATGATTAATCTCACCAGCTAGAATGTGTTTATTTATGATTTCTAATTCCATAATTTATCTATTCTTTATTTTTTTGATTTGTTTTCTCTTGCTAAAATAAAAACAATTGAGATTGCAAGAACTATTCCTAGAACAATAGGCATATCAGGAACAGGAACCTTTTGGCTACTCTTTCTTACTGTGAAATATTTTGTATAGGTATTATTTGCAAGATTACCTGTGGCACCTTCATTTGTTATTGATACATAAATTGAATAGGGTTCTGTTGAATTTAAAAAATTATAATCAGCAGCTGTTATTGTATCAGGGAATGTATCTGTAGTGTTTGCAGCAACATTATATGGCCCAGGAACAACAGTATAAACAATTGATCCCGTTGGGGCTATTATAAACACACTTACATCTATATTCTTTGGCATTGCACTATTGTTTGAAAGGGTTATTGAATAGTTCAGATCCTCTCCTTCCTTAATTGATTGGGGAACATTTACATCATTAATACCATAGTCTGCATAGGAATGCACGATAGAGTTCAGATCCTCTCCTTCCTTAATTGATTGGGGAACATTTACATCATTAATACCATAGTCTGCATAGGAATGCACGATAGGCAAGAATAAGGCTAATACTAATAATATGATTAATATCTTAAATTTCATCTAAAATCTCCTCACAAAATATATTTTACTTATAAGATATAATAATAAAGTATATAAAAATCTATTCTTTTATAAAAAATTAGATAAATATCTGATTATAATTCTAATAGAAAAAAGAAAAATAATTGAAAGGGGGTTTATAACTTATATTCCCCTGATTTAACCTTAGCAGTTACTTCTTTAATTGATGCATTATCAACAGTAACACCCATTGTTCTACAGGTTCCAAGAACTTCAAGAATTGCAGATTTTTCGGTTTTTGAAATTAATTGATTATATTTAGCTCTTGCTACCTTTCTAACCAGATCAAAACTTAGATTACCAGTAACCTCAGTTCCTGCTTTTCCAGTTCCTTTTTTAATATTTAATTCTTTCTTAATTAAAGCACTGGTCATTGGTGAACCAACTTCAATTGTGAAATTCTTACTATTATCAATAATTATTGAAACAGGAACTGTAATTCCTTCAAGATCCTTTGTAAGCTCATTAATCTTGTTTACAACATTCATTGTATTTACTCCTATTGGACCAAGTGCTGGACCAATTGGTGGACCTGCGTTTGCATGTCCTGAATCTATTAAAACTTTTATTGTTTGTGTCATATTTTAATCACTCTTCTTTTTAATCATTCTTTTTTTAGTTTAGAACCTTAACGTTCTCTGCTTTTATTGTAATTGGTATTTTTACGGTTGCATCAAATAGTTCAATAACAACCTCTTCTTTTGCAAGATTAACTCTAATTATCTTTGCACGTGAACCCTTAAATGGACCAAGAATTATTTCAACTGTGTTTCCTGGTTTTAATGAGGTCATAAGTGGACGAGATTCAAGAACACCAGCAATTTCTTTAATATCTATTTTTCCTTCAACTATCTTTCCACCTTTAATATGAGGAACATTGTGAATTAATATTTCAACAGTTTTTTCTGAATCAGCCTCAACAAGAATATAACCCTTAAGATCAGCCATCTCTACTAGAGAATAAACCTCTAGTTCTTCCTGTCTTGCCCTATTATGGAGCATGTCAATAATAACCTTTTCCTGGCCAACAGTAGTTCTTATTGTAAAAATCATAATTTATCACTTGCCCTGTCTGGAATCTTAAAAGAATCCTAATGTTTGCATAATTAATTTAATTAAATAACCAATAACTCCAATTATTATTATACCCAGTCCAATGATTTTAGCCATTAACCAAAACTCTTTTTTGCTTGGTTTTTGGGAAATTGAAATTATTCTTCTTGAAGAAGACATAAATGCTTTAAATCTATCCATTAATTTCATATTTATTCACAAATTTATTTTTTTCTTTTTGCACGTATTTGTTCTTTTGTAATTATTTTTTCTCTAGTTAAAAATTCCATTAAAAAGGGATGTTTTTTTATTAATTCATTAACACCCTTAATACCTTTTTCTCTATGGGTTAATACTAATACATCTTTCATAAGATGTGGGTTTCTTTCTAGTTCACCAATAACTTTTGATATATTTTGATTTGAAGCTGATCTGCTTACTTTTATAAGTTTACTTTTTTTTGGAATAATTACGTCATTAACGATCTTGGCTCTTACTATTTGTTTCTTTCTTGGCATCTATAATCATCTCCTTTTTTAAGAGTTAATTTAATTAAATACTATCTACTCCAAAATCTAAATCTTCAGAAGTATCCTGATTATTGTTGCCATCAAGATAAGGTATTGTTGCTCCAGCAATAACAACCATAACTCTAACTGTGTTTCTTCCTATTCCATCATCAATCATTGCACCCCAAATTATGTGCGCATCCTCGTTTATTTTTGATGCAACGGTTTCAACAATTAATTCTGCTTCCTTAAGTGTTAAATCATTTCCACCAAGAACGTTTACTAGTGCTCTAGTGGATGTTGAAATATCTATGTCTAGCAATGGTGATGTTAATGCATTCTCAACAGCCTGCATTGCTCTTTGATCATTTGCTCTCTCTGTTGATGATTCTCCAACCCCAATCATTGCCATCCCTCCCTTTGAAAGAATGGTTTTAAGATCTGCAAAATCAAGATTAATTATTCCTGCTCTTGTAATTAATTCAACAATTCCTTTAACTGCTTCAGTTAATATTTTATCAACCTCTTGGAAAGCAATCTGCAGAGGAAGATCTGGTGCAATCTCTAATATCTTATCGTTTGGAATTAATATTAATGTATCAACTTCTTTTCTTAGTTTTTCAAGACCAGATAAAGCATTATCTATTCTTCTTTTACCTTCAACTGCAAAAGGTAATGTTGCAACTCCTATGGTGAGTGCTCCAATTTCTTTTGAGAGCCCAGCAATAACTGGTGCAGCACCTGTTCCTGTTCCTCCACCTAGCCCACAGGTAATAAATACCATGTCAGCTCCAGAAATTATTTTTTTAAGTTCTTCTTTTGATTCTTCAGCAGCTGCCTCTCCAACATCAGGATTTGAACCAGCTCCGAGACCCTTAGTTGTTTTTTTCCCAATTAATATCTTTTTATCAGAAATGGTTTTTATAAGTGCCTGAGCATCTGTATTTAATGCAATGGTCTTAGCACCTTCAATCCCAATTGTATGCATTCTCATAAGTGTATTATTACCACTTCCACCAACTCCAAAAACATAGATGTTTGGTAAAGATGCATTCAGGAATTCTTCAAGTTCCTTGTCCTCTGCACTCATTATTTGAGATGGTTGTTCAACAGTTTGTTGTTTCTTGCTCATATTTGTATTAATCAAATTTTCTCACGCTCCCTAATCTTAGCGATAACTAAATAAATTTAACTCTTGATAAAAAAAGTATATATAATATATGTTGAGAAACCTTTATAAATATAATATCGTACCTCTTCTTTAAGGAAACGAGGTAAAAAATATGATTAACATAGATGTATTAAGAATTGCAAAGGAAATTAAAGAAATTAAGATTCAGGGAGCAAGCAATATTGAGATTGCTGCAATTGATGCAATAAAAGGATATATAATTAAGAACGAATTAATTGGAGAAGAATTCATTAAAGAATTAAGTGAAAATATAAATCATTTAATTTTGCAGAGACCAAACGAACCTAAACTTAGAAATTCATTAAACTTTATATTAACGGAAGCAAATAATCATAAGTTTGACGAAACACATTTAAAATTAATTGAAGAAATAAATGGATATGAGGAAAAAACTAAGCAGGGAAACAGAAAGGCTTGTGAAATTGCATCAAACATGATTGTTAATGGTGGTAAGTATTTAACCCATTGCCATTCAACAATGGTTGAATACATGTTTAAGATTGCACACGATAGGGGACTGGATTTTGAAGTTTATTGCACAGAAACAAGACCTAGATATCAGGGAAGAATAACTGCAAAGAATCTTTCAGACTATGGAATTAAAACAACTTTGATTGTTGATTCCAGTGTTACCCATTATCTTAAGGAAATGAATTATTTTTTTACAGGAGCTGATGTTGTGTTTCCTGATGGAAGCATAATGAATAAGGTTGGAACAAACTTAATTTCTTCTGTGTGTCCTAAATATTCAACACCACACGTGGTTTTAACAACCACCCATTGCTGTGAAATCAATTCTCTTTTGATGCTAACTGAGAAGGTGGAAGAGAGAGAAGCAAGTGAGGTTTGGAATGCCATGGACGGGAGACCAAGGAACCTAAACATAAAAAATCCAGCATTTGATATTGTACCCAATGAGCTAATTGATAAATTCATAACAGAAGAAGGAGTATTTTCTGCAGAATCTCTTTATTTATGGATAAACAGGTACACCATTGGAAATAAATAAATTATTTCCAGGTCTTTAGATACTCTAGAAAATTATTTTGGGTCATTTTTTTATTTTTTGCATATTTATAAAATGAAGATATCTCATTTTTTGATAATTCCCTTCCTCTTTTTTTAAGAATAGCTGTATAATAATTATATATTTCAACAAATCTTCCTAGATTAGCTATTGGAATATCACTTGGATAGAAAGTTGAATTGTAAATATAATCCACAACAACTTTTGGGATAGTTAGTTTAGAAATGTGCTCAATCCCACCAAGAAGATAAACATAATACAAAACGCCTTTTTGGAATTGATACACACGCCTACCCATATCATCATATTTTTTTTGTCCCAAATGTTTCAGAAGTGCTTGTTTCATCTCCTCTTTTTTTTGTTGAGAACTAGGGCGTGGTTTGTTATTTTTTATTGCATTTATTTCTTCAACAAGTTCTTTCCTCTTATTTAGATTCTTCTCGTTTGTTAATTGTTCATTTAATAATTTAATTTTTTTTTTAATATAATATGTATGGAAATCATTTGCATGTGTTAAATAATAATCTGAATAGTATTCACTTCGAGGATTGTTTGATTTTACAGTACCTTCTTGAATTTTGCGTTTTGTTATTCTAACTTTTCTCGGACTCATAATTCACACATACCTTTTTGTATATTTAAAAAATATAAAACAAAAAAAGATTAAAAATAAGCTCCTAAATTGTTTTGTTTCTTACCAGTAAGAAGCTCATCTCCGCTTATTCCAAACACCTCAAGTATTGGATAAATGGCAGGAATTAATTGATTGTTTATGTAATAATCAATATCATAATCCCCTTCTTTTACAAACTCTGCAAATTTAGATTTTTCAGAAATGGTTTTACCTTGCTTGTTTGTGATTATAAATTCAATAACATTCCCTGTTGTTATTTGTCTACCTTCCTTTTTTGCATCAATAAGAGCAGACATTGCTGGATTTAAGGTTTTATAGCTTCCAAGTTTCTTATGAACAAAGGATTGAATAATTAACTTTTTGTTTGGAATCTTTCGCATTTGCAATTCAAGAAGAACTTCTTTAACAAAAGATATTGCTTTTTTTGGGTTTTCATCCTCCAGAACCATTGAAAGAACAGCTTTTTGTGTTTCCTTAACCAGAGGACACCAGTCCCTTCGTACGAATTCAAATCCCTTAATCTTAAGGTTCCCTTTAAAATCAAGAAGAGCATATTTCTTTTTAGCTGCTTTCTTTTCAGATCTTGCAAGCACAAATATTCCTGTCTTGAATAGATCTTCAAGCTCCAGAGCCATTGATTTTGGAAGAAGATCATTTATTTCAATTAAATCATCTTTTAATTTTGCTTCAGAAGTATATTGAATAAAACAAGAATCAGTATCACCATAGATTACGGTGTAGCCTTTATCTTCGAAAACTTTTATTGTTTCCTGTATTTTTGTTCTAACCAGATGATACATGATTGTTAAACAATTCTTACAATACCATCTTGCTCCTGAAAAACCCATATATCCATAGGTGGATGCAAGAAGAATCTTAAGGGCATATTGTTGAGCATAAAATCTCTTGTATTCCTGAGTTCCCTTTGTAAGCTTTTTCATTTCATTCTTAACCTTAATTCTCATAGTTAGGAGACTGGATAAAAGAGTAGGAACAAAGCCAGGAGGAGAAGTGGATATAAAGTGTCCAAGTATTTCAGTTTTTTCTGGTTTATCTGAAAAAGGAAGATCAATGGTTTCTGGACTTATGTTATAGGTAATAATAAGAGAAATATGATAACTTCTAAAATCCACAACTGCAATGTTTTTATGAAGCCCTGGTAAGGGTGGTTGAACAAATGCACCCTCAAAGGTGTGTCTTACTCTTTCTGAAATCTCATTTTCAGTTGGCTTGTTTGGAATTAATAAATTGTTTTTCGTGTAATAACTAATAAACCATTTTTCAACTAAAGCTCCTGCTGATGATCTTAGAACATCAAACACAGGAACGTAAATTAATTTAGCTACCTCATAAACGAGAGCATAGTAGGATACTCCTAATTCTTCTGTCGCAATTGTATCATCCTGATTATAGGTGATTATTTTTTCATAAGCTCTATCCTCATAGGCTTGAATCATTTCCTTGGGAGGCAACTTGAGCTTAGGCTTTCCAGTAATTTGAGTGTAGATTGTATTTAAATCAAACTTAGAATAATTAAAAACCTGTAGATAGTTTAATAATTTAATTAAAACATAAACATCAAGATGAACTGTTCCTGAAATAGAGGCAATCTTACTTCTACCTCTACGAAAAATAATATCCCTTTTCCCAAATTTAAATTCTTCTAATTTTAAAGTTTTATATCTTTTCACGAGATATTCCAAATCAAACCCATCCCCATTATAGGTCCAGAGGATATCAGGATCTTTATCTTTTAAAAAAGAAATTAATGAATCAAGCATCTTTATTTCATTAGTAAAATAACTTATATTAATATCTTGAATAGCTAATGGTTCTTTTAGCTCTCCATTTCCAAAGAAAAAGATATTCTTTCCTATTCTATTTCCAATAACAGAAATTGAAATGATGGGATCATTTTCAGGAACAGGAAATACTCCTGAATTAGGAGGTAGCACCTCCAAATCAATTGTTACGTAGGAAAGATTATCAGGGAGAAAATCATCAAGAACCTCAAAGGATAGCACTTTCCTTTCTTTCTCATCAAGATTATATTTAATTTTTTTAAAAGTAGATAAATTATTATCCACAAAGAATCTTTGGATAAAAGGAATATCGTATTCATATAATGAGAATGAAAATGATAGATTAACTTCATTTTTTTGTAAATACTCTCTTGATGAAATAAGAGATTCAACATCAATAAACAAAATTTTATAGATGTTTTTTGAGTTTTCCTTTTCAGTTTTAATTATCTCACTTATTCCTTTAAGGGCATCATGTAAAGAATTTATTTCATTTACATCTAGTTCCTTATTTGTTTTTAAATAAAAATAAGGTAAAAAATCAAAAAAATAATCTTTTTTTTCATTAGTTTCAATATCTCTTATAACTAGGTTTATTCCATCCCTATAGTATGCATCAATTAGAACACCAGTTTTGTGTTTAAGAGTATAACTAGTCATAGATATATATAGAAGAGTAAGATTTTAAAAAAGAAGTGAAAGAAGGAAAATCAAAACAATAGTTGCAAAAGAACAGCAACTATCACAAAGATCACAAGCATTAATATCTTAAATCCAGCTTTCTGTGTTTGAAACATCTCACCCATTAGATGATAGAACATTGCTATGTAATAAACAACAACCCAAATAGCAAGAATAATTAATAATACAACTCCTATCATTCCCCAAACTCCTATGATTGGAAGAGCAGTTGCACTATAGGCAAGTGCTGGGTTTGCAAAAACAAGTTTAATGAAAGGAATTACTTTTGGTATAAAGATTAATGTAATTATTGTTGCAACAAGCATGGAAATAATGGTTATAATCTTAAATGAAGCTAAACCAGAAAGAACACGATTAAAATCATAGGGTTTAACCTTATAGCTTCCTCTTATGAAATACATGATTAGGAATAGAATCACTCCTATAAACAACCACCAAACAATAAAAGAATTTGCTAAACTAATTAGAAAGTAAATACCAATTTTTTTTACTCCAACAATTGCCATGATTATCATTTCAATTAAAACAGAAATAAAGATTATCAAAGCAGCAGTTTTAACATTGACTTTGTTATAAAATCTATGTATTAATTTTTTTGGAGATATGCGTGCAATATCCTTTTCATCATCAACTAAGTTCTTTTTCTTCATAACCATATAAATTCACCTAAATTTAAGTAAAATTAACTATATTATATATTACCATAAGGTTTATAAATTAAATTTATGTAATTAAATCTTTATTTTTTAAGAATATTCAAGCAAGAAAAGCTTTTTAATTACTACTTACCCTTAATATATAGTAAATAATTACTAATTTATATTAAAAATTTAAATAATGGTGAGTAAACATGGCAGAAGTACAAATAAAATTCGAACAGGTTGGAAGAATAAAGGAAGGACAATATATCCTTATTGATGGTGTTGTTTGTAAGATAGATTCAATTGATAAATCAAAACCAGGAAAGCATGGTGCAGCAAAAGCAAGAATGGTTGCAACAGGGGTTTTTAATGATAAAAAAATGAATTTTTTAAAAGGGACACAAACAGACACAGAAGTTCCAATACTTGATAAAGGAAATGGACAAATTATTGCTGATCTTGGTGAAAAATATCAAATGATGGATATTTCTGATTACCAGACCTTTGAGGTTGAAAAAAGAGAATTTACTAATCTAGCATCTGGAGACGAAGTTGAATACATTAAAGGCGGAGACAATGTTAGAATTATAAGAAAGAAGAATTAAATCTTTTTTTTAAATAACATAGTTTTAAATTCCTGAGGGATTATGGTCGTAAATACTATTTCTTATGAAAAAGCAAAACAAATCCTTTTGAAATTAAATGTAAATCCATCAAATATAGGCTCATTTATTGGACAACAAAATAAACCAATATCAATTAAGAAAATAGAACTATTTCAAAGATATCACAAAATATTATTACCTTCTTCTAATAGGGATGATAATTTAAGCTTCCTTTGGAATGAGCTTGGGCATACACATGCTGGACATCAAATATATAAATACAAAAAAATAAAATTTTCCATAAACAATAGTAAAAAAGTAAAATCAACAATAATGGAAACATTTATTGATTCCTTTGAACAATTAGATAGAACATTTAAAAAAAAAGGAATTAAAGCCTACTTATATCCCATGGGAGATGCTCCATTTACTTTGAATTTAAAAATATTTAATATTAATGATATAAAAATGGGACACGCCAATAATGTTGCAATATTTAATTTTGATTTATATTTTAATAAAAACAAAGAACCATCAATCATAATTGGGAACATGCAAGGCAAAAACAAAGAAAAAATAACTTATTTATCTAAGAAACACAAAACCCCATTTTTAAATCTAATAATAGGATGTATTCAAGAAGCATTCCCTGGTAAAGAACAAACGATTGCACTGGATCCAAAGTTTCATCACGGATATAAAAATCCACATAAAAATATTATACTAGGAAGATTAATAAAGAAAGAAAAATTGTCTATATTCAATGTATTTGATAATACAGAGAAAACTAAAAAAATAATCGAAGAAGAAAGGCAACAGATAATCACGAATGGAACAGGAATGCATAAAGCAGCATACAAGGCAACAGGGTATAAAAAAATTGGATCCAGAAAATCTGGATTCCACTATCTTAGAAGATTATAAGCAACCTATTTTTTTATCTTGAATTTTTCAATATCCTCATCTTCTAATCTCTTGAATAAAATCTCTGGTTTGTTTATTTTTCTGGTTTCCAGTATTAAATCAAATGATTTATTATTTGTGTTTAAATATTCAAATATTTTATCTGTTGATTCTGGAATAATTGGAGAGATTAATATTGCAAGCAATCTAATTATTTCTGTGCTATAGGCAAGTGATGTTAAATCTCCTGATTTCCATGGTTCTTTTTCATTTAAATAACGATTTCCAAGATCTGATAACTTAAGAATGTCATACAATGCTTGCCTAATTTCAAGTTTTTCATAATTGGTTGTTATTTGTTTAACAAAAACATTAATTTCTGATTCCAGTTTTTCATC
The DNA here is from genome assembly GCA_964496765.1 of uncultured archaeon. Lineage (GTDB taxonomy): Archaea > Iainarchaeota > Iainarchaeia > Iainarchaeales > CSSED10-239 > JBAWVI01. Next base: position 81,832 of record CAZCAP010000003.1, on the reverse strand, counting down.
TCTTTGCTTAATTTCAGGAATATTTGAATCACATTTAGTATATATAAAATTTAGAACCCTATTTACGTAGTTTCCTAAATTCCCAATCAACTCTTTGTTTATTCTGTCCTTGAAATCATCAATTAAAAAATCAGTGTCTCTTGTTTCTGTTAATATGTAGGTAAGATAAAATCTCCAATAATCAATAGGAATATTAGAGGCGATTGCTTTATCAAGGAAAATGCCTATCCCTTTGCTTTTTGAAAACTTTTCTCCTTCGAAATTTAGAAATTGATATCCAGAAACTGTTGTGGGAAGATGGAATCTTTTGTCTCCGATTATTGCTCCTGGCCAAAAGATGGTATGAAACGGGATATTATCTTTACCAACAAAATAAAAATTTTCAACGTCTTTATTTTCCCATAGAGAAAGTGCTTTTTCTTTACCAAGCAAATCAGCGGTTGATGAAACATAGCCAATTGTGTTATCAAACCACACATAAAATACTTTTGTTTCATAGCCATCTATTGGTATTTTTACACCCCAGGAAAGATCCCTAGTTATACATCTTTCTTCAATTCCTTTCTTTATCCAACTGTTAGCAAGTGATTTCACCCAAAACCTTAAATAATCATTATTATTGATCCATTTATCTATTTCTAGAATTGCAGAATCTATTTTTAAAAAAAGGTGTTTAGTATCAATAAATGAAATTTCTTTTTTCAAACAAATTGCACAGTTCGGATCTTTAAGTTCAATGGGATTAAGAACTGTTCCACAGGATTCGCATTGATCTCCATCTGCTCTTTCAAATCCACAATGGGGACAGGTTCCTTTAATGAACCTGTCTGCTAATCCTTTTTTACAATCATTACAATAAGCTTGTTTAATTGTTTTTTCAGTAATGAATTTATTATTGTACAAGTTTAAAAAAAGCTCTTGAACTAGTTCATGATGTATTTTTTTTGAGGTTCTAGAAAAATTATCATAACTGATATTGAACTTGTCATAAAGATCCTTATGTATTTCAAAGTATTTATCACAAATCTGTTGAGGGGTTAATCCTTCTTTAAATGCAGCAAACTCTGTTGCTGCTCCATTTTCATCAGTTCCTCCAACAAAATAGGTTTCATGGCCTATGAGCCTAGAATATCTTGCAAATATGTCTGCTGGAAGATGGCTTCCAAGCAAATGCCCCAGATGTGGAACATTGTTTGCAAAAGGTAATGCTGATGTAATTATTCTTATTTTTTTCATTAATTATCACTCTCTTTATCCTATTATATAGTATATCCTTAAATTTATAAATAGTTTTAAAAATTTAGTTAACAGCATCAGTCTAGAATGAACTATTAGAAATTCTATGACAGATGCAAACGCATTTGCATAGGAGACATACTAATAACTGAATAAATTAAAGAAAAAAGTATATTTTTATTTTCAGTTATAATTAAGCTGTTAATCATAAATATATAATGCAGAAAAAAGTTTATATTTCTATCTCAAATCCAGCAACAGGCATGGAATAATTGTTCTTTGTAAGTACATCAGGATTGAATTCTCCTATTGTCCCTACATTCTTTCCATCAATAATTACTTTTGCGGATCTTCCTTTAATATAATATGGAAAATTATCTTTCTCAAGCTTAAGTTCCTTTCCCAATGAATTGCAAAGAGTAAGAAGTATGCTTGAAACCTCAGTGAAAGTAACAGTTGTGTTTGCAATCAAACATGCTGTGTGCAAAACATTCTTAGATCTGGTTTCCAAAGCCCTGTCAAATATAACAACCTCATCACATGCAAATATTTGTTGAGGATAACTTCTATGTTGATTATTAGAAAGAACCACAAATAATTTAGGAATCAACCAATTTGAAACTATATTTAAACTAAAATCTGCAGAAAAACCTAAATCAATATAATTGTTTCCTGAAAGATTGAAATTTTCAAAGGATTGCTTATTTGAGGACAGAGTTAGAGGCATAACCTCACAAAGTCTCATTCCAACCATTAGTTTAATTATATTATCTTGTTTTTCTGTGGTTTCATCAAGCCCACCAATCGTACAGATGTGTGGGGTTTTTAGTTTTATGTTTGAGAATCCATAGGCTCTTGCAAGATCATCAAACACATCATAGTCATGTAAAACATCTGATCTAAATGGAGGAACTAACACCTCAACTTTATCTTTATCAATAACCTTAGCTTGATAGCTCATTTTCTTTAGTAAATCTATTGACCCCTCAGTAGTTATTTCTGTTCCAAGAATTTTATTTGCGTCTTTTATAGAAATTGTTTTTTTGTCATAAATAAAATCAGGAGCAATCATCTTAGTTCCATCAGGGTAATTTATATTAAGAGAATAAACTTCTCCTCCGAGGTCCTTGAATACTGTAGTTATGATTGAAAGAAGATATTTAAGCTTAATTAGGTTTTGACCAGTACATTCAATGAATACATCTTTAGTATTTTCAGTGATTCTACCAGTGCTTTCGGAATTGATTATTGGTGGCATTGATAATACCTGATCATTAGAATCCATAAAAATAAGGTATTTCTTTTTTCCAGAAATAAGATAAGCATATTCTTTTCCGGTTTCATGTTCAATTAATATTTGCTCCCCGGTTAGTTCTTTTGTTTCTCCCAATGGAATAAATTTAATTTTCTTTGGTTCTTCAGCTAGGAAGGTTATTGGGAATTTTATTTTTTCAAGAGGATAAACTCCAATTGCTGCTGATTTTCGTTTTCTACAATAGGTTAAATGTAATTTTTCTTGGATATTAATTATTTCTTTTATTTTTTCATCTGTCAAGTTTAGATTTTTAACAATTGCACACACTGTATAATTACCATATTCTCTAGCACTAGCATCCACATTAACTTCCGACCCAGAATCCTTTGCACAGTAGATGGGACAATCTTGAATAGAAAGATAGGCTTTTAATGAACGAAGAAAACCTTGGACAGATAATAGATCAATTCTTTCTGCCGTAATTTCAATCTTCACTTCATCAGTATCTTTATCATAGGAATCAATCTCTAGACCAAAATCAAAAAGAATATCTGACAATTGTTCAAGTGTGATGTCATTTTTTTTAATTTCTTTTTTAATAGTTTCAAAACTAATTTCTAAATTTGCCATAGTCAATCAATTTAATTATAATTTTTTGTTTGCAATCCTGTAAGTTCTAAGCCAATCAAGATTACATTCATCACCATATATTTCTTTTATAGATTTTTGGTGTAATAGCATAGCAACTCTTTCAACTCCTAGTCCCCAAGCAATCACATTATTTTTTATTTTATAGGGTTCAAGTGCCTCACGTCTGAAAACACCAGCATTAATAAACTCCATCCATCTTTTTTCATTTTCATAGTAGGCAAATGCTTCAACACTTGGTTCTGTATAGGGATTGAAAGTTGGTTTAAATTTAATTTTTTTAAGTCCTAAACGACTAGAAAATTCAGTAATGAATCCCATAAGCTCTGCAAGCCCAATATCCTTTCCAATTACAAAACCCTCTGCCTGATGAAATTCAGGAAGGTGTGATGAGTTAGATGTTTCGTTTCTAAAAACCTTACCAACGCAAAAGTACTTTGCTTCATTCTTGTTTTCAAGAGAATGAAATGTTCTATAGGTGACAGCGGTTGTGTGTGGTCTTAGAACTAATTGAGCTGCAATATCTTCCTTCCAAACATACCTATGTCCCATTGAACCAGTTTTGCCACCATTATTGTGCATTTCAGAAATTCTTTTAATTAATCTTTTATCAGGCAGGTCTCCTGATATTGGGAGATAGAATGTATCCTGCACATCTCTCATTGGATGATCCTGAGAAATAAACATAGAATCCATTGGCCAAAAAGATGTTTCAACATAGGGCCCTCTCACTTCTAAGAATCCCATTTCCATATAAATCTGTTTAATTGTATTTATTATTTCACGTAGTGGATGATATCTCCCAATCTCCTTTGGAGATGGAAGAATAGCCACATCATATTCTTTAAACTTAAGATCAGAAAAGTTTTTTGATTTAATAATTGATGGAGTTAATTCTAAAATGTAATCATCATCAATTTTATAATTAATTTCTTTAAGGAAAGAATATGTTTTTTGAATAATTTGTTTTTTTACAATTAATTTTCTTTTCAAAAATTCAGACAAATCAACAGAATTCGGATCTGCAGATAAATTAAACTTAATTTTTTTAAGTATATCAATGGTGTTGTTTATTTTACTCTTATAATCAGAAGTAGGTCTAATTAAACCATTCTCAATGGTAATTAAATTATTTCTTTTTGCAATCCCAAACGCCAAAGAGATATCTTCGTTTGATAGATTATTTATTTTTAAATTTTTTAGATCAGACACTAAAATTTCATTATCAGCAAGATACTTGCAAAAGGCATCCTCCAGAAGATTACCAATTATTGCGTCTTCACCAAGACTAGAAATTTCATATCCATCTGTTTTTTTAATATCCTCAGAGATTATTTCTTCAGATTTTAGAAATTCAATTGATCTTCTAATTGAATCTGAATCTAGGTTTAAATCAGTTATTAATAAATTAAAATCAACATTTTTCTTTTTAGAAATGTATTCATAAACATCCTTATCAATTTTTGTAAACGCAACAACCATTATATATCACACAATTTTATTATCAAATCAAACAAACTTTGAATAACCTATTCGTCAATATCATCATCAAAGAAGTCCTTTCTTACCTTCTTTGGTTCAATTACTGAATTCGAGATAACAAATTTTTTAAAGTAAGACTTTAATTTCTTTCTAAATACTAAAACAATTATAATTAATAGGGCTATAATTATTAAATAATTATAAAGTCCTTTTTGACTCATATCTTTAAATACATTTAATGCAATAAAACTTGGTTCTGGTGGTTTTATTTCTAGTGCAAGTATTTTTAATTGATTTGAAGAAAATCCTGACAAATATATTTCCCTATCACTGATTTTACCAGGAGCAGGATCATCAATTATTAATGGATCATAGAACCAAATTGTGATATCTGAGTCCTTTGAAATGGAATATAAATCATTTAATACAAATAAATTTAATAGGTTTGAATTAAATTGCCAAAGTATCTCATCTTTATTTTCAAAATAATTGATTAATACAAGATCAGTTATTATGTAATCCAATGTAACTATATTTTTAATATCATCAAATCTAATTGAAAAAACTGGTGCTTTAGAAATATAAATATGGGGCTTTAAATTTGGATCAATGGCAACTAACTGTGATGGATCAAGACTAGCTTCGAATATATTGGTTTTAAATTGCTCTAAATCTTTGAGATTTAAATAATTATATTCAATGTACCAATTTTCAACAACATGTGCTGAGTTTGGAGAATCTAAAAAAATAGAAATATCATAGTTTCCAAGTTTAGCTGAATTAATAGGTGGTAAAATAAATACAATAAACAACAAAGTTAAGATTATGCTTAAAATATATCTATTTTTCATAGGTTAACCTCAATTTAGCAACGAAACCACATAGTAATACTATAGTATATATACAAATACATTTAAATAACATATCATTAAATATAAAAAGTTTTCTAACAGCAAGTATTTAAATAAAAGATGGTTCCTTAATATTAATATGGGAATAAACATTAAATATCTTGGACACTCTTCGTTTTTAATGGACATTGACAATAAAAAAATACTAACAGATCCTTATTTTGGAAACACATCACTTGAACAATACAAAAGATTAATTCCCTGTGCCTATAAATCAAGTGATATTAAAAAACTAGATTCTATTTTGATTAGTCATGAACACATGGATGCATTTGATCTTGATAGTATAAATTATCTTACAAAAAAGTTTAATCCAAAAATAATTGCACATCACAGCATATTAAATAAGATAGACACACCTAATCAAAATAAAGTTCCAATAGATGAATTTGAAACTAAATTAGTTCATAATATTTCTTTTTGTGCATATCCAGCACATCATCCAACTTCTTTTTATCCACTGAGTTATTTAATTAAAAGTAAGAATGGTAAAACAATTTATTTTGCTGGGGATACTCTAATGACACGTGATCATGAGAAAATGAGACCTAATATAGCACTTCTTCCAATTGGTGGAAAAAGAACAATGGACATGGGAACTGCAATCAGAGTAGCAAAGAAGATGAGGCCAGATGTTTTGATTCCTATGCACTATAATACATTTGAAGACATTAAAAGAAATCCACAGGAAATCAAATATAAATTAGATGATACTAATTATAAAATAAAAACTGTTGTTCTTGCTCCTGGAAAAGGATATAAGCATTGTTAAATTCACTTTAAACGTTTAATTAATATCCATCTCCCATCAACTTTTAATTCTAAATCTTGGATCACATCTTTATTTATTAAATATTCACGTATGTTAGTTAGGATATTTTTCTTGTTATGAGACAGCACATCTATTCTTGCAAAACCGCCAACCTTTAAAAGGCTTGCAACTTTTAAAAGCACTATTTCTGGATATAATGTATGCAAACCAGGGCCAACACTAGAATAAATATAATTATATTTATTTAATAATTTTAGATGATTCATGTGTTCAAAGAAATCATTTCGTTCTAATTTTTCAGAATAATAATGATTCCTAACTTCTTCTCTTGCATTTCCAGTTAGAGAATTAGTTAAACCTAAAGAATCAACATTGTTCTTCATATCAAACAATTTATTTTTAATAAAATTAATTTCGGCCCCATAATCTCCTGGACCAAGAATCAAGGTATCAATGGGCTTCTTGATTTTATTGTTCTGTTTTCTTAATTTGAGAAGATCTTTTATTAATGCTTTCTCTTCAGGAGGGGCAACAATCTCTCCATTATATTTCCAACCTTCAGAATAGGACGAGCGTAAGCGCTTTAGTGTAGATTCACAGATTGCCGCATCTACTTTTCTTCTTCCTGTTTGTTCATCAATTACTCTCGCATGTACAGAAGATTTCTTTCTTAACTTAAGACCAGGTAAATTTATTTTTGGAGGCATAAACAATATCACATTAAAATTAATTATAATCTTCAATAGTTTCTGATGAAAGGTCATCTGCAATTATTACATTCTTGTTCTTGATTAGATGTTTATTTAATTCATTCTTATCTTTATATCTTGGAGAATAATGAACAATAACTGTTTTCTTTGCTTTTATTTTTTTTGCAAAAGAGATCACATCAATTATTTGGGAATGTTTTTTTTCTTTTGCTTGAGTTGCAAATTCAGGACCAAAGGTAGATTCATGAACAAGAATATCTATATTTTGTAATATCTTTGGGGTGTTCTTAAGTGGCTCTGTATCCGTTAAGTATGCAATTTTCTTTCCAATCTTTTTAAAAGAATAATCAATAACATCTCTTGGTTTAATTGTTTTTTTATTAACTTTAATTGATTTTCCTTCATGTAGCTTTCTAAAAAGTGGACCCTCTGGAACTCCAAGCTTGATTGCCTTTGCTCTATTAAATTTTCCAATCTTATCATTAATCTTGAATACATATCCTAAAGTTGGAGTTGAATGAGACAATGCAACTCCCGTAATTGTTAAATCATCTAATTTAAGTATACTATTTGCTTTAAGCTCATTTACCTTAATTTCAAATTTTGTTCTTAATCTTGCGCCCTTTAGAAATTCAGTAAGATTTCTTTTTTGCATAGCGGGAACAAAAATATTAATTGGATTTTCTCTATTATTTAATTGCATGGTTGATAATAATCCCAACAACCCAAAATAATGGTCACCATGAAGGTGACTAATGAATATGCTATCAATCTTAATTATACTCTCTCCAATTTTCATAATTTGCTGTTGCACGTTTTCTGGTGCATCAAATAAATAATTTTTACCTCTATAATTGATAAGTAGAGAGGTTAAGCTCCTAGTTTTAGTTGGAGATGAAGCACTAGTTCCAAGATAATGTAGTTTAAGTTTGTCAGGCATATAAATATTAAAGCAATAAATATATTTTTAATATGTTTTATTAAGTAATATTTATAGAAATGAATGATTATATAATTTCTAGCTCTAATTTTAAAATAATAATAACAAACAAAAATAATGATGTGTATGGATAAGAAAAAAGAAGTTAAAGCACTTGAATATAAAAATACAAGCGAAATACAGGTTCCAAAGCAATTAATTGACCAGGTAATTGGCCAAGATTCTGCTGTTGAACTTATTAAAAAAGCAGCTAAGCAGAAAAGACACATTATGCTTATTGGTGCACCAGGAACTGGTAAATCAATGATTGCTTCTGCTCTTGCAGAAATCCTACCACCCTATAGGTTAAAGGACCTTCTAGTTTATGCAAACCCAGAAGATAATCACACACCTATAATTAAAGAATCATCTGCAGGTGATGGTAAAAAAATTGTTGATCAAGCAATTCTTCAGGCATCAAGAGAAAATGGGGGTGGAAGAATACTTGGATTTCTTCTTCCTTTTGCATTTCTTATACTAGCAATTGTATTTTGGCAAATGAAATGGTATTCTGATATTGTGTTTGCTGCTCTTTTAATTTTATCAGGGTTTGTTATGGTTGTAACCGGAGTATCATCCCAGTTAGGTCCTAAGCAAAAAGTATTAACCCCTAAATTATTAATTGATAATGCTAAACAAAAACATGTTCCATTTATTGATGCAACTGGTGCTCGTGCTGGTGCATTACTTGGAGATGTTCTTCATGATCCGCTCCAATCTGGGGGACTTGGAACTCCTGCTCATCTAAGAGTAGTCCCAGGAATGATTCATAGAGCAAATGGTGGGGTACTTTTCCTTGATGAAATTGCTTCGCTTTCTCCAAAATCACAACAAGAACTATTAACAATATTACAGGAAAAAAAATATTCTATTACTGGTCAATCAGAAATGTCAAGTGGAGCAATGGTTAGAACAACTCCTGCTCCCTGTGATTTCATATTAGTTGCTGCTGGTAACTACCAAGATTTAAACAGAGTTCATCCAGCAATTAGATCAAGAATAAGGGGTTCAGGTTATGAATGTCACATGAACCTAGATGTTCCTGATACAATTGAAAATAGAAATAAGATGGCACAATTTGTTGCTCAAGAGGTTACAAAGGACACAAAAATACCTCACTTTACAAAGGACGCTGTTGAAGAAATCATATTTGAAGCAAGAAAGAAAGCAAGTAGAAAAAACCATTTAACTTTAAAGCTAAGAGAACTTGGTGGACTTGTTAGAGCCGCAGGAGATATTGCTGTTGAGAAAGGAAAAACATTGGTTACTCAAGCAGAAGTTCTCGAAGCTAAAAAATCATCAGGCTCACTTGAACAACAAATGGTATCCAAAATGATGGAAGTTAAAAAAGATTATGATATATTTAAGACCAGTGGTGCACTTCTTGGAAGAGTTAATGGACTAGCAGTTGTTGGAGAAAATGCAGATGCTGGAGTTCTGCTTCCAATTGAATGTGAAATAACACCAGCTCATTCAAAATCCCAGGGGAAAATAATTGCAACAGGGAAACTAGGAGTAATTGCAAAAGAATCAGTTTCAAATGTTTCTGCAATCTTTAAGAAGCTAACTGGAAAGGACATTGCAAACTATGATATACATATCCAATTTCTACAAACATATGATGTGGAAGGAGACTCTGCATCCATATCAATTGCAAGCGCAGTAATTTCTGTACTTGAAAATGTTCCAATCAAGCAGGACATAGCAATGACTGGTTCATTATCAATTAGAGGAGAGGTTCTTCCTGTTGGTGGAGTAACAGGAAAGATAGGAGCAGCAATAGCATCAAAAATAAAAGAAGTAATCATACCCTTTGCAAACAAGGATGATGTTGTTCTCTCTGATGAAGATAAAAAGAAAATAAAGATTATTCCTGTTAAAAACATTTGGGAAGTAATAAATGTAGTATTCAAAGACTGCAAAGAAAAAACAGAGCTATTAAAAAAAGTGAAAGGATATAAATAATTTTATCCTTTTCTATTTTTTTATATCAGCATGCTTGATAAATAATAGTTTAACTTTACATCCTTATCTAAATTATACTCTAAATATAAAGGAGCATCTTCTGAAAACTTCAAAACAAGCTCAACATCGTTATCAATTGTCTTTGTTATGTTCTTTAGGAATGATAGTGAGAACTTAACAGCAAGCTGTTTCTTTGATTTCATTTGTGCTTTACAAACCTCAGTTTGGATCTTTCCTTTTTCTCCTTCAGATTCAATAACAAAATTACCATTAATAACCTTGAAAGTAATTGTTGATGAAACAATGCTTGCATCCTTTAATATTTCTTTAAATAAATAGGCACTCATTTTAACCTGAGCATCAAACTTAATTTCAGGAATCCTGATCTCCTCATCATTTAAATCTATAAACTGAAGATTAAATCTTCTTTGGATTGGGCCTAAAAGATAGATGTCTAAAAAGTTTTCTTTAATTTCTAGTTTAATCTTATCTTTTTCAAAGGAACGTGAAACCATATTATTAAATTCAGATAAATTAATACCAACAAGACTAGGATCAACAACATAGGATTCGAAGCAGGATTTAGGCATACAAAAATCAATTAAAAGAATTTGAGTTTTATCAATTGCTTTTATGTATATCCCATCATCCTTAAATCTTATGTTTGCTTCCTGTATGTTTCCAGAAATTGCTTCTAAACTTTTCTTAAATATGTTTGTGTTCTTAATTGTAATCATAATTTATCACTTTTATATATATCTTCTTTAATCTATATATAGATAGATTAATTTATATATTTTTGGTAAATAAGAAACTTTAAATCCTTTTGCACAGATATAATATATATGCAAAAATTCATTGATAAGTATGCTCCTAAAACCTTGGATGAGATAATAGGAAACAAAAAGAGCATAACTGAGATTAAATACTGGGCAAAGGACCCAAAAACAACTTTATTTATATATGGAGATACTGGTGTTGGTAAAACCCTAACTGCAAAATTGCTTGCAAAAGAGATGGGATGGGTGCTTTATCACACAGATGCATCAGACATACGTGGTAAAGAGGCCATAGCCAACCTTCTTAACGTAGCAACCACCTCAACTACTCTCTTTGGAAAGAAAAGATTAATACTTATTGATGAGGTTGATGCAATTGAGGACAAGAGAGGAAGTGAGGATTCTGGTTTTTTTACAGAAATGATCAAAATCATGGACAAATCAAAGCAACCAATCATTCTAATTGCAAATGATGCCTATGATAACAAGAAATTAAGACCTGTATTTGAAAAAAGTACAAAAATCAAGTTTGATTTACCAAACAAAATATCAATTTTAAAATATGCAACAGAAATCTGTGAAAAAGAGAATATTGATTATGATCTTGTTTCATTAAAAAAGCTAGTTGAAAACACGAAAAACGATATAAGAGCACTGATGGAAGATCTATGGACTCTTTCCTTGTTTGGGAGAATAAATCTAGAGGATGTCGAATCTCTTGGAGACAGAAAGAAAGAAGAGGATGTTTTTAAAACATTGAGTAGCATATTTTTTCCAAAGGACTTCTATGAAACCAAGAATGCAATTGATAATTCAAATATTGATTGGAGTCTATTGTTTTCTTGGCTTGAAGAAAATATTCCTAGAAAATTTAAAAATCCTAAAAACCTTGCTTCTGGTTTCGAAGCATTAAGCAAAGCTGATATTTATCAAGGAAGAATCAGAGGGAGTAGATGGATTCTACTTAAATATGTTCTTGATTATTTAACCATTGGAGTTGCCTATTCCAAAACAGAGAAAGAAGATTATTCATCCTTTTCTCCATTTGTTTTTCCAACGCTTCTTAAAACACTTTCTGGAAATAAGAAAGAAAGAATATTAACTGATTCTATTGTTGAGAAGATAAGAGATAAGGTGCATGCATCAAAGCACATTGTTAAAAGAGATTATCTTCCTTTCCTTTTAATAATTGCAAGAACAAATAAATTCAATCAGGATATGCAGAATTATTTTGGGTTTGAAGATGAGGAGCTTAAGCATCTTGGATGTAAAATTAAGATTAAAAAGGAAAAGAATGCAGAGAGTGAAGATAAGCCAGTAAAGAAAAGAGTTATTAAGAAGAAGGAAGAATAAAGTTATGCACCTACATAAAGCAATAAATAGATTAAAAAATAAATTAAGACCATCTGTAACAAAACAAGTTGAAAAGATATCTAAAAAATATCCAGGTGAATCTTTAATGATTAAATATCCACGAGAAAAAGTAGGAAATACAACCAACAAATCAACAAGCACTAAAGTCACAGAAGATATAATAAAAAAATGTATATATTTAAGAAAGGTTTACAATAAAAGAAAAGACTATAATAAAAAAAATAATCAAGAAATGCACACACATAGATTTGAGGGTGCTGTGCCATCCCCAGTAGATATTTATATGTTAATGGAGAGATATTTGAAAGATAGTGGTAAAACAGAAACAATTTATATTATTAATAACAAAGATAAAGTAATTGGATCAACACACATAACTTTTGGAAAGAAAGTATCTAAAGAACTATTTGAAAAAATTAAACGAATCATTTCCGAAGAAGGAGAATTAAACCCTGATTCATTAGAAATTAAAATAAATCATTTATTCCGTGAACTAATATTAAAAAATAAAAACATAGATTTAAATGACCCAAAATTAAAAAAGCAAAGAGCTGAAATAATGTGCAAAATGATGACTGGCACTACAAACTATATGAAATCACTTCTGGAAGTATATTTAAAATCAGGCCTAAAATTAAGATTTTTACCAAGAGAAGGATATATATTTGATAGGAAAAGAATTGAATTTAGAAAAAAATAATTACTTGATAAATTATGACTGAATATACAAGAATTGCAATCATAGATAAGGATAAGTGCCAACCAAAG
>CAZCAP010000003.1:0-68853 GCA_964496765.1 uncultured archaeon | reverse complement strand
TATGACTGAATATACAAGAATTGCAATCATAGATAAGGATAAGTGCCAACCAAAGAACTGTAACTATCTCTGCTATAGATCCTGCCCTCCTGTGCGAATGGGGGAAGATGCAATAGTTATTGATGAAAAGGCTTACAAGACACCAATCATTAATGAAAACCTTTGTACTGGATGCGGAATATGTCCTAACAAGTGCCCAACCAAAGCAATAAAGATAATAAACATAGGGGTGAAAATGAGTGAACCTATCCAACAGTTTGGAAAGAACTCATTTAGACTCTATTCATTACCATTTACTGAAAAAGGATACATTACAGGAATTATTGGAAGAAATGGTTCTGGAAAATCAACTGCAATTAATATATTATCTGGAGCACTAATTCCAAATCTAGGAAACTATAATCAACCAGGAGATATAGATAAAGTAATTGAATACTATAGGGGGAAAGCAATTCAGAAACACTTTCAAGACCTAAAAAACAAAGAGGTCACAATTGCTTACAAGATACAAAAGGTTGAAGAAATTCCTAAGTACTTTGATAAAAAAATAGTTGAACTACTTGAATCTGTCTCGCCAGGAAAAGATGAACTTGAAAAAATTATTAATGAGCTTGATTTAAAAGATATTCTTGAAAAAAGACCAAAGGAAATATCTGGTGGAGAACTACAAAAAGTATCTATTGCTGCAACCCTTCTTAAGAAAGCTAGCATTTATTTCCTAGATGAATACACAACCTTTCTAGATATTAAACAAAGATTCAAGATTGCAAGACTTCTTCACGAAAGAACAAACAAGGATAATGCAATTATGCTAATTGAGCATGACTTAGCAATACTGGATTACACTTCTGATTTTGTCCAAGTTATGTTTGGAACCAAGGGTGCCTATGGTATCTCTTCAAATAAGAAGACTACAAAGAAAGGAATAAATGAATTTCTAGGTGGATTCCTAAAGGAAGAAAACATAAGAATTAGAGATCATGAGATTGAATTTAGATCCCTAAAGGAAGAAACATTAATCAAAAAAGAAATTTTGTTTACCTATCCAGAATTAAAAAAGAAGTTAGGATCCTTTAGTTTAGAAGTTAAACCAGGAAATATTAAAACCTCAGAAGTTATTGGTATTCTGGGAGCAAATGCAATTGGAAAAACAACTTTCATTAAATTAATTGCAGGAGAAATAGAACCAGAAAACACAAAAATAGATACAAAATTAAAGGTTGCCTACAAACCACAATATATTAATTTTGATAACGATAAACAGGTGTTTGAATTGTTCATGGGTAAGGACATAGATAATGATATTTTTAATTCTGAAATTAAAAGTCAACTTGAGCTTGAACCACTAATGGAACAAAAGATAAGTGAACTATCTGGTGGAGAGCTTCAAAAGGTTGCTATTGCAAACGTATTATCAAAGATATGTGATGTTTATTTAATTGATGAACCAAGTGCCTTCCTTGATATTGAACAAAGACTTGTAATTGCTAGTGTGATTAAAAGTGTAATTAGTAAAACAGAAAGAAGTGCATTTGTTGTTGATCATGATCTACTTTTTGTGGATTATATATCCGATAGGGTACTATTGTTTGAAGGAATTCCTGGTCACCAGGGTATAGCAAACCAGGTTGACACAATAGAAAATTCATTTAATAAGTTCCTAAGCGAACAGAACATAACATTTAGAAAGGATCCTGACACAAAAAGACCAAGAGCAAATAAACCAGGATCTCAAAAAGATCAGGAACAAAAGAAGGAAAATAAATATTATTATACTTTATAAATTATTTGCTTAGGTTCACTTGTTCTGCAGCCATAAGATTATCCATAATTACAATATCACAGGTTGCACCTAATGTTGCGCTTATGTCTTTATCAAAATAAATAACCTTAGTTATATTAACAGAAGTTACATCATTTAATGAACTACATGAAATGTCTATTGATCCAGAATAGGTGCTTCCAGCAAGATTAGTTATAAAATTAGAATATAAACAATTTACTGTTGAATAATTTCTTCTTTGAATCTCAAAAAACATAAGATATCCATTTACTTTAAAATCATAGTTTGCTTCAGAATCTAAGCTACAGCTATTGGAGTAGGTTTGATCAGATAGTGCATCAGCAATAACTGAATCTGAAGAAAAAGCAACTTCTTCAATCTGATACTTGGCATCCATTATATTTTGTGTTTTTGTCATTAGGGAGATGCTTGGAACAAACATCACAAGCATAATCAATATAAACAATGAATTAAATAATCCTTTTTCCATTATATATCACACAATATTTTTTATAATTAATTGGTGTTTGAGATCCAAGATCTACATTTGCATCATAGTTGGACATGTAATTAGAACACCAATACTCTGTTGTTATTGGATTAGTTGATGCATCACCATTAATAAACTTATAATTATTCACTTGACTTTCTATTGTTTCTGAACCAAAATGAGTAGTTCTAAAAGACATGAAAACAAGAAGAGAAAGAAATAAAATAAATAAAGCAACATAATATAATGCTGAGATTGTTAAAATAAATCCTTTCTTCATTTCCAAATCACCAAAGTAGCTTCATGTTCAGTAAATGTATCTACCTTGTCAAGAATGTTTGTAAGATAAATACTTTTTTTAATATACCTATCAGTATTTGTAATTACATTAAAATCAACACTAAAATAATTATCTACATTTGCTGGAACAAAGACATCATCACAATCATTTGTCCCTATTGCAAATCCATCTATACTGAAGTTACACTTATAATTTACAGGAATTCCTAAATCATTCTTAGAAACAACTGAATCTCCTCCAAAGCAGGATGAAATTAGATAATTATTATCATTGTCAAATGCATAACAATTAATTGAATGATTTTCAGTTAATGAAACAAATGCTGTTTTGCTTATATAATTTAGTTCTGCTGTTTGCCTATCGTTTATGCTCTGATAGGTCTTAACCTCTGCCCAACGAAATAATAAAAAGAGAATAAGTATTATTAGAACTATGGTAAACATAACATCAAGAACCATTACCTGACCCTTTTTGTTTTTTAATTTATAGTTCATTAACTACACTCCAATTTACCAGTATCAATTGTGCAGGAAAGCTCACTTCCACAGTTTGTAACTATTGGAGAACTTAGATTATAGCTATCCTGTGGGATTATATTTGCAATTGAGTAACTTACGTTTCTATCATTGTATTCTGTTACAATACTTATATCAAATTTATCAATGGTTACTGTACAGGTTGGATTTTGAGAAGGAACCATAATTAATGGTATCCTGTAGGTTGCATCATAGGCAATAATGTTATATCCTTCCTCAAGCACATTTACTCCAGAATATAGAAAATCAGATAGGGATAATACAATCTCCTGTTCCTGTTCTTTTATTTTATTTATTTCAAGAGTTTCAACAGTATTTGCTGCAAGTATATTAAATATATATATAAAAAAGATTATAAAAAAAATACCAATAAGTATTTCTACTGATCCTTGAGCTTTATTTGATTTAATCATGTTAATTTACCCTTTCTTTGGATACTATAAATATATTAAAAGGGTTTAAAAACGTTTTTAAAAAAAGAAAAAAAAGAAATTATGAGATTAATGTAGAAACTTCAACCTCAAGTTCTCTTACTCCAGGGATTTCTTTCAAGATTTCTTCAAGCTTATCAAGTAAACCATCAATCTTATCAGGAAAAACAACTCCTACTCTAATTAAACTCAAACCAAAAGCTATTGGTTCAATCCTTATATCATTAGTTTGAACCTTAAATGGTTCAGGAAACTCTTTTTTTAAAGATTCAACAATTCTTTCTATGTCTTCTGGATCTTCTGGATAGATTTTATATACAGACATTATATAACCCATAATTTAAACAACTCCCATAAATAAATATATAAAATAGATTTTTTATCTAAGGTCCAACAAAACCACATTCTGGACATTTATATAACTTAGAAATAGACTTACATCTATCACATCTTAGTATTTTTGCTTTACCGCAGGCAGGACATTTTAATGTGGTATAGTCCTCTCTGACTTCTCTATTACAACTGGTACATGATTCCATGATGGTACACCTCTAGTTTTAAATTCAAGTATAAATTTTCATTTAATTTGTTAAATAGATACTAATAAAATACAACAAATCTATTATATATATAGGAAACAATCCTATTAAAAAGCTTAAGTTTTCTAAGTTAAAATAGTTCCATGGGTTTGTAGCATAGCCTGGATAGTGCAATTGGCTTCGGACCAATAGGTCGTGGGTTCAAATCCCACCAAACCCTTTCCTCAAAGTCTACGTTTTAAAAACGCACTCACTTTCTTAAGTTCATTGTGCTTTGTTTTTGCTTCCTTTAATCTTTTTTTGTCTAGTTTGAGGTTTGCTTCATGGATAATATTCTTTTTTGCAATAAATAGATTTTTTAAATTTTTATCAGGAACATACCTAAAATCAATATTTTCTAAAGAAATACCAGCATTAACTGCTGTATTAAAATAATATTTGCTGTATCTTAGATATTCAGCAGAAGTGGATGTGAATCTTCTGGGCATTTCAGCAATTGTTTTAATATTTCTTTTTTCAAAATAATTTTTTATGGTTTTAAGTAAAAGTGCTCTCCAATCTTCACCAATCTTTTTATTCAAATTGTTTAGTTGAATTAAATATTTTTTTCCTGAAAGGCCTCTATGATTATTTATTCTAACGGACAGATTGTCTTTTTCAGACACTAAAAAGAAATTAAATACAGCAATTCTTTCTCCTTTTGGATTTTTAATCTCATATTGCATAGGGGATTCATCATCTCTTCTATCTTTACTCATCAAAACAGAATGTCCTTTTTGTTGAAATTGAGAAAATTGAAGAGAATTTTTTTTTTTGAATATTAGATTTTCTTTAATGGATCTTATTTTGTCCTCAAAAGATAGTTCAAATGGCATTATTGCAAAAACATTTCTTGCAAAAGAATAGTTATTAACAAACGTTTGCTGTAACATCTTTTCTTGTTCTTTGGTTGGAACGTTTATTATTGGAGTTGGTATTTGCATAGGATTTCCCTTTCTAAAACTCTTTTTCTTCATTTATTTTAAAAATAATCACCTTAGTATCTAGATTTTGTTTTTTAAGTTCTTGCACAAATTGTTCTGGAGTGCCTCCGAGTAGAGGAAAAGTTCCATAGTGCATTGGAATAACTATCTTTGGATCAAGTAATCTAACTGCGTGACTTGCTTCATAGGGACCCATATTATAGTGCCCATCAATTGGAAGTAGAACTATATCTGGATTATAAAGTTCTTTAATTAATTGCATATCAGAAAATATATTAGTGTCCCCAGCAAAATAAATCACGTGATTTGAAAGTTTAATAACAAAGCCAACAGGCGTTCCAAACTTAGAGGTGTGCTCTGCCTTCACATAGGTTATTTTTATGTGCTTGTAATCAATTGTTCCACCTAGATTTCCTGCAATCACAGATAAACCCTGCATTGCTAGTTCATTACCTAAGTCAGCAACACATAAAACATCACAATTGCTCTTCTTTGCAATTGCAACTGTGTCTCCTAGATGATCACCATGATCATGGGAAACAAGGATTAGATCAGGAGCTAAATCAAAAGGACTAACCAGGGATAAAGCATTTCCAGAAATAAATGGATCAAGAAGTAAATTTACTTTTTCATCATTTATAGCAAAACAGGAATGCCCTAGATATTTAATAAACATATAAATTACCTCACTTCTTTTTTTCTAGTTTCTTTTTAACAATTTTTGGTTTTTTTTCTTTTTTATTAATTTCTTCTTTTATCTTTGAAATAAGATTAAAGGGTCCAAAGAAATAAAGCTTACCAAAATTTGTTTTAATTAATATATCATTTAAATAAATTTTAAATTTAGCTTGAATTGTGTTTTCAAAATTAGATAAAAGTATTTTTTTAAGTTCAGGCATATTGGTTAGTGGTGTTGAAAAAACACACTCTGATTTTCTAGTAAACTTATTATTTTTAACAAATAAAAGAATGGTTTCTGGACTATCCTTATCACAATCAATTGTAATATCAGTTAGATTAGTTAGTTTACAAAAGTTTACAACATGTGCAAATGCTTTTTCATCAAGATTAATTGAATAAAAGTCTTCAAAGTTTTCATCCTGTAATATGTTTACTTGCTTCTCAAGGATCTCAAGAAGATGATGATAATGGGTTACTTTTTTTTCAATATCTTCTTTTAAATAGTGAAGATCAGATATATAAAAAGTTGAACTTGTTTTTGCAACTTTAATTAATGAAGGATCAGTTTTTGATTTTTCTATAAATACATGTATGTTTTTTATAATATCGTCTATGTATTGAAGTGAATTTGTTTTTTTGGATTTGGATAATAAATCATTAATAACTATTAATATCTTATTTTTTAATTTTGAATCAACGGTATGCCTACCCTTCTCTGTTAAAATATATAAGTCTTCTTTTTTTTCAATCTCTCCAAAGGAAATTAGGTTCTTTAGAGCACGGGAAAGCGCAGCCTTTGCTGAATCACTGGATTTATAATTAGGGGTCATTCTAAGTAGTAGATCATTATAGTTAGTTTGCTTTTGACTTATTTGTAGAAGAATAGAATCTTGAAGTACCATTTAATCACTCTCTGGTTAATTAAACCATATAGAATTAGTATATAGAAATATATATATTTATTAACATTTTAATAAAAATAGAGAAAATCGTTAAAAACGCTTTATTTTTTAAAAAAGATTAATTTAAAAGGATTTCTGGTAAATAAGATATATATTAAGCTAATTTTTAAATCGGAGGGAGATTTATGAGTGAATTACCAATTGCTGCTGTTGACAGACTTATTAGAAAAGCAGGTGCTGAAAGGGTTTCAGAGGATGCTGCTGAAGAATTATCAAAAATACTAGGAGAGGTTGCACAGGATATTTCAAAACAAGCAATTGAGCTTGCTCTTCATGCTAAAAGAAAAACGGTTACTGGTGAAGACATTAAGCTTGCTACCAAGACAATGCAATAAATCCACATTTAGAAGGAACAGAAAATGAAATATTTTGATTTGCACACCCATTCAACCTATTCTGATGGGGTTCATTCTCCAAAAGAGCTTTTAGATCTTGCAAAAGAGTTGGGACTAGCAGGAATATCTATTACTGATCATGATTCTATTTTTGGATTACCAGAGGGTATCAAATATGCTAAGAAAATTGGAATGGAATTAATTCCTGGAGTTGAGATTCAGGGGTATGGGGTAGAGATACTTGGATACTTTATTGATATCGCATCACCAGAGTTAAATGCATTGCTTGAGGTTAATCAAAAAAACAAGCTTGAGCATCTAAAGAGAAAGATTGAAGGGTTAGCAGACCTAAATGTTGATGTTGATTTCCATGAGGTTGATGACTACGCGAAAAAAATGCATTGCCATCAAACAATGCTTCCTCATCTTGCAGCAGTTTTAATAGAAAGAGGATATGGAACAAGCGTTCATGACATTTATAATAAATATCTTAAAAAGATCAAAGTTAGATTAGATACTGAACCCCTAAAAGCAAAGAAGGTTATTGAGACAATCAAGATTGCTGGTGGGGTTTCTGTTCTTCCTCATCCATGGTTATTAAGAGCTGATCAAAAGGAAAGTATTGAGAATTTTATTGTTAAGCTTTCAAAGTATGGTCTTGTTGGTGTAGAAACAAAAGGTTCAATTCCTGAGGATCTCAGAGAAGAAAGCCACGAATTAATAGATAGAATAAGAGTTGTTTGTAAAGATCTAGATTTAGTGGAAACAGCGGGTTCAGATTTTCATGGAACTAGTGTTCACAAAGATTGTATTCTAGGAAAAGCAAAATCTAGTGAAGAGATAGTAAGAGAACTAGAAAGAAAAAGAGAATAAATTAACTTATTTCTTTAATCTCTCTTTTATTAATCTATAGGCTTCATCACAAACGCCTGGAATTGTTAGCCTATTTGTGTTTATTCTGTAATCGAAAGTGGTTCTTAGATTGGTTCCAAACTTAAATCCATAAAGTTTCTTATATTGCTTAATGGAAAAGGCATCCTTCTTTTTAACAACATCAATTGCTTCTTTGTAGGAGATCTTATCTCTCAATGATAACCTTTTTGCTCTCTCTTCCTTTCCTGCTATTAACCAAATTCTAATTCCTTTCTTTGTTAGATATGGAAGAGTCCATGAATCAATTATAATATTTTTTTCTTTTTTTATAAGTTCAAGAAGATGTTTATCAAGGCATTTATCAAGAGATTCATCTTTTTTTCTTACATTGTCAAAATTAGATAGTTCATACCAGCCTTTGTTCATATTTGTTTTGGAAAAATCTACTTTTTGTTTAGCTTGAAGTTGTTTAAAGATTGCTGATGAATGAATAACCTTGTATTTTATTTTTTTTCCAAGGTTTTCAGCAAGATAGCTCTTACCAGAACCAGAAAACCCACAAATTAATATCTGCATAAATATCAAAATAAATTAGTTTACAAAAGGTTTAAAAATAAGAGTTAAAAAGAAATAAAAAGAAGATAAGATTGAACTTATCTTGCTCTTGGTCTCAGGTTGTTTCTTGGTTTGAATATACTTTTCCTTTCAGTTACTTTCTTTTGACCAATCGTTTTCTCTCTAACCGCTTTTTCTTTTGCTTTCACACTTTTTTCATATGCATCTTTTAATAATACATCTTTTGCAGCTTTTACGGCTTTTGCAGCGGGTGTTGTTATTCTATAGTTTAACCTAGTAAAAAAACTCCATTTATTGTTTTTATTTACTCCAACTTCTGCATAGGCATAGAATCTTCCTTTCTTTTTACCAGTTAATGGTTTAAAGAAAATACCGAGTCCATAGTCAACAAGACCTTTCTTCAAGTTTTCTCTGGTTGCTGCTGCTGAGAGGTATGGTATAAAAATATGCTCCTTTGAACTCATATCTACAATTCCATAAACATTATAGTATGCATCCTTCATGCTTTTACCAGCTTCATTATAGAATCTTAATGCTCCAGTAAATTTCTTACCAAAGGTTACTTCCTGTATTCCTTCATAGGAAGCAATTTTACCATCCTTTATATTTATTACTCCACCAGTTCCTGATCTTTTAACCTTCACGTTACCAGCAAACTGCATTCCATCTAAATAATACTCTCCACCCTTTGCTCCAAACTTTGGAGAATAACCTAAATTAATTTGTATTGGAGTATTAAATATTTTTGATAAACCAAAAACTAAATGAATTTGTTCATAAAGTTTATCAGAAACTAGTTTATTATTAATCATAAAATTGTTTGATCCAACTTCTACTCCAACATTATAATTTCCTTCTAATTTTCTACCCTTAAATTCCCCACCATATCTATATTCAAGAGATTGCTGAAGAAAGTCTTTTGTTTTACCATCTAGATTATCTAAGAAGAAAGTATTTGTATGAATTGAGTGACCTGTTGGTTCCATAAGAGGAGTAATTGATAAATCTCTTATCCCCACAAGTTCTTGAGCAGATAATTGTTTTCCTGCAACAAGAAGTGAAAGACCAGCACCAACAACAGTGCCAACTGTTTTGGGGTGGCTCACAATCCAATTTATTAATGATTGTTTATCTTTAAAATTTAGTTTTTTTGCCATTGTATTCTCCTCTCTTTTAATTAATTATAAATATTTTCTGAACCAATACAAATATATACCTTGCTAGTTAATTCGCAAAGTTTAAATTATTTTTTCTTTTTCTTTGGTTGTTCAACTTCCCCTTTCAAATAACTAACATATGCTCCCTTGATAAAAGATGTATTTTCTAATTTATCGTTAAATATATTTATTTTTTCTAAAAGGAAATTTGATTCAAGTACCTTTGGCAAAATAACAAGATCAGCACCCTCTTCATATAACTTAAGTGCCTGCTCATTTGTGTGTGCAATTGCATAAAATCTAAGATTTGGATTAATAGACTTAACCTTAGTTAGGAATCTCATGGTTACATCGAATCTAGGAACAGTTGATACAATTAATCTTGCCTTATCTAAACCAATGGAATGTATAATTTCGTCATTATTCACATCCCCACAAACACAGTTTATTTTTTTTCTAATTAATGGAGCAATCTTTTCTGGATTTTGATCTATTATTAATATTGGAATGTGCTTATCCCTTGATAGAACCTTTAAAATAGCATCTCCAACAACATCAGACCCAACTAAAATAAAATGATTTTCCATTTTTTCAGAAAGATTAGTTAGCTTATCTATTTTTCTTGAATAGTATGCTTTTCTTTTAAAATAACCTAGTAAAGGCCTAACAAACTTATATAGAGAATCATAATGTTCAGTTATATATGGAGTTAACAACATAGAAACAGAGGTAGCAATAACAATCGCAGAATATTGATCGCTAGTTAAATGATTTAATAGTAATCCCTGCATTGCAAGAATTAGAGAAAATTCAGATATTTGAGCTAAATAAAGAGAACTGGTAACTGATAACCGTCTTCCATAACCAGAAAAAACTAAAATAATAAAATGAATCAATGGTTTTAAAACAAACACAAATATAAAAAGAACAATTAATAATAAATATCCACTAGCAAAATTGAAAGTTAGTTGCATACCTAAAGATACAAAAAATATCATTGATAAGAGATTTCTAATTCCGGATATATTATTAGAAATCTCAAGATTATAAGGAAAGATGGATATCGCAAGTCCACCAATAAATGCACCAACCGCAATATCAAACTTTAATAACTGAGATATTAGAATAAATAGGAAACAACTTGCAATTGTTAAAAGAAAAAAACCCTGAGTGGATTTGAAGGTGTGTTTAATTAATCTTGGATATACCCATTTATTGATAAGATATGCAAAAATAATTAAGAGTATAACCTTAAAGATTACGATTAACACAAGGGATGCGGAAATTGTTAAAAAATCAGCAAGAATAGGGATTGCTAGGATTGCAATCAGGTCCTCAACTAACAGAATACCAACACATATTTGAGCATTTAATGACCCCATTTCAAAGTTATCAATTAAGATCTTTGCAACCAGCATGGTTGAAGAAAATGAGATTATCAAAGATAAATAAAGAGATTGTATTAGATTTAGACCAATAACGTTTTTTAATAGGGTTATGCAAATAAATATAATTAGAATATTTATTATGGGAAGAATAAAAACAGTTAGGTTTAGCTTCTTTAAGGTGTTGAGATCAGTTCCTAGCCCAACAGAAAATAGAAGAAAAGCTATTCCAATCTTTGATAGCATTAGGATTTCTGGAGTGTGGGGTACAACCCCTAACGCTATTGGCCCAATCAATATTCCGGTTAGGATAAAAGCTAAAATTGATGGTTGACGTAATCTATTAAATATGTAGGTCATAACTGTCGCAGACAAAACAATTATTGAAAAATAAATTAAAAAGGACGAAAATGCAGCTTCCATATTTTACTCATACCTAATACATATTACAGTATTATAGAAAACAATATAATTTATAAATATATTGTAGTTAGATAATAAGTAATAATTAAGTAGATATATTTCTTGGACAAAAATAAAGGTGTGAAGAAAAATATGAAAGAATGTTTAAACTCAATACATAGAATCAAATCAATTAACAAGGATTGTGATGAATTACATTTAACAGTTGCTGTTTCTAAAAAGAACATGCAAAAAATTCTTTTATCTTGTAAAAAGATAAAAACTATGACAGTATCCAAATCAACAAAAGATAGAATTTCTGAAGGAACAAAGAAGCTAATAAAGAATAAGGGAATTAACTTTTATATTAAAACAGAGCAGGGGAGACCCATTGATATTCCAATCGATAAAATGCAAAAGATAGTTGAAATGCACAAGGACTTTTCCTATAGAGATCTTGCAGATAAATTGGGGGTCCCAAAATCAACTATTCACTATTTAATTAAGAAATCAAAGAAGAAGAAAATAAAAGATGGAAATAAGATAATTTATTTGAAATAGATATTGCTTATATTTTAAGCAATTCCTTCCACATTATCATCAATTTCTTTTGTATTATCTTTATCATCCTTTCTTGTAATCTCATTTAATTTTTTTACAAGATCAGTTTCTTGTTTTTCAATATTTTTAATTCTTAATCCAATTGTTTCTTTTGTTTCTTTTGTTTCTTTCAAAACATCTTCCACATTCTTTGAGATAAAGATGTTACCAGTTCCCTTGTAAACCTTTTTTTCTTTAGTGGTCTCAAGTTCCTTTATTGTGGAATCTAAAATATTTGATTGAAACTGCATCTGTTGTTTTTGATTGGTTATGTACATTAATTGTTGTCTATAGGCATTTACTGCCCCTGAATTATCTTTTACATTTTTATCTTTATTCATAAATCCACCTCATAAGTTTTCTTTATTAGTTCTAAAATATTAATATAATTATTAACAGTTGCTTTGAATGCAATAATATCTTTTGCTTTTATTTCTATTTTTAGTCCTTCTTTTGTGATTGTGATTTTTGATTCTGATCTATTATATTTCTTCCTTTCAAATTCAAGATCAAGAAGCTTCTTTAGATTATTGGGATCATTTGTTTTAATTAGAATTACATTAGATATGATTTGACCAATCAAGCAAGTTTCATCTCCTTGAATTTTTTTGTTTCAATGTGAATCAAAAAGAAACCAAGATCTTTTGCATTCATCTTAAATGAATATCTTCTTTCTTTTTTATCATCAACGAAAACACCATAGTCTCCTTTCTTTTTACTAGTTAGAAAATAAAACAATTTATTTCCATCTGTGAAATCATTTTCTTTCTTTAATTTATCTAATTCTTTTTTGGATAGAATTGAATTCAGATCCAGAATTCTAAAAATAATTTCTTTATCTGGGGAAAATGCTTTTTCCTTGTAATTTATTTTATAAACTAAAAGTGAAATCTGATCTTTTTCTTGTTTTCTGGAGATTAGGAAGTAATTGTGTCCAAGAAATATAGCAGACTCGAAAATCTTACTAAGTGCAGTCTTCCCTCGTGGAATGTATTTTATATCATCTATGAAAAGAGATAAATATTTAGAGAATTTTTTAACAGAATTATCTGCTTTTCTGGATACTGTTACATACATTTCTAACTACCTAGTAGGCTTTTACTTTCTTTAAAATTGGTTCTCTCTTCTTATAAAATATCCTAGACCCACAGGATCTACACTTATTATTTTCCGGAAGTTCTTCATAATTTTCTTTACATCTTGCACAGGTATACATTTATTTTTCACCTTTACTTTTTAATTAATTTATTATCTTTTAATTGGTTTTAAGCTTGTAGGCTCCACCAGATATCATTGTTTTACATTTAGAACATTTAAAGATTCCCTTTGCTGTTCTTGATATCTTTCCTAAGAATCCACACTTTGGACAAACATATTTTGATTTATCAGTTGTAGTAGCAAGAAGAAATTTTTTTCTAATTCCTACTCCTGCTCTTACTCCATGCTTACCAGTAACCTTAACTTTTTTTGTGGTCATAAACAATCACTTTTTTAAACTCCAATAATCATATTATTTTATTGCATCTTTTATTTTTTTCTCAAGTTCATTATATTTTGATGTAGCAACATCAATCATATAATTAATTTCATCAGATGTAAATACCCCACCTTTGCTTTTATGGCAAGAAAGGATTGTATTTTTGTATATCCCTAGTGAAAATCTAGTTGATGATGTAAACTCTTCAATTTCAGTTGCATCAAGAACAATTTTATCTCCAATCTTCTCAAAAGTAAAAGACAAAGGGAATGTTTTCAAATTAATTTTTCTATCCTTCTCACCATAGATTATTACATTCTTTTCATCAAGCTTAGGGATGTGTGCGTTCATTATTGCAGCAAGAGCAGCAATTTCTGTTGCATCAATTAGGTTTCCATCAGCATTAATTGCATAGCAATCAATAAACATAGTAAATACTTTTTCTCCAGGAATAATCGCAAGTTCTTTAAAATCAATAGCATTAGCATGTCTTATTGCTCTATCAGCAACTCTTCCATACTCTAGTGCATCAATCTGTGGAGGCCCTGTACTAAACTCTGGTGATGAAAGTCCAGTTAGCTCAAGATTAAAACTCATGTTACCCTCATCAGGAGAATCTGGATAGGGAGTTCCAATTATAAACTTAATTCCACAAACAACCTCTGTGTTCCCAATCCTTACCCATGATGAACCATCAGCAGACTTAATATTATTAACTTTTATTTCAATATCTCTATAGTCATTAAGCCCTCTTCCATCAAGTCTTTGTCCTTCCTTCATCTTTGAAAGTATGTTTTCTGAATTTACAATTTTTAAAGTTTCACTCATTAATATCACCATCTATAGGGTATTTTTCAAGAAGTGCTTTCTTTTGAAGATCATAAATCTTCTCTGAGCCAACAATTCCCATATTTATTATTTTTTTCCATTCTTCCTTTTCAACAAATCCATCCATTTGAAGAAGAACAATTTCTTTTTGAGGCATTAGAACAGCAACAGCAGTATCTACAGCATCTTCTGCATCTTCCTCCTCCTTTGTTAAATCTAATATATGATTTCCATTTGCTCTACCAGCAGACACTGCAGAAACAAGTCCTCTCATTGGAAGTCCTGCATCAGCACAGGCTAGGGTTGCAGCAGTAAGTGCAGCAACTCTAGTACCAGCATCAGCCGACAAGATCATTGCATCAATATTAATTACTGTATTTGGAAATTTTTCAATTAGGATTACTGATTCTAAAGCATTACCAGAAACTAGAGATATTTCCTTATCTCTTTTTGCAGGGACTGGTGATTTTCTATCAGTTACAGAAAAAGGTGCCATTCTATATCTGTAATCAATAACTGATCTTTCAGCATCTGCTAGGTGCTTTGGAAAAATTGGTCTTGGACCATGTACTGTTGCAACAACAATATTTTTCCCCCATTCAAGATAGCATGAACCATCTGCTGATTTAACAACACCAAGCTTTATTTTAATTGGGCGAAGTTCATCATTCTTTCTACCATCAATTCTTTCATTCATATTTTATCACTTTTTTTTATTTTATTAGTTTTATTATAATAATTTTATTTTGTGTTTTTTTCTAGATATTCCTTTATTGTATTTGTAAGATTTGATTTTTGTGAATTATTAACAACTAAACTCATTGCTTTTTCAAGTAGTTGTGGTTTTTTCGAAACAAACCAAACCCATCCATTCTTGCCAATAACAATACTAGATTCTGTATACTGCTTAAACAAGTTTAACATAGAATCATTCTTACCTATTAGTCTTGGAACTTTAACTGGAGATGTATTAAAAATATATCCCTGTGGGAGTACATTTACGTTTTCAAGTTCAATTGAATCTGATTCAGTTATATTTCTAATTTTTGCAAAAATTACTGAACCAATCTTTAGTTCCTTTGATAGCGTGGATTTTGGCAAATATATTTCTCCAGGAGAATGATAATCCAAGAAATATCCATTAACTATTTCAGATTTAACAATTCCAAGTATTGCATCTCCAACAACAGGTAGATATGGCCCATTTAATGCAATGACTGAAATGTATTCTGTATTTTCAGTAACTAATCCAATAACTGAACTATAAACCTTATCATTCTCAAGAAAGGTATTTTGTCCTAACTTTTTTTTTTCAAGAGTAAGTAAATCTCCTGGTACTACTATTTTTTTGTCCATAAATTATAACCTTCTTATTTTTTTTAAATATTTACTGAGCACCTTCAACCCTAATAACGATGTTACCATGGGTTACGTTATTTAGATCAGACACCAACTGTTGCTTAGTTCCTGCTGGTATTTTTATTTTACAAAACAAATCTCCAGATGCTAACCAGGTTTGTTCAGCAACCTCATATTTGAAAATAACAGCAGATGCCTTTCCTGTATATAGAGCAGGAACTTCAACCTCAACAATTATTTTTTCAACAGAAATTGGCATAATCCTTTTTAACTTATCAAGTATTTCCTGTATTTCTTTTTCTTTTGGAGTATTAAGATTTATTTTTATTTTTAATTCAGCAAAAGCATTAATTAATCTCTGTGGAGGGATTGGAGTTTTTGCTTTTGGATCATGTGCATTCTTTGCAATGTAATCAATTATTTCTTTTTCTTTTTTTTCTGTTAATTGTTGTTTTTGAGCGGTTGTTAATTGAACCTCTCCATCTCTAATTATTTTTTCTGCGATTTTATTAATATCAGCTGTATTAAAACACTCCATTAATAGTTCCTTTGAAGCAGTGTTTGCTTTTTGAACATCTGAATATACTTCATCATAGGCAATAACTTGTTCAATGGTGACTCCAGGATGATTGTGCCTATAATCCCATGCAATAAAAGGATAAACTAAAATTTCAAAATTGTGACCATCTTTCTTAAATTTAGCAACAACTGTGTTTTCTAGATTTCCATTATTTTTTTCACCCTTATAAAACATAATCATCACCCATTAAAATTTTTAGTTCACTAATTTGTATGTTCTAATATTATTCTTCTTTCTCTAAGATACTCACAAATTTTATTATCCGCAATTGGTTCCTTTCTAATTAATTTACCACTTTTCCCTGAACCACTCTCGAATCCTCTTAAATCCTTAAATGTTTTTTTTATAACATCATTATATGCTTTAGCTTTATTTTTAGTTATAAATTTTTCTTTAATTAAATGAATTTGATTTATTTCATGAAATACTTTTTCCACATATAATTTATTTGCTTTTTTAAGTCTTTCTTTTAGATAATCTCTTAAAATAAAATCTCTCAAAGTTGCTTTTGCATGTGATGATTGCTCAATAGTTTTGTTCAAACGAATTCTTCCCTCTGGAGTTTTCATTTGTACATCCTTCATTTTTTTAATAACTTTTGAACTTGATTTCACTAAATTCTTTGTTAATAAAAAATTTGAATTTTCTTTTAATCTATATTTTGGTCTAGTTGCTGGTTTTGGTCCTGGCATAATACATCATCTCATATTTATGTTTAAATCAACTTAGAATATTTATCCTGTGAAACTATTGCTTTTCTTTCATCTTCTGTAATATTTATTACTTCTATATTATTTGCTTCAAGCTTTTGCTTTGGCTCTAAATTTAAAGTAAGAGTTTTAATTGCAAGCTTAAGTGCATCATCAAATGACATGTTTACTTTATAATTTTTTTCAAGATGTGCCATTAATTTTTGTTTGTTTTGACCAATTGCAACAGCCTTATATGCAGTTGTTGCTCCACTTGGTTCTGTTTCATAGATATGCTTGCCAAGAGTATCAATTCCCGCAGTAATTATCGAAACTCCAAACGGTCTTGCTCCTCCATATTGTGTATAATATTGAACAATGGAAGCAACTTTTTTAACAAGTGTTTCAATCTCAATGGGATCATCATAGTAGGTCTTGTTCTCCTGTGCAATTTGTCTTGCAAAATCAACAAGCCTTCTTCCATCTCCAATTAATCCTGAACATGCAACCCAAACATGTTGATCTATCTTAAATACTTTTTCAACAGATTCAGGAATTATAAGAGAAGAAAATATTTTCTTGTCTGCAACAATAATAATTCCATCCTTATATGAAATTGCTACTACTGGAGACCCCTTTTCAATAATCTTTGACGCATAGTCAACCTGATACAAGTGTCCTTCAGGACTAAAAACTGTGATCGACCTATCATATGCCTGTGCCATGTTATTATTTTGAGAAACTGAAAACAAATTATTCACCTTTTTTCCTTAAATTAATTAAATTAGTTAAAATAACCAAAATAGTCTTTATATAATATATAATATGGGAGATAATCATTAAAAAGCTTACCTAAATTAGATTTTTGTGTAACAAAGAGAAGAATTGAATTAATTCTTAGAAATGATTATTTTTTGCTCTTTTTTATTGTTTGGCTAATGGTTTTTATGCTAATTAACGAGAACTGGTCCTTTAGGAAGAACATGCTAGTTAATAAATCATCAAGATTATCCTTATTAACTCTTAGAAGTATTTCTTTTTCTTGTTTATTAAATGAGATTATTGTTATATTTGCAGAAACTGATTTAAATAATCCATGAACTTTTTCAAAGTTCTTAATAATTATTCTGAAAACATCATTTTCATTTTGAATCTCAGGTCCTATTCTTGAAACATTAAATGAAACATACCTTTTTTTATCTCTCAATGTTGGAGGAATTACATTCAACTTCTTTTTCTTTGAGTTCATATTATCTAATATCCCCCACCCATAAGGAATCTTTTACTTGTTTCCTTTTCTAATTTGAAATTTAATAATAGGGATTCAGTGATTTGTGGATCCACCAGATCAATCAATCTTCTAGCACAGGAACAAAATCTCATATCTATCTTATTTTTTATAAGTAAAGAAATTATAAATCTTGCTTGTTTAATTGAAGAATAGGGTTTATCTCTAAACAAATTAAGATTAAACCCAATAATTATTTTATTTACTTTTGCAAGATTAGTTGATGCAGTATCAAAGGATAATTTTTCTGAAAGTGGATTAAGTAATATATTTATCCCTCTTTCTTTTTCAAGAATTATTGAGTTTTTTTTAACATCTCCACCATAGGCAAGTATTAATGGTTTATTTCCATCCTCATTCCTAGTTTTGAAAAATGGAATTAAAGAAATATCATAGAATAAGTATGCTTTTTTGAAATTAATAGTGGTAGATGGAGGAAGCATGTATTCTAAAGCTAAATCAGATTTATTTTTAATTTCTCTCATCACATAAACAGTTTTAATTGATAAAGAAGTTAATGTATTAACTAGATTGTCAATTGGTTCTTTATCTATGATTTCCTCAAATATAAAATCAGTAAATTCAGTTTTCATTTTCAAAATAAATCACACCAAAATTACATCCTATCAGGAATGTTTATTCCAAGTATTGCTAGAGCATTTGTTAGGGTAATTAAAAAGGTCTTTGTTAATAATAACCTATTATTTTTAATTAGCTCATCCTCATCTAAAACCTGACAAGCTGCATAGAATTTATTAAAGTTTCTTGATAAAGATAGACAATAGGTAGCAATCACATTTGGTTTGTATTCCCTATGGGCCTCTTCAACCTTTTCCCTAAACAAACTGATTTCAGATAGAAGATCTCTTTCTTCTTGTTTAAAATCAATTTGTCCAACATTCTTAGATATCTTAATTGTTGTATTTCCTGTTTTTTTAAGTATGCTTTTCGCTCTCACTCCACTATATTGTATATAGGGTGCAGAATCTCCTTGCAAATCAAGAGCAGAATCAATATCAAATACTATGTTTTTATTAACACCTATTTTCAACATCTCAAATTTAATTACTCCAAAGGAAATATCCTTAACAATTTCTTCATCAATATCAAGACCATTTTCCACTAACACATCCTTGACACGAGAAAAAAGTTCATCTCTAAAATCCTCATAGAGAATTATACTGCCTTCTCTTGATTTCATTTTACCTTCTAAACTATTTATAAGCCCATGACTAATGTGTTGATGATTTGTATTTGGATAAATTAATTTAAATAATGCAAATAATTGCTTTAGATAAAAATCCTGTTCAGATGCAATGATATATAGAAAATCATGGCAATTAGGGTATGCCTTCATCTTTAATTTAACCAGCCCAATATCTTTTGCACCATAGAGAGGTGCTCCATTCTGTTTAATTAATATGAATTTACCAAGCTCTGGGTCCTTTAGATCCGCAACAATTGCACCTTCACTCTCAATAAATAAATCCTTATAGTTATTATATAAAAAATCCTTCATTTCCATGAATTCCTTTTCTGCAGTTGATTCAAAGAAGCTATTTGCTAAATAAACTCCAAGTTCACAACCAACTTCCATATATGCATCATGACTTTCTTTAACTAGTATTTTTATTTCATTTTGAAGAGCTTCATCATTCATAATCCTAACCTGAAGATCATCTATTTCTTTCTTGTAAACCTCTTCATTTGTTTCTAAAAGAAGTCCAGCTTTGATGTATATATTTCCAAACCATTTAGAAACGTTCTTTTTTGGAATATTCTTTTCTTCGGGAGTTAGTTTTTGATAATACCAATACCATTTAGCTATGTGAGTACCTATATCTCCTCCATAGGATACTGGAATTGGATCAGCACCCACAAACTTTAATAATCTATAGATTGCATCACCAGTAACTATATTTCTAAGATGCCCGATGTGTAATACCTTTAGAGGATTAGCATTAAATGTATCAATAACATATTGATTACTATCAAGCTCTTGTTTTCCATAATCTTTACCCTTAGAAATTACTTCTGTTATTATTTCTGAGAATAAAAGTTCTGATTTTATTTTCGCATTTATATAACCAGCAACAGAAGAAAAAATAAACGTACCTTCATCTTCTTTTAATTTATTTACAAATTCTTCAGATATTAGTATAGGTGTTTTTTTAAAAACTTTAGCTAAAGTAAATGTTGGGAAAGAAAAATCACCCATTGCTTTTTCTGGTGGTCTTTCAATTAATGCAATTAATCTAAAGGAATCAAATTCATCTTTTAAAATTGCTTTTTCTAGAAGCTTTGCAAACTCTAACTTGTAATCAATCATTTTTCCACATTATTCCCTTATTTAATTAAAACGAAATTAAAAGCGAGCCCGGTGGGATTCGAACCCACGACCTACAGCTTAGAAGGCTGTTGCCCTATCCACTAGGCTACGGGCCCACTATATAATATAAGAATAAGAAACTTTAAAAAGAGGTATTTCTTATTAAAAAATTAAAAAGAAATGAAATTAATTCATTTCTTTTGGGCATCAATTATCTTTTGATACTCAGTTGTAAGATAATCTATCTCTGATTGGTGTCTATCCATAACAGTTTTAACAAATCCATCAGTTCCAAGTTCAGCACTCAAATCAAATAACAATTTATTTGTTTCAAGATATTTATTTTGCTCCTGTGCACATCTCACAAATATAGTTGGATAGAGAGAAGCCATCTCACGAACAATAAAGTCCTTTTTAACAAATTTTATTTTATTTGTGTTAACATAGTCAGTCATTAATTTATTTAAATTTGTGTTTTCAAAATCAGCACAGGCCTGACAATCATAATTGGAGAATAAATAAAGTGTAACCTTTGCATCTTTATTTCCAATTATATAATCATCCTTATCTGCAATTAATGAGTAATCTATAATCTGATGTACTGAATCAATTTTTGATGTTACAAGTATATCATAGGCAATTTTCTGGTTTAATATATATCCACCAGCATCTGTTTTTAGGAAAAGATATGAAAACAATTCATTATTATTTACATTCGAAATAACCTGAAGTTGACTTATATCTCCTTCAATATAAATAACAGGAATTACCTGAATATCAAGTGCCTCAATTAGATTAATTCCCTTTGTTGATGTGTATGAATAATAATTAACTGGAATTTCTTTAAACAAATCAGTAAAGAAAGATCTAAGCTCTGGTGTTAATGATTCAGATATTTTTAGGTAATTAATAAAATCTAGTGTTTTATTTTTAATTAATTCATGGTCTTCATTGTAGATAATAGTGATTGTTGGACTTGCTATTGTATTAGATACATAATTATTATTATCATAGTTCCAAGAAATAGGGCTATCAGCTAATGCAAAATCAATTTTTTCCTTAAGTTGAGCATAGGTTGGTTCTCCTGATAAATAATAACCATTAACAAACATACCTGGTGCTTCTGATATTCCAAGGATTGGAGCAATATATGTGTCCTTTTGGATCTTCAATAATATTTTTGAATTTTCAACATTAACATCAGATCTTGTGAAATCATTTAAATAAACACAAGAATTTATTTGTTCTGAATTAAGGCCAAGCTCCTGATAGTGTGATGCAATAATCTTTTGTTGCTCTGATTTTATTTCACCATAAACCCTCTGTTGAAGATCTAAAGAAATATTTTGAAATTGCTCAATACTCATTACCTGATTGGAATCTATTGGTGAAAAATTAGTGTCTATTGAATCAGTGGTTATATTTTCATCAATTACTGGATTTACAAAAGTAGTTGGTGGTATTAGAAACGCAAGAAGTATAATAATGATCACAAGAAACACTACCCCAGAAAATAACCATTTTTGCGTTTTTGTAAGTCCTCTATGCTTAACGTGCAATTTTTCAAGTTTTGGTTTCAATGGAATATGTTCAACAGGCTTTACTAAAACATGCTTTTTGATAGATTTGTGTGGGATTACTTTTTTTGAACTCTTCCTAGCCACTTTTGCAATAGGTCTTTTAATCTTTGTTTTTGTAATTTTCTTTTTCAAAATATCACCACTTTATTTATCACCATAAAATAATATATAAATACACAAATGTATTTAAAAACATACCCTATTTTAAATAATTTCTATCATATTATATATAGTAATACTATTTTAATTTACTCTAGGAAAACAAATATGAATAAAGAGGAAGTTTTTAAAGATTTAAAACACAAACACTATGGTATTTTTGGATCTCATTCTGCTGTAGAAATATGTGAATGGAACAAAAAAGCACTAAGAAACGAAGGAGTATGCTATAAACAAAGATTCTATAACGTTGATTGTCATAGATG
The DNA here is from genome assembly GCA_964496765.1 of uncultured archaeon. Taxonomy (GTDB): domain Archaea; phylum Iainarchaeota; class Iainarchaeia; order Iainarchaeales; family CSSED10-239; genus JBAWVI01. The sequence goes on along the minus strand of CAZCAP010000003.1, from coordinate 46,264 downwards.
TGCTCAAATAACCCCAGCAGTACTCTGGTGTCATCAAAATTGTGTTTTTTGTTGGAGACCAGCAGAAAATATGAAACATCCAGAAATAAAAGAAAAACTTGATGACCCAAAAGAAATAATTGATGGTTTATTTAAAGAACGTGAAAAACTGCTTTCTGGATTTTTTGGATATCATGGTTCCAACAAAAGATTACTTGAGGAATCAGTTATTCCAAGTCATGTTGCAATATCTCTTGCTGGGGAACCTACAATCTATCCTCATTTACCAGAAATGATTAAATATCTTAAAACCAAAAAAGAAATAAAAAGTATATTCCTTGTATCAAATGGGCAAGAACCAAAGATGTTTAAAAAACTAGAAAAGGAAAAAGCACTTCCTACTCAATTATATATTTCTGTTTCTGCACCAGACAAAGAAACCCACAAAAAAATAAATAGACCAAAAATAAAGAATGCCTGGGAAAGATTACTTAAAACCATGACCATTGTTTCAAAATTAAAAACAAGAAGAGTAATTAGGTTTACTTTAATTAAAGGACTTAATGATAATCCTGTATATGTTAAAAAATACATTAAACTATTTGAGAAAAGTAATGCAGATTTTCTTGAAGTAAAATCATACATGTTTCTTGGAGAATCAAGAAATAATTTAAAAATAGATAATATGCCAAGTTTTACTGATGTATCTAACTATGCACATCTTCTTGAAAAAGAATCCAAGCTTTTTAAAATTATTGATGATGTGCCACAATCAAGAATTGTGTTATTAAAAAATAAGAAGAGTAAATATAATAAATTTATAAAATAGATAAACTATGAATAAAGATTTATTAGATATTGTTAACACATTACAAACTGAGAAGTGTGTTTGCCTTCTTGCTCCTTCTTTTCCTGTTGATTTTAAATATCCTGACATTCTTTTTGACCTCAAGGGGATTGGTTTTGATAAGATTGTAGAACTAACCTTTGCAGCAAAGCTTATTAATAGAAAATATCACGAGATAATTAAGGAAAGCATTAAAAAAAAAGATAAAAAACAATTTATTTGTTCGAACTGCCCAACAATTATAACAGTAATTGAGAACAAATATCCACATCACAAAAACAAACTTATTGAGATTGCATCACCAATGGTTATAATGGGCAGATATTTAAAAAAAGAGCTTCCAAACCAAAAAAGAATCTTTGTTGGCCCTTGTTTAGCAAAAAAACAAGAAGCAATCAACAACAAAAAAGATATAGATTTTGCAATTACCTTTTCAGAACTTGTTGAAATTATAAACTATTTTAAAAAAAACAAATTATTTAAAAAATCAAATATTAAAACAAAAGATATAGATTTTGATAAAGTGTATAATGACTATACAAAAATTTACCCATTATCTGGAGCAGTTGCTGAAACAATGCATGTGAGAAATATCTTATCTCCTGATGAAGTGTTAATTGTAGATGGTCCAAAAAACATTGCATGGGCAGTAAAAGAAATGGAAAAAAACAAAAAAATCAAGTTCATAGACATTCTTTTTTGCAAGGGTGGGTGCATAGGTGGACCAGGAGTTATTTCCAATGATTTACAACAATACAGAGAAGATAGAGTAATAAAATATAGAGATAATCAAAAGAAAACAAAAATGGGTATTCACAAAGGGGAATACAAATATAGCAAAAGACTAGATCTAAAACGAAAAAAAAGTTAACTTATTTTGAAAATTACTAGCTCCAGAGGAGCTTCTACCCTAAAGTGAAAAAGCTCCTGGTTTTGCCCTATAAAAAACTCTAATTTATTATGTATTACTCACAACTAACAAATATCGGCAATATTAATCATATTTGAGTAATACAAAGTTGTTGGGGTAACAAAGCTGATTTTAATTGTTACCCTAACCATAAATAATATGAAATTATCCACGTCATAAAAATAGGTTAGTACACCTACCCTTGTTCGCGACAATGACAGGGAGGTTAGTGCAAATATTATGGCATAACATATATTTAAATATATCTTAGTGGTTCTAATTCAAGAAGATTATTCCAATAACCACTTCCATATGGGAATATACTTAATTATCTTATTATCTATTTTCTCTTCCTTTTCTAAATCTTTTGTTATTATTATTCCTTCTTTAAGCTTAAATTCATTTAATCCAGAAAGCAAACCTTTTATTTCTCTTTCTTTAGTTTTAAGATTACTTATATCATAAGTTACTTGTATTAGAGAAGCTACCTTATTTTTTTCCACAATTAAAAAATCAACTTCTAAATCCAATTTATCTTTCCAAAAATAAATATTCTTATTTCTTCTTTTTAATTCTATAAATACTAAATTTTCATATAATCTACCTATATTTTCTGAAAAATTAAAAGAAATCTTATTTACCAAACCAGTGTCTATACAGTATATCTTTTTAGAATAAGTATCCTGCTTTTTTAAAGAATAATCATATTTGGTTAATTCAAATAACAAATAGGTATTTGTTAAATAAGACACATATTTTATAGCTGTATGAGTACTGCCTAAATTAAAATTGTTCTTTAAAGAAGTATATGAAAATTCTCTCCCAAAATTAGATATTAAAAACAAAGTCATTTTTTTAAATTCAGTATCCTCTTTTATATCATACCTATTCAAAATATCTGTATTTATTACATCTTGGTATATATTATCTAATATATCTGTAGTTTTATAAACAATAACTTCTGGAAAACCACCTTGTTTTATATAATTATTAAAATATTTTATAACTTCTACTTTACCAGATGTTGATTTATAATTTTTATTAAAATTATTATACCCTAAGTATTCTTTAAAAGAAAAAGGGTATATCGTTATATCAAAATGCCTACCAGTTAAATAAGTGGATATTTCTTTACTTAATAAATCGGCATTAGAACCAGTTATAAAAAATCTTTTCCCTTCGGAGTAGAGTCTATTTACAAATTTATTCCAATCATATTTCTTTCCTTGTAATTCATCAAAATAAAAAATATTTTTTTCTCCAAAGTGTTCTAAAAATATTTCATATAATAATTGGAAATCAGTTGTTTTGAAATCCACTAACCTTTCATCAGAAAAATCTAAATAATAAAAATCAGAATTATAATATTTATTCATCCATTGTAATAAAAATGTGGATTTACCACTTCTTCTATGACCCGTCACAACTATGTTTATTTTATGTTTTATTAAATCAGATAAATCCGCAAGTTTGTTTCTTGGGTACCCATCTTTCAGTTTAGACAATCTTTCCTTTTGATCTAAAACTATTTGTTCTAAATATTGTTTATCCATATTATATATATGAATAAATATATTTTTAAATGTGTGTTTCGAGTGCACAAATTAGGGGGTTTTGTGCAGTCAGCTCCAGAGGGGATTTGAACCTCTTACGGCATATAAAAAGGAAGAAAAGAAGAAGGAAGTTTATCCTTCACCTTTAATCTAGTACACCATCTTCTGTGATGTTATATACTGTTTCTCCATCAGGGAGCCCTGGGGAATCAACAAGCTTTGCAATTCTCTTTGTTCCTGTTCCCTTTCTTAAATAAATTCTTGTTTTTGAAGCATGCTTTACAACATTACCACCAACTGCATCAGTTGGATCTCCGAATAATACATCTGGCCTTGACATAACCTGATTAGTTACAAAGATTACAATATTATATAATTCAGATAACTTCTGAAGAAGGCGCATGTGTGTGTTAATCTTCTGTTGCCTGTCGGATAACGTTCCTCTTCCAGTAAACTCTGACCTGAACTGCCCCATCAAAGAATCAACAATTAATAATTTAACATTTTTTTCTTTAATAAGCTCAGCTGCTTTTTCAGCAAGAAGCATTTGGTGATTACTATTGTATGCTCTTGCAACAAATACATTCTTAACAACCTCTTCAGGATCCATTCCTCTATATCTTGCAATGTCCTGTACTCTTTCTGGTCTAAATGAGTTTTCTGTATCTATATACAATACATTTCCACCAAGCCCACCCTTATCAACAGGCATTTGAGCCATTACACATAGTTGGAAACACCATTGTGATTTACCAGAAGCAAACTTACCATAAACCTCTGTGATTGATTGGGATTCAATTCCTCCACCAAGAAGTTCATCAATGTTTTCAGAACCAGTTGATACTCTTGAGATTGTTTTTCTTTTTTCTAATATCTTTTCAGCAGATTCGAAACCCATTTCAAGAGAATCACGAGCTGCCTTAATTGCTTTAATTGCAGTTCCATCTCCTAGACCTGCAACAGCAACAAGTTCCATTGGTGAGGCAACAGCAATTGCTTCATAGGTATCATATCCTGCTGCTCTTAGTTTCTCTGCAGAAGTAGCTCCGATTCCAGGAAGATCAGATATGTCTTTTGGTTTAATTTTATCAATAATATCATCATCTATCTTTAATTTTTTCTTTTTTTCAGAAAAATCATCTTCATTTGTATCTGTATCTTCTACTTCTTTAATGTCTTCAGAAGTTTCTACATACTCTTCGTCTTGTTTTTTATTTACTCTACTCATGTATATTCACCTTTTTCCTATATTTTCTTTATATTTTGCGTTTTATTTCTTGTGTTTCTCGCCTCACAATTCAGTTTCCAAGAAGTTAGGTTAACTTCTGGTTTCTATCATAAATATATACAATGTTAGTTTATATATCCTTTTCGGGGGGGTGCGTGTCCAAGCAAAATTAGGTTATTTTTGGATACTATTTATCTCATTTAAAAAGGTCTCATAGCCATACCAATTAGCATTAGTATAATTTGAATTAACATAAAATCTTGATTCGTGCATATAAAGATCTTTTTTAGTAATAAGTAAATCAATTCTTGAATTATCATCTGTTTTTATTACTCCATCATACTTAGCAAAACCAATAAAATCCCCAAATTGAGGTTCAATTAAATAAATTTTATTTAATTTAGATAAATCAGAAACAGAATCAATATCTTTATTTGTAATCATTATCACACAATGACCATTATATTCATTAGTTTGGGGGTCAAATAAATCACCACAGGCAACTGTTGGATAAATATAATCTTTATCTAAAGGATAGGCTTCTATACCTTCATTATAATACCAATCTCCAACAATTTTATAATCAACTGTTGTGTTTGTTTTAATCATTGCTTCTATCACTGGTGTTCTTTGCCTTTCCACAATTATATAATCCACCAAATATTTTATTTCAGCAGTGAATAATAAAGAATAATCTTCACAATCTCCTGCTTCATTCAATAAAAAAGAATCTAGAGATTGAAGTTTGTCTTCCTTATTCGAAATTGTATTATCATCTGCGTACTTTAAATTGAACTTTCTTTCATTTACAAACCAATCAATGCACGCTGTTTTGATTATACATGTTTCTTCATTACAACTAACACAGGTACGTAGGTGTGATTTTAATCTATCAGAATCACTAATATCATCTATTGTTGAGTTAGCTTTAAACCAATCCATTGATTGGGTTATTTGTGTTTTAAATGTATTAATTTCTGTCATTAATGAAGTATATTCATTACTAAGTGTATTATAGTCAGCAGTAAGTGTGTTTTTGTCTTTTGTTAAATTTTTTATTTTTTCTATATTTACAAAATTATCATATTCTAAAACAAGATACTTAGAGTGCAAATCAATAAACTTATTAATTTCATTAATTAGTAAACTATTATAATCGCTATTTAGTTGAATATTTTTATTGTTATCTAGTTCTAATGTATAATAATCATAGGATAATTCATCATATTTATTTATTCGTGAATTAATGGAAAAAATCAAAAGCGCAATAATAGCTAATAAACCAATAATGATATAGATTTGCAAATTATTTTCATTTTTTTTATATTTCAGCATAGCAGCACGTTAATTAAGTATACTTTTCCAGATATATTCGGTGGATAGCTCTTTTAAACCTAACTCTTTTTGAGGTTTAGGTTGGTCTTTTGGAATTTTTACACATTAACCGAACCAATAAAGTATAAATAGGTTTCTATATATTATAATAGTGAAAAACAATATATTTATATTTTTCTGCTTTAAAAACTTGTGAAATAAATTGATAAAATATGGAAGAACTAATCAAATGGCTAAAAGAAATCAATGACAATGATGTATACACTTTAGGTTATAAGGCAACACACCTTGCTGAACTAACAAGAGAAAAATATGCAATTCCGCGAGCATTTGCAATTAGTTCAAAAGTATACTATAGTTATCTTCAACAAAATAATCTTAAGGAAAGAATCACAGAAATTATAAGAACAATTGATTACAAAAGCAGAAATGATATTCAATTAAAATCTAATGAAATTAGAAAACTATTTTTTAAAAATAAAGAAACAGATGATTTAAGATCTGATCTTGAAAAAATGTATAACAAGGTTGGGGAAACAAAAGTTGGTTGGCTTAACAGTAAAATAGATGATTTCGTTGCTGTGAGAGTATCACTTACTTCTGAAGAGGTTTCACAAACTGATTTAGATTATTTAGAAAAACAATGTGGATATTTAAATATAAAGGGATTTGATAACGTAATCCAACACATTAAAGAATGTTATTTTACAATGTTTTCTCCAGAAGTTTTAGAGTATCTACATGAAAGAAAATTAGACTTTACGAAAATCGGAGTGTGCATTATTATACAAAAAATGGTAAATGCAAAAATATCTGGAATAATGATCACAAGTAAAGAAGTTGGAGAAAAGAACACAATTATTGAAGCTGTTTGGGGAATTGGTGGATCAACAATTGTTAAGGAAATAACACCAGATCATTATGAAATGTCAAAAAAAAATTTAGATGTTATTAAAAAAAACAAAGCACCTCAAGAATGGCAACTGAAAAGAGTTCTTGGAAAAACAGTTAAAGAGAATATTGAAAAGAAAGACCAGGATAAACAAAAATTAGAAACAGCATACCTAAAAGAGTTAACATCATTAGCGAAAAAACTAGAATCCCAATTTAAATGTGCATTTTGTATTGATTGGGCTTTTGAAAAAGCAGAAATTTTCATTATTTCTGCAGATCCACTAGATTGTAAAATCAAAGAAGCAAAGAAAAAGAAAAAAGTATATTTTCAAGAAAAAATAGATGCTTTTAAGAAAGATCTTGTTCTTGAAGGAGTTCCTGTATTCTCAGGGGTTACAAACGGATATGTTAAAATTATCAAAGATGTTAAAACAGATCTGAAGGACATAAATGAAAAAACAATAATTGTAACAAAAATGACTAATGGATTCATGACTGATATTATTAAGGATGGCTGTGGAATAATTACTGATGTTGGATCTGCTATTTGCCATGCCGCTCTTGTTGCTGAAAAATATTCATTACCCTGTATTGTTAACACTAGAAAAGCAACCACTACTTTGAAGAATGGGGATTATATCCAAATTAATGGAACAACTGGTGCAGTTTATGCTCTTACTGGACTAAAGCCAGTAGGAAGTGTAAATGCAGCATATAAAGAAATACAAGAAGAGAAAGATATTTCAACAATAATTGGAGAAATACAAGAAAGAGAACCAGAATATCCAGAAACAATTACAAAAATAATTTTTAAATTAAGAAAACCAACAGAATTAAGTGAAGTTAATTTCGCAGATGTTAATGGTCTTCTAATTAATTTCAAATCATTGTTTACTAGTGATGAAATATATACAATGCTAACTAACAAAGAACAGGTAATTCCTAACCTTAGTAAAAAAATAAAAACATTAATGATGGCATTACCAGATAAAACCATCTATTATTTATTAAATCTACACCAAGATAATTTGGTTGATGAAAACCTATCACATTTAGAAATAGAAGCATTGATTGATATTAATAAGAAACACAAAAATATAAACATAATTATAGAAAATATAAAATCAACTGAGGAATTTAATTCTGTTAAAAAAGAAACTGAATGTCAAACAGGAGTATCAATAAATGATTTAAATAAACCACACATATTAAAACAGTATCTTGAGGCAGGCTCTGATTTTATTGTGTTTGATGTTCCAGAGATAGATTACTTCGATAAACTAAGAGCAGTAATTAGTATGTGTAAAAATAGCAAGATACAAAGAATCTTTGACATTAAAAATGATTACACAGAAGAAGTAATTAAAAATCTGGTTGAATTAAAAATAAATGCTGTTCTTGTGAATAAAGATCAAATAAGATACAAAGAAATAATACACAAACAAGAAAAAGAAATATTAAAGAACTTGCTTTCAATTTAATATTGAAACTTCATTGTTTTAAATTAAAAGCCTCGGTAGGGAATCGAACCCCACTCTTCCGCTCTGCAGGCGGATGCATAGCCTATCTGCCACCGAGGCATAACTATTATATTAAGTTACTACTATATATATTTAATTATAGACGTATTTATATTTGTTACCCTTTAAAACAAAAAAAGAGATTTTATGAAGATAGCAATAACATCTGATTGGCATCTTGGATACCTTTGGGGAGATCCAAAACTAGAAATTGATTCATTTACTCATCTATCGGAAGCATTCACAATAATGAAAGAAGAAAAGATTGATTTGATTTTAGTTTCTGGAGATTTATTTGATAAGCAAACACCTACCCCCGAAGTTTTTTTTGAAGCAATTAATTTATTAAATAAAGTAAAAATAGAAAATAAACTAAATCTCAAGATTGGAGATCAAATCCTAAAGATACCAATGATAGGTATTCCTGGAAATCATGAATACAGAGGAAAGGAATATAAGAGCACAATTGAACTCCTAGAGGTAATGGGCTTTATTAAGTACCTACATGGAGATTTATTTACAATTAATAATATAAGTGTGTTTGGGTTGTCTGGAATTCCAGATAAATATGCTTTAGAGGTTTTAAAGAAATGGAACCCAACACCTACACCTAACAATTATAATATTCTTCTTATTCATCAATCATTTAAAGAATTTCTTCCATTTGATGATGATAACATTTTAACACTTGCTAATCTCCCTAGTGGATTTGATTTAATAGTTAATGGCCACCTTCATTGGAAAGCTCTTGAAAAGCTTGAACAGGGTGGAACCTTTATTATGCCAGGTTCAACCATTGCTACTCAAAATAAAAAGCTAGAATCAGATACTCCAAAGGGATTCTACATCCTTGACACAGAAACAAAAGAACTAAGATTTAGTGAACTTAAAGAAACAAGACCAGTCATATATATTGATCTTTCTTTTAAAAAATCAAATCCAAAAGATATTGAAGCAAAAGTAAATGAGGAGCTTGAAAAAATAAAGCTAAAAGAACATAAGAAAGATCCTTTTGTAAGAATTAGAATAAAGGGAGATTTGGAAAGTGGTTTTTTTTCAAAGGATATTGATTTAAAGAAGTTTGAAATAGTTTATCCAACATTTTATCTATCTTTTGCAAACCATATTGAAGAAAAGATTTTAAAAGATAGTATAGATAAACTAAAGGAACTTGAAAAAAATAGAGGAAACATTGAAGAGATAACAAAGGAGATATTTATTGAACAAATAAGGCAAACAAAGCTATCTCCAGATTTTGATTACCAAACTCTTTATGAACTCTTAGAAAAGGGAGATCTAGAAAAAGCAAAAGCACTCATTCTTAATAAATAAACACATTTAAATATATATATGTGTATGTATACATATGAACGCAAATTCATATCATTTTTTTAAAGTTATTTCAAACAACACAAGATGGGTAATAATTAGTGCACTCTATTCTAAGAGTCTCTGTGTTAATGATATATCTTCAATAACAAAGATTGAACAATCAAAGATTAGTCATTCTCTCAAGGTTCTTTCTGATTGTAATATTGTTTTTAAGAGAAGGGATGGTAAGCAAATCATTTATTCATTAAATACAAAAACAATTAAACCAATTCTTAGAATACTAGAAACACATCAGGATAATTTCTGTAGAGGAAACTGCAAACTATGTAAAAAGTAAATAATGATAACCTATGAAGCAAATATATTTAGATTATGCAGCAACAACACCTCTTGCAAAAGAGATTTTTGTTAAAATGAAACCATACTTTTCTGAAAAGTATGGAAATGAATCTAGCATGCACTCTTTTGGAACAAACGTACACGAGGATATTGAAACTGCAAGAAAGAAAATTAAACAAAAATTAAATGCAAACAATTACAACCTAATCTTCACATCTGGAGGAACAGAAAGCAATAATCTTGCATTAAAAGGAATTGCGTTTGCAAACAAAAGTAAAGGAAAACATATAATCACAACAAAGATAGAACATGATTGTATTCTTAATTCTGCTAAATGGTTAGAGGAACAAGGATACGAAGTTACATATCTTAACGTAAACAAAGAAGGCTTTATTGATATTAATGATTTAAGAAAGAAAATAAGAAAAGATACAATTTTGGTTTCCATAATTCATGGAAACAATGAAATAGGAACTATTCAAAACATAAGAGAAATAGGACAGGTTTGCCATGAAAAGGGAACTGTACTTCATACAGATGCTTGTCAAAGTTTTACAAAGGTTCCAATTGATTTAGAAAATGATAATATTGATTTGATTACAGTTAATGCACACAAAATATATGGTCCAAAAGGAGTGGGAGCTTTACTTATTAAGAAAGGACTAACTATTACTCCTCTATTGCATGGTGGGGGGCATGAAAACAATTTAAGGAGTGGAACACTTAATGTTCCTGGAATAATTGGTTTTTCAGAAGCTATTGATGTTATTAAAGATAAAGATGTTAGAAAAATGGAAAAATTAAGAGATATATTTATTGATGGACTTCTAAAAATACCTAACTGTTCATTAAATGGACCAACAGGAAATAAAAGATTATGTAATAATATTAATATTATTTTCAAATATATTGAAGGAGAATCCATTCTTTTGCATCTTGATTTCAAAGGAATTTATGTTTCAACAGGGTCAGCCTGTTCTTCTCACAATCTATCGCAAAACCACGTAATCAAAGCAATAGGTGTGGACCCAGAGATCGCTAATGGTGCACTTAGGATGACGATAGGAATAGAAACAACTGAAGAGGATATTAAATATGTTCTTTCTGAAATAAAACCAATTGTTGAGAAATTAACAAGAATGTCCCCTCTTGCAAAAAAGAGAAAATAATAAAAGTGATAATTATGGATATAAAAAACATAAATGAATTTGCTAAAATCACAGATACAAAAATTAGTCCTGCTGAAAAAAACAAATTACAAAAAGTAATAGATAGATATCCTGTTAAATTAACACCTCATTTAATAAAACTCATTAAAAAATCAGATAATATTAAAAAACAATTTTTTCCTGATGTAAGAGAATTAAACAACACAGGAATAACTAGACCATGGGTTGGGCAAATAAACACAGGGATATATGGGCTAGAAAGAATGTATAAAGATAGGTGTATATTGCTACCAATAAAACAGTGTCCAGCATACTGCAGACATTGCATAAGAAAAGATTATATTTCAAAATCAGACAAAGCCATGAGTTACCAAGATATTAATAAAGCAATTAATTATATATCAAAAAATACAGAGATAAAAGAGGTTTTGATAACTGGTGGAGATCCACTAATGGATATCAATAAATTAGATTACATTATACAAAAATTAAACAAAATGGATACAGTGAAAGTAATTAGAATAGGGACTAGGAGTATAATGTATGACCCAGGGAAAATAAATACAAAATTGTTAGCTATTTTGAAAAAAACAAATAAACAAGTTGAAATGTCTTGCCAATTCAACCATGTTGATGAACTAAGTACAGAAACAATAAATGCTTGTAAAAAACTGATTAACTCAGGGATTAAAATATACAATCAATCAGTATTGCTAAAAGGAATAAATGATAAAAAACAAGATCTATATAACTTATTCAGTAAATTAAGAGAAATAGGAATTGATAATCATTATCTTTATCATTGTGCAAACACACTTGGAACAGAATGTTTTAGAACAAGTATACAAAAAGGAATTGAAATAAAAAGGTGGTTTAGAGCAGGGAACCTTTCGGGAAGAGCAAATCCAGCATATATTATAATATTACCTATCGGGAAAGCAGAACCATATATTGATTGTGACTTTATAAATAAAAAAAAGAATGTTCAAATAATTAGATCAAGTTATAAAGAAAAAGATCTTAAAAAGATTGATAAAAAATACAAACTACCAAATGATTGTTTTGTGAATAAAGATGGATATATTGTTTGCAAATATGTAGATGGGAAAGATTAATTATGGATGCAAAGAATACAACATACACGAACGAGGTTAAAAAGCATTTCCTAAACCCACACAATATGGGCGAAATAAAAAATGCAGATGGGGTTGGTAAACTAGGAAACTCAGTCTGTGGAGACGTTTTTTGGTTATATATCAAAGTTTCAAAAAATAAGAAGGGAGAAGAAATAATCAAAGATATTAAATTTCAGACGATGGGTTGTGCGGCAGCAATATCAACATCATCAATGATAACCGATCTTGCAAAAGGTAAAACACTAGAAGAAGCAATGAAGATAACAAACAAAAATGTTGCTGATAGTCTTAGAGGACTTCCACCAATAAAGATGCATTGCTCAAACATGGCTGCTGATACCCTACATGAAGCAATTAAGGATTATCTTTCAAAGAAAACAAAAACTAAAGATGGTAAAAAAATAAAAACAATTAAAAAAGAAGCATGCTATAGATGTTGTAAATAATAAAAAGGAGGATGAAAAGAATGATTACAAGAAAATCAAAATATGGTGATGTCCTAAAAATAAAAGGATCTGAAAAAGTATTATCAAAATACAACGTTCCCTGCGTAACCTGTCCAATGGCAAAAATGGAAATGAATACATTAACACTTGAAAAAATAGGTGGATGGTATGGAATAGATGTTGATTCAATAATCAATGAATTAAATAAGCCTGTTGGAAAAAGAGTTCCGGTTTATAAAAAGAAAGTTGCAGAAAAAGCAAAAACAAGAACCAAGAAAAAAACAATAAAGAAAAAGAAATAAAAGAAAATGGATCTATTTAAGTATCCATTTATCTATTTCTAGTAGTTTTGGTTGAATCTCCTGAGATACATCTTCATAAGCATCCATTACGTGATCAGGAACTCGATGATTTACAAGATCAGCATCTATTGATTTATCTAAATGAATAATATCTTCTTTTAATTGTCTTAATCTATCCTTACTTAATACAGAAAGATTTGTTCCCACCAGCTTTTGCAAGGTCTTAACATTTAAATAAACCCTTGACATTGAAAAAGGTTCTTCTCTTGAAAATTCTTTCTTTTGAATAGTTCTATACATTGGGGTATTCATATATCCATCACTCTCTTTTCACATTAATTGCTTTTATAGGCATCTACTTATATAGTAAGATATAGGATTTATAAATATAATTACTTTGAAAAACTAATTAAAAAAGAAAAAGAAAATTAAAGGAAGTTAATTCCTCTAATTATTTGCTAATGAATAGATTGCCTTTAGAGCAACAATAATAACTGCTGGGATTACAAAGGTCATTATTGCACCTAATATGCTTTGTAGATACATTCCTATTACTGCAACGTGCCCAAGAACTGATCCTCCAAATGAGGTTACAATTACAAGTGAAACTGCTGCAAGTAGATATGCACCTGTTTCCTTATCTGTTATATTCAAGAAACCAACAATTATACCAAGAATAATTAAAATGCTTGTTACAATTGCACCAGCTCCAAAAAATAAACCAGCAAGTATTGCAAGTATTACACCTATGATAAATGCCCAAGCACCTACCTTTTCCGCTCCTTTTTTTGCTTTTGCCATATTATTTCCTCCGTTTAATTTAATTGATAATTTATTTTAAAACAAGTTTAAACTATTATGTAATTATATAGAAAACCTTTAAAAACCTTGATTTCTAGAGCAAAGAACTAACCTGAATTAGTGAACTTATAATAAATATTTTAAATTCTCTGAAAAATCTTTTGGATCTCTAAAACAAATAATTCCTATATTTTCAAGTTCCACTAAAAATTCTTTAGTTAAGCTTCCCCCAACTGAAACCACAAAAATAGGTTTTGATGTTGTGTTTTTCACAATTTCTAATTTTTTAATTATATCTATTGTTAGGGATGGAAGTTGGAATAAAAATAATAAAACTATTGAATCAACCCCCTTATCATTTAAGCAAACTTTTATGGTTTCAATAAATCTATCTGTTGTTGCATCCCCTGTCAAATCAATTGGGTTTCTAATTACTGCATACTCTGGAACCATTTTCTTAAGCTTAAAAGTAGATTCTTTAGATATCACAGCCAATGGAATATGGTTTAAATCAAGTTGATCAGAAACAAGAACACCAAGTCCACCACCATTTGTGATAACTTGTACATTTTTAATAGTTTTATTTTTATTAGCTGCAAGTATCTTAGCTAAATTAAACATTTCAGTGATTGATCTTACCATGTATGCTCCTGATTCAGAAACAACTGTATCAAACACCTCCTTTGTTCCTGCAATTGCTGCAGTATGACTCATTGCTGCCTGATTCCCAATATCACTAATTCCACCTTTTAATATTATTACTTTTTTCTTGCTTGAAACTCTATTTAAAGACTGTATGAACTTTTTTCCGTTTTTAATTCCTTCAATGTAGGCTAGTATAACATCAGTTTCCTTATCAGTTTCTAAAAAATCAAGCAAATCAGATTCATCTATGTTTAATGCATTACCATAGGAAACAAACTTATTAATTTTTAGATCTTCATAGCCTGCAAGATCAAGCAAAGCAATACCAAGTGCTCCTGATTGAGAAATAATTGAAACGTTTCCTTTTGCAGGAAGAACAAGCTTATGCTTAGAATTAAAGGTTGCATTTAAATCATTATCTTGGTTTAATAATCCTAGACAATTTGGTCCAATTAAATTAATATTGTTTTTTTCAATAATATCAATAAGTTCTTTTGTTAATTTATCTTTTCCAACCTCATTAAATCCAGAGGTTACCATAATTATGTTTTTACATTTACTTTTAACAACATCATGAACCACAGAAATGATTACTTTTGTTGGAACTGCAATTATACAGAGATCAACTACTTCTGGAAGCGCTAAAATAGATTTATAAATATCTCTTCTAAATAGTTTACACCCAGAAAGACGAGGATTAATTAGATACACGTTTCCTGTGTAGGTGGATAGGTTCTCAGATAAAGTTCTTCCAACAGATTCTGGCTTATCTGATGCTCCAATTAGTGCAATTGATTTTGGATTGAATATCTTATTTAGCTGAACCATAAGTATATATACAGAAAAAGTAATATAAATCCTTCTAGTTTATATATAATCAAGAGTTGAATAAGCATATGAGTGAAATATATATTAATAATCAAAAGATTAACTATATTGCAAGAGGTAAAATTAAATCCCCTCCCTTGGTTCTGGTTCACGGAATATTTACAGATATAAGAGGATATAAAAAACTAATTAGTGAACTTGCTGAGAGTTACAGGGTATATGCATTTGATTTACCAGGACATGGATTATCAAGCAAACTAACAAGCAAAACAAATATTTCAACAGTTTTAGATGAATTTATTAAAATTAAAAACATAGACCATCCAACAATTATAGGACATTCAGCAGGTGCAATTCTTGCTGTGAAATATGCTGCAACAAATACAAACATAAAAGAACTTATATTGCTTAATCCAGCAGGAATTAAATATTATTCTGAATTAAATATTTTATTAAAATTATTTAAAAATGCATATTCGAAATCAAAATCAATAGCAAAGCACGAGCCAAGAAGTAAAATAGAAAAGCTAATCATTAAGAAAAATATTGAAAGAAATATACTAAATATTGATTTTTGGAAACAATTTTTTAAATTAAATAGAATTGACCAAAGTAAGGACTTACAGAAGGTAGGGTGTAAAACAAAGATAATTTGGGGCACACATGACAGACTATTTCCTGATGATTATTTACAAAAATACAAAAGTAATCTTAAAAATCCAAAGGTACATTTAGTTGAAGGGGGGCACTCTTGGCCACGAAGAAGTCCTCATTTAATTAAAAAACATCTTTGAAATAAATAGTTATAAAAAAACATCTATTTACATTCCTATATACTATATATGTAGGGATAATTTATGAAAGATAATCTGGACGTAATTATTTTTGGTCGTGGTGGACTTGGTGCAAAAACTTTTACTCAAATTCTAGGAGAATCTTTGTTAATTGCAGGATATAATGTTCTTGCTTTTCCAGAATATGGGCCAGAAAGAAGGGGGGCACCTGTTAAGGCGTTTGTTAGAATATCCAAAGGAAAGATAAGAATTCATGAACCAATTACTAATCCAGATTGTGTTATTGTTATTGATGCTAACCTTTTAGATACTCTTGCAGGAACCAAAGATTATAACTCAATTTATATTATAAACACAGATAAACCAGAGATAAAGAAAAAAATAAAGAATAAGAAAACATATTTTATTCCAGGAACAAAAATAGCTCTTGAAAAAACAAAAGGAAATAATCCTAACATTGTTCTTTTGGGAGTTCTTTGCAAATTGTTTGATATTAAATTAAGTATAGTTATTAAAACAATAGAAGATGAATTTAGAAAAAAAGGAAAAGAACATCTTGTTAAACCAAATATTGAATGCCTTAAATTGGGACACAAATATTTCAAGAAATGATAACATATGAAAAAAAATATTAAAATAGATAAGCACATGCTTGGTGGAGTTCTTCCTGGAGGAACATCCATAAACAATAAAACAGGGAACTGGAGATACAAGAAACCAGAATGGGATTCCAAGAAATGTATTCAATGCATGATGTGCTATAATTCTTGCCCAGAAAACTGTATTCTCGCAGAGGTTAAGAAAGGACAAATTAAAAGAACAAAAACAGATCTAGATTATTGTAAGGGTTGTGGAATTTGTGCACAGGTGTGTCCTGTTAAGTGCATAAAAATGGTTGAGGAATAGAATATGCAAGAACTGGATAAAATAAGATTTATATTAAAATTAAAAGAAGTTAATAGATTTTCTCAAGTTGGAAATAGGAACGAAAGTTCTGCAGAACATTCGTGGAGTTGCATTCTATTAGCTGAATATTTTTTAAAGAAGACAAAATTAGAAATAAATGAGCTACAAGTTTTGAAGTTGCTTGCATATCACGATATGGTTGAAATAATATCTGGAGATATACATATATTAGAAAGAGATAACAGAAAAATTCCTGAAGCAGAAGGAGCAAAGATATTAAAAACAAAACTTCCTGATGCAATAAAAGATGA
Source organism: uncultured archaeon (assembly GCA_964496765.1). Lineage (GTDB taxonomy): Archaea > Iainarchaeota > Iainarchaeia > Iainarchaeales > CSSED10-239 > JBAWVI01. The sequence goes on along the minus strand of CAZCAP010000003.1, from coordinate 28,989 downwards.
GTATTATAATTTGTTTATAGAATTCGAAGCAGAAAAAACAATTGAAGCAAAATTTGCAAAAGCGATAGATAAATTAGAGTCAGTTCTCCACATGATGGATTATAAAGAGAATTGGAAAAAAGAGAACTGGACAGAAAAAATGTTAAGAGATCATAAAGAAAAATATTTAGAATCAATTCCAGAAATCCATTCATTCTTCAATGAATTAATTGAATATTTAAAAAAAGAAGATTATTTAAAAAAAGAAAATATAGAAAATGAAAAATTATGAATAAAAAATTTGCATTATCTGGCGGGGAGGCTGTTGCCTATGCTTTAAAACAAATTAATCCTGATGTGGTTTCAATGTATCCAATTACTCCTCAAACCCCCATCATTGAAACTTTTGCTAGATACGAAGCAAATGGAGAAGTTGATACAGAAATAATTAGAGTTGAATCAGAGCACTCTGCTCTTTCTGCTGTTGTTGGAGCACAAGCTTCTGGAGTAAGAGCAATTACTGCAACCTCTTCTCAGGGATTACTTTACATGTATGAAGTTTTAAGTGTTACATCAGGATTTAGATTACCTATTCTTATGCCAATTGTTAATAGAGCAATATCTGCTCCAATTAATATTCATTGTGATCATTCTGATTCTATGTCTTGCCTTGATCAAGGATGGATGCAGGTTTATTGTGAAAATGCACAGGAAGCCTATGAAATGACTTTGTTTTCTTTAAGACTAGCTGAATCTGTTAATCTTCCAATAATGGTTTGCCAGGATGGATTTATAACAAGTCATAATGTAACAGGAGTAGAAGTATTTGAAAATAAAAAAGTTAAATCATTTATTGGAGAATATAAGCCAGCATATAATCTTTTAAATACAAAGAAACCAATTTCTATTGGTTCTCTTGCTCTTCCGGATTCGTATTTTGAGATAAGAGTGGATATGTTTGATGCTTTTTCTAAGGTTAGAGAAAATTATATTAAAATAGCAACTGAATTTAAAAAAAAATTTAATAAAAAAATTAATATTTATGAAGATTATTTTGCAAGTAATTCAGAAACAATTATTATTGTTTTATCATCAACTGCTGAAAGCACAAAGGATGTTATTGATAAATTAAGAAAAGACAAAAAGAACGTTGGATTGCTTAGACCTATTCTCTATAGACCTTTCCTCTATGATGATTATGCTAGTTGCCTAAAAAAAGCAAAGAAGATAATTATTCTTGAAAGAAGTGAAGGACCTGGTTCTTTCCCTCCTGTGTATAAGGATGTAATGATTGCTCTTGCAAGAAATAAAATAAATGCAAATGTTTATAGTTATGTGTTTGGACTTGGTGGAAGAGACATTTATGAAAAAGAAATTGAAAAATTAATAGTAGATGTTATGAACAATAAAGCACCCAAGAATAGATATATTGGATTAAAATAAGAGAATGATAATTATGAATGCAAAAGAATTAGCTTTTAAAATACATGAAAAGAAAAAGGTTGTTTCTGGTCACAGAACCTGTCCTGGTTGTCCAATTACTGTTATTCTAAGAACCGCTCTTGCTGCAACTGATGATCCAGTTGTTGTTGCAAGTGCAACATCCTGTGCAGAAGTAACAACAACTATTTATCCATACACTTCCTGGAATACACCATGGATACATTCTTTATTTGCTAATGCAGCAGCAACCATATCAGGAGTAGAAACAGCTTATCTTGCTCAAAAGAAAAAAGGAAAGATAAAAGAAAATATAAAATTCATGGCCTTTGGTGGAGATGGTGGAACATTTGATATTGGATTGCAATCTTTATCTGGAGCGTTAGAGAGAGGGCATAATTTTGTTTATATTTGTTATGATAACGAAGGTTATATGAACACTGGAAATCAAAGGTCATCTGCAACACCAATGGGAGCATCAACAACCACAACCCCATCAGGGAAAATTGTTGATGGCAAAAAAGAATTCCAAAAGGATCTAGCAAAAATAGCAATTGCTCATAACATACCATATGTGGCAACAATTAATCCAGCAGATCTTGGGGATATGTTTGAAAAGGTCAAAAAAGCTTTTGAAAAGAAAGGACCAAGTGTTCTTATTGCATTTGCTGCTTGCCCAACAAACATGAAAGCACCAACTAATGAAACAATTTCCATTAGCAAACTTGCAATTGAAACAAATTCATATCCATTGTATGAATATGAAGATGGAAAATATAAAATAAATTACAAACCAGAAAAAAGAAAAAGTGTTGAAGAATTTCTAAAAACACAAACAAAGTTTAATGCAGTTCTTAAGAATAAAGCAGAAATTAAAAAAATACAAGAACACGTTGATAGAGAATGGAAAGAACTACTTCTCAAAGAAAAAATTAGTTAATGGGAACTTTATGCAGCGCCCATTACTTTCAAACCCACAAGAATAAAATCCACTCCCCAGGCAAGAGTAATTAATCCTAAAATTGTTGTTACTACTTTAATTGCAACCTTACTTTTATTAAGTATTTTATTAAACATAACTGACAAAAGTAATAATCCAAAGGTCAATATTAATACAAAGCCAATTGCAAGCCCAGTTAATACTCTTCCATGGTCAACAACTGATATAATTGTGGTAGTAATTGCTGCAGGACCAGAAAGAAGTGGAGTTGCAATAACAGTTGCTATTGATGTGTGTGCATCTCTTGCATTCTTAGGATCCGGGTCATCATGGCTTTTCAGATAACCACACATTGTAATTCCTAGAAGAACAAGCAATACACCACCTGCAATCCTAAAACTATTTATACTTGTATTAAATAAATCAAGCACACCTTTTCCAAAGAAAAGAAAAGCGTACAATATAACTATTGCTATTCCAGTAGCTAAAAGAGCAATATTAATTCTTTCTTTTTTTGTTAATCCATTAGTTCTAACAAAGAAGAAAGCAAAGCTTTGCAGAGGATCTATGATTACAAAAAACAAAACAAATAAAGATAATAATTCAGGAACCATAGTTAATCACTTAAAACTCCGCAGGCTAATTAATTTAATTATATAATAATAGTACTAAAGATTTAAAAATAGAATTAATAAAAACAACAAAATAAATAAATTGTTGTAAATCAAGATGTCTAAGATATATTATTTGAGTCAAAATATTTAAAAAGGTATCCATAAAGAAGATACTTGTTGATTACACATGGGATCTGATAAGACAGTAGAGTTTATACCTTGGATACATAGTAACCTGTTTAGAGCTCATTCACAAGCAATGGATTACCTTAAAACTCTTAAAAAAGGAACACCCGTTGGAATTGAATTTGCTCCAATAGTTATAGAGTATCTTGATAGATATACAGATAGGGTTGTGTACAATAAAAAAAAACCAGAAGCAAAATCAGAAACAATAAAATTCATGGAAGATTTTGATATAAAATATCCAGAGAGTTTAGGATATACTACTGGTCAAATAGAAGCACTGCAATTATTAGCCATTTGTAGAGAAAGAGGTCTTAGTATACGTCCATTAGATACAAACTACTATCAAATGAAAGTAATAAACATAGATAAAAAGATATATGATGCCCAACAAAAAAAAGATTTCAATTTAATTAAAAAATACAAACAAGAAAAAGAAACATTTATACTATCAAACTTCAGAAATGAATCTATTGCAAAAAACATAGTTAATAATCTTAAAACACAAGATAACTTGATTGTTTTGTTTGGGGCAATGCACACACTGGATTTAATGGAGTTATCAACAGATGATTTCAACAAAACATTCAATAGAAAATATAATTTAATAAAAAAGTATAATACAAATATTTTTGGAGCTGACAAAAACAATATAGATTATATCGTAAAATATATTGGTTGTAAGGATGTAGCTCTACAATCAATTGCAAATGACAAACTATATAATAAGTTAGAAAAAACCAAAGCAGAACCCAATAGATTATTTAAAAACTACAAAGAAAAAGCAAATCAACAGAATAGTACAACAGAAAATAGAGCGGTTCTTAAAAGATCTGAACGAAAAATAAAGGATAGTAATTTATCCAATCCTGAAAAAAGCAAGCAAATAAAACAATTAAGAAAAGCATATATTAAAATCAATCAAAAAATGGAACCAAAAAAAGCAAAATATAAAATAGAAAGATTGTATTCAAGATTAAAATAATTAGCTTTATAAGCTTAATTAATTGTAATATATTTATTACATTTAAGATAGGAGATGAAAATTATGCCTGGAAAACCAATATATAAACCAAAAAAACCATTACTTGATAGATTACAAGCAGAACATGCAAATTTTAAAAAATCATCAAACATAGCAAAACGTAATATAAAAAATGATTTGCGAAGTAAAATTACTGGAAAAATTGGAGTAAGAAAACATTTAGAAGATATCAAAACTCGCTATGTGCTTGCAAGAGAAATTGTGAAACCAAATCTTGGAAAAAAGGAAGAAATTATAAAAAGACTAATAGATGAACTGGGGGCTAAAATTAATGATTATAGATTTAAAGGGACTCACATTAAACAAATTAAACAACTTAATAAAGAAATAAATTATTTAATAATTGATGCAAAAGTACACAATGCATCCTATTTTCAAAAGATAGAAAAAGAATATACAACTAATATGATAACTGTCATAGATAACGTATTAAATAATCTTGCAAAAAAAAGCACACACAATCTACAATTTATGGTTAAATATCTTGAAGCAGTAAAACAAGAAATACTAAAAGCGAAATCAAGACAAGCAGATAGAAATGATTATTTTAAATGAAATATATTCCTAGTGTTTTAATCTAAGAATATCTCATTTTCTATTTTTTCAGGAAGATACTTCTTTGCAACAAAATCAAGTGATTTGTTTGCAAGCGCCTGTTGTTCTATTCTTATTTTTTTATCAATTGCAATTTTTAATTGTTCCTGCCATTCTTTAGATTTAAACCATTGATATTCAAGCATCTCTTTTGCTCTCTTAACATCCCCATCCTTCATTCTTTCAGTTACGTTCTGAAGGCCATAGGTTTCAACATCTGTCAGAGTCATTCCAACATATTTTGCATCAGGAACAGCTAGGTACTTAGAATGAGCTGCAAGAGCCATTGATCCACTCTTAAGAACTGAATAGATGTACCATCCATAGGGATCTCCATCAGTGAAAACAACAACCGGTAACTTATACTCATAATGAAGTCTATGCACTAATCTTCTTGTTCCTCTTGCTGCTTGACCGCTTGTTCCAACAAGAATTGCTTTGTGCTTATGAGCATATCTTTCTTCAATTAATCTATTGTACATTGCAGCAGTCTCAATCACTAAAACCATTTCTGCATTAACATCTACAATCTCAATCTCTTCAGGTTCTATTCTTGACATGATTGACCATCCACCACGTCCAAGTGAATTACAATTAAAAACATCGTTGTTATGTTTTAAATCTCTTAAAGTTATGTCCCCATAGAGTGATCCACGAGGTTCAGCATGAAGTCCTAATTTTTCTCTGATTGTGGAAACTGAATGTTCTAAATCAACAATAACATCGTTTGATTCTTCCTGTGCATCAAATGTATTTTCTTTTGTGTTTTCAACAGTGTGTTTTAATTCATAATAAATTTCTCTTATGGATGCAGTTTTATCATGTTTAAGGTATTCACAGCACTTATCATTAACAATCATTGTTTGCATGAACTTTCTAGCAGCACCAAGATTAAGGAATGGACGAGTTACTGTTTTATCACCAAGTTGGATGTATCCTTCCTTTTCATCAAAATAAACATTTGATAAACCTCTAACTCTTGTTGAAAAAGTAGGAGAGTGGTTGTGTTCTATTTGGTGAACAATGTTTGTTGCTATGTTATACAAACGATCAGCAATATCTTTGCTTGTTTCAACCTCATACTGTTCAAGTTTCTGCTTTGAAGTCTTTGCTTCGCTTTTTTTTTCTTTTTTATCAACCATATTAATCAACCAATAATTATTTATTCATCATCACTTGCGGAAGTATCCTCACTGTAATCATCTTGGATTTTGTCTCCTCTAGCTTCAGCTTCATCATCCATCTTTAATTTTTCTAGAACCATTCTATCTAAATTTTTTTGAAGTGTTTTCGCATCTGCACCTGTTGTGTGAACCAATGCCTTCACAACCTCTGGAGCATACTTTGCAAATACTTTTCTTTTTTCTTTTTTATCTTCCTCTCTCTTCTTTTGAATAATGTATGTTCCTAATCTTCTTGCAACATCCTGGAGAGCAAGCTTTGTTTCTGTTAATATTTCGTCTTCATCTGCAATTGCAGATTTACCAGCTGAGGTATAGGGAATGTGAACAGAAATTAGATTAACAAAAACAGTTACTGGACTGTTATCAAAATTTTGAATCCCGTATCTTCTCCAATCTATTGCTGCAACGGTTTTTGTGATTGCACATCCTCCAGCATCAAATAAAAGAGGAGCCTTATTAGCATACCTAATAACTTCTGAGGATCTAATTTCTCTTGGTTTTTCTTCTTCCTCAATTATTATTTTTCCATTTTTATCTTTTTTTGGTTTTTTATTTTTTACTTTTTCAGGAACCTCTACAGAAATTAATCTTCCTGCATTTCCTCCATAGGCTAAACCAACTTCCACCTGGAATGCATATCCACCCTTATAAACAGATGGCTTTCTTGTGTAAACAAAACAAAATTCAGGATTAACAATTGATTTTAAAGATTTTTCAATAAATGATTCACCAATTGGAACTAGGTTATCTGTATTTGGTGCAATAAACTTAGTTTCCTTAATTGCATGAACAATTTCTTCTGCTTCTTCCCAGGTTAATTTTTTTGGATCCTTATTTAAATCAAAGTGTACTAGTTTTTCAATATGATCAACTGCTGTTTGTCCAAACCTATCAAATGTTTGCATAAGATAGGATGATATTTTTCTTGCCTGTGTATATCTTGCAAGAGACACCATTTCATCAACAGTGACTCCTCTTGGGTGAGGCTTAACCTGAGTTGGTATCTTTGGTAATACCTTTACTGTTCTCACATACTCGGTAACTTCTTGGAATGGATCTTCAAACTTAATTGTTGCATGGGGGTTTGAAATTGCTGTTCTTCTTAAATATTCATCAACAGAATTTTGTCCTTTCTTATATTGTATTTCTTTAAATTTAGATCTGATTGCAAGTCCTCTAAATTTTTTTTCTAAATAATGCTTATCAGTTATTTTTGGAGAATTTGTTTTTGAATCAATTGAAATCTCAAGAGAAATGGTTCTACCTGTATTGGTTCCAGAAATTACTTTACTAGGTTTACCAGTTGTTATTTGTGAAAATAAAATTATTCCAGAAACTCCAATTCCCTGTTGACCTCTTGTTTGAACAAGCCTATGAAACTTTGTTCCTGCTAATAATTTACCTAGCGCAGAACCTATTTTTTCTTCAGGTATTCCTGGACCATTATCAATAACACCAATTTCATAGTACTCATCTCCTATCGCTGATATCTTAACTTCAATATCTGGAAGAATACCAGCTTCTTCACAGGCATCAAGAGAGTTTGTAACAAGCTCATGAACTATTGTTGTTAATGTTCTCTGCTTACCATAAAGTCCAAGCATTTGTCTATTTTTTTTAAAAAAATCAGCAACCGAATGTTCTTTAAATTCTGTAAAAAGAACATCTGCATCAATTCCAACTTTATTATTATTTTTAACCTTAGTTTCTTCTTTTTTATCCTGTTCAACCATGTATAATCACGTTTTATAAATAGAAATATTTAGTTGTCTTCTATATATATTATATATAGATATATACTTAAATATATTTATAAATATATTTAAGGATAAATACAACCTATGAAACTAAAGAAAAATACATAAAAACACAAAGAATTAGTGCTTATTAACTATCTTATCTATCTTCTTTAGTGAATCAATAAACTTATCTACCTCTTCTTTTGTATTATAAAAATAGAAAGAAGCTCTTGTTAACCCTTCTTTACTAAATCTAGATACAATTGGTTCAGCACAATGCATTCCTGCTCTTGTTGCAATCCCTGACATATCGTCTAGGAGAGCTGAAAGATCAGTGCAGGCTATTCCTTTAAGAGAAAATAAAAGAATTGATCCCTGGTTATCTGGGTTCCCTGGGTTATATAAAGTTAGATTATCTATTTCCTTTATTCTTTTTAGAGCATAGGAAAGAAGCTCTTTATCATGTTTTTCAATATTATCCATTCCTACTCTTGTTAGATACTCAAAAGCTGCTTTTGTTCCAAAAATTCCAGAGATATTTGGGGTTCCTGACATGAACTTATAGGGAAGGGTATTCCATTCACTTTTTTGAAAGGTTACCTTTGAAACCATGTCTCCTCCAAATCTGCTAGGTGATAACTTCCTAAGAAGTTGCTCTTTAGCAAGCAAAATGCCAATTCCTGTTGGGCCTAGCATTTTATGCATGGTGCACACAAAGAAATCAGCATTTATCTTTCTAAAGTCTGTTTTTTCATGGGGTGCACTCTGAGAACCATCCACTAGAACAAAAGCACCAAATTTGTGTGCTTCCTTAATTATTAAATTTATATTGTTTTTGGTTGCAATTGTGTTTGAAATATGAGCTACTGCAACTAATTTAGTTTTTTTAGATAACTTTTTTTTAAAATCATCATAGTCAAGAGTAAAGTCTTTTTTAATTTCAATAAATTTAAGCTTAAGCCCTAATCTTTGAGAAACAATTTGCCAAGGAACTAGGTTTGCATGATGTTCCATAACTGTAAGAAGAATCTCATCACCCTTCTTAAAATAATTAGATAAAAGTAGAGATTGGGAAATCATGTTAATTGAATCAGTGGAATTATTTGTAAATATTACTTCTTCTCGTTTACAATTGAAAAATTTTGCAGTAGTATCTATTGTTTCTTCATAAATAACTGATGCTCTCATTGATAGCCTATGTATTCCCCTATGAATATTAACTGGACATTCATTGTAATAGGAATCCATTGCATCTATTACTTGCCTTGGCTTTAGAGAAGATGCTGCATTATCCAAATAAATTATTTTTTCTTTTTTATTATTTAAAACAGGAAAATCTAATCTTAATTTTTTAAAGTCCATTATAATTTACACCTTATTTTTTCTTAATATATATGGTTCAAAAGGTTTATAATGCTTTTACATATAATATATTATTATGAGCGAAGATAAAGATTCAAATGAATTTAATGTTAATCCATGGGAGGTTACTGGTTCCATTGATTATAATAAATTAATTAAAGACTTTGGAACAAATGAGCTTACAGATGACCTTAGGGAAAGACTTAGATTAAAAACAAAGTCTAAAAAATTACATCAATTCTTTAGACGTGAGTTTATTTATTCCCATAGAGATCTGGATAAGATTTTACCAAACATAGATAAAAATAATTTTTATGTTTACACTGGACGAGGCCCTTCAGGTAATATGCACATTGGCCATTTAATTTCATTTATTACAACCAAATGGTTCCAGGATGAATTTGATTGTAATGTTTATATCATGCTTTCAGATGATGAAAAGTTCGTTGTTAAAAAAGATTTAACAATTGAGGAAGTAAAAACACAGGCTGACAAGGATATTGAAGAAATTGCAGCTCTTGGATTTAATCCAGATAAAACATTCATTTTTAAAAATCTAGAATACATAAAACAAATGTATCCTGTGGCACTGGAGTTTGCAAAAAAAACAACACTCTCAACAGGAAAAGCTGTTTTTGGGTTTGTTGGAGAAACAAACCTAGGACATACATTTTATCCATTTGTTCAAATTGCAGCAACTACTTTTGAAAAAAATAAATTTTGTTTAATTCCTGCAGGAATTGATCAAGATCCCTATTGGAGGGTTCAGAGAGATAGAGCAGAATCACTTGGATACAAAAAAACATGTGCTGTTCACAATAAACTATTATCTCCACTTCAGGGAATGGAAGGTAAAATGTCATCATCAGATAACAATTCAGCAATATATTTAACGGATGATACAAAAACCATTGAAAACAAGATTAAAAAATACACCTTCACTGGAGGGAGACCAACTCTTGAGGAACACAGAAAGCTTGGAGGAATTCCAGAAATCTGTGTGGTTTATAATTGGTTAGAAGTATTGTTTGAAGAAGATGATAGTAAGATTAAAGAAATATATAGAGACTATAAGGCAGGAAAAATAACAAGTGGAGAAATTAAAATTTATTTAATTGAAAAACTAAATTTATTTCTTGAGAATCATAGAAAAAATAAGATTAAAAACAAACCACTTATTGAAAAATACATGTACACTGGTGCTCTAGCAAAAGAAATGTGGAACAAATAGATGCAAACAAAAAAAATTGAAAACGAAATTTTAAATATTAAGAAAAGAAATATAAGAGTTGAGCTTGACAAGGCATGGGAAACAAGTTTAACTAGAAAAGTGGTTATCCTTCTATTAACATATATTGTTGTAGTAATTGTGTTTATTGTTATTGGGCTCCCAAGTCCCTTTCTTAATGCAATTATTCCATCATTAGCATTTGTTTTGTCTACTCTCACTCTTAATCCAATTAAAAAGATTTGGATTAAATACAAAAAATAAAACAAAAAGCCCGATAGTGTAGTGGCCAAGCATATGAGACTCTGAATCTCATGACAGGAGTTCGAATCTCCTTCGGGCTATAAATATTTTGAATAAATTTAAATTGATGATTATATGAGAATTGGAATTGATTTTGATGATGTTCTAGCGCCATCTATAATCTGGTTTAGAAAATACCTTAATGAGAAACATAATAAAAATCTTGATAAATTATATAATGATGAAATTGATCAGCTTGGAATGTCAAAGGACGAATTTTTTGGGGCATGGGATGATTTTTGTAACACGGAAAAACATAATAACATGATTCCGCTAACTGATTCAATAAATGTTCTTGAACGCCTATCTAAAAAACACGAACTATATTTAATATCCGCAAGATCAGCTCATCTTATGAATCCAACAATGATGTGGATTAACAAATATTTTCCTAATTTTTTTAAAGACATACACCTAGTTAATAGATCCCACAAAGATGAACCTGTTAAAAAATCAATCATTTGCACAAAACATGGGATTGATCTAATGATAGATGATTCACTTACAAACCTAATGGACTGCAGGGAAGTAGGAACCGGAGGAATTTGGTTCACTCAATATCTTACTGTTAAAAAAAATGAGTACAAAGACAAAAATATAATCATTGCAAGATCCTGGCTTGATGTTGAAAGACAAATAGAAAAATTAGAAAAAGGAAAGTAGATACTACTCTCCAATGTCAACAATATCTGAAGCTAAATTTTGATCAAGGATTGTATCCCCAGAAGCTAAATTTTGTAAATCAGTTGCTAGTTCATCTGTTTGAGTGGGATTATCAGTAGGAACATCCGTTTTTGGACCCGCAATCAAAAGTGCTATAATTATAACAATTAGGATTACAAGTACAATAATAGTTCCAAGTATTAGTTTTCTATTCATTGTGTTTCAACCTCCTGTGAAGATGAGATGATCTTATCTCTTAGTGCTTTGTATTGCTCTTTTAGACTATTAATTTCAGTATCTGATGAATTTTGAGAAATACTAGCTATCTTTGCTTTTAATGCATCAAGTTCTAGTTTCAAACTTTGATAATCCTGATTAGTTAAGAAATATTTATTCATAATTCTTTCAAGCTCCATAGTTTGGGTTTTTATTCCAGAAATGATTGCACCCCTGTTTGCAAGCCCATCAGCATTTCTTGCTTCTGTTAGATAAGTTTTTAATTCATCTGTTGTTTCTGAATTTTGTATATTTTCTTTTTGCCTATTTAAACTTGCTATGTTATTATTAATTGAATCAATCATTTCTTCTTTTTTGGTGTCATCAAGATCAGAAGAATCTATGTTTTCAATTAATTTCTTTAATGATTCTATTTTTCTATCTATTTTTGCAATGGTGTCTGTTTTCAGATCACTTGCATTTTCTTCAATAAACTGGGTTTTAGTTTCAGATGTTGCATTATTTATTTTTTGTTGGATGCCTAACATCTTAGCTTTTAGATTTGTAATAATGTCCTGTTGTTCTCCAATCTTTTGTTCAAGAGCCATGATTCTTTCCTTATATCCTTGGCCTTCTTGGGAATACTTTTGTGCACAAGCATTAGTTGCAATTTCTTCATCAACAGCTGCTTTGTCAACAAGACTAGTTATACACTCTCTAAGATTGTTTTTCGCATTTGCAGAAATTTTTATTGAACTAATTGCTACTTCATCTTTAGAACCTACAAAATTAGGGTCTGCACAAATAACCCCACTGAACTTTTGTTGTAAATATTCTAGTTTTGTTTTTAATTGATAGGCTTCTTCGTCATTTGTAGTTTGTTCAAGTGCATTTTTAATTTCATCCATGTTTCTGATTATATCTGCTTTTTCTTGACAAATTCTATCTTGCCCACTAGCCACCTTACCTCTGATTTGGCAATCATCCTTTATTACTTTTATTTTATTTGTAATTGCAAGGTATTCTTCTTTGATACTAGTATATTCTGAATAATTATCTTGAGAAGCGTCAGTATCACTAATTATTTCTCCTTTAACAGTAGACATCTTTATTTCTAGTTCTCTTAATTTATTTAATAATTCTTCAGGAACTTTACATTCTATGGTTGTTTGAACACCCATACAATTTTTGATTAGTTGATTTCTGTTTCTGATTAGTTCTTTTACCTTATCCACTAGTTCTTTATTTTGATCTTTAAAATCGTGAAGTTCTAATAGATTTTTTTTAATAATTTCCATTTGTTTTTTTATTTTTTCTTTAATTGCTACACAATCAGTAGATAGATTTTCATCACCCTCTGTTGTATTAAGTCTAACATCTACAGAAGTTAGAAATGAATTATTTTCATTATCAATTGCAGCCACAAGATCCTCAGATGCGATAAATTGCTCGTCATCATTATTGATGGTTCCAGAAACTGTTGGTGCTTCAGCAATGGTTATTGCCATTACCTGATCTGAACCAATCACATTTTCTATGGAAACTGAATTACCTAAAATAAAATTTCCTGTTATTGTGGGTTTTTTATTAATTTCATCTAATCTACCCTGTTGTTTATTTGGTTTACAATTATTATATTCTTTTAATAATCTATTTATTTCATCTCTAGCATTCTTTATGTTTGTTTGTTTTTCTTTTATGAAAGATGAATGTGATGAATAAAGATCTTTAATTTTTTTATTATACTCTTTTATTTGGATTTGACATTCAGTTGTGGATTGACCAACACCTGTTGATGAGTTTGTAGATGCAGAATTTACTTGAACATCTATTTCCTCAGAAGACTGAGTAGTGTCCTCATTTGATGAAGTAGTTGCTGTGGTTGGTGATTGAGTTGAGTTTGCATCAGATGATTGAGTCGAATTAGCATCAGATGATTGAGTCGAATTCCCACCAGATGTGGAAATTGGTATAGGATCTGAACAACTTGCAATGTAGGATGTGCTTTGAACACCATTTCCGTTCATTGATACTGTTTGAACACAAATACAGGTTGCATTATCTTCTAACCAGGTTGCGTCAGCAGGTCCTGTTTGGGGATTACATTCTCCTTCAGCATAAATTGAAGAAAATAACATAATCAATCCAAGAATAACAAATAAATACGTAGTAATTTTAAAGTTCATTTATAAAAACCTCCTAATCATAAATAAAATATATAAATTTTACAAAAAATGTATGTTTTATGATAATCACATAATATGAAGAAAGATAATGTTTAAAAATACTAGGTTATGGTTAGTTAATCAATAAATTAAATAATTACATACTATTTAAAAAACATTTAAACTAAATTATATCTATGTGCGGTATAACTGGATTTTTTAATATTGATAATGCAAATGATTTAACAAAAAAATCACTTATTACTATTAGGAATAGGGGAATGGATTTCTGTGGGATATGTAATTTAGAAAAAGTACTATATTTTGAAAACCCAAAAAACATAGACCTAGGTGAAATAAAAGAAACCAGGTGTGCAATGGGGCATGTTCTTCATTCAATTGTTTCATTAACCCATCAACCTCTCGCAAACAAGCAAAATTACTTAGTTGCAAATTGTGAAATATATAACTGGAAGAAAATAAACAAGAAATATAATTATTCAACAAAAAATGATGCAGAAACACTATTTGCTTTACTAGAAAACAATACAATTAAAGAGAATATAAAGATACTTGATGAATTGGATGGGGTTTGGGCCTTTTGCTATGTTTCAAATGATAATGTTGTTCTTTCAAGAGACATTATTGGAGAAAAACCAATTTGGTTCTTTTATAATGAAAATGATGGAAGTTTTGGTTTTTCATCTGAAAAGAAATCACTTAAAAAATTAGGTTTTGAAAATATAGAATTATTATCTCCAAGTAAAATAATTAGGTATGATATTAAAACAAAAAAACTTGCGTTTGTTGATAGAAAATTCATTACTCCTTCCAAAACAAGTAAAAAAATAACTTTTGAAGAAGCAAGCACAAAATTAGAAAAGCTATTGATTGATTCCATTAAAAAAAGAATTCCAGAAAAAAAGTTAGGACTACTGTTTAGTGGTGGAATTGATTCAGTAATATTAGCAAATATATTAAAAAAAGAAAAAATAAACTTCAGCTGCTATTTTGCATATTGTGATGGTTTTGGAGAGCCAAAGGATTTAGAGTTTGCAAAGAAAATTGCAAAAGAGATGGACTTAGATTTAAAAATTATTTTCATTAATTACAACGAAATTCCAAAACTACTTGAAAAAATAATACCACTAATTGAATCTAGCAATCCAATCAAAGTTGGGGTTTCACTTCCCATTTATCTTGCATCAACCAGGGCAAAGGAGGATGGCATAAAAGTTTTATTTTCTGGTCTTGGAGCTGATGAAATATTTGCAGGGTATTCTAGGTTTAATGAATCAAATAACGTGCAGCTCGATAGTTTAAATCTTTTACAACAAATGCACGAAAATGATATTTATAGAGATGATGTGCTCACAATGGATAATGAAATTGAATTAAGACTTCCATATTTAGATGTTAGCTTGATTAGATTTGCTTTAGGATTGATTGATGATTACAAGATAAATTTAAAAACAGAAGACAATAAATTAGTTTTGAGAGATGTAGCCAAAAATCTTGGGCAATCAAAAGAAATTTATGAACGAAAAAAAACCGCTGCTCAGTATGGTAGTAATTTTGATAAGGGCATTGAAAAGCTTGCAAAGGAAGCAAGATATAAAGGAAAGGCAGACTATCTAGCAACCTTTGCTAAAGAAAAGAACATGAAACTTGCTTGCCTCTATTCAGGAGGAAAAGATTCTAATCTCGCTCTTTATATTATGCAAAGACAAAACTATGAGATATCCTGTCTGGTTTCAATAATTCCAACTAACCCAGATTCATACATGTTCCAACAACCAAATCTTAATTTTTTAAAATTGCAGGCAGAGGCTCTGGAGATTCCACTAATTACTAGAAAAACAAAAGGAGAAAAAGAGCTTGAGCTAAAGGATCTTAAAATTGCACTTGAGGATGCTAAGAAAAAATACGGAATTCAGGGAGTTATTTCTGGAGCGCTATATAGTAATTATCAAAGAGAGAGAATTCAAAAAATTTGTAATCAATTAAATCTTCGTATGTTTTCTCCTCTTTGGCACAAAAAACAGGACCAGGAATTGTTTGAGCTTGTGGATAATAAATTTGAATTTGTGATGTGCAAGATTGCTGGCTATGGACTATCAGAAAAATGGTTAAATAAAAGAATTGAAGAAAAAGAAGTAAAGGATTTAATTAGATTAAATAATAAACTAAAGAGCGGGCTTGGGAGAGGATATATTAATTCAAAGCACTATGGATTTAATATTGCTGGAGAAGGTGGGGAATATGAGACCCTTGTTCTTTCGGGGCCCACCTTTAAGAAAAAAATAGTAATTAAAGACTATAGTAGGGTACTTAAAAATGAGTTCACTGGATACATAACAATAAAAAAAGCAGAACTTATTGATAAATAAAAATAAAAAAGAAAGAAAATAAATAAACTTATTTTCTTTTTGTTTTCTTTGCAAGGAATGGATTATAAAATAAATGAACAATTGGTTTATAGAATCCAAACAAATAGATTATTAGTGCATCAAGAATTAACCAAATTATTTGCACACTATCAAATCCTTTAATCAACCCAATAATTGTTGAAATAAGAGAAAATCCAACAAATATTAAAGTTAATATTCGTGCCCAGTTCTTATATTTCCACAAACCCCATGCAACCGCGATTCCTAAAAGGCCAATAACAAATAGAATAATCCCAATAAAAATAAATATTGCAGATCCAAATTCCATTCCAATGGCTGGCAACATGTTTGAGAGATTAGAACTGAATACAATTAGAATAATTGCAAGAAACAAACTTGCGATTGCTCCAATCCAATTCAAAACAGAATAAACTCTCGTGATTATTATTGCTGTTCCTTCAGCTTTTTTTGCTTTCTTCATATTTTCCACCTATTTTAATTTTCTTCTTCGTCAAAATTAATATTATCAATTTCACTTGAATTTTGTTTTGAACCTTCTTCTTTTTCTTCAAAACTATTTCTTTTAATCATTTTAAAAATGGTTGTGTGTTTAGCTCCCGATAGGATTTTCTCAATAATTTCTCTTGTTTCTTCAATCTTATCAACGGGTGCAATTATTCCAATGGTTTTACCATAAACTGACAAGAAACAATTATTTCTTTTTTCTATCATCTGCTTAACTTTACCTTCTCTTCCTATTACTCTTCCCTTTACCTGTTCATGTCTTCCTCTTGAATCTGATACATAATCAGTTAGATTAATAACATCAAAAGAATAATTGTCTTCAAGTAATTTATAGGCGTGTTCAGGACTAAATCCTCTTGCAATTGCAGAGATTATGTTCTTTGCCTGGTGAATTTCATAGTAGGAAAGATCAGAAATAATATTCACATCACCAGTAGAGCTATTAATTTCAAGACTAATTTTTGTTTTTTGTTCAATTTCTCTCTTGGTTTCACCATTGATTCCAATAATCACAGGGATCCTTTGCTTTCCAACTCTAATTACTTCTTCCATAAATTTCTTCTTTTTTCTTTTTCAAATCATCAAGCACAGTTTCATAGGTTAGATTAAGTTTTTTAAACTTTTTATTTAAGAAATCAGTAATATTAATTATATCTCTTTTTAAAAACTCTTTTGATTTTGGATGAGAATAAACAACTGCTTGGCCCATATCAATTAGTGTTATCTTCTGGGTTCTTGGATTAATTAAAATGTTATATGCAGAAAAATCTGCGTGAACAATTTTCGCACCATAGAGCAGACGTGCATAGTTTTCAATAATTTGTGGATAAACCACATCATAGTCAAATTTAACTTTAGTTAGTTGTGGATAGGGTATTTCCCCATCTCCAATAAAAGACATGATCAAAATGTTTTTTTCCTTGGCGATTACGATTGGAACCGCCACCTCATTCCTGATTGCAAGGGTTAGGTTTTTGTATTCTTTGTTTGCCCAAAGTAAAAACAAATCACGTTTGTCTTTTGAAACTGCCCGAAATCTATAATCTCCTTTAATGTATTTACTCATGTTCTTGAAATTACTTGTTTCAATCTTGTATATCTTTGCAACAATTGGATTTTTTTCAAGATGGCCTAGAAAAGTGATTGCTTCCTTTCCTGAAGCAATGGGAGAATCAATGGAATCAATTATATTATTACTTGCAAGCTTGAAGAGGGCTGCCTTTGTGTTTTCATCAAAAACATAGCCCTGGATCTTACTATCAATTTCAAATTTTTTTAACATAATCAAACATTTAATTTATAGTTATTCGGTAGACTCATCAGCTGATTCATCATCAGTCACAAGTTCAATCTCTTCTTCAGAAAGTGATTCCTTTTGTGCACCATAATTACTTCTATAATTATCCTGGTGGATTGTATCATGGGTATGTTTATATAGTTCATTTAGTAAACCTCTCTTCTCTAGCTGAGTGGTTTGAAATCCAATGTATCTCCAAACAACATCCCCTTTGGTTGGTTGAAAGTCCCATAGTTTAATAATCACAATATCGCCTGGCTTTAGCCAAATATGTTTAAACATCTTACCAGGTATTCTACAAATTCTTTCCTTTCCATCCTCACAAATGATTTGAATATTATTAACACCCATAAGTTGCATAACCTTACCAAACATCTCTAGATTTTGAGTGTTTGGGACTCTTTGTCTTCTAACAACAAAACCAGTTCCTGTACTTTTCTTTTCCAAATTTATTCACCTTTAATTTTTATAATTTATATATTTGTGTGTGAGGCACATCACCAATATAAATTAAATTTTCCTTTAATATTAATTTGTTTGTGATTAGAATGTTACAAACTTTGGTACCAAAAACATTAGCACTATCACAATCTCTAATTGCTTTAACGATTTCTTCTTTAGTAACTTCTGTATTTCCAAAGAAAGATTCATTAATATCAATAATTACATCTTCATATTCTATCTTTTTGTTTAGTAATTCTCTATCGCAGGCCGCAAATATACTTTTGCCACCTATATTGTGTTTTTTGCCAATCATTTTTCTAATCCTAATTTAAATTCATAATTTTTGTAATGGTGTTATTGCACCACAGGCAGAACACTTAAGAACTTTGATTCCTGCTTGTGAAACAATTTCTGTGTCTGGTTTCTTACATTCGGAACACAAAACAAAATTATTAATATATTTAGTTAATATTTGATTAAGTTTATAGTTATTAAAAATTCCATTTAAAACAAGAGTTTGATTTGTAATTGCTGAAGAGGTGGATATTTCTTTCATAACGAACTTATACAATTGATTCTGATCTCTTTTAAGATCCTTTGCGCACTTACTAAAGTTTTTCCAAATAGTTTGTTTACCCTGTATAATTGATTCAATTTGAGGGAGCTCAAAACGAGAATCTCCTGTGGTTCTTTCTGGAAGAGCCATATAAATTCTTGAAAGAAGTTCCTTATAATTTAAATCTAATTCCTTTGGTTCTGTTTTTGGTTTAGTTTTTACTTCACTCATTCTATCACATTTGCTTGTTCTTATATAATATATTGTAGGAACTATTTAAAAATGAAAGGAAATTAATCAAAAAAGAAGAATATAACTAATTATCACAACAATCAGCATAAGAAGGGTTTGAGCTGGAAGAGCAGGCATAACCTTTGCTTTTCCTGTTTTTAAAATCCAGAAAGTCCAAATAAGTCCAAGAAGAGAAGCAACCCAAATAAAAATGATTGGGATAATTGAAATGTAGAAAGAAAAACTTTTGATTAATATGAAAAAATAACTTGCTGAAAGCGTTAGAGGGATAACAATGTCTCCTCCTCCTAGCTGAAAAACCTTTTTCTTGGATGGTATTGAGAAAGTCAATGCAATCTTTTTTTTAATAAACATTTTTGCAAGAGTTACCATGTGTTTAGTATAAAAAACAGCTATGATATCATAGATTGAAAGAAGAACCAGAAAAACAATGATTGGGATTAACCCAAGAGACAAACCAATAATTGCTCCTGCTCCAGCAATTGCAAGCCCAAGTAAAATATTATTATACCACATTAGTAGTTTCTTAAGTTTTAGTTTATCCTTCAAATATCTTTTTATAAATAAAAGAATAAATGAAATAATTATTGCAAGAAAGTAGGATAAAAAAACATCAAAAACAACAACCATTCCCACAAACAATGCAAGAAATTCAAAAACATAAAGATAATTACTACTTTTAAAAAATCTTTTTAACAAAAGAATAATACCAGTAAAAACAAGTATTTCTCCAATTATAAAAAGAGCATTAATAATATCGTTTGGATCATCCGTTAATACCCCTTTGATTACTCCTGCAGTTGAATAGTAGGAAGCAACAACCAATCCAATTATTTGAACACAAAGAAAAATAAGAATAAGATAAATCAAATAGGAATTACTTTTTAGTTTCTCTAGTTTTTTCTGTTTTGATTTTCTAACACTAGTTTTATTCTTGGTTTTTAATTTCATTCCTAATCAATCTTATTTATTTATTAGATATTATCTGGCTCCGTTACTTTTAAAAGACCTGCTCTTGGTTCATAGAGGTCTCCAATCTTCTTAAGCTTAGAGATTGCTTCTCTTACTCTTTCTTCAGGCATGTTTTCCTTAACAGCCATTTCAAGAACCTTGGACACAGCAACTGGGTTTCCATCCACAGTCAAATCTCTAATTAATTTTGTAATGTTTTTCATGAAGTTTCTTTCACTCTGTGATTGTCCAGTGGTTAATATATCAATATCAATTACTCCAGTCTCCTTATCTGTTGCAGTTTGCTCTAAAGAGGTTTTAAATATTCTTATTGCTCTATCTGCATCGCTTGGATCAATAACTGATTTAAGTTTAACTCTTGCACTTGCTTCTGATAATCTAATTAACCCTTCCAATTGACGAGGAGTGGCTGTGAAGCTTTTCTTTCCTCTCCCTAAATCTCTTAACTCAACATAATAATTAAGTATCTTGTTTGATGCTTCTTCAGAAAGAACAGGAGTTATGTTCTGTCTAGCATAGGCAACATATTTTTTAAATAAATCGGGCCTAATCTTTGGAGAAATTTCTTTTTCAATAATTTGTAATTCTTCTTTTGAAATTGATTTGTTTTTTTCAATACCTGTGTACTGCTGAGCAAGTCTGTGTGTTTTTAAAATGTGTTTAGTAATATTTAAATCCATTCCTCTATCTAGGATATCTGGAATAATAAAATACAAATCAAATCTAGAAATTAGTGAAAAGGGAAGATCAATTTGTTCAATTGGATTTTTATATCTATCAAATCTATTGTATTTTGGGTTTGCGGCCGCAAGAATGGATGTGTCTGCTTTAAATTTTGTGTAAAGCCCTGCCTTCGAAACAGAAACAGTTCCCTGGGCCATTGCTTCGTGAAGAGCTGAACGATCATCAGGTAGCATTTTATCAAATTCATCAATCATCGCCATTCCACCACTAGCAAGAACAACAGCACCAGCCTTAAGAGTCCAACCTCCATCTCCAAACTCATCCTTTACTGCAGAAACAGTTAAACCAGCACCAGATGCTGTTTTTCCTGCAACATAAATACTTTTTGGAGCAAGAATGTCTGCATATTTTAATAATTGTGATTTTCCAGTTGATGGATCTCCTACCAATAGAATGTGTATGTTTCCTCTTAGTGATTGCTTAGCAAATTCTTTTTTCACACCACCAAACATTTGTAAGGTGATTGCTTCCTTAACAACCTCATGTCCAAAAATCATTGGAGCAACAGATTCAGATAATAAATCATAAACATCTCCTTTTTTTGAAAGCTCACTAATCTCCTGTTCCTCTTCTGGAGAAATTTTAAGTTCACTGTATTCCTGATCTATCTGTTCAATATGATTTGCAAGAATATATTTTGTATAAATATTTTGATCTCCCTTTGGTGGTCTTAGCTTCATGATTCCAGTAACAATTATTTTATCACCAGCGGAACAAAGATTAACAAGATCATCAGAAATAAATACCTCTATATTGTTTGCTTGATCACTACCCTTTAGATTTTCAAGAGGTTCCTGCATGTTTAGTTTTTGGTAATCTATAAATTTACTTTGATCAAGATCTAAATCAAAATCACGTTTTTTACAATCAGGACAAAATAAAGGTTTAACCATGATCTGGGTTTTTTGAATAATATCCACGCTTGTTCCACAGGATTTACAAACAAAATGTGCAAGAGTTAATTTTTCAAGTCTTTCAGTTGTTATTCTAATGGTACCTTCAACAGAAATTAATTTAGAAATTTGTTCTGCACCAATATCTCTGATCTCAATCATATATTCCTTTGGAATATTAAAGAATCTAACGATTGGTTCAAACTTCATTTCAATTTCTGCATCTAGAATACCCACATCCATTTTCTTGATTGCAATGTTTGCTGCTTCCAATAGGAGGTTTGGGTTTTCAAGAAGTTTTTCTGCAAAAGATAAATCAAAATCTTCTAGTTTTTTATAATCAACCATCAGACTTCTTTCAGTGGGATAATTAGATGCAAGAAATTCAATATCTCTTTTACATATACTTTCAAAGAATTCAAGAAACGTGTTTATGTATTCATCAACGGTTACATTTGTTCTTGTTATGTTTTCTGTTGTTTCAAAATCTTCAAAATCAAAATCTTCAACCATTTTTAATCACAAATTTATTTTATTAATTTTTGTTTGTCCTTTTTTTCTAAACGAAAATTTTTTGCATTTCTTGATGTTACAACACACTTACCTAGATGTGTTTCAATCTCCTTTCTTGCATTTCCTGCAATGGTTCCACCCTTGTTTGCAATTTGTTTGCTTTCAGTAAATGTTTTTGGATCATCCTTTTTTGAAATCTCTGTAGTGGTTGCTTCTGCAAGCATATTTAAGACTAATTCAAGATTAGTCATATTATCTCTAAGATTTTCTTTTTTAATATTCTTTAATTTCTTGTACTCTCCAACTGTTTTTCCAGACCATGCTTTTGTAAGCTCATTTGTGAGAATCGCATAATCCAAATCATTTTCTATTCCAACCCTATTCCATTCATCAGTTAGATCTTTTCTTACTTCAATTGTTTTTAATCTTTGATTAATCCATTCCTTTGAGTATCCTTTTCTTAGATAATCTCTCATTGCTCGATCTATGGTAAGCTCTGGATCATGCATCTCATTAATTCTCTCATTTCCAACTTTTGCTAGCCATAGTTTGAATGGTTCAGCTTTCTTTGATGGAATAGATTGAATAATTCTAAATATTCCTTCTAGGTTTGCACAATCAGTTTCTCTTAATTTTCCATCTTCTGCAACCAATTTCAACTGTACACAATTTGTGTACAGTTCAATTCCATTAGACTCTTGTTCTCTAATTTTAAGCATATTCCAATAATTTCTAGGATTATCACTATCAGTTAATGCACCAACCACATCAACAACTGAAAAGAACCAATCATCACTATGCCAGATTCTTCTTATCTTTTTATTTTCGAACACAATCAACTTCTTCTTATCATCAATATTCATTAGAGGTCACCACATATATTATAAAATTGATTGGATATATTCTTTTTGGGAGGGTACCTGGCCAAGCAAATCCCCTTCCTGTTCTTTGTTTTGTTGGATGTTAATTAGTTATTAAAAGGCATTTTAACTATTAACCAAGTGTTTCCCAAAAGAAAAGCGGATTGAAAATTTCAATATATAATAAGAAGGAAAGCAAATATAATAAGATTTAGTTTGGAAAATGAACCAGCCCCTCTTGAAATGTGGCGCAAATCAAACTAACCCCCTTCTAAAGAATTAAATTAATTCTAAAGAATCACAAAGGAACTCAACTTTTCCAGAGAAATTATTCATTCTTCCTCTTCCAGTAATTGATATTTTCTTTCCAGCTAGGTTTGCTTCCAAAGTATCAAATATTTCATTTCTTTCTTCTTCGGTTAGTTCTTTCTTAAGATCCTGTGGGTTTAAAGAATATAATTTTGTTGCAATATCATTAAAGAAGACAATTCTAATAACCCCTGTTCCATCATCAATATCAATTGAACCAAATATATTAACTATTGGATCAACTGATTTATTGCATTTCTCGCAAATAAACTCTCCTTCAATTGATTGTATTTTTTCTTGACAGGTTGGGCATTTAAAATATCTTAGTTTATTTTTATTTATTGAAACAATAACCCCTTCAAGAAGATAGGGTTTGTTTTCTGTAAGTGTTGAAATGGTTCCTTTTTCAATCTTGTTTGAAATCATATCCTTCAATGGAGGAATAACTTCTTTTGTTTTTGGATTTTTAATAATAGTTGAGTTCCAATTAATGTTTATTTCCTGATCATAGAGTCCATCTTTTACTCTAACATCACAAAGCTTAATTATATCTCCTTTTGTAAAATTGGTTTTAATAAACTCGACATGAGTATCAAAGGAGGTACATCTAATGCTTCTCTTTCCATCAGATATTTCAATTGAGATTAATTTTCTTGGTTTCCCATCCTTATCCATAAACTCTTTTTCTGGATAGATGTTTGTTATTCTTCCAACTGTGTCTATTGTAAACTCATAGGCAGAAGAGATGTCAGATAAAGACATAAAGTTTTCTGAAATCTTAGGAACAAGAGAGCTATTGGATTCTATGGTTATGCTTCCACCCTGTCTTAGGGACAATTCTGTTTTATCATTGTAGGTTGAAACATAGGCATCCTTAATTAATAGTAAAGTATTTTTATCAAGTCCAAGTTCAGTAACTAGATTTGTTTTATCATGCCATAGACTTAGTTTAATTGATCCTGTTTCATCAGAAAGAAAAACTGATTGAACAGTTCCTGTTCCTCCGTCCTTTCCAGTAAATGTTCTTACTGGTGAAATGGACTTAACTCTTGCATAGAGAGAAACCCCATCAAGACCAGGATTGATTTCAGATATCTTAAGAAAAGCATTTGTTCTTTTGAGATCAAGATTAACTCCTAAAGACTTAGCAAGCATTATGTTTGCTCCAACATCCGAAAGAAGACCTTGATATTTGGTTTTTATTTTTTCTAGCTCAATTGATAGTTCACTATCATCCTTACTAGTATCAAGCTTAATTTTATTATAAATTTCATTTGCATCATTTAATGTTGTTACCATAGTTATTCAACCCATTTAAATTTAATCTAAAGTAGTATATAATTATTAAAAGGAAAAGTTATTAAAAGGAAGTATAATACAAATATATAAAAATATTAAAGATATATATAATAACAGAGATTATAATAATATATTATATAAAAAAGGCATTTACTCATGAAGATTGGAAAATATGCAGTTGGTAACTATGTGGTTACCACAGAGGGGAATAAAAAGAAGCTTGCTTTTGATTGCCGTAATTGTGTTTATAACACGTCTATCTCTGATGATCCAAGATGTAGATATCATGTAATGAAGATACTTGAAACAGTTGATGCTGATGAGGTTATTCTTGCTGATGTTTATGAGAGAGTATATGGAGAAGAACAAACTAATTATTTAAAGGAAATGGTAAACCTACTTATTAGTTTTGAAAATAAAGCTGTTTGGGTTTCATCCCATCTTGGAGTAAAGGACATAGATTGTGATGAATGCTATCCTGAAAGACATAATAATATACTAAAGTTTGCAAGAGATCTATTATCCTATGATCCAATTGCTTCCTATCTTTCATTATTAAGAGAAGTCGAGAGTAATAAATCAAGAGCTGATGAATCCCAGGGTAAACCCTGCAATGAATGCTTTAAAGCTAATTTAAAATATTTAAACCTAATTAAAGAAGAGTATGATAGAACAAAGTTCATAAGAACATTAAAACCATTGCTTATTAAATCAACAGACCTTTCTGATTTATCAGAAATTTATAGAGCATTGTTTGAGGTTGAAATCAAGCCTGCATTCATTGGTTCAAGAATTAGCTTTGAAGACATGGATAAACTTCAATTAATGGATGAATATCCTGTTCTTAATTCAAATGTACAAATATTCAAACATCCAGATAAGATTGAATATCAATATATTATTAATCCTCCTGAGTACACTCTATCTCCTGATCATTACTTTGTTTTAACTAAAACAAAAGATACTGTTGCTAACTATCAACCAGGAAAAGTAACCCTAACAACAGGAACATCCACTAAAAAATATTTTGAAAGAATTTATCAAAGCACGATTGCAGATGTTGCAAGAAGATATAGCATAAACTTATCAGCAGAGGACATTAATGCGCTATCAGAGATTGTAACAAGATACACCATTGGCTATGGAATACTTGAGCTATTGTTATCTGATAAGAGAGTAACTGATGTTTATTTAGATTCGCCACTTGGTGCAAAACCAATTTATTTGGTTCATTCACAATATGGACAATGCCAAACAAACATAAACTACACTGATAGAGATGCAGAAAGCTTTGTTGGAAAAATAAGAGCAATGTCTGGAAGACCATTTGATGATGCTCATCCCATACTAGACTATGATCTAGCTGATCTTAACACAAGAATTGCAATTATTGGAAAACCACTTGCAACAGATGGAACAGCATTTGCATTTAGATTGCACAAGGAAACACCATGGACTCTTCCACAATTAATTAATGTTAAATCTTTATCACCACTTGCAGCAGGAATGTTATCTTTTTTTGTAAATAATAATTGTACTCTTCTGGTTGCTGGATCACGTGGTTCTGGAAAAACATCACTCATGACCGCACTTATGCTTGAAATACTTCAGAACGCAAGAGTTATTGTTCAGGAGGACACTCTTGAACTACCAATTGAGTACATGAAGGAAATAGGATATAATATTCAAAGATTAAAAACTAGGTCAGCCATTGGTGCTAGTGAAGAGAGTGCAGAGGTTAAGCCAGAGGATGCACTAAGAACAGCCTTGAGACTTGGTGATTCAGCACTGGTTGTTGGAGAGGTTAGATCAGTTGAAGCAAAAGTGCTATATGAAGCAATGAGGATTGGTGCAGCAGGGAACGTGGTTATGGGAACCATACACGCTGACTCCGCATATGCTGTATGGGATAGGGTTGTTAACGATCTAGGGGTTCCAACCACCTCATTTAAGGCAACAGATCTGGTTGTGGTTGGTAAACCAATTAGGTTTAAGGGCTCTCTCAAGAGTCATAGAAGAATAGTTCAAATAACGGAAGTTAGAAAGCATTGGAATAAAGATCCTGATGCAGAAGGTGGATTACTTAACCTACTTGAGTATGACGCAGGAAAGGATACATTAATCCTGAATGAAGATGCACTCAAGGACTCAGAATTATTTTCAAAAATATGTAGGCTTTCAGGGATGGGAATAGAAGAGGTTTGGGATAATATTAAGATGCTTGCAACCGAAAAAGAGTATCAAGTAGAAGTTGCACATGAAATGAATTGTATTGAATTATTGGAAGCAGAGAACACAGCTGCAACACATAATAAACTACTTCTTTTAAAGGAAGTTTATCTTGAGGAAAAAGGGAGAATAGACTACCTAGAAGTAACAACCATTTGGAAGAAATGGTATCATGATTCCTTTGCTCCAAAAATAGTAAAGAGAATTAATGAAGAAAAGAAGGATGCAAAAGATGTTGCATCGGCTCTAGAATAAATATTTATCCTTAAGAAGCAAGAACTTATATGCTGGAATAACATAAATTGTTTTCTGAACTTCTTTGATGGTACTTGAATTAGTTCTAATTTTAACATTGTTCGTTATTATTTTTTCCTCATTATAACTAATTATGTATCCCTTATCTAAATTAAAGGTTGTTAAAAACTTAACAAGCCCTGTAGTTTCTATTTTGCCATATTTTATTTCTATAGGAATTATTTTATTATCTTTGGTTAATATAACATCCACTTCATTTTGTTGAGGAGTTCTCCAAAAAAAATTAGATTCTAATTGACTAACAATAATACTTTCAAAAACTTTTGTTTTAATAAGATAATCATCACTAAATATTAATTGATTTGATAAAATAATTGGATAATATTTTTTTTGCTTTCTTTCTGATTTTCTTTGGTTTTTAGAAAAGTTATATAGTTTTAAAACTAAGAAAGAATCACATAAATATTTTAAATATGTTGAGACTAATTGCCTAGATATTCCAAGTTCTTTTGCTAAACCATTGTTATCTATTATCTGCCCAGGTTCATTTGAGATTATGTTTACTATTGATTCTAAAACCGATGGATTTTTTACTTTAAACTGAATTGCAATATCACTAAATATTACTTTTTCAATAATTCCTGAAGTATAATTTTTTATTATTTCTTTATTTGTTTTACTTATTAATTCAGGGAATCCTTGGGAAATTATATATTCATTGAATTTTTGTAATAACTCTTTATTATATAGATTAATATTATCAAAATTATAATTTATAAAAGATAAATATTCTTTAAAGGATAGTGGATTTAATTTAAATTCATATATTCTTCCTGCAAG
Organism: uncultured archaeon; assembly: GCA_964496765.1. GTDB lineage: Archaea > Iainarchaeota > Iainarchaeia > Iainarchaeales > CSSED10-239 > JBAWVI01. Next base: position 953 of record CAZCAP010000003.1, on the reverse strand, counting down.
CGTTTCCTTTGATTTTTTTCTTATAAATAGAGATTCTGAACCAGAAATAAATATTTTAATATTTCCTTTTAGTTTATGTTCATCATATATTGATTTTAATTGATCTTCCCAATTATTTACTTTTTGAATTTCATCAAAGAAAAACAATAAATTATCTTTGAATAAATCTTTGTTGTGTAATATACAATAATCGTCTATTATATTTCTTATTTTTTCTTCTTTTAGTTCATCAAAAGAAACAAATAAAATACTTGTTTTATTAAAGCCTTCTAAAATGTATTTTTCAATTAATTTATATAAGGTGGTTGTTTTTCCAACTCTTCTAATTCCTATTATAGCTATTATTTGTGGTTCATTTAAATATTGTAATATTTTTAGATGTTCATCTCTTTCTTTATAATCAATAGATATTTGTTCTTTCCACCATTGATTTTGTGAAATTAAAATATTTTGATTATAAGACATTATATCTCGCATAAAATATCACATCATAGTTGGTTGTGTGTAAGTAACACATTATTAATAATATGTTAGGTGTATATAACATACTAATAGTTATCTTTTTAAATAGATTTGTAATAGCTTTCTAGCCTAGACTTACGTCTCAGGGTAATTTAAAAAAAAAGAAAAAAGGAAAAGGAGTTTAATCCTTTTCAGATCTCAAACATTTACATGTTTTCGATTGCTGCGATTAATTCCTTTGCAGCTGAAGCTGTGTCAACAGCGTCTGTTCCAGCAACAACGATATTACCGTTTGCTGCTTTTCCAACAACGTAGTTACCTGATTGAACAAGCTTATCTTCAAGACCGTATGTTGTTTGTGCAAGAGTGTTTACAACAAATCCACCAACGATGATCATTGCACCAGCAGGTGATTCGTTATCTAAGTAAACAAGTCTATTTGTTCCAACATTCCATACAGCTGGAGTTATTGCTGTTCCAGTATTTCCGCC
>CAZCAP010000002.1:98475-106864 GCA_964496765.1 uncultured archaeon | reverse complement strand
GCCAACAGTTGTTAAAGTTACTTCTCCACCATTTAATGTGGTTGAAGATGATGTTCCACCACCAATGAAGATTTGTCCGTAAAGTTGTTTTTCAGGAACTGTTGCAGTGAATAATCCACCATCAACTTCAATCTTTGAACCAAATTCTGTATAACCCCATGTTAAATCATCAGAGTTATCTTGGTTTAATGCATAATCTGTACCAGTGTCGATTTCAACTTGGTTAGGTAACCCAGTGAAATAATCATTGTCACTTGTATCTACAAGATCACCAGTATATGCATCAATATGTGCTACAGCTGTATCTGTACCGTCTGTAACTTTTAATTCAAACATTGATTTCATATCTGTACTAGCGATTGTTGCATCAGTTACTGCTGTAGTAGAACCAACGAATGTACCTGTTTTTGTTGTAGCAGAATCTATTCCAATATAGATATCTCCAACAGTCCATGTTTGTCCTGTTTCCATTGTTCCTACTGCACCTTCAGCTAAACCAATACCAATTTGGTCTATTACTAAATTACTAGATTCGCTTACATACACACCATATGCAATTTTTCTTGCTTCATTATTGTATAATGGTATCATTAATGAAGTAAATTCATCTGAGTTGTAAACTATCTTTTGTAAGATGTCTGGTGTTCCAGCTACTGCTTCTGTTGCCCATGTCCATGTTGTTGGGTTTGCTGCATCTGCAGTTAAGTACTTTCCATCTGTATCATCTAACTGAACAGTGAAATAACCATCTTGTTGTGTTCCTGTATTAATTACACCATATGGTGAATCTGCACCGTTTGCCCAGGTATCCCATGTTCCAACTGCAGCTTCTACTGCTGTAGTGAATGTGAAATACAAGTTCTTACCATCAATTTCACTAGTTGTTGTATATGTGTCACCTGAATTATATGTTCCTGTGTCTTCTTCATAAACAAATAAATCATGGTCATCATCTGTAATATCTGTGTATGATAAAACATTGTTTTCAACAGTTACTACTTTTGAAGATTCCTCTGTTAATCCAAGGAATTCAATTTCAGCAAAGTCGTTTGGTAAAGTTATCTTATCTCCAACTCTTAATGCATCTTCATCTTTCCATTGAATATCTACATCGTTATTGTAGATGTTAATTTTTGATAAACCATTAGATCCATCTTCTGTTAAATCAGCAAACCAGATTTTATCACCTGTATTTGGGAAATCTTTAATAACTTTTCCATTTTCTATGGTCATTCTTGCACTAGTTCCAGAAACAACAGTTATTCTTGTATTGTATACAGTATCAATAGATGTATCAATTGTTAAGAATTCATCAAATATTGTTTCTCCATCAGCGTATACTTCTGTTGCTTTAACTACGCCATCTTCACTTATAGACATTTCAACTTCAAATGTAGATCCTGCTGATGATGCCTCAAGGATTGTTAATACTTCAATTGTATATCCTTCTAATTCAAAAGTATCTCCTACAGAATATGGTGTAGTTGCTTTATTTTGAACTAACTTTAAAACAGCACCATCCCAATCTTCAACAGTATATTGCTTACCCATTAAATTGAACTTCATATCTGGACTTCCAGAATCATCAGCACCCAATTTTATTGCAGGAGTAAATTCTATATTGTAATCGATATTTTTCTTTAGGATTGTAGCTGTTAAATCAGCAACATCTTTGTCAGAATCGAATGCAATTGTTGCAGTTAATCCAATCTTATCTTTTACATTCTCAGAATCATCTGTAAACAATGAATCATCAACTTTTACATCATAATCCTTTAATAATGTGTAGTCAGAATCATCGAGTGTTTCTTCTGAAGCGGTTCCTAGTACCCAGTCATTAAATAACTTACCGTCACCAGATATTGTTGTTGCTCCTGATGTTCCAACTTCAACTACAACGTCGCCTAAAGTTGCTGATCCGCCTGCAGATGTTGTTGTGTATGCTTTCTTTCCGATAGCTGCTGCGATGTTACCTGCCCATACTACGTCAACTGGCATTGCCATTGATCCAAGTACGATGTTATATGCAGGAACTCCGTTTGTGAAAAGGTCAGCTTTGGTTAAAGCGTTTGGAGCTATCCATGTAGCATCTGTAACGTTAGCAGCTACTACAGCACCAGCGAACATTGCTGAAATACCAAGTGCAGCTACTCCAGCTACTACTTTCCTTACATTTATGTTTTTCATTTTCTTACACCTCATGTGTTTTGTTTTTTTGTTTTTTATCTAAAAAGATTTGATTTTTTTTTCTTTCTAGATTTGTTTTTTGTTTGATATTAAGATTGAACCTGCGAAATTATTTACAGTATGATATTTGTAGGAGAACAAAAAAAATCAAAAGTCCTAACCTTAAAGCAGATCCTAGTAAGATAATTAAGGAGGAGTTTTATTTAAAAAGCTTACTATTTCGGAAAGGCAACAATAGGTTTTTAAAGGAATAAGAGTAGGAAAGCACCCTGATTATGGGCAGTATTATGTATACACCTATTGGTTGAAAGAGTACAGTACTTTAGTTTTTTATTTATATATATAATATAGGATCTGTAAGGAATTAAATAACTAACCTATTACATCATTTAACTTACTTATTCTTCATTTAGCTTTGCTTTTAGCTTTGTGTAATAGGTGTGACTTAACTTCCTTATCTCATTAATTATTGGAATATAGATCTTACGATCTTCGAGGAGGTTTAATCTCTCCTCAAACCAAGTAACCCATATCTCGTTTCCGCTCTTAGTTACTTGGTATTTGATCTCAGATAGGATTGTATCCCAATTTAGGTTTTGAAGGGAAAGATTATAACAATCATCAATATCCCCTTCTCTATCAGTTATTGTTTTAAAAACAAGGATATCCTCGTTTGAACAAACATATAATTGTATATTATTATAGGCCTTAACTAGCTTTGCTCTTTTAATCATATTCCTACTTAAAAATAAGTTCTTACAAACTATCTTATTAAAGATATCTATCCTATAGTTATCTTTAACTAATATATTTTCTAAATTAAACCGATTATACTCTTTTGTTGGTTTTTCTATTAAAAAATTTAATTTCTTTAAAACAGTTGTTAATAGTTCATAATCTTTCTTATTATTTACAACTAAATCTATATCTTTAGTTCCTGATTTTAGTTTTGCATATAGTAGAACAGCACCACCAATTAAATAAATATTAAGTTTTCGGTTTACTGCTTTATCAATGTCTTCAAATTTATTAATTACTTGTTTAAAATCAGATATATATTCTTCCATAAGACTTATCACATCCTTATATTATATAATATTAATTTTTCTTTAATTTCTTTTAATGGGGGATAACCATTCACTTTTTCGCCAATAAGTATCTTATTTAGATTAGCTAGTATCTCATGGTGTACGTCTTTAAATTCAGATTTATACTTAATATAAAATAATGAAAGATGCAATATATCCCTAAAGTCCATTGTTTTAGATACAATCTTTAGAGTGTGCTCTAATATATCCTTTTTAGTTAATGATTTTTTAGGTAAATAATAATAGCAAACATTACTAAATATTAATATATCATATTTTTTAAATATAGTAAATGCTGTTGGGCTCGCAGAGTCTAGTTCTTTATTATAAGAAAAAATAATTTCCTTTTTATTTTTAAAATAAATCACTGAACCGAGAGGGATCCTATTATCATAACTATCCTGAAAGGATTTATAATCCAATAAAAACTCTTTTAAATTTCCCCAAACTTCTTCATTTAATGAAAAATAACTATTTTCTTTAGATATAATAGACATATTTTTTGATTTTTGAAGAAATTTTCTAATTGTTATTTCTTTTAATCCAGACTTAGTTGCAATTTCTTTTATAGTTGATTTATTTAACAATAACAATAATATATCAATACCAGAATCGCACAGTATATTGATTAGGTTTTTATTTGTTAACAACAAGAAGCGTAATTTAATAGTAAAGGGGTAATTTGATATTATAAATTGATTTTTATTTTTGTGGATTAACTTTTCTTTGATTAATATACTTAGGATTTCACTTATATGTGTTTTATTTTTATTAAGAGCATCAGATATAGATGATAGTTTGTTATTTTCATTTATAATTTCATAAAATACACTTAGTTGTGTTGTGGTTAGAGTCATAATTATATTATTATCCAAATAATATATAAATCATTCGGTTTTTGATATAATTCCCCCACTAAATAAGCACTAATTATAACACAGTATTTCTTCTTATTTCTTTAAATGTTTGAGCTCCTGCTGTAGCTTGTAAACCATATCAGCATACCCATGGGTCATGTCAACTATGGCAAAAAGTCCTTCTTGAAGATCAGAGATTGAAAGAGTTAACTTTTCTGGTTTAGTTACATCAATTGAAGTTACCCCATAATAATAGATTAGCTTTAATAGGGATTGAAAGTTAGAACAGGACACTTCTGCTTCGATATATGTAGAAAACAACCCTGTTAATTCATGAACCACTACCTCCGCTAGGCTTGATTCATAAATCTTATAATTAGTATCTGCCTTTAATCTTTCAAGTATCTGCTCCATTGCTGTTCTCAAGGCACTCTTGTCATTAGCCATTGATTCAATCATTATTGATACTCTTATTGGGTTTGAATCAGTATTTGATACATCCTTTCTTCTAAGAAGCCTTTCCTTAATATCTGAAGATAGAGAATACTTAATTGGAAAACCCTCTTTCTTAATAAGCTTTAAAGTTAGCATGTTCTTTAATGCAAGAACAAGTTGTTCATAGGTTGCTCCAGGGATTAGTTTCTTAAGATCATCCTCTGTTTTATCTCCTGTTGAGAGGTTCTTAGCTACTAGATTTCTAAGATCAAGTATTGAAAGGTTCTTTTTAAGTTCATCATCTTTAAAAGAAGTTGTTTCTTCTTCGATTGTTTCTCTGGTCATATAATTTCACTTTTATCTTACTTTTATTTTAATATATATATTAATATTAGATAAGTATATAAAGATAAGGAAAAAATCTAATATTTAAAAAAGGGAGTACATATAATATTAATATGGATGCAAACATTATTGCTCAGGGAACAGAAAAGGTTATTAATTTAGTTCATAATCCAAAGATTTTAGTTCTTGGAATCATATTAATTGGAATAACCCTATTGATTATGTATTTCCTTAAGCATTTTATTGTAAACAGTATTATTGGGGTTGCAGGATTATTTGTTTTAACACTTATAGGGATTAAGCTTCCATTTGTAATCACTCTTATTGTTTCTGCTATCTTTGGACTCGCTGGACTTGGAACCATGCTAATATTAAAGTTTTTTGGAATAATTTAAATGGAAAATAAACATGAGTATATATAATTCTGATCTTCATTATCATTCTCCCTATGCAGCTGCCTGTGCAAAGAACATATCTATTCCTATCTTGGCAAGAGAAGCAAAAAAGAAGGGACTTAATCTATTAACAAGCGCTGACATTCTTCATTCAAAATGGTATGAGCATGTTAAGGAAAATCTAGTAAAAGATAAAGATGGAACATTCTTTTTCAAAGAAGATAAGGATTTACCTGAAAACAAAAGAACTAACTTTCTTCTTGGATGCGAGGTTGAAACTGTTATGAGAGTTCACCATCTTCTTTATTTTAAAGATTTTGAACATGTTGATCTATTTAAGATTGAATTTAATAAATATAAGAAAGGCCCAGAGAAGTACGGAGATGGAAGACCAAGAATTCCAATAGATGCAGAACAGTTAATTGATATTTGCAAAGAATTAGATGTTCCAATTGGACCAGCACATGCATTCACTCCCTATTTTGGAGTTTATTCTCATTTTGATACACTCAAGGAAGCCTATGGTAAGAATTATAAATATATTAAGTTTATTGAACTAGGACTATCAGCAGATAGCAGGATAGCAAACAAGATACCTGATCTCTCAGGAATTAATTTTTTCTCATTCTCTGATTCACATTCCCCAATGAGCTATAGGATTGGAAGAGAGTATGTTGCAATGAATCTAGATGCACCAAACTTTGATTCGTTTCTTAATCTACTAAATAAAAAGAAAGAAAATAAAATTGAATACAATGTTGGATTTAATCCAAATGAAGGTAAGTACAATAGAACAGCCTGTAGAGTGTGCTCCCAAATTCATTCAATTGATCAAGCAGAAAAGAACAATTGGAGATGTATTAAATGTAAAGGAATTGTTAAAAAAGGAGTTGCTGATAGGGTTATAGAGATTGCTAGATTACAAGGAAATAAAGAGTTAAAAGATATTGATAAAAGACCAGAATACAAGTACCTAATCCCTCTAGCACAGGTTATTCAGCTTGCTCTTAAGGAAAAGAACATAGACTCAAAGAACGTTATTGAAAAATATGAATTATTTATTAAAGAGAACACAGAAATAGGTGTTATGCTTAATCTTTCTGAAGATGAACTAAATAGGATAGATAAAGAAATAACTAAATATATTCTAGCTTTTAGAAAAGATCTAGTTGTATTCAAGCCAGGAGGAGCTGGATTCTATGGAGTACCTTTTATTTGCTTCTCTGAACAGGAAAAAATAAAAAAACAGAAAGAAATAGATGAAGAAACAAAAATAAAGATAGAACAAAAAACTCTATTTTGATATCTTTTTCTTCTTTTTTGTTTTTGATAGAGAATACTTTATTTTCTGCTTAGGAGATGCTAAAACTGATTTCTCCTTTATTGGAATTAAATTACCTATATTTTTATGCATCTTCTCTATAATTTCATCAGGAATATCGTTGGGAACCCCCCTTTTTGCAAGAAGACTCATGAAATCCCCTATGTACATATCACAAAACTTTGCCCCACCTGAAGTAGTCAATTCACCTTCAGAATATAATTTAATTGCTAGCTCTGTTAATTCATCTTGAACACCGATTCTTATTGTTTGCCTTACAATTGCAGATCTATCAAGATACCTATATTTTGCAATTTTATCTATACTTTCTAAAAGATCTTTATCTATCCTTATTGTTAAATGCATGTTATTCATAAAAACCACCTACTTTTAAATTATCTATTTCTTTTTTTTTATATCTACCTTCCTGAATAAACAGTGCAAGTGCAGATTTACTTTTTTCAATAGGAATTAATTTTTTAATGGTTAGTTCTTCTAAAACTAATAATGCAGTAAATATATCTATATTTAATTTATTACAAACAATAATTCCAGCTCTATCATCAATCAATATATCTATATTTTTTTCTTTTGCAAGAGCGATTGCATGTGTTTCGCCAAGATCCAACCTATAAATTTGTCTTATCTGGGAAATTATTTTTTCATTTGCATCTACCACAACTATTTCGTTTGCATTTATTAGTTGCTCGATATAGAATGCATCTTGTTTATTTTTTTCTTTACCTTTCAGAATTTCCTGGTATACAATGGTTGGAATTAATATTTCTACAAATTTTAATAAATCAACAAGAATGTTTGCTTTTGCAAGAAGTATTAATGATGATGCATCTCCAACAACTAGTTTCATATATATATGATAAATAGAAAAAAATATAAATGTAACACATTTGTGTATTTTGTGTTACGACACATCTTTTTAATTTTAAGTACTTGAACTTTATTTTTTCTTTCTAATATCATTAAGAAGATTACTTATTGATCTTGATGTGTACATATTGAAAATAACTTTTGCAAAATAATCATCAACTGGAACAGAAACAAACCAAGGATGCTCTTTTGCAAAGTTTGACTCATGGTAAACTGCATTTGTTCCAATTATTTTTTCTAAAGACTTGGTTGCATAGAGTTCTTCCATTCTTACTAGTGCTTTACCATTAAAGAAGGGAAGGGAACATGCAAAGTAGATCTTGTTTGCTCCTTTTTCTTTTAGGATCTTAACAGAATTGTAAACTGTCCCACCAGTATCTATCATATCATCAACCAGAAGAACATCCTTCCCCTTAACATCACCAATAACTTCCATTCTATCAATACAATCTACTTTTTCATAACTTCTTTCCTTATAGATTGTTATTAGATTTCTTTTAAGTTCAGTTGCAAAAAGAGTTGCTCTCTTTATTCCACCAACATCTGGACTGGAAATAACAAGATTAGGAGAATCTATGTTTTCTAAAATGTATTTGTATAAATCTCTGAATCCTTTTAGATTTTCAACAACACACTTATCAAAGAAACCAACAATTGCTGGATTATGAATGTCAAGCGTTATTATTGTATTTGCACCACAAAGCTCAAGCTCACGAGCAAACATTTTTGCGGTTATTCCTTCTCTACCCCATGCCTTGTCCTGTCTTGCATAGGGAAAGGATGGAAGAATTAAATTTATTCTTGATGCATCTGCAATTCTTGCAGAGGCAACCAATGTCTTGAGAGCAACCACATTATCATTTATTGAAAGAC
>CAZCAP010000002.1:0-98375 GCA_964496765.1 uncultured archaeon | reverse complement strand
CTTGCAGAGGCAACCAATGTCTTGAGAGCAACCACATTATCATTTATTGAAAGACCACCAGATCTATTTGAAACATCACAAACAATATACACATCATGTCCTCTTATTGATTCAAGAATATTTGATTTAATCTCCGTGTTCTCAAATTTGGTTTCCTGTGTTTCTGTTAACTTAATTGGTTTCATTCCATTTATCATTAGGTTTTCGTTTAGGTGTGGTAAAATTAGTTCTGCAAAAAACTTTCCTGAAGATGTTGCCATTAAACTTATTCCTGCTCCATAGGCCATAATTAATCACTTCCCTTTTTTATCCTGTTAAAACAATTATTGGTTTAAATGAAACTATTTTTTTTGCAAGTTTGGATTTTTCGATTATTGAAATAATCTCTTTTGAAGATTTGTAAGCATTTGGTTGTTCCTCTCTCATTACTCCTTCACTTCTTCCACCAAGAAGAACTCCCTTGTCCAGCATTAATTTTCTTAAATCTTTAATATTTATTTTTTCTTTAGCTATGCTTCTTGATAAACTTCTTCCTAATCCATGAGGAAAGGTATTATGTGTTTGCTTCATGCCTGTTGATGGAGATAATAAATAACTATAGTCAAGCATTGAACCTGGTAAGATAATTGGGTTCCCTTTTGTTGAAAGGGTTGCGCCTTTTCTATGAACCACATAATCTTTACCTTTTATTTTTTCAAGAGTTGCAGTGTTATGGCAAAGATCATAAATGAGATCTAATTTCACTTTTGAGTGTCCAACAAATATAACAGAAAATATATATTGTATTTGTTTTGAAAGAATCTCTCTATTAACAAAGGCAAAATTTCCTGCTGCCTTCATTGCTTTAAAATAATCTTGTCCAATCTTAGAATTAAATTTAGTATATGTAAAAGGATGTTTATTTTCACATAGCTTATTATAGTCTGTTGCTACTCTGTGCCCAAGACCACGAGAGCCACTATGAATTAAAATTATTATTTGATTTTTCTTAAGTTTATATTTAGTCGCAAGAGACTTATTACAAATATCAGAAACAATAAGAACATCAATAAAATGATTACCTTCCCCTAGCGTTCCAAGCTCAAGAAGCCCAAGTTCCTTTGCTTCCTTGGAAACAAAAGAAGAACTTGCTCCTGCATAGCATCCCCCCATATCTATTCTTTTAGAGTGCTCCTTTGAACACATTTTTTTAGAAACACACCAATTAATTCCATTATTTAATATATTGTCTAAATCCTTTCTAGTTATCTTCATTCCTTTTTTAGACAAACCAAGAGGAAGTTTAGTTAGTTCATTTTTAAGAGATAAAAGTTGCTCTTTAGAAATATCTTTTAAAAATAAATTTGTTTTAATTAATCTAATTCCACAATTAATATCAAACCCAATTGCTGATGGGGAAATAATTCCTGTTTTTGCATTACTTAAAAAAACAGTTCCAATGGGAACAGAAAATCCTGGTTGAATATCTGGATGAGCAATAATTGGACTTTCAACTTCTTTAATCAAAGAAATAGATTCAAGTTGTTCAAATGCAGAAAAAGGGATCTTAGAAAATAGGGTTTTGCTTGCAAGTACCTTAATTTCTTTATTATTTATCTTTTTAATAAAGAAAGAACTTGATTTTTCTTGCTTATAATTAGACATACATATATTATGTTAGAAAACAATAAAAAGGTATTTAGTGCATTATTTAGTCATCAACAATATATTCACTATATTTTTTCTTTATTTCTTTCTTTATTGTTGATTCTTCTATTTTTGAAAGATTTTTTATTAAATCTTTATACTCACTATTCATTTTTTCTGGAATTTCTGGAATTAATCTAACAAATAAAGAACCTGGTCTTCCACCACCTTTAACATCCACAAACCCATCCCCCTTCATCTTTATAATTGTGTTAGCTTTGGTGTGACTAGGAACTTTAATTTTTACAAGATTACCAAATAAATTTAATTTAAAACTAGTCCCAAGGATTAGATCAGTGAATGTTATGGGGACATCACAATAGAGATCATTCTTCTCACGTTTAAAGAAAGTATTTTCTTTAACACTTATTTTTAAATAAAGATCTCCTTTTTCATGCTCTCTTTCATTTCCTTCTCCCTGCACTCTAATAACATCGTTTTCAGAAATACCAGCAGGGATATCCACAGAAATTGTTCTTTTAATTTTTTCATAACCTTTTCCAGAGCAGCTTTTGCAGGGATCTGTTATTATTTCGCCCTCTCCATTACATTTAGAACAGGTTGTTTGAACAGAAAACATTCCAAAGGGTGTTCTTCTTGAAGTAACTACTCTTCCCTTTCCATGACAAGAATCACAAATTGCTCTCTTCCCAGATACTGAACCACTTCCTGAACAAGAAGAACATAATCCTTCTTTATAAATTTCTAATCTTTCTTTACCACCAGTGTAGGATGTTTTAAAATCAACTTCAATTCTATAAACTAGATTTAAATCCTGTTGATTTCTTGATCTTCTGGTTCTTCCTCCACCAGTAAATCTTCTAAAAAAACCATTTTCATCATCTTCTTCTTCTTCCATAAACTGAGAGAAGATATCTCTAAAATCAAATCCTGCAAAGCCCTGTGAAAAACCACCACCAAAGCCTTGGCCTCCATAGTAATTGTATCCTTGACCACCAGATCCAATGTTTTCTCCAAAGGTATCATATTGTTTTCTTTTTTCTGAATCAGAAAGTATAGAATAGGCATTACTTATTTCTTTGAATTTTTCTGCATCAGCAGTTGGTCCAGCTATATCTGGATGATATTTTTTTGCAAGCTCCTTATATGCTTTTTTTATATCATCAATACTTGCGTTTTTATTTACTCCAAGTATTTTGTACAAGTCTTTTTCTGCCATATTCTTTCATGTCCAAAAAAAATAAATAGGAGAAGAAATCATTTCTTCTCGTCCTTTTCAACTTCGTGGTCTGCATCAACAGTTTTTCCTTCGTCTTCTGGCTTTTGTTCTGTTGATGCTTGCTCCTGTTGTTCAGATGAAGCTTGCTGATACATCTTTGTTGATACTTCATAAAGCTTCTTTTGAAGAGCTTCGGTTTTTTCTGCAATATCCTCTGCATCATCATCAATTGCTTTTTGTAGAGGTGTTTTTAGATCTTCAAGTTCTTTCTTATCTGTATCATTGAGCTTATCTTTTCCTTCCTTAATGATTGAATCCACACTATAGATAAGGGTCTCTGCTTTGTTTTTGTTTTCAATTACATCTTTTATTTTCTTATCCTCTTCAGCATGGCTTTCAGCTTCTTTTTTCATTCTTTCAACATCAGCATCACTTAGGTTTGATGAGGCAGTTATTTTTATATTTTGAGATTTACCAGTTCCAAGATCCTTTGCAGAAACAGAAATTATTCCATTTGCATCTATGTCAAAGGTAACCTCAATTTGAGGAACTCCTCTTGGTGCAGAAAGAATACCAACCAATTGGAATCTACCAAGGGTTTTATTGTCTTTTGCAAGAGCTCTTTCTCCTTGAAGGACATGTATATCAACTGCTGTTTGATTATCAGCTGCTGTTGAAAATATTTGTGATTTCTTAGTTGGAATGGTTGTGTTTCTATCAATTAATTTTGTAGAAACTCCACCGAGCGTTTCAATACCTAAAGATAAAGGTGTTACATCAAGTAACAAAACATCCTTTATATCTCCACCTAGAACAGCACCCTGTATTGCTGCACCCATTGCAACAACCTCATCAGGATTAATTGATTTGTTTGCTTTCTTTCCTGTTAATTTTTCAACAATCTCAACAACCTTTGGGGTTCTTGTTGCTCCACCAACCAATAATATCTCATCAATTGCTGATAAAGCTAGTTTTGAGTCAGAAATTGCTTGCTTAAGAGGTGCCTCAAGACGTTTAAATAAATCAGAACAGAGTTCTTCAAACTTTGCTCTTGTAAGTTCTATGTTTAAATGCTTTGGACCATTTGGTGTTGCAGTTATATATGGAATATTAATTGTTGCTTTCATTGTTTGAGATAATTCAATTTTTGCTTTTTCTGCTTCATCCTTTAATCTTTGCATTGCCATCTTGTCTGATTTCAAATCTATTCCTTCAGTTTTTTTAAACTCACTTACTAGATAATCAATAATCTTTTGATCAAAATCATCTCCACCTAAAACATTATCTCCTGCTGTTGCCTTAACTTCAAAAACTCCATTATCAAGTTCAAGAATAGATACATCAAATGTACCTCCACCTAAATCAAAAACAAGAACAGTGTGTGCATTCTTTTTATCAAGACCATAGGCTAATGCAGCTGCTGTTGGTTCATTAATTATTCTTAAAACTTCAAGACCAGCAATCTTACCTGCATCTCTAGTTGCTTTTCTTTGAGAATCAGAGAAATATGCAGGAACAGTTATAACTGCCTTAGTAATTGTTTCTCCAAGTTGGCTTTCTGCATCCTTTTTAAGTTTTTGAAGAATCATTGCAGAAACTTCTTCAGGAGTATACTCCTTTCCACCCATATTAACTTTTTCAGTGGTTCCCATTTTTCTTTTAATTGAATAAATTGTGTTACTTGGGTTTGCTACTGCTTGTCTCTTAGCTAGTGCACCAACTAAAAATTGATCATTCACTTTTGAAACAACAGATGGTGTTGTTCTTCCTCCTTCAGAGTTTATTAGTATCTCTGGTTTACCAGCTTCAACAACAGCTACTGCTGAATAGGTTGTTCCTAAATCAATTCCAATTATTTTGTTTGACATATATTATTCCTCCAATTTACCTATAACTACTTTTATAGGTTTAATTAATTTTTTATTGTATAAGTATCCATCTTCGATTATTTCTATTATTTTGTTATTATCTTCCTTATTAGTTACATTGATTGTATTTATGCACTCGCAAAGATTATAATCTGGAATATTATCCTTCAAAATAATCTTAGTTATATTTAATCTTGATAAAGAATTATCTATTTTTTCAAGTAATAAAGAAAGTACTTTTTTTGTTTCATCATGTTCCTCATTCTTCATTGAAATTAATACTAATTCTTTAAATGCAATTAACTCCAGAGCAATTTCTTTTGTTTGTAAAAATACAAGATCTTGTGTGTCCTTTAGAACCCTGGCTTTGTAATTAATAAAGTCAGCCTGTGTTCTTTTTAGCTGTTCCAAGGAATCCTGTATTTTTTTGGTTAGGGACTCAACCACATCCTCTTTCTGGTCTATTGTTTGTTCAACAATTTCTTCTTTTTCTTCTTGTTTTTTTGTTTCATCCATAATATCCACACTAATAGCTGTAATAAAATTTAATCTAATTCTAAGAAAATCAAAACTATTTTTATTAAAAATAAATAATGACCCTACAACTAAATTAATATATCTTCCAAAAGAAATAAAACCCTTTCCGGAAACGTTTATAAAACTATCTACTAAATCACGTTTTTGGTCTAGAAATCACTAGTAACTCAATAATTTTTCCTTGTTTATTATAAACCCTATAGGAATTTAGAGAAAATGGAGGATAGGCGATTATATTTACCTGCTTGCTTGAGAAAAAGTTTAAATCTGCATTAGATGCTTCTCCATACCCTAATGGATGAGAATGAACAGATCCAGCTAGATTAAAGGTCATGGGTGCAAGGTCCATTCGCAGCACCGCACTTGTTCTCCCACTCTGAGTTCCAGGAAGAATGTAAATATCTTTTATAATCTTTTTTTCAAGATCA
The DNA here is from genome assembly GCA_964496765.1 of uncultured archaeon. GTDB lineage: Archaea > Iainarchaeota > Iainarchaeia > Iainarchaeales > CSSED10-239 > JBAWVI01. Next base: position 92,676 of record CAZCAP010000002.1, on the reverse strand, counting down.
CAATATAAAATTCCAGAGAACTCAAGAGGATAAAAACTCTTTGAAAATTCCATTATTGATTCTAGAACATCAAGATATATACTCCAATCAGAGATAAGTTTATTCATAATCAAGAATATATAAAACAAAATAATTCTTAAACTGTTTGATAATAAGAATAATTAAAAAGGGATAGATATGAGTCAAGCATATGCAATAATTACAGGTGCCTCAAGTGGAATTGGACTTGAGTTTGTAAACCAACTTGCAGAAAAGAAATACAATATTGTGTTGGTTTCCAGAAGAAAAGCTGAACTTGAAAAAATAGCAACAGACATAACTAAAAAATACAAAGTAAAGTGTATTGTATTCCCCTGTGATCTATCTAGAGAAGAAGAAATTAAAAGAGCAGTAAAAGAATTATCTCAAATTAAAAATATTGCATATTTAGTTAACTGTGCTGGGTTTGGGTATCCAACCTACTTTTATAAAATGGACCCAGAGGCAGCAAAGAATGAAATATTTGTTCACGTTCTTGCAACAACACAACTAACGGGAGCAATACTACCACTAATGATTAAACAAAACAAAGGATATATTATTAATGTATCATCCATGGCTTCATTCATAACAACCAGTAAAAGTAATGCAATATATAATTCTACAAAGGCATACATCAGAATTTTCACAGAAACTTTGATTGATGAAATGAAAGCAAATAACTTCAACGTGCACTTTCAAGCTCTTTGCCCAGGATTTGTAAAAACTAATTTTTTAAAAAGCTATAACATAAATTACGTTCCAAACATGTTTTGGATGAGAGTAAATAAGGTAGTTAAAAGATCCATTAGAAAGGTAGAAAGAGGTAGTAGTGTGTATATAGCTGGATTTAAAAACAAGTTTATTGTGTGGCTATTACAATTTTGGATAGTTAGTTGGATGTTTAATTTTGCAGCAAGAAAATCACACATAAAATAATATTGTTGGGATCATAATGTAACTCATTAGGATAACTCGATCCACTCCAAACACAAGAGGAAGAAATCCAATTGAGGTTGATAGAATTAATAGAGGAATAGCTTTCATTCCAAATAATAGGATAATAAGGATTGAAATAAAAAGCAATAAAATAACACTAATTAATTTAAAATTAAATCTAGTTATCCAATCAACTATTTGTTTATAGGTAAAAGATAAAAGTAATATTGACAAACATAAAGATAAAAATAAGGTAATTGCAAGATTAAAGTTAGAAATGCTCTTGCCAAGAATGTTATTGGATAAAAGAATAGCAATGTAACCCAATCTAGGTTTATAAAAATTAATTGCAAGAAAAAAAGAAAAAAATAAAGAACTAATGGCAACACTGGAAAAAATCAACAAGTATTCCTCTGAATTTAGTTTTTGTTTAATCTTTGACAATAGCAGTGATGCCTGTGATGAGCTAAATGAGGGCACGATTATCATAAACATTGCACCCAAAGTTCCAAGAAATGAAGAAACACCAGTGTCCTTTAGATTTATTTGCAGGTCTTCATCTTTTTGTTTAACAAACCTATTTTTAGAAAAAATAGATTCTAATATAAATGGGAATGCAAACAGGCCCACCACACAAACCATTAGTGGTTCCGAAAGAAAATAATTATATTTAAGGGTGAGTATTCCAAGAGTTCCAGAAAAAATAATTATTGCAAGTATTCCTATTCTTTTTTTAATGTTTTTTTCTAAAATAATAAACATAATTAAAATTAAAATAATCAAGCCATAAATAAATAAATTAAAATTAAACAAAGCACTAAATAGTAAAAAAAGAATGGGAAATAATAGTAGAGAGAATAGGCCTCCAAAGAAAGAACCAACTAAACAAAGATAAATCCCTTTTTTTAATTGTCCCTCCTTTGCCAGTCTTTGAAGTGGAAATAAATGCATGATTGTTGAATCATTTGGAACTCCAAAAACAGAAATAGAAACGTAACTAGTTACTAATTGGGAAACCGCCAAAGATATAAAAAAAAATGAATTATTATAAAAAAGATTATAACCTCCAATAAACAAAAAAAAATAGGATATTGTATTTATGTGTATACTAGGAATTAATCCAATAACAAACCCCAACAACACCCCTATAATTATTTCAATTAAATACATAGTCATTCAATATTGTATACAATAATTTCTGGATTATCCATATATAATTTATATTGACCAGATAGTCTAGTATTTTCTTTTGTAATACTTAGATTATTTAATACATCTAATTGACTATTACTTGGATTGAAAAGAACTGCCTGAATACAAATAGAATATTCACAAAGCTGAAATTGAACAAGATTATCTTTTACTGCTAATTCCTTTATAATCCCTGATGTTGATACAATTGTACCTTCTTTCAATGTAGGTAAACTAGAAATAGATTGTTCCTCAGGAACAAAAAAGAATGAATAAACAACTAATAAAATCAGACCAACTATTGAAAACAATATCACTATTCTTTTGAATAGAATTTCATTCATTTCTTTTTTTTCACATTTTTATTCAATGATTTAGGTTCTGTAACAACTTTAATTATTTTAATGGCTTTCTTATTTATTGGGAATTTGGTTAGCGCAATTATTGCAACATCTCCTTTCTTAACTTTTCCAGAAAAGCTAAGAACTAATTCATTTTTTGTTTTATAAAAGGGATCTAGGATTTGAATACTTACTTTTCTTCCAGTTACTTTAGTTACTTTTCCATATGTTGTATTAAATAAAACCTTGAACAAATACAAGTAAATAATTACAAGGCATATGAGGGCAGCAACAAAATATATATTCACAATATATTCATTAATAATGAACAACACTAGTAGTGAAACAAACCCATATCCAACATAAAGATATTTTTGTTGAATATATTTATAATCATCAAGTTCTTTTATTACGAATAAGAACAACACAATTACGATTAGGATTTTCAAAAAAACATTTTTGGAAATAAAAACAGTTAATAGAACACCCAATAGAAAAATTATTTCAATATATAATATATTTTTATCTATCATTTACACACACCATTTAAGAAATATAATTAAAATTAATAACAACTGTATCGAAACTAGTTCTTTTAATTATGTCTTGAATATCAGAAGCATAATTTGATGAGGTTAAAATGTATCCAGAACTTGATTGTTTAATATCTAACTTCAAGACGATTTGAGAATCGTGCAATTCATAGCTAACCTTAGAAAGCACATCTCCACTATCATTCTCTGAGAAGAGCTGTAGAGTTTTGTTTTTAACTTTATAAATTGCATAATTACTATCAAAGGTTTTGTAGATTGAACCACTAAAATAAAATCCTATTAATAATAGGACTGCAATCAGAATAATGAACTCTATGCTTGTTTGGGCTTTACTTGATTGAAACATCAAAATCTCCTGTGGCTTGTTTTTCAATAAGTACGTCTCCTGTAAAACCAGGCCCTATTAAATCACAGGTAATATCGTGACTACCAATAAATATTGCTTTTGTAAATTCGCAAAAATTAGTATTATTACAGGCAGCTGGTTTCGGATTTACGTTAGAGATAGTTATAGTATAGGTAATTGCACTAGAACTACAATCCGTAATTGTTGCATTCTTTGGTAAATACAAATTCATGGTTACCTTTCCAGTCCCCATAGATGATGCAAAGGAACTAACACCATCAGCAAGCCTACTTACGTTTTCTTGGGTAATAGCAATAGATTGAACATCACTCATTATATTTTCTGCAAAATCAATAGATGGCTTAATCACTGCTTGAAAAAATAATAAGAATATGGCTATAAAAATAATATATTCAATTGCAATTTGTCCTTTTCTACTTAAATTCATAATTTTTCACATTTAAAATATTAACCAAATCACGTCTCCAAAAATATTAAGCAAGATATATGCAATTAATACTGCTGGAGTAAATGCAATAGTGACTTTGATTTTTATTACATTACCTATTAATTTATTATTGTGGGATTCATTTAAAAAGGTAACTTCTTTCACATTTAACCCACCAGCTTTTCTAGAATCAATTATTTGGTCTTTATAATAAACTCCAGTTAGCATATCTCTAATGGCAGAGAAAAAAGTGCTTTTTTTAAATATTACTTTTTTATTAATTAAATAATAATTATATAAAGTAACATCCCCTTCTTTCAGGTCAGATACTTTTTTTTCTTCAACAAGTATTTTTTCTTTTGTGAACCTATAAATCATGATTAATAGATAAATTATTAGTACTGATAAAATTATTGAAAAAAGGTTTGAAAGTAAAAAAATCTTTTGAGGAACATGTTTTAATAAACAGGTCGTAATAAATAAAATTAAATAAAGCATCCCGATAGAAAAATAAAATGCTTTTTTACTATAGGTAAGTACATTAGAAAATAAAAAAATCAAAACAAAAGATAATAATAGTAATAATATTGTTGGTGTTTTTAATGAAAAAATATTCATAAAGGAGGTAATTAGAAAAATAATTATTATTGAATTAAAAATAGTTATTAAGTAGGTTTTTGAAAAATAAGTTATAACTAGGTCTTTGAAATAATTTTTAGAAATTATTTTATAGCTAGTAAATAGGAGGATATAGGGTAGTGTTGATAATATACTTGCGATAATTAAGGTGATTCCAAATATTGGTTGCTTAACCACTCCAAAGTTAAGTGCAGAACCTAAAAAGTTAAGGTTTAGTGGGTTAAGTGCAGCAATCCCAACAAAAACCTTTAAATCCCCTCCTGCAAATAAACCAAGCTCCCAAAGAATAAAGGTTATAATGAAAGTAATTGCAATTGAAATTAATGAATTAAAAATATATGAAAATTGCCATAGCCAAAAACTAATTACTAAACTAGATAACAAACCAATCCCAAAAAATAGAAGAACAAGATAATTAGGTATTTCTCTATATTTTAAATCAAATATGCAAAAAATAAATAGAAATAGTAGGGTAACTAAAAAAGAATATAATGCAAAATTAAACATAGGGTTACTCCAAAGTAATTAGCGTTGTTTAGAATTTATGAAAATGTTGAAAGTATATTATCTCTATAGGTTAATATTTTTGCTTTTGCAACACTAACAAGGCCACTTAAATTAATAATAACAATACCTGTTGTAATTACAAGCATCATTCCAAATACAATCATGATAAGATATTCAACAGAGAGTTGTGCTTTTTTATCATTAAGTAATTTTAAAAAAATATTCATAACTCCCATCTTCTGGATCTTATTTAACAACACAATCAAAAGGTAGTGTTGGTGTTGATCTTAAATTATTCTTAATTGAAACTAATCTAACTTCATATTTTGTTCCAACTACGCTCACCTTATTATAAGTAATTTCTCTATTTGGGATATCTATGGTTGTTACATTAACATAGAGACCATCATCTAAACTTATTTTGTAATTGGAAACTCCTGTGGTTGGAGATCCAGCTGTGTAAATTGTTATTGTGCCAATTGAACATTCAATATCATTTATTATTGGAGCAATAACTTGATTATCAACAAGTTCCTGATAACCTTGCTGACTATCATCAACGGTTTCACGGTTACCACTACCAAGACTTACAATTATAGTTACTGCAATAACTGCAATCAGTAAAGCTCCACCTATAATTAAAAGATATTCAAGTGCACCCTGTGCTTTTTTATTATTAGTAAACATAATTATTCCGTTTAAATTAAATTATAAGTATAATTTGATTTTAAAAAAAAATAAATTAAAGAAATGGAGATTAGTCCATTTCTTTAAATTTTCAAATCTCAAACTAGTTTAGTGATGGCCAATTCCATTTCATTCTTGCAGAACTTACAGTCATATCATTCTTTGAAGTTATAATTTGTCCCCAGAACGAATCTTGACAAGCCCTACCACCAATAGAAGCAAATGCTTGGTTAAATGATGCATTTTGATCTGTTATATCGATATTACTTCCAATTTGTGTTCCTGAATAATCAAACATCCTTAACTCATATACACCACCATCTCCAACTTTTGCCCAATTTATTGTGACAGAACCTGTAGTTCCATTACAATTATCTATTGGTGTTATACTAACGATTGTTGCTGCCTGTGGCTGATCTAATGATTGTTGAGCTTTTGTTGATTGATCTTGAGCTGTTTCTCTTGACTGTCCGCCCATTCCAACAAGAAGAGCAATAACGATTACAGCAATTAGAACAGCACCACCAATTAACAAAAGGTATTCAAGTGCACCTTGTCCTTTAATTTTTCTCATCATTTTATTTCACCTATTTATTTTGTTTTTTTAAGTTTTTTTATTATAATCTTTTTTCAAGATATAATAATTATTTACTATATATAAGAACGTCAGATTTATATATATTTCTGTTTAGGAAAGTTAACCTAATTGATTTACTTCATTGCATCAGCTTGTGTACTTGTTGCATTTTTAACATTCTTTGCAGATACCTGCTTTAAATAAAACCCAACAGCAACTGCAGCAAGAGCAACAATTCCAAGTATAATTAAAAACTCCAAAGACACCTGTGCCTTTTCTTCTTTTATAATTTTTTTAAGTTTTTCTCTCATAAACATCATCTACGAAATTTCATATCATTCCTGCAAGCATTCCTCTTAAAACAACCTGGGCTATGAGATATACAGTGTATGCAATGGTTATCATTACAGGAAAAAATACATACATTGGACTTAGCTTACCTTCTCTCATCATACTAATCATTGCGGAAGCAGCAAGAACCTCTAAGATAATATAAATATCAAGTAGTAAAAAGATTGTAGCCTGGGTTTGCATTGCAACTACCAATGCAGAAGCAGACGCAATTCCGGTGTCAGTTGCTACATTTGTTAAAAATTCTGTAATTACTCTTGTTAATCCAAAAATGAAAGGAGCAACAACTGAACCAGCAGCAACAATAAATATTGTTTGAAGCATTGTTTTTGTTTGTCTTTCCTTTTTAATTCTATAAATGTATTTTGTATCATTAGCAATTTCTTCTAAAACATCTGCTAATGGAGCACCAGTTCTCAATGATTCCTGAATTAATGTAACTGTTCTTCTAACAACTTTTGATTCGACCCTATAGGATAAAAATCCAAGTGCTTTAACAGTGGTATCTCCCATTTCTATTCTTCTAATAACTTCATTTATTTCGAATGATAGGGGCCCAAAATCAGCAACACAAACTTCTCTCAATGCATAATCAAATGAGGATCCAGCTTTCATGGTGTCAGCAATTAGTTTAAGTGCTTCAGGCCAGTATCTTTCTATTTGTTTAATGTGACTATCATAAAGGTATATGGGAATACCATATCCTAAATCTAATAATATTACAAATAATAGGAATCCAATTTTTGCATCTATGAAATATCCTCCTATTCCAAGCAAAAGAGAAAACGTAAAAATTATACCTAACCAATATAATGCTGGTATTTTTATTTTTTGTCCATAAAGATATATTTGATATCTTTCTAAAAATTTCATATAATCACATCTTTGGTTCTATCATTTTAATATACAATATTAAAAATATAAATATTATTGGTAAAGCAACTAAATAAATTAAACTCAATATAGTTGGTGTCATCACTCCAGGAAGGAATAGAGACCCATCCTGACCCAATGGTGAGTTTGCAATTGCACCTAAAATCGAAGCAAACACAGGCATAACGATTGCCATAAAAATAAAAATAATTCCAAAGAAATTCATTTTTTCTCCGAATACTTTTGCAGATTCCATTAAATCAAAAGAAACAGAATCAGCAACCCCATTAATTGTTTCTGCAAGATTACCACCAGTGTTTAGAGTTCTTACAATGTGGAATAACGCAATATTATAATTTTTAGATTGACTTCTAAGAGTAGCATGTCTTAGTGCGGTTTTTGTATCTGTTCCATTTTCAATCTCTAATATTGTTCTATTCATTTCTTCAGAAAGAACACCATAATCATTCTTTGCAACAGATTGTAAAACCTTAAATAACCCAATTCCTGCTTGCAATTCTGTTGCTATGTGACGAAGAGCATAGGGTAATTCAACATCAATTAAAACCCCTCTTATTTTCGCTTTTTGCATAGGTAACAAATATGCAAACATTAAAATTAATATGGCTAAAAGACCAATAAAAACAAATGGAATTATAATCAATAGAAGTGGATTATAATAGGTAAATAATAAAACTAATAATAAAGAAATAAATCCAGAAATTAACATAGAAAATAATACTGAAAAAACCAAATGTTGAACTAATGTTTTTTTAATGTTAGCAGATGTTAAATAAAAAGATATTTTTTTACCAATTGAATTTTTTGCAATGAGCATCACTATGTAATTAATAAATGCTTTAAATGGTTTATAAAATTTAACTAAACTTTTTTCTAAAGAAGAATCATTCCCAGATACTAATTTAGATTCTGTGTCTGCATCAAGATTAGATAACTTCCCTTCAGAAATTATTTCTCGTAGCTCTTTCAAATGAACTTCAGAAACATTTCCAGCCGTCCCCTGGGCAGCAGATTTCTTTTTCATCTTATTAACAATGTTTTGAACCACATCCAAGTCTACGTTACTCTTTTTAGTTGGACTCTTTATGGTGTCTTCTTTTAATCTAATTAATTTTTTGTCATCCATATCAATTCAATCAATTTAATTATATATGATTTTCGCATAACTTCCTTGGATAATTTTTGAAACTTCAGTTAAGTCTCTTACTTTATTAGTAACCATCTCATTTAAAATCTTTATCCTTGATTCGATTTTTTGTTTTATATCTAAATCTGATAAATTTGTATAGTTTTTTATTGTATCAAAATAGCGTATTGGGAGATCTGTCCTTTCAAGCTCATCTGTTTGAGGATTCCATTGAAATATAATATTAGCTTTTGGATCGTTATCTAAAACACCGGTAACCTCTGCAATTGCAGTGATTCTTCTAACTTGGCCTTTTGGTGTAGCAATCCTTTTTTGAATAATTATAAAATCTAATCCTGCAAGCATAAGCATAGGCACATTCATTGGTGGAGAGGTTATTCTTACAAGTGTTTCTCTTGCTGAATTTGCATGGATAGTTCCCATACATCCATCGTGACCAGTGTTCATTGCAGTGAATAATGCGTTTGCTTCCTTATGACGAATTTCTCCTACAATTATTCTATCTGGTCTCATTCTCAATGTGTTTTTAGTTAATATCTCTAAACTTAATTCACCTTTTCCTTCAACTCCAGGTGGTCTCCCTTCAAATCTAATTAGATGCTTCAATGGTAATTGTAATTCTGCAGTGTCCTCAATTGTTAATATTCTATCTTTTTCAGGAATGAAATTTGCTAAAACATTTAATAGAGTTGTTTTTCCTGAACCTGTTCCTCCAGAAATTAATATGTTTGCTGGTTTTGCTCCAAAACCCTCAACAACAGACCATAGAAATGCAGCAACCTCTACATTTACTGTTTTTTTATTAACTATATCTACAATTGTGTAGGGATCTGCTCTGAATTTTCTAATTGTAACTGTTGCACCATCAATGGATGCAGGAGGGATGGTTGCATTAACACGAGAACCATCTGGTAGTCTTGCATCAAGAATTGGATTTGAAATATCAACCTGACGACCAAGAGTTCTTGCGATTTTATCGATTATTTCTTCTATTTCTTCATCAGTATTAAAAGCGATGTTTGTACTAAGCATACCATATTCTGAATGATAAACATACACTGGTTTTTTTGGTCCAACAATCATTACTTCTTCAAGCTTATCATCCTGAAGTAGTGGTTCAATTATTCCATAACCAGTCATTTCTTTAACAACCGCATCCGCATAAAAATCAAACATGTGCTTTGGAATATTTATTTCAGATGCGTTTTCTAAAATTTCAATTATTTTTTGATAATAGATATTCCTTCTCTGTAGTGGATCCCTTATTTTATAGGGGTCTGATGAAATCAATCTGGTTGTTGCTTCTTTTAATGTGTTTATAATAAGTTTTTGAGAAGGATTTGGTTTTGGAATTGGAATTTTATAATGTAATAATTGTTCACCCTCGATTCTATAAATTTCTGTTTGCCCATACTTAGTTATTAGGGTTGTTTTTTTACCAGACAAATAATCATCAAAATTTGATGAATCATCCAGTTTGTTTATTTTATTTTCATCGCTTGTACTCTTTGAAATTAAATCTTTAATGGAAGTTAGTTGATTCATATCTTTTATTTCTTCTTTTTTAATTTCAGGAGGTGAAATAGAACCTATATTTTGAACTGGTTTGTTTTGTGAAATTGCATCAATTGAAATTACTTTTTCTTTAAAATCATTTGAGTCTGTTTTTGGTTTTGAGGAATCAGAGATCACCTCTGGAGTTCCTGCGTCCTTTGGTTTATTGTATTTTGAAACAAGTTCATCTAAATATGTTGGCAAATTTATTCACCCTTATTTATGTGGTTTATTAATATTATTTGTGCTAGAAGTGCTTCCAATTGTATTCTATCGTTTGCACCCTCCACTAGCCTAAAGTTAATTTCTGCTATCTTATCTATTATTTGTATTTTGTGTTTTATATTTAATTTTTCTTCAGGATAGGAAACTATTTTTTTATATAGTTGACTAATTATGTCCTCTCCCGATAGCCCCTGATCAAATAATAATGTTTCTAAATGCTTTCTAGCATCAAGAAAATTACCTGCAAGACAAGAATCAATAAGATTTAAAATGTCCTTTGGTTGTGCTGCATTTGAAACACTATATATTGTTTCTTTTTTAATGTGATCAGTTGTTGATGCTGAACTTTGAAGATAATTAAGAGCAAGTCTCATATCTCCTTCACAAATGTCATAAATTGCATTTATTGCATCATCATCTATTTTTATATTTTCGTGTTTTACTACATCAGTTATTTTATCAGAAACCTCTTCTCTAGATAGAGGTTTAAATTTAAATAAAGAACATCTGCTTTGAATTGGAGAAATTAATTTTGATGCATAGTTTGCATTTAAAATAAATCTAACGGTTCCAGTATACTTTTCCATGGTTCTTCTTAGTGCCTGCTGAGCATCAACAGTAAGGGCATCAGCCTCATCCAAAAAAATAATTTTAAAATCAGCTCCGAGAGGGATGGTCATTGCGAATTCTTTTATTTCTCCTCTAACTATACCAATTCCACGTTCATCGGATGCATTAAGTTCTAAAAAATCCTGATTAAAAGTGGGTCCAAATAACTCTCTTGCAAGAGCAACTGCACAACAAGTTTTACCAACCCCAGGAGGTCCAGAAAACAACATGTTTGGAATTGATCTTTTCTCCACATACTTTTTTAATCTTTCAAGGATGTGTTTTTGCCCAACCACGTCAGCTAACCTCTTTGGTCTGTATTTTTCAGTCCAGGGAAAGGTGTTTTCGTTCTTTTGAGTCATAAATATCGCAATCTAGGTTCTATTTTCAATATATTATATCTATATTACACTTAAAATAATAACCCAATATATTTATAACACTTTTTATTGTTCTATATATATCAACATTTATTAGGAAAATTAATATGAAGAAAGAAAGAAGAAATAAAGTTATTAGGTTTAGTGTGTGGTTAATTATATCTTTTGTGATTTCACAGGGTTTAATTTATCTATTAACGAAAAGTAATTATTTCACAACACCCATGTACATATTTCTTCCACTTATTGGATTCATTGGATTTTATTATTTAACTCCAATAATAGAAAAATATACTAATTATAAAAATAAGTATTGGATTGCAATAATTTTTGCAATTGCAGGAGTATTTGCATTCTATATTGCAGTCTTATTTTATGCATGGCAGATTAAGTTGTTAAATCCAACCTGGCCAATGCAATTACAATTTTTTAAAATGCTTTTAGATTCAGCATTCTTAGAATTCATTATAGCAGGGATATTTGGAATTATTTTTTCTGAAAAATAATTTCATAATATTTTATTGTACACCTATTCAATTGGTGGAGTATATTTATGAAAACTATATTTGTTAAAACATTTGGATGCACTCTAAATCAAAGAACTAGTGAAGAATTAACCAATCATACAATATTAACAGAAAATATAAATTCTGCGGATTTTATTCTTATAAACACCTGCGGGGTTAAAGAACAAACAGAGTTTAAAATAATTAAATATCTGCAGGAACTTAAAAAAAATGGAACGAAAGATAAAAAAATTATATTGTTTGGGTGTCTTGTTGATATTGATTCATCTGGACTTAGAAGAACGTGCCCAAAAGCAAACTATTTTGGGTTAAAAGATGTAAAAAAATTAAAAAAATTAATTTTTTCTAAAAGTAAAATTAAATCTCAGAAAAAAATAACTCAGGCAATAATTATTGCAAACGGCTGTCTTGGAGCATGCACTTATTGCGCAGTCAAATTTGCAAGAGGAAGACTGAAAAGTAAACTAATTAAGGAAATACTAGAGGAAACTAAATTTGCACTAAAAAACGGATCAAAAGAAATATTACTTACTGCCCAGGACACTGGTTGCTATGGATTAGATATTAAGACAAACATAGTAAATCTACTTAAAGAAATAATTAAAATACCTGGTGAATTTAGAATAAGATTAGGAATGGCAAACCCACAACATCTAATTAAATTTTATAAAGAACTTGCTAAAGTATATAAAAACAAAAAAATTTATAAGTTCCTACACATCCCTATTCAAGCAGGAGATAATAACACACTAAAAAAAATGAATAGATATTATAAAACGCAGGAAATTGAAACCATTATTAATTATTTTAGAAAAGTTCACCCAACAATAACAATTGCAACAGATGTGATTGTTGGTTTTCCAGAAGAAACAGAAAAAGAGTTTGAAAACACAATAAAATTTATTAAAAAAATTAAACCCCCATTAATTAATATTTCAAGATTTGGAAAAAGAAAAGGAATAGAAGCAAATAACCTAAAGGATCTCCACGGACAAATTAAGAAGGAGAGATCTAGAATTCTTGCGAAGGTTGCAAAAGAGATTGCAAGGAACAATTCTGTTATATTTGTTGGACAAACCAAACAGGTTCTAGTCAACGAACAAGCCACAAACAAAAACGAATTTCTTGGAAAAACAGAGGAATATCTGCCTGTTGTTATAAAATCAAATAAAAATGGAAAAATTAAGCTAGGAAACATAGCAAAAATCAAGATAAATGGGTCTAAAGAATACTATCTTCTTGGGTAAAAAAGCAATAAAAAACACCCTTGGGATGAAAACTAAAGAATATCCCCTAAAAATGTTAAGTATATAAATTATTTGATAGACTAATTATATAGAAAACAAATTATATTATATATTGAATAAAACATAGAAAGAAGATGGTCAGGTATGGATATTGGAATTACTTTTAGAAAATATTTTGAAAATTATAAAATAATTCTTTCATTAAGCGTACTATTTTTGTTTTTATTATTTTTAATAAATCCAATATTTAGTGTGTTTGGTGGTAATCTTAATATTTCATATAATATTCTTGATCAGGTTCCAGGAGACATCATATTAACAATAATATCCTGTCTTGTAATAATTTTTGTGTACAGTCTTATACAAACTGTTTTAATTTATAGAATTGGATCAGACTATAAGATTAGTGATAGGGTTCAGGCAAGGGATATTAAATCACATTTCATTAAGTTAACTAAATTCAATTGGGTTTTCTTTTTATTAATGTACGGAATATCTGTAGTGCTATACAATTTATTTCTATTGAATAATATTATCATATCATTAGTTTTATTAATAATAACACTAATGCTTTGGTTTGTTCCACAGGTTATTATTATGGAAAAGGAATCTATAGGCGCATCTATAATAATTAGTACAAAATATTGGAAAAGAAATTGGTTCTTTATGATTAGTTTGTTTGTTGCTGCATTTCTTTTAATGTTCATAACATATATTATTGATATTGCATTTGGAAGTATTGTGGGTCCAATTATTTCAATATTTGTATTTGTGATATTTATAATTCCATATATTGAAATACTTAAAACAGAAGTATATCTAAACAAATACAGATTATTAAAACCAAGAAGTCAATTATAATTAAACTAGAGGGTGTTATTATGCAAGTGATAGATAAAATAGATAAACACATTATTGAAAAATTAATAGTAGATGGGAGAATTTCTTTTGCAAATATTGCTAAGGAAATAAATTTAACAGATGTTGCAATTAAGAAGCGCCTTGAAAGACTAAAGCAAAAGGGAATTATTAAATCCATATTTGCAGAAGTGGATTACACAATTATTGGATTTTCTGAACACATAGAAATGCTGATAATGATTGATCCTCCAAAGCAAAACGAGATTATTAAAAAACTAAAGGACATGGAAGACGTAATTGCACTCAAGGGGGTTACTGGGCAATACAATTTTGTTGCAGAGGTAATTGCAACCGACAAAAACAATCTTAAAAAAATATTGGATAATGTTTATTCAATAGATGGAATCACAAATGTAAATACACTTACCTACATTAAAGAATACAAGGCAAGCAAAAACTTACCAAGTAAGATTTTACAAACAACCTTCTAATTTATTTCTTTTTCTAGTGGGTTATAAACAAAATATATGGATACATTAAAATGAAAATAATTATTTCTGAAAAACCAATTGCAGGAAAAAGAATTGCAGCAATACTTTCAAAAAATAATTTCGAAACAAACCAAGAAAAAGGGTTTCCCTGCTTTAAATGGGGATCAACTGGGAAAGAGTATCTACTTATTCCTCTCAGAGGTCACATAAATACAGTTGATTTCATTGATGAGGACAGATATTGGAATATATATACCCTCAAAGCACTTGCGGATAAGAAATTCGCATATATTGGGTATGAGAAAAAAATAATTTCAGAATTAGAAAAGGAAAGAAAAGACCTTGATGAAATTATTATTGCAACAGATGCAGATAGGGAAGGAGAAGCCATTGGACTAGAGGCCTATAACTATTTACTTAAGAAAAACAAGAACGCAAAGCTTTCAAGAGCATATTTTAGTGCATTAACAGATAAGGAAGTCGGAGATGCATTCTCAAACCTAAGACAATTTGATTTTAATTTTGCATATTCTGTGTTTACAAGACAAGAGATTGATTTGCTATGGGGAGCAATATTAACTAGATATCTTTCTGTTGTTGGAAATAGAAAGGGTAAGATGTTTTTATCTGCTGGAAGAGTACAGACCCCACTTTTAAATCTCATTGTTGAAAGAGAACTAGAAAGACGAAAATTCGTTCCTGAAAAGTATCATGTGATTAGAATAATATTTGAAAAACACAGGATTAAGTTTGAAGGAATACATAAAAATGGAAAAATGTTTGATCTTAATCTTGCAAATAAAATTTATGAAATAATTAAAAATGCAAAAACAGGAATTGTAAAGTCTGTTGATAAACAGGAAAAGAGAATTCCTAAACCCGCACCTTTCAATACAACTAGCTTTCTTAGAGCAGCAAGCTCTCTAGGAATTGGAACTAGCCAAGCTTCTTCTCTTGCAGAAAACCTATATCAAGAAGGATTAATTAGTTACCCAAGAACAGATAACACAGTTTATCCTCCGAGCCTAGATTTAAAAGAAATATTGAAAAACCTATCCACAAATAGAACATATAAAGAATATATTGATGAGATTATTAAAAAACCTCTACATCCATCAAGGGGGGATAAGGAAACAACAGATCATCCACCAATACACCCAGTTGGATATTCAGATAGGTTAACTGGAAATTCACAAAGAATATATGAATTAATTGTTAGAAGATTCTTAGCAACACTTTCAAAGGAAGCAGTTACTGAAAATGTATCAGCAGTAATTGATGCTGTGAAGGAACCTTTTTCTGTTTCTGGTCAAAGAATTATTGAAGCTGGTTGGAAAAAAATATATTATTATTCTAAATTAAATGAAGTCATCCTTCCTAATCTTGCAAAAGGAGATGAGGTTAACATAGATGAAATGAATCTTGATAAAAAAGAAACAACCCCTCCTGCACAATACAGTGAAGGTGGATTAATTAAATTAATGGAAGAACAGAATTTAGGAACAAAATCAACTAGACCAGCAATTATTCAAAAACTTAAAGATAGAAATTATATTGAAGGAGCAAAAAGTATATCTCCAACAGATATTGCAATTGCTGTTTGTTCTGTTCTTAATAAATATTGTGAAAAGATAACTAATCCTGCTCTTACTGCAAACACAGAAATAGAGATGGATGAAGTTGCTGCAGGTAAGAAAAAAAAAGATGATGTTGTAAACAAGACTAGAGATATCATAAAAACAATTGTTGATATTCTTTTAAAAGAAAAAGAAGATATTGCTAAAGAACTTAAGGGTGGAATACACACATCTTCATATCTTGGTAAATGCCCTAACTGTGGTAAGGATCTAGTTATTAGATATGGTGGATCTAGTGGAAAGCAATTTGTTGGATGTTCTGGATTTCCTAAGTGTAGAACAACCTATCCACTTCCTCAGAATAAAAAGGCAGCTCCATTGGATAGAGCTTGCCCAGAGTGTAAAGCACCAATGATAAAGATGACTGGAAAGAGAGGGCTTAATTTTGAGATGTGCTTGAACCCAAACTGTGTAACAAAAGAAGAAATGAGAAAAGAAATAGAAGAAAGAAAAGCAGCTAGAGAAGAAAAGGTAGCCGCAAAAGAAAAGAAAGCACAAGAAAAGGACGAAAAGATTAAGAAAAAAGAAGAAATTAAAAAAGAAAAACTTATAAAAGTAATTAAACCCAAAGCACCAGTCGCAAAGAAAAATAAGATTAAAAAATCCACAGAAGAAAAAAGCAGTTAACTATACAAATACTCACTTTTAGTAATAAACTAGTTATATTTTATGAAAATTTTATAAGCTTTTTCCAAAAACCTTTTAATCCTGTGCCTCCTTATCCTATTAGGATAACAAAAATATAATAAAGTGTTTTTTGTTATATTTGTTGGACACTAAAAATATAGAAATTTAAAAAAAGAGAAACCAATTATGCCAGAAAAAATAATTCTTACTGTTAAGGAAAACGATATTAAAGATGTAGGAAAAGGAATAGCTAAAATTGATCCAATTGTTTTTGATAAGCTTAAGCTATCTGCAGGGGATACTCTAAAGATAGATGGAATAAAATCAGCAATTGTTTATGCAATCAAAGGAAATGTGGAAGATACTGGGTTAAATACAATAAGAATTGATGGCCTAATTAGATACAATATAGGTGCAGGAATTGATGAGGATGTTTACATTGAAAAAGTGATTTGTACAGGAGCAAACACAGTTAACCTAGCACCAGTTATTGATAAAGATAAAAAAATAAAATTAAGTTCAGACATTATTGGGTATATTAAAGACAAAATAGTTAATCAAAATATTATTGAAAATAATATGATTAAGATACCAGGATTACCTATTCTCACTGCTGATGGATACAGAGATCTGCAATTAATTGTAACTAAAACAATTCCTAAAGGAGCAGTAAGAATAACAGATGATACAAAACTAGTTGTTTCAGAAGAACCAGAGCAAGCACATAAGATAAGCATAACCTATGATGATATTGGTGGTCTTAGAAAAGAAATAGAAGCAATTAGAGAAATGGTTGAACTACCAATAAAAAGACCAGAAATATTTAAAAAACTCGGAATATCCCCACCTAAAGGTGTTCTTCTCTATGGCCCACCAGGAACAGGAAAAACACTTCTAGCAAAAGCAGTTGCAGGAGAAACTGATGCCTACTTCACAACAATTAATGGACCAGAAATTGTTTCTGGGGTTTATGGGAAATCCGAAGAAAATTTAAGAAACATATTTAAGGAAGCAGAAGAAAAGGCACCAGCAATTATTTTTATTGATGAAATTGATGCGATTGCACCTAGAAGAGAGAACATACATGGAGAGACAGAAAAAAGAATTGTTGCTCAGCTTCTTACACTAATGGATGGAATGTCTAATCGTGGGGATGTGGTTGTGATTGGAGCAACAAACATACCAGAAGCAGTTGATCCCGCTCTAAGAAGACCTGGAAGGTTTGATAGGGAACTTGAAATAAGTATACCTGATAGGATCGGGAGAACAGAAATATTACAAGTACACATTAGAGGTATGCCACTTGTAAACGTAAACCTAAATGAAATTGTTGAATTAACTAATGGCTTTTCTGGTGCTGACCTTAATGCGCTTTGTAAGGAAGCTGCACTAAAAGCAATTAAAAGATTAATGCCAAAAATAAGTAAAGAGTCAAGCAAACACCTATCAAGAGAACTTCTTGATGAGCTTGTTATAACACACACTGATTTTTTAGATGCATTAAATGTTGTTGAACCAAGTGCAATTAGAGAAGTGATTGTTCAAATACCTAATGTTTCTTGGAATGACATAGGTGGACTAGAAGAACAAAAGCAACAATTAAAGGAAATGATTGAATGGCCACTAAAGCACAAAGATTTATTTAAAGATATTGGAATTGATGCTCCAAAAGGAATTCTTCTTTATGGACCTCCAGGAACAGGAAAAACACTTCTAGCAAAAGCAGTTGCAACAGAATCAAATGCGAACTTTATTTCTGTTAAGGGTCCAGAGATCTTTAATAAATGGGTTGGAGAATCTGAAAAGAAAATAAGAGAATTGTTTAAGAAAGCAAGACAACTTGCTCCATCAATCATCTTTTTTGATGAGATTGATGCAATAACAAGCACAAGAACAAGCAATGACATGTCAAGTGGTGTTCAGAATAACGTGGTTGCTCAAATATTAACAGAAATGGATGGAATATCTAATCTCAAAGATATTGTTATTATTGGTGCAACGAACAGAGCTGATATAATTGATCAGGCATTCCTAAGACCAGGAAGATTTGATATTAAAATGTATGTTCCTCTTCCTAATATTCAATCAAGGGAAAAAATATTTGAAGTTTATTTAAAGACCATGAAAATAGATAATAAGATAACACCTAAAGAGCTTGCAAAAAAAACAGAAGGAACTAGTGGTGCTGATATTGAAGCAATTGCAAGAGAAGCAGGAATGATGGCAATAAGAAGAGCTATTATTGAAGAACACAAAAAAGATAAATCAGAGATAAGAATAACAAAAGAAGATTTCAATAGTGCGATTGATAAGATTATGGAAATAGAAAAAGAAAAAAAAGGAAATAATAAGAAAAGCAAAACCCAAGAAGATAAGGGAATTGCTTAAACTAATTATTTATTGTGGGTTATAAGTCTTTGTACTTACCCATCCCGCACAAATATTAACACAATCAGGAACACAATTTACAGCGGAACATTCTAGCCATCCACCGCCAGCAGTTGCACCACTACAGCAAAACCCGAACCCAGCCGCATCAGTACCAGGGTCTTGTAATGGTTCAGAATCACTACTAGTTATAACTATAGTGTTTTCGACATTATTTAAAACACTTTTTGCATTTCCTGTGGCATTAATTCCAGCAAAAGTAATTTTTTTCCCAACCCCTGTTGGTTTATCCATATTAAAATCTAAACAATTTGCAGTAGCATTAACTGTAACTGTATAATTATCATTATTTTCACCTTTAATTTTTATATTAATAAATAAATTATGAACTACACATTTATAAATATATCTCTTGAGCAAAAGATAATCAAAAAAATTTACTATTGCTTGATTGCACTCCACATGATTTCATCTTTTGGATTTATTTCTACTCCTGTGGATGTTATCTGACAAGGATGAACTGTTAATGAGTGTCTTGTTCCTCTTAGTTTTCTAACAAACATTGATCTGTTTGGAGGAATAAAATACATCATAAAAATTCCATCAACAACGAATTCTTCAACACCATAGGCAGAAAAATCCTGACCGTTTGTTTCTGCAGTGAGAACAGTTGTACAATTTAAATCTTTTAGAGTATCTGAAAACCTAAACAAAAGATTTCTTAGTTTTCCAATGTCTGACATCCAAGCACCAAAAGCGGTTGTTGAATCAACAGCGAGCCTAACTGCCCCTAAATCTTTAACCATTGATGTGATTATATCTAGTTCCTTATCTATTTGTGGTTCCACTGGTTTTCTTGGATCAATGTGCATTCTGTATATTTTCATTAGATTTTTTTCTTCTAGAGATTTAATATCCCATCCAAAGTTTTCCATATTCCATACAAAGTTTTTTAGATTATCTTCAACTGTAACTATTAAACCTGGTTCTCCGTATTTTCTTGCACCCTCATAAATAAAAGTTGTTGCAAAAATAGTTTTACCTGAACCAGTTCCTCCTGATACAAGAACGGTACCACCTTTTGGAATACCTCCCTGGATTAATTCATCAAAACCTTTTACTCCTGTTGGAACTCTTTCCATAATTCATACACCTCATTTATATTAATAATTAGATTTTAGTATCTGTATATAATATAGGAGAAATTAAACTTAAAAAGAGGTTTATTTAAGCTAAATAAATAAAAATAGAAAGAAAGTGTCCAAGAAATATAACAAGAAAGGTTATTGACCAGAAGAGCCAAAACCTTTTGCTCCCCTCTCTGTGTCATCTATCTCTTCTACTTCTTGAATTTTATCATTTAAAATAATTGTTGGGATTATTTGAGCAATTTTATCTCCCTTCTTTATTTCAAACACTTCATCACTGGAATTGAAAAGGCAAACTAATAGTTCTCCTCTATATTCTAAATCAATTACTCCTGCAAAAACATCTATTCCTTTCTTTGCGGATAATCCACTTCTAGGAGCAATTCTCAAATAAGTATTAAAAATTGGATAGGGTATCTCTGGAAGTACCATTGTGATTCCCGTAGATACTGTTCCTCTAGATTTTGGAGGAATAACTAGGTCAACATCTGAAAATAAATCAAACCCAGCATCTGTTTCATGTGCTTTTTCTGGAAGTCTTGCACTTTCTGTTAATCTTTTTACTTTAATCATATTTTATCAAATTACATTTTATTATGTTTTAAGATCACAGGCACCCTTAAACCCACACCCTTGCGAACACTCTGTGCATCCACCAAGTTTAATCATTATACCTTTCCTACAATTTGGACAGGTATTTCCAGAATCTACTCCATAGGTTACATTTTCATTTGGAGCTTGTTCTTTTTCTCTTAGATTATTTTTTTTATTTTTTTCATCTCTTTTTTTTATTGTTGATTCTTCATTCTTTTTTCCTTGATTTTCATCCATTGAAAGAACTTGTTCATCTCTAGATGAGTCTCTATAAATGGTTACACCCTTACATCCAAGTTCATAGGCTTTAATATATAATTCTCCAGTTTGTTCAATAGTGAAATCAGCAGGAACATTTGCGGTTTTGCTTATTGATGAATCTGTCCATTTCTGTATTGCTGCTTGGACTTTTATGTGATCATCTGGACTTAAATCCATTGCAGATACAAAGAAATCAGGAAGAACTCCATTTTTTTCATAATCCTGAGCTAAAGGAGTATTCACTTTATGGAATCCAAGTCTGGATTGCCTATAAAATTGAAATGCAAAGTAGGGTTCAATTCCTGTTGATGTTCCGAGCATTGTCCCTGTTGAGCCTGTTGGCGCCTGGGTTGTTAAACTTACGTTCCTCATACCTTTTTCTCTAATCTTGTCTAAAACTTCTTTTGGGAGTTCTCTAACAAATCTTCCATTTAAATATTTTTCTTTATCAAATTTTGGAAAGAAACCCTTTTCTTCTGCTAACAAAGCAGAAGTTAAATACATCTCGCTTGTTATTGTTTCATATATTTTTTCAATTAGCTTTAAACTCTCTGGTGTTCCATATTTCACTCTCAGTTTAATCAATAATTCAGCAAGTCCTAAAGTCCCACCACCAATTCTTCTTTCTGCTTTTTGCAATCTTTCATTTTCTTCAAAGAAATAAGGTGTTAAGTCAATTACATCATCTAAAAATCTAGTTAATACTCTTGCGGATTTTTTAAGTTTATCCCAATTAAGTTCATGAACTGGACCAATTTCATCAACACCAATTTTATCTGTAAAAGATGCAAGATATAGGTGCCCAAGGTTACACACCCCCCATGGTGGAAGTCCCTGTTCTCCACAGGGATTTGTTGCAACAATTTTATTATAATAATAACTGTTACTTAATTTATTGTATCTTTCCATGAAAACAATTCCTGGTTCTGCACTTTTCCAAGCAGAAGTTATTATTTTTAACCACATGTCTTTTGCTTTAACAGTTCCATAAACCTTTACAGGATAGCCTTTCTCTTTCCAGGCTTTTAAATCCCCGTCCCATTCTTCATTGTATATATCTTTATAGGTTGGGTTCTCATAATCTGGAAACTCTAAATTCCAATTTTCATTATTTTTAACAGCCTCCATAAATGAATCAGAAACCTTAACAGATATATTTGCATGCTCTAAAATTCCTGTTTTTGTTTTAGAATCAATAAAATTATAAATATCAGGATGCCAATCATCAAGCATTAACATTAGAGCCCCTCTTCTTGAACCTCCTTGTTCAATTAAAGAAGTAATAAATGAAAATAAACCACCCCATGAAACAGAACCAGATGATCTTCCATGCACACCCATTACGTAAGCATAGGCTGGTCTTAATGTTGATAGGGACATCCCAACACCACCACCCCTTGAAAATATTTCAACCATGTGATATGCTGATTCCTGGATGATTGATTTTCTGGAATCTTTAGGGGATGGAATTACAAAGCAGTTGTATAAAGTTAGATTAGATGTATATCCAAGTTCATCAACACTTGCACCTGTTAGTATTCTCCCACCAGGAGATATATATCCATACTTTAGGTGGGTATAGAATTCCTCAAACCACTTTGTTTTGTTAGTTTCATCTTTTTCAACAGAAGCGACCGCTTTTGCAACTCTTTTATAAGTGTCATTTACTGCTTCTGATGGCTTTTCACATTTACTTAATTCTAGGGTAAATTCAAAATTATTTGCTTCATCAGCATACAATCCAGTAATCATGTGTAAAATTAGATTATGATCAACTATTCTTTTTACAATACCAATATCTTTCTTTGGATATTTGAAATCATCCTTGGTTATACAAATAATTAAATCCCCTTCTTTAATATCTTCTCTTTTTGTTTTAAGGGAATACCTATCTAAAAATATAATTAATCCTAGATCAACGAATTGAGTGGAGTTATTTAAAACATTTACTGCCTGCTTACTTAAATCCACACCCTTTTCTTTCAGAGCTTTAACAAAATCACAATCAATTATTTTTTCTTGACTATCTCTTGCTTTTCTTCTTTCTTCACGATATAAAATATAAGCTTTTGCAACCGTTGAAAGCTCGCTTGCAATTAAAACATATTCGATAATATCCTGCACATCCTCAACAGAAGGTATCTTATTTATAAACTTAGATTCAAGAACTAACACAATTTTATCAACAATAGACTCAAGAACAAGCTCGTTGTGTGAGTCTGTTGCGAGCATTGCTTTCGAGATTGCGAGTTTAATTTTATCTTTATTAAAATCTACTGTCTCTCCAGTTCTTTTCTTAACCTTAGTTATTTTTTTTATTTGTGTGAGCATGATAATTACCTTTTATGTATTTTATTAATATTCAATTCCTTTTCTAGCTTTAATTCCTGTATTGTAATAATGTTTTATTTCTTTTATTTCAGAGACAAGATCTGCAATCTCAATAATGTCTTTGCTTGCATATCTCCCAGTGAAAACTAATTCTATTTCTTTTTCTTCACATACACTAATTATTTGCTTTATTTTCCTAATTGAAAACAACTTATAATAAATAAGAAGATTAATTTCATCAAGAACTAATAAATCAATTTTTTTTGTATCTATTAGTTTTTGCACGTACATAATTGCTTTTGAGGCCTCTTCTTTATCTATTTTTGTTGGTTTATCAATAATAAATTTGTTTGATCCAAACATTTTGTATGGGATTCCAAGTTTAGATAGTATACTGTTTTCACTATTTTCTTGCTTTTTTAGGAATTTAACTAAATAACAGTTAAATCCAGCCCCCTTAGCTCTAATTAATAACCCCAAACTAGCTGTAGTTTTACCTTTTCCGTTACCAGTGTATATTGTAAACATAACTAATCAAAAAAATCAAAAAATTAAAAGGTTATAGATTAATAGGTGGTTGCCTTTTTATACCTTCTCCCCTTGGTTTTATTTTTGTATTAAATACCTGAAAATGGACCAGTAAACTAAGAAATATACAAGCGTTAGGTTTATATTATTAATTCGGCATAATATTATTGGTTTAATAATTTGGTTGATTATATGGAAATAATAGATGCAGTATACGGAAAACATAAGATTAAAGAAAAAGTACTTATTGATTTAATTAAAACGCCAGCTGTTCAGAGACTTAAGGGTATAAGACAACAAGGATTACCTAAGGAATGGCATTATGGAGTAGAATTCATGAGATATGATCATAGTATAGGGGTGATGGTGTTATTGGATAGGTTAGGCGCTCCAATAAAGGAACAAATTGCTGGATTATTACATGATATATCTCACACAGCTTTTTCACATGTTTATGATTATTACATTAACAATAATAATGAATCCCATGGGGATGATGTTTTTGAAAAATACATTAAAAAAAATAAAGAGATTATGAAGATATTAAAGAAATATAAATATAAAATAAAAGATATAACAGACTTTAAGGGATTTACTTTATTGGAAAACAATCTACCAGACCTTTGTGCTGATAGGATTGATTACACACTAAGAGAACTCTTATTTTTTAAAAAAGATAAAAAAAAGGTTACAACATTATATAAGAACCTGACAGTTGTTGATGGGGAAATTGTTTTCAAAAATAAAAAGAGTGCTAAAGAATTTTATGGTGTTTATAAGTATTTTGCAGAGAATCATTGGGGTGGAATAAAACACATGATAAACTATATGATGTTCGTTAAAGTACTTAAAAAAGCAATAAAATTAAAATTAATTGAGGAAGATGATTTTAATAAAACAGATGACTATATACTTGAAAGAATAAAAAAGTCAAATAATAAAACGATTGTTAACAACATTGAAAAATTAAAAACAAAAAATATTAAAATTCCAAAAAAGTATACCGGGTTTATTGGAAAAAACAGAAAAATCAACCCAAAATACATAGCAAGCAATAAGTTGTTATATTTGTTGGACAACAAAAAATAAAAGAGTTGAAATTTATGGAAGTAAATACTAAAAACGAAGAATTAATAACGAAATTCAAAAATGAATTAAACATAGAGGGATTTAGTGAGCAAACAATAAAAACGTATTCTATGTATCTAGGAATATTTCAAAAATACATTGAAAAAGATCTAAGAGAGGTTAAATCAGATGATGTTGTTAATTTTTTATCACAACTTAAATCAAAAAAAGGAGTTAGTTCTGCTACCCTTAACCTAATATTATCTGCACTTAAACATTTTTATTCTGAATTTCTAAGGACTCCACTTGAGCTAAATATAAAGCTCCCTAAAAAATCAAATAAAATACCAATTACCCTAACCCCAAAGGAAATCAAAGATCTAATTAATGCAACAAGCAGCCAAAGAAATAAACTAATTATAGAATTTATGTTTTCAACAGGAGTTAGAATATCAGAATGTATAAATATGAAAATAAGTGATCTTGATTTTAATGAGCATACAGGAAAAGTGGTTTCTGGTAAAGGAAATAAAGATAGAATAATAATACTATCTAAAAATTGGGTTGTTGATTATAAAAAATATTTAGAAGAAAGAGAGAAAAAACAAAAATCAGAATACTTATTTTGTAATCAAGAGGGATCCACATTATCTCCAGATACGGTTCAAAAATTTTTAAAAATATCTGCAAAAAAAGCAGGAATTAATAAAGCGGTTAGTCCACACAAGCTAAGGCACTCGTTTGCAACCGCGCTTTTAGAAAATGATGTAAACATAAGATATATACAACAATTATTAGGACATGCTAATCTTAATACTACACAAATATACACAAAAGTAAACACTAATAAATTAAAAGAAATTAAAAACCCGTTGGACAATATATAATTATTAAGAAAAGGTGGATTTATAGCATTAAAAGCGATAAGATTTAAATTAGGGGGAAATAATTTTAATAGAAAGGTTAATAGTATAAAAGCAAAAACAGAAAAATTATTTGAAGAAAAAAACATAGATGCAACAACCACAAAAAATGAAATACAGTCTAAAAAAAGATGGATAAAGCAACACGTACAGGAAACAAACATAACAATTATAAGATTAGGGCAATATAAGCTAGAATTAAGTAAGAAATTAAAGGATAGTAGTATAAAACTAGATAAATATATAAAACAATTAAATAAGCAAGTCACAAATTCTAAAACAAGTACAACAAGAACACACGAATATAAAATGTATGAAGAATATAGGAGAAGAGTGGATATTATAAAATCCACTATATCTAATATAACCAACAAAATTGATACTCTTAAAAAACAAATAAGTAGGGATTTTACGATAAGTAAAAGATAGACCCCACGATTCCTCTAATATTTTTAATTCATTTTAATACAAAAAGCCACAGAAAAAGCAGAAAACAACACAAAAAACACTATTTTTTTGATAATCAAACAAAAATCACAAAAAATACCAATAAATAAAATAAATATGTTTAAAAATATTTCATACTACATCAAATATACAAATTAATAATATTAAATTGGAGGAATAAAAATGACTACAAGAATTTCAAAACTATTTGGTATGGATTTATATCAAACAGATGCAACATATAGGGGAAAGGTACATGACCTCATAGTTAACTTAGAGCAAGGTGTTATTGAAACAATAACAACACAACCATTAAAGGTTAATTCAAAGGTTGAAGCTAAAAAGATAATAACAGATCATAGTATACCTTATAATAAAGTAATCTCTGTTGATGATATTATCTTAATTAATGCAGGTAATGTTCCAACAACACACAAACCTAAAATTGCAGCTTCTGAAGTAGAAGAAGAGCAAGAAAATTCAAAAGATGCACATATTAGAAAAAAATATATAGGATATAGAAGTAAATATTCAACAGCATCAACACATAGAAGATAAGATTTTATCTTCTTTTTTTATCTTTTATATATATATATTATTATATACATAACAACTATTTATTTATTAATTATACACAATACAGGAAGTGTGGGGTGTCTCTTATATGACAAAAATTAGATCAGTGCTAATTAAATATAAATTTTCTTTTATAGAAAATACTGCCCACTCATCATATTTATATCAAAAGGTATTTAGATCTATATATGGATATACCCAAAATGTAACTAAAAAAAACAACAAAATATATAATTATTTTAGAAATGGGGTAATATCTAGTCTACCCTATATAAAATCAGGTAAAAATTCATTAATTTTACCTATTGGGTGTGAAAATGAATTAATAGAATATTTTGAAACTGGTAAAAATCCAACACATAATTGGAAAAACAAAGGTAATTGGAGTGTTGAATATAAAAAAGATTTTATTGATGTGGATGAAGAAAGTATAATAAAAGCAATTGAAATTCACATAAATGATTGTAAAATAATCAATAACGAAAATATCTCTACTAAGCTTTTTGATGAGGTTAATTTAATTTTATCTAAAGATAATTTAAATCTAAACTATATTAATCTTATGATAAATGTTATGAAAAAAATAATAGATACAAACTGGTTTAGTGAAAGCTATAAACATTCGAATAATTTGCAAAAATTTTATGAAATCTATAATAAATTAAAAGTGAAATATAATATTTAGATTACTTTCTTTTATTTTCAATAACTATTATATTTTTTTTCCAAGTTCTCTTTTTACCTATATTATTCACCTTTATTAGGTTGATATCCACTAGTGTTTTTAGGTAAGGGTATAAGCTTTTCTCATTAATATACTCTACATTAAACTGTATTTTGATATTGTTTCTAATTTCATCCATTGTAACCCATTTATCAGCTGGTGTTGATTTAATTATATGTTCTGCTTGCGTGTTTTCTTTAATTTTTAATATGTCCCAAACAGTATTTATTTCATTTTGTAATTTTTCAACAGTTATTGATCTAATATTTGTATTTGTTTTATTATTTTCTAATAATGTGTTTTTTATTATACTTTCTGTTATTTCTTCATTTTTAATCATTCCATTAATTTTTTTTTCATTGTATACTGATGTATGTTCTGATATTGTCTTTAGCTTTTCAAAATTTATTTCTTCCTTACTTAGTTTATCAACTATCATATCTTTTGAATAATTTAATATTTCATCGTAATTACGTTCATTATGGTAATTACCATCTTTTTTATTGTTGATATTTGTGTTATCTGGTTTATTTCTGGATTTGAATATATTAGTAAATCCTTTGAATATATCTTTTAAATTCATAGTTATCTATTATAGTAATTACCGTAATTATTATAAAGCTTTCTGTAACGCTGGTAATTACTTAAGCGCTTATATGGTAATTATAGTAATTACAGTGGTTGATACATAACAAAAATCATTATTTTTATGATATCTGCTACTTTTTATAATTTTAATTATAGTAGTTATTAAATTTATGTATATGTGGTGTGTTTATTTAGTTATTTTAAATCTAATTTTAGGTAATTACTTTAAAATTACTAGTAATTACCATGAAATATAGTTACTTTTGTGGTTTTATATAGGTTTATATTTGATTTTAACCACTTATTTTCCTTTTTTGCTAAATTAGGAGCTTTTTCCCCTTTTTTATATGGTTTAGCGTTTTTTAAGGCCTTTAAATAATTAGTTTGATAATTAGAATTTGTGTCCAACAAATATAACAAGAACTCGTTATTTTTAAATATATTGTTGTTTTTATAAAAAAAGTTATAGCGGGGGATGGATTTGAACCATCGACCTTCGGGTTATGAGCCCGACGGGCACTCCAGGCTGCCCCACCCCGCTATTATTTTACTATATTTTTCTTTAATAATATAATATTATTAAAAGTAGAGGTACTAAATATTAATTTATGCTACCAAAATCTATATAAAAGGTACTTTTAATCACAAATGTATCCATTTGTATTATCTTTAATTTTTTCAATAAGACTTTCAAGTTTTTTAATACTTTCTGCAATTTGCTTATTTTGTTTTTTAAGATTTACAATTTTATTTTTTGTATTTACGATTTCTAACCCCTTTCCACATGTTGGACACTTAAAGTCATAGGCTGCTGCAATTTCAAAAGCAACCTCTGTGCATTTATTTGGGCAATAGAAAAAATCATGTACTTCCTTATCATTAATATTATCTTCGTTTTTCTTATATTTTTTCATTTCTTGTAATAATAATATTTCTATTATTTTTTTGAATTTAATTTCCCAAAGAAATTCATACATGTTGTTTTCGTTTCTTTTTTTCTTATAACAGGCAATCCCTCTATAATGCAAACTATTTAAGGTTGATCTTACTGTTGTTATCTTTTGTTTGAGTTTCTTAGATATATCTTCAGGGGATAGCGCTTCAGTGCTGAATATCTTAACAACACTAGGGGCTAATGGCCCTGCGATTTGTTCTAAAAAATAGTTTGTATTTTTCTCACTTAGTAATTCTTTTTTTAACTTATTCATAATTATCACTACCTGAAAATAATTAATATATATATAATTATGATACTATCTTATTTTAAGTTAATAACATTCTTTCTATTTTCATTAGGAATGATTTTAATATCCCCATTAAAGGTATCTTCATCAAGTTTTTCTGGAAATATAAAATATAGAGATATTGCTAGTGCTGCAACCTCACTGTGTGGTTGATTTGTTATTGAGACGTTATAATCTGCAAGATCATAATAAACTCTAGGTACTTTTGGCCCACCAACTATAAAGAGAATATTTTTTTTAAATTTAATATTTTTAATAATTTTTACAACCTGTTCACCATACATTGTTAAATGAATTACAATCACATCTTTTTTCTTTTTAAATTCTTTTATATGAGTGGTTGGAGATGCACAATAATTTATTTTAAAGGCCCCACCCCATTTTTTAACAATTTTATTTATATTATCATGTAACCTATAATCCTCAATACCAGAATAATAAAATTCATCTGCTCCAAGAGCACGAGAAACCAATGCACAGTGTGTAGTTATTCTTTTATCTCTTTCTGGTCTGTGATCCAACTTTAATATATTTACTTTATAAATCTTTTTACCCATAAATATATTATATAAAATACATTTTTAAAACGAATTGCACATTATATTCAAATTGATAAGTATTTATTTTATTTATGTTTTTATTTATTGTATGTTTTTGCGGGCTCGTAGCTCAGTCTGGCTAGAGCACTGGACTCTTAATCCAGGTGTCGGGGGTTCGAATCCCCCCGAGCTCATGGTCATCAACAACTATAATAAATAGAGGGCTTGTAGCTCAGTCTGGCTAGAGCACCGGACTTTTAATCCGGGTGTCAGGGGTTCGAATCCCCTCAAGCTCATCAAAATCTATTATAGTTATGCCAGGAGATGTATGGGGCTCGTAGCTCAGCCTGGGAGAGCAATAGGCTGAAGACCTATGTGTCGGGGGTTCAAATCCCCCCGAGCCCATAATAAATCTCTTTTTAAAGAATTTTGTATGTGTTTTAATTATGGATGGAAAAATACTAACCCCAATGATGAAACAATACATTGCAGTAAAAAAAGAATATCCTGATGGTATATTGTTATTTAGGGCAGGAGATTTTTATGAAATGTTTTATGATGATGCTAAAACAGCGTCTCTAATACTAAATATAACATTAACAAAGAGAGGTAAGGGTGAAACAGAGGCACCACTCGCAGGAATTCCATACCACTCAATAGATCCATACATAAACAAGCTAATTAAGGCAGGAAAGAAGGTTGTTGTTTGCGAACAAGTAGAAAATCCCAAATTAGCTAAAGGAATTGTAAAAAGAGCAGTAACTAGAGTAATAACACCTAGTACTTTATTTTCAGAATCCTATGAAAATAATTTTTTATGTTCAATCTCTCAAATTAAAGATGCTTTTGGGTTTTCTCTGGTTGATATTACAACCGGTGAGTTTAAGATTGGTTTTTTTACTACAGTAAATGATATTTTTAATGAATTGAGTTTGATTAAACCAAAAGAATTAATATTAACAAAAAATATTTTAAAATATCAAACGATTATTGATAATATTAAAAAAATAATTCCACATACAATCATAAATTACACAGATAATTTAGATTCAAATCTTTCTGAAGAAGAACTTAAGAATCATTTTAATTTAAAAACTCTTGATTCTTTTGGAATCAATAATAATGAAACCTATATATCTGCATATAATGCACTTAAATATTTAAAAGAAACACAATTTTCTGAATTAAAATACATTAATACAATTAAACAACTAGATTCTAATAAATATCTTAAGTTAGATAAAAAAACTGTGAGAAACCTAGAATTAATTACAAATCTCCAGGATAACACCCACAAAGATTCTTTATTTAATCTAATTAATAAAACCAAAACCGCAATGGGATTTAGAAAACTTTATTTCGATATACTTCATCCTCTTCTAGATAAATCAGAGGCAACTAGAATACAAGATTCAGTTAGTGAATTCATTGAAGATTATACCCTACTTGAAAACATAACTAATGATTTAGCTTACATTAGTGATTTGGATAGGGTCATAAGTAAAGTTGGATTTGGAAATGCATCTCCAAGGGATTTAGTTTCTCTTCGTCAAAGTTTAGAGGTAATTCCAAAAATAAAATCAACTCTGTTGGACACTAATTCAATAAATTTAAAATTAATTAGGGATAATCTAATCGATCTTGAAGAATTAAGAAAGGTGTTAGATGAATCAATAGTTGAAGACCCTCCATTTAGTGTGAGAGATGGTAAATTTATTAACCCAAATTATTCAAAGGAATTAAGTGATTTAATAAATACTCATAAATACATAAATTCCTGGGTTGTTGAATTTGAAGCAAGACTAAGAAATGAAACAAACATTAAATCCTTAAAACTAAAATATAACAAAGTCTATGGCTACTATATTGAAGTTCCTAAGGCACAATTAAAAACAGTTCCTGATTATTTTGAAAGAAAACAAACGTTAGTAAATGCAGAAAGATTCACAACAAAAGAATTAATTGAAAAAGAAGGAATATATTTAAATTCAGAAGATAAGAGGATAGAGTTAGAATATATTATTTTCTTGGATATATGTAAATTTGTAATTAAATTCCAAGAACAAATACAATCTATTGCAAAGCAATTGGGTGCACTAGATACTTGTGCTTCTCATGCAAAAATAGCAATATCTAATAATTACTCTAAACCAAAATTAACAACATCCGATAAAGTTTATTTTAAAGATTTAAGACATCCAATAATTGAGACGCTAGTGGATTTCATTCCAAATGATTGTGATTTAACAAATAGTAATAGGACAATGATAATTACTGGTCCAAATATGGCAGGAAAAAGTAGTTATATGAGAAGTGTATGTCTTGCTATAATTCTTGGACAAATGGGTTCTTTCATTCCTGCAACTGATTCAGAGATTGGAATTGTTGATGGTGTTTTTACAAGGGTTGGTGCCTCCGATGATATTCTTCATGGTCAAAGTACTTTTCTTGTTGAAATGTCAGAAGTTGCGTATATTCTTAATCACGCAACCAAAAACTCATTTGTGATACTTGATGAGATTGGAAGAGGAACAAGTACCTATGATGGATTAAGTTTAGCATGGGCGATTGTTGACCAATTAAACAATGAAACAAAATGTAAGACTCTGGTTGCAACTCATTATCATTTATTAAACAGAATGCAAGAGAAGTATGATGGATTAAATAATTATCATGTTACTGCAGAGGAAGAAGGATCAAACCTTCATTTCTATCATAAACTAATGATTGGTGGTATAAACAAGAGTTATGGTATTCAGGTTGCAAAAATGGCAGGAATTTCTGATACTGTAATTCAAAATGCATTAGTAATTCAAAAAGCTTTAGAAGATGATGAATTCCTTAAATTAAACTCTTCAAAGGATTTAAATACAAAAAATGAATCTCCATCTCCTGGAGATCCAAGAAAAATTAAACCTCAAAAAGAAATTACTGATTATAAAGAATGACCTGTGATTGTATGGTGATCAAAAAACTAAATGAAAAAACAATAAATTTAATTAGTGCTGGTGAAGTAATAGAAGGACCAGTAGATATACTTAAAGAACTTATTGAAAATTCAATAGACGCAGGTGCTAAACAAATTTCTATATCTATTAAAAATTCAGGAATTGATTTATTAGAAATTAAAGATGATGGAATTGGTATATCTAAATCTGATTTAGAAATTTGTACAGAACGCCACACAACAAGTAAATTAACAAACATAGATGAATTATATTCATTAGATACATTTGGTTTTAGAGGAGAAGCACTCGCTAGTGTAAATGCAGTTTCTAGATTAGTAATCATTACCTCCACAGATGATACAGGAAAAGGGTGTGTTTTAGAAAATAATGTAATAAAAGAAATCACCTCCCAAAAAGGAACCTCAATTATAGTTAAGGATTTATTTTATAACCAACCAGTAAGAAAGAAATTTTTAAAATCAAAATCAGCCGAATTTACTTTAATATATGATATGTTTCTTGCCTATGTTTTACTATATCCCGATATTCGTTTTTCCTTTGATTCTGAAAAGAAAAAAACTATTTTCCCTAGTTCAACAAAAGAACAAAGATATAATCAAATTTTTGGAATTGATATTAAAAGCAAAACCATTCCAATCAATACATCTACTGATTTATTTAAATTATCTGGGTTAATTAGTGCACCAACCAACCAATTTTATTTTCCAACCAACTTTTTGTTTATTAACAAAAGATATGTTTATTCAACCCATGTTCAAAAAACAATAACCTCCTGCTATAGAGATTATTTAATGGTACAACAAAAACCATTCTTTGTTTTGTTTATTGAATTAGATCCAAAAACAATAGATGTGAACGTACACCCAAAGAAAAGAATAGTAAAACTTCAAAATGAGATGATCTTTCTTTCCCTATTAAAAGAAGCTATTGAAAAAGAGCTATATAGAGAAAAAGATGATGTTGTAATTTCGAGATCTCTTGGTGACTTTTCCTTTTCTATTCCTACCCTAAGCAAAGATCAAAAAAATTCATCAACTAATAAAATTAATTCTAGCTATGCATTTTTTGATTCATCCAAATCAATTCTTACAGACTTTAAGAAAACTCAATCAAGCATATACTCCTCAAATACTTCTGCCCCTCAAAAACCAAATACTTTGCAATTAAATAATCACCAAATCACAAAAGTGATTGGTCAGGTTCATGATACTTATATAGTTTGTGAAACCACAACAGGTACGTTGCTTGTTGATCAACACGCGGCCGCAGAAAGAATTAATCTTGAAAAAAATAGATTAACACATGGATCTAGTTTTGATAAACAAAAATTAATTTCTGGAATAAAATTAGATAAGCTTTCTGAAGATCAGAAAGATATGATTCAAAAAAATAAAGGTGAATTAGCTATACTTGGTTTTGTGATTGAAAAACAAAAGCAAGACTATTTCCTCAGCACAATCCCCAAGTTCCTAAACAACTATTTAGATGTTAATTATTTTATAAATACCCTAGAAGATCTGAAAAATAAGGAAAACACAGTAGATAAACTAAAAGATAATTTAATTAAATTATTCACATGTAAGAACTCTATTAAAGCAAATAAGCCACTAACTTATTTAGAACAAGTAAAACTTATTTCTGATTTAGAAAATTGTGAAGATAAAACCATTTGTGCACATGGTAGACCAACCATAATTTATTTCTCTCAAAAAGAAATAGAAAAGATGTTTAAGAGGATCATTTAAAATTTAAATATCCAAATAAACAAAACAAAAGTTATTGCAATAAGAACAGCAATAATTTGTGTGTTTGTGTTATCCTCTGGAACAGATGTGATTGTTATTTTCTGTGAACCAACATTTTTATTACTTTCAGTTGGAGTGTCATAATAGATATTGAAGCTTAGATCATGATCCTTAGATACTAATGTATTTAATTTGAATTGAATTTCAACAACCTCTTTTCTATCCAATCTTGCTATCTGTGGAGTATACACTTCTATTGTTCCATCAAATTTAGGAACTATGTATATATTTTCTAGATCATCTTCAGAAACATTCCTTAATATTATTTTACCAAACGAATCAACCTTTGTTGTGATTTCTCTGTTTATTTCTAGAGAAATATCTAATTTAGTTTGTAGATCATTTATTTTAATTTTTTCCTGTTGTGTGTATATTGTGATTTCTTCTCCAAATTCGTTTGTGTATTTTAATGTTGCTCTAGGAGTTACGTAATTAGTTTCATTTGATGTTTTAATAAAATACTTTAAATTTTTTGTCTCTCCTGCTTTTATTATTCCTTCGAAGGTTGTTTCCCCAGATACATTATCTAGGCTTGAATTCTTTGAAAACTCTTTACTTGCATTAAAAATAACTACTGATATATCTCTAACTCCACTATTTTTAACAAATATATCTACAGGAGTTAGTGTGTTTTTATAAATCTTATCTGGAACCACTTGGTAAAAATCAGATTCTCTAATAACTGGCAATAGGTAACTACCAACTATTGTATATTTTGAGATTACTAGTCTTGGAATGAAATTATTATCCACACAAATACTTAGTGTACTGTTATTCTGATAATCAACAAGTTCAATAAGATTACGCTCTTTTATATCTTCATTTTTAATTTCCTTAACAAGTGCGTTGTTTAGGTATGTTTTTATGGTAACGTTATCCTTCTGGTTTAAAGGAATATAATTTGCAATTTTTAATTGAAGCACATAGTTTGCTGATGCATCCAACGAAACATCAGTTAATGTGTAACTCTTACAATCAGAATTCATTTTATCTATACTGAAATCATTATATCCCAGATCCAACAGAGTTTTTTCAGATATTTTTTCTGCATTTATTATTGGCATAGCAATAATTGCTAATATTAATAGCACCACTAAAAATATAGTTTTTTTCATAATTCATCACACACTATGTTTATACTTATTAATATATAATATTAACATAGCTTTTTTAATATTGCTTTATTTTAATTATGTCTAATTACTCTTTTTTTACGTTCTTGGTAGCTCTCTTCTTTCTTTTTCTTTTTACCAAGTCTATAGTAGAGTCCTAATAATAGTAGAATGAATAAAATCGTAACCACAATTAATATTTGGTTGCTTTTCATTGTTTTTGAGTTAATTTTGGTTTCCTGAAGTGTGCTTATCGTATTAAGATATTTACCATTTGTATAATATTCTTTTCCTAGTGTTATTTTTTCTTTTATTTCTTGTTTGTGAGTGTCTTTATTGTCTTCTATATATTTATTAAGTATGTTCTTAGAATCTGTTTTTATTTTTGTGAATTCTGTGTTAATGAATTCGTTTTCTGATATTACGTTTTTTATTCTTGTTAATGTTTCACTAGATATTGCATTTTTTGCATCCTCATAGTTTTTTTCAGCTAAATTTTGTTTGAATTTTGAAATCTCTGCACTTAATTTTTGTGTGTCCAAGAAACTTTGTATTTTTTCATATCTTTCTATGTCTGCTGTTGTGATTCCCGGAAAATAATTTTGTGCATATAACTCATCTAAACTAAAATCTTCAAACATCCATTTTATTTTATCTATTGTGTTGTTTTCTGTATTTTGATTAAATCCATCAAGATATAAAATCACATCATCAATTTTAATTACTTGTATTTTTAAATTTTCATTAATTGTTTCTTCAATTAAATTCAAATCTATTTGATTCATATAGTCTGCATTTAATATTAGTTCATTTAATTTATTATCATTAATATTATAATCACTTATTTTTGCTTTAAGTTCCTGCAATTTATTATAATTTGTATTTTTTTCTTCTATTTTCTTTGCTTCCTTTTCTAAATTATTATTTTTTTCAATGAGTTGTAATTTGATTAAATTACCTTTTATGTTTGTGTATTTTTCATCGTTTAACTTTTCAATTTTGATTTTATTTGCTTGAGATAAACTTGCATTCAGCAACTCATTATATAATATAAAAAATGCATTTTCTGCAAGGATGTAGTCCTTTTCTTTTATCTTTAATTCATTAATTTTATTTTCCTTAATAAAAATTAGTTGTAGGTCTTCAATTTTTGAGTCCATATCTACTATTAAATTATTAACACTAGAAAATGCTGTTGTTGCTTCTTTTTTTAAATCCAAAAAATATGAATTTTTGAGTCTATTCATTTCTAGTAAATTATCTTTGGCTACGGATATTATCTCTTTAAGTCCATAGGCTGTTTGTAATTCATAAATGTTTTCTTCCCCTTTGCCTAAATTAATTATAGTATATATTCCTCCATTTTCAAAATATGCATTTTGTTCACGATTATTAATTTTCAAGATGTATGCTACATATTCATCAGTAGATTCATCCACATCTATTAATTTTAATTCCCCTGTTATTGTACTTGTATAGTTATTTTTTATTTTTAATTCAATTATATTTGTGTATTTATCAGTGGTTATTTTTTCATATTTGTTAGATAATATTGTATTTGACAATATATCTTGGGTGTATAGTATTTTGTTTTCCTGTTCTGTTATGTAATTTAAATAATTTTTTTCATCAACAATTCCATTGATTGTTTTTTTATCAGGGGAAATATATATTTTATCAGTTATTCCAATTATCTGATTTTTTATAGTTATTTCAAATAATGTATTATCCAAACCAAGTTTTAATAATTTTGTAGTTATTTCTTTTTTATTTTCATAATCTATTTGGAAATAATTTTTATTTAGAAATAATCTTTCAATTAAAATAGTGTTTTTTGTAATCCTAATTCCTTGGGTGTGGAAATAAATATCAGTGTCTTGGTCATTTAATTCAAATTCTATGTTATTTAATTCAAATCGAAATAAATTTAAAACAACTAAATAATAATTAGAATCAATTAGTTCGATTCTATTGTTTTCTTGCAAATATTCATTTTCAATTTCTCTAGCAATATCAATTAATTTTAAATTTATTTTCTGCTGATCTTCTATTTTTTCGTCAATATTTAGATATAATTTATAGTTTGGATTATTTTTAATTTTGTTAATTTCTGAATTAATGTCTATAATTGTGATTTTCTTTTCAAAATCATTCACTGCTATTTTTAGATTAATTTCAGTGTATTTTAAACTATTATCTTTAATAATCTCCTTTAGTAATCTTATTTTATTATTCATTTCTAACTGATTATTTATGTTGTTTATAATATTCGTACAATCTTCCGGTGTAATATTATTCAAGTAGATCTCTCTATATTCTTCAAATTCATTTATATTTGCGTTTAATACGTTTTCTAGATTAATTAAACAATCTGGGTTGCTAATCTCAAAATTTATTTGATTACAAAGCATTTCTTTTTTTTCTAAGTTCAATTCAGTTTTATAATTTTTAATTAGCTTATTTAGGTATGTGTTATTTACTTTTTCTGCAGATTTAATTATTACTTCACAATCTTTTAATTTTTCTTTAATGATTGTATTTTGATCAAATTCATTAATTTTATTAATATTTAGTTCGTTATCAATTTTTTTAAGCATAGAAAGATACGTTCCAAATCCAATATTTTTTTCTCTAAAATTAGTTTTTGCTGCATAGTATGTGAAATAGTTTGTTTGGGATATATACATCTCATTATCTTCAATTTTAGTTTCTAAATCACTTATTGTTTCGTATATTTTATTAATCTCTGTATTAATTTTTGTACTTATTTCACTAAATTCACTATATAATGAATTGTTTTTACCAACAAATCGATCTAAAATTATATAAAAATTATAATTATCTGCTCGTTGTAAATTTATGGTGATATTTTTTAATTGCTCAAGGGCTGATAATTCTCCAAGAACATAATTTAATCCAGGGACTATTGTTGGTACACGAATTTCTCCAGAAGGATCTTCGATAAGTTTAAGATAATATGATGTGAGGTCAATATAATTCACATTTGAAATATAATTTTTCGTGAAACCAAAGTCTTTTGCAACTATATTTAGGTTTGCACTTTCTTCTATAAGTTGGTGTATATAATTTTCATTTTTAGAATCTACCCTTAACTCATTAAGATTATTATTAATTGTAATATACTCTGAATATATTTCTTCCTCAGGTATTTCTTCAATTCCTTCATTTTCTAGATATATTGCATAATCTTTTATTAATATTATGCTTTCTGCATTTGCCTTATCAATATATTCGAATATATTTCTTAGGTTTGCAAATAAATCATTACTATTTTTAATAATTTTATTTACATCTTCTGTATCACAGGATTTATTAAGTTCTTTAATGTACTTCGTACTTTGATTAAAATTAAATGAGGCAGAGGCAATATTATTCAAATAGGTTATGTTGTTGTTGTAGATAGAAAGTGGTAATTTATTTGAGATTTCATAATTATTAATGATTTTGTTATAGCATTCTTTCTGCGTTTCACAAGAATCTATAGAATTAGTTGAAAAATGAGTTGCAGAAAGGCACGCTTCTCTCTCTGCAGTAGATAGTAGATGTATACATCCAGACAATATAATTAAAAGTACTATAATTGGAGTGAGTATAAATAATTTATAATTCACCTATCCCCCCTAATACCTCTTTATTCCCTCTGAATTTATTGTTATTATTTTATATTTTACATTTTTTTGTTGTAAAAGAGCAAGTATTGCACTATGTTCCTTACCGCTTCCAGAATGTATGTTTAAATCTAATTCTTTAACATCCTTTGGCCATTCTTTCTCAATATCATCAAAAATTTCAGAAAATCCTTTTCTTGGATCAACAATTATCCAATTAACCTTCTTAGTACAAGTAAATTTATCCTTTGCCCATTCATTTGAGACTAAATAAACTTGATCATATTCTGATTGATCAACAATGTGAGCAACCTGTCCCCATGTACCTTTTCCAGTACTTAAAACTCCTAAAAACACTTTCATTTATCCTCACCCCTGTAGATTAAAATCTTTTTGTGCGTTTTTTACTAGATTATAAATGTTTTTTCCTTCATTTGTAATGTAATAAACTTGGTTTTTATTAATCTCTAGTTTTCTAATATATTTTTTATCTAAGAGATTATCTAATATATTATATAATATAGATACCTTTTTAAAATCTGTTTTTCTACTAAGATCATAAAAATTAAGGGATTCTGTGGCAATTGCCTCTAAAACTTTTATGTGGGCCTTTGAGTTTATTATTTTGTATAAATCAGGATCCGATTCAACTAAAGTAATTAATTTGTCCTTGTTTTCCATTAGATTCACCTATAATTCCCTAATCATATATGTTCCAATAAGTTTATATCCTTGTTTTTTATAGTATTCTCTAACCCCAACACCACTAATTACTGCTATCTTTTCAAATTTATTATCTTTTGATATGTCCTCTGCTATTTTTAATAGTTTTTTTCCAATCCCTCTGTGTTGGATGTTCTTATCATCAAAGTTTGTTGCTTCACCATAAACATGTAGTTCCCTTACAATTGATGTTTTTTTGTCTATTTCTTTAATAAATGGTTTTTTTGGGAATCTAAGTCTAATGAAGCCTAATAAATGGTTGTTTGTTTCTGCAGATATAAATAATTCATCTCCATCTGATGCATTATATCTAACTTTTTTAATTTCATATTTATTTATGTTTATTATTTTACCTTCTGGTTCTTTGCATCTAATACAATCGCATTTGGTTCCGCGAATCATTAATTCTTTTTTAACAAGTTCACGTAGATTACTCTTCTTTGCACCAGCAATTATTTTTGTTGCTGGTATGTCTCTCTGTATTCTCATGATCCTAACCCAAGAAGGAACAATCTCTTTAATATCCGCAATTAATTTAATTAGTTTTTCATCATCATAAATTTTATATTCTCCAGAATAATACATCTTTTCTAGTTTTGTATATTTAGTAACAAGGCAAGGATAAATTTTAATCATGTCTGGACAATATGCTTGGTTTCTAAATATTTCTTTAAACGCTTCTTGATCTTTTTTAATATTTGATCCAGGAAGTCCAATCATCATATGGTATAAAACTTTTAGTCCAGAATCTTTTAATTTTCTAGTTGCTTCAATAACTTCTTTAATTCCATGCCCTCTTTTTATTTTTTTGAAAATGTCATCATAAACTGTTTGGACCCCAATTTCAACCCTCGTTCCTCCAAACTCAAGCATTCTCCTAATTTCCTTTTCATTACAAAAGTCAGGTCTAGTTTCAAAAGTTAATCCAACCATCCTTCTTTTTGATTTCATTGCAATTTTTTGTAGTTTACTAATATCCTCTTCTTTGCTTCCTGTGATCTCTTGATAAATCCCTCTAACAAACTCTTTCTGATACTTTATGTCAGTTGCAGGAAATGTTCCACCCATAATAATCACTTCAAGTTTATTTGTTGGATGTCCTGTTGCTTCCAATTGTTTTAGTCTATCCCTAATTTGTTTTTTTGGATCATAGAAATTAAGTTTACCTCTCATTGCTGCAGGCTCAAACCCTGTATAACTTTTTGGAGCGTCCTTATAGCTTGGACAATAGATGCATTTACCAGGGCAGGCTTCAGGTCTAGTCATTACTGCAATTACTGTAACTCCTGATTCTGTTCTATGTGGTTTAGTAATTAACGTTTTTGATGGTCTTTTAATTTTAAGAGCAGCAAGTATATCTGATGTTAGGGGTATTCCCTTAAGTTTATTTTCTTTAGAAAAAGCGATCTTCAGGGTTTGTAGTTCTTTAGCTGTTATTTTATTTTGATTTATGTCTTTAAAGAATTTATATAATTCTTTTTTATTATTCATAGCTACATTCCATGAT
Organism: uncultured archaeon; assembly: GCA_964496765.1. Classification (GTDB taxonomy): domain Archaea; phylum Iainarchaeota; class Iainarchaeia; order Iainarchaeales; family CSSED10-239; genus JBAWVI01. The sequence goes on along the minus strand of CAZCAP010000002.1, from coordinate 50,775 downwards.
TAAAAACAAATAGGATTTATATTAACCATCTAATTAGTTTATTAAAAAAATAAACAGGCATGATATTTGTATTAAACAAAGGGTAAACGTGATCTAGAGAACCATATACTCCTTTAATACTCTTAATTACATTTATGTTTATTAAATATGATTTATAGTTTGATGTTTGTTCACTAAATATATTTCCTGTTGTGTATTTAGTATATAATTTCAATTCAAATTCCTTTTTACCAATTTCTTGAGGAATAAATTTATAACTAATATCTGTTGTGCTGTTTGGTTGAAGAGTAAAAGTTTCTAATCTTTTATTTTCATTAGTAAACCAATATTCTGAGAGATTAGATGAGACAAATATTGTTTTTGTACAAATTGATTTATTTATAATTTTAAAATTAATTTCTTTTTCTGTTCCGTAGGTGGTGGCCCTATCATAGGGTTGCATAATTGTATAAATCACCTCATCAGTAATCTGCATATTTAGTGTAATTGTTTTTGTGCTTGTTTCTCCTGTTAAAACAAGGTAAAGGTTATAGTTCCCAGAAAGTTCTTGCCCAAGTCTAATGGTTGTAAATATACTTTCATTAGTTTTTTTTGTATTTTCAATGATCACATCATTTCTCTGTGATGCAATTACATCTATATTATCATAATCCTCTGTTGTATCAAATAGGAAGCTAACTAGAAATTCTTCTCCTGGTGCTGCAAATCCAAGATCAATAGTATCTGTATATGTTAGATCTTGAGAAATTGGCTCAAGCAAGGCAAGCGCCCTAACACCTGGAACCATTATTAATATTCCTAATAAAATTAGTACAAATAAAATATTTTTAATATATTTCATAATTTTCCACACATTACTTTTAAAGCTTATTCTACTTATATTATATATAATCTAACTAATTATAAATGTATTTGTTTTAATTAAAGGAATGAGAATAATTATGAAACTAAATAATGAAAATTCAATAAATCAAAGGTTTACAATGACTAAAAAACATCACAAGGAAACCTTGCAAAAAGCAATAGATGATAAAAAAGTTGATGCTATCCTAATTCCTTTCCTAAATGAATTAACAAAGATACCAGATATATTCACCTCATCTTCCTGTGCTGGAAGAATCATGCTTCTTTCAACGGATGAACTTGAGGATAAAGAAGTTTCTCATTTCCACAAAAGATATCATAGAACAATAACCTTCAATGAACTGAAAACTGATCTATTGGAAGACACAAAGGAAATGGATATCTGGTTTAAGGTTGAGCCTTTTATCTTTCATTTTGGAACAAAGGATTTTAATAAAGCAAAAGATATCCTAAAATTCTGCTCTGAATTTGGGCTTAAGAAAGCAGGAATCATCACCTCAAAGGATGGGAAGTACATAATAGAAGCCACATCAACCCAATATATGGCTCTCCCTCTAAAAGCAAACAACAAGTTATTAGTAGATGATGACTATCTTAAATTAATTCTAAAACGAGGAAATAAAAAGTTAGAAATCAACTATGAGATATTAGATAGATTCGAAAAAGAATTCATAACTAAATTTAAGCAAAAATGACAAACTAGAATTCCCCTATACTTTTCAGAATTATTTCCAATATTCTTTTTCAAACTTTTTATAAATAATATTTGCACGTCTTTTTTGTCTATCTTCAATTCGTTTTGGGTTGTTAAATTTTAATACAAAATCAGTTTTTAATTTTTTGATTTCTGCCATTGCTTTCCCATGAGCAACTAATCCCTTACCTTTTGAGTTGTTTTTAATTTTTTCAATATTTTTAATTAATTGTAATTTTTCTTTTTTTAATCTTACATTTTCAAGTTGAGGTATCTTAACATCAGTTATTTGCGTTCTGTGTTCTGTTTTTTCTATGTGCTTTACACCTGTTTTTTTAGAATCCCCTGTTCTTTTTATTCCATGTGCTAATCTTTTTCTCATGAAATTTAATTTTCTTAGTGGTTTTGGTGCAGGCATAGTAATCATCTCTTTTTCTTTTTTACTTTTTTTTTATTTTTTGAACTTTGATTTACTTTTGTTGTTCTTATCTTCTGTGCAGTAACATATGATTGTATGAAAGGAAGATATTTTTTAATCTTGTTTAAATCTAAATCCTTTTCAACAATATCTGGGGTTATGTGTTTACCACCTGTGTGCAAAAGATTTGTTGAAACCTTTTCAAGAAGATTTGTAAGCTCCATTGGAAAGATAATCTTAGAAGATTGTCCTTCAGCCATTTTCTCAAGTGCTTTTATGTAATAATAAACAACAGTCTTTTCAGAAAGTTGATCTGTTGCTTCTTTAATTGCAAGTATCTTTGCTTTTTCTGATTCTGCAAGTTCATAAACAGCAAGCTTCCTTTGAACTGCAGCTTTTTGTTCATGCATTGCATGAAGTATTTCTTCCGGTATCCTTACTTGACTAATCTCCACAGAATGAACCTTAACCCCCCATTCCTTAGAAACCTCTGCAAGTTTAATTACTAATGTTGTATTTATTTTTTCAATACTTGAAATAACTTCATTTAAGTCAAACTCACCAACAACATCTCTCAATGATGCTATAACAAACATGGTTGCTGCTCTTCTATAGTCTTCAACTTTTACAACAGAATTTATTACACTTGATGGTTCCTCTTTTACAGAAATAAATAATACCCCATCAATTACGAGTTGAATATTATCTTTAGTTAATACTTCCTGTGGAGGGATATCAATTGTTTCAACCCTTAATGTAACAACAACTGGTTTTTCAAAGAAAGGAAACACAAATGTCCAACCAGGTCCACCAACTCTTCTAACTTTCCCAAATCTATAGACTACTGCTCTTTCATAATCTTTTAGTTGCAGAATAATCTTAAATTTAAATATTGCATAAATCAAAATAATTACAACAATTCCCCATATTATCCCATTACCTATATTTTTTGTTAAAAAAAATAGAGCAAATATAAGTATAAGTAGTATAATAAAAGTTATTGTAAAAAAAGTATTTTTAATTTTCTGTTTATCCATAAATTATCACTTACTAATCTCTTAAGGTTAATTACTAAATATAATTTTAGTTGTTGTGTTTTTATATCTTTCTATATATTAAATAAATATAAAAAGTATATGGTTACATATATTTTAGTAAATTAAGATATTTATGGGTCCGACTCCTAAAAAACGAAAAATAAAAGTTAAGGATGAAGCAAAGACAGATATCACTCCAGTTGTTGATGTTTCGCTTCAAAAATCCGTGGATGAATCAAAATTACAGGTTGACAGCACTGAAAAAATACTTATTCTTTCAATTGATAGGGATAATGATGTTGGTCAAAAAACTGGAATTTCTGGACCAATTATAGGAATTAATAATAATAAAAAATTAGCATCTGCCCTTGCAATTGCTGATCCAGAGGAATCTGATGCAAACTGTATCTTTGGAGCAATAAGACAATACTATGCATTGAAAGACAATAATGTTGTTGAGATTGCAACATTAACAGGGCATTCTAAAGATAACTTCTTCTATGCTGATAAAAATATAACTATGCAATTAAAACAAGTTCTTGAAATTTATCAAGCAACCTCTGTTGTTTTTGTTAGCGATGGTGCAGAGGATGATCAGGTAATGCCACTAGTTCAAAATTTTTTACCAATCATCTCTAAAGAAACAATAATTGTTAGACAGGAAAAAAGTATTGAAAACACCTTTTATTTTATTAAAAAAGCACTCCAAGATCCTTTCTTTGCAAGAATAGTTTATGGTATTCCTGCAATAATATTATTGTTATTTGTTTTCGCAAAGCAGTTCGCATTTCAAATAATTGCATTATTGTTTGGGATTTACTTTTTAATAAAGGGTTTTAATTTAGAACCAAAAATATCAAAAGCCTATCATGGATTCTTTAGTAGGTTTTCATTAACAAGAGCTAGTCTTCCATTTTATTTAGGTTTCTTTTTCTTTTTGATATTTGGAATTATTAAGGGTGTTAATTTTTATACAATAAATATAACTTTTGATTTACTTCATAGATTTGTTTATGTGTTGAGAGCTGTGCTATTATATTTCTTTCTCGCTGTCCTATCATGGATGATTGGAGCAGTAATTGATTTGTTTTATCTAAAGAAAATGTATAAGTTTGGAACAAATTTGTTTACAATCTTTTTTATAATTGTGTTTTTTACAGTTGTTGATTTATTTCTTCAATGGTTATTAGTTGAAATTACTACAAAGTTACTTGTGTTTTCAATAATTGTTGGTATAATTATATTAATTTTACTTTATCAATTCACTACATTGTTTTCCATAAGAAAAGAGGTCACTTCAGTACTTATTGGGCTTCCTGTTCAATCAAGATATGGTTTGTGGGTTGGAGAGGTTGTATCTGTTGATGAAAAAAAAGACCTAATCAGATATAGAGATAAAACAAGCCAAGCAACTAAAGCAATTTCTAAAAAGAATTTCGTTTTGGGAGATGGAAGAATAATTATTTAATTACTATTCTTCAAGTTTACTAGTATTTGTATCTATCTTTAGATCAAGTTCCTGCAAACAATTATTAATTTCTTTTGTTAATACATTAATCTCAAGTTGTTCTTTAGTGCATGATCCCTTCGTTATTCCATCTGTGTTTATTGTTATCCCAATAATAACACCCACAATCAAGCAAATTATCAATATTATTATATGTTCTTTTTCAAATTCCATTTTTTCACCTATTCACCTATTCTATCCTAATAAATATCTTTAAATAATTATTGTTTTATATTCTATTATCTACATTATCTTATTAAATGTATCTGCTGGGTGGAAACAAGAGGTTTTTAGTGCTTTTTTGTTTGTTTATTTAGTTAGGAATAACAACAAATAAACGGCTATACTATGGTTTTCGAAACAGATTGCTTTATAAATATATTTAATAACATATAATTAGATTAAAATTATATAAAATATAAAAAAAATAATAAAAATTAAAGAGAGGATCTGGTATGTACAAATACGCAATAGCAAGACAACTTGCAACAAAGAAATTAATAACCAACAAAGGAGACAATATTGGTCGTTTAATTGATCTAATGGTAAACGAAGTTACTGGAGAAATTGAAACTATTTTAGTAGAAGTTGATCCAACATCAACATTTATTCAGAAACTTAATTTACAAGGTAATATGATTGAAGTCCCATTTAAATCAATCCTTGCAGTAAGTGATGTTTTCATTGTTGATGAAGGCCAAGTAAATAAAGAACAATAAGTTCTTTATTTTTTTTTATATTCTACTTCTTAGATTATTTTTTTTAAATTAGCTTTTAATCTAATTATTCAAACTCAGCAACATAGGTTTTACTTTTCTGATTTATACTAATTATTTTCATACTAATCTTATTATTATTTAGATAATCATTTATTTTGCTTATTATTTCAGTTTCATTTATTTTTTTATTAGTTGCAAGCTTTATTTGGGTATTTATTTGCTCAATATGCGTAAAATAGGAATAAATTATTTCTCCTTCCTTATTTAATTTATTTATTTGCTCTTCAAATCTTCTTTTAGTGTCTATTTGTTCAGTTAAAATTATATTATTTTTATTTTGTTTAGTTGTTTGTATTTCTACCACATTATTTTTATATACTTCGAGATAATATTTCTCGACATCATCATAGAGCTTTCCTTCTTCATCAACTACTGATAATATTTTGTTCTTATTTCCATCAAGGACAACTAGTCTTGGATTTTTAAACTCATATATTCCTTTTATTCTTTTAATTGTTTCTTTTGTTATTTTTTCTTTTTCTCCAATTACAATTTCTATGTCGCTTGGTGGTAATTTATATTTTTTAACCAAATAGCTGATTAATCCTCTTTTGTTTATGTCGCCAATCTTTATTTTATTATCTTCTTCCAGTTGTTTTATAATTTCGTTTTCTGTATGTTCTCTAATATCGATGTTCGCAGGGAATTTGTAAATTTCTCCCTTTTTAATAATTCTATCTTTCCATTCTTCCTTTTGTTTGGATGTGATTATCTTCAAATCTAAATCTGTTAAAATTATATTTGAGTTTGAAAAGAATTCGAATATTAGATAGTGTTTATCTAATTTGAAATAAACAACCCTATTGTTTTTATCTTGTTTAATATCATGTACCCTTTGATTAAGCAATGTTTTTTTTAAAAATTTGGTTAATCCATTGGTTTCATTAGTTGGTAATACATAATCTGATAAAAAACAAATATTATTGTTAACTATAAGTTGTTTAGTTTTTTGTTTGTGTATTTTTATCTTAAATGTGTTCTCATCAATGGCTTGGATGTTATTTATGTAGCCCCCAATTAATTCATTAGATAGATCTTTAACAACATAATTAAAAACAGTACTTGTAACATCTATCTTTTCCATAACTAATTCCAACACCCACAAATAGTAGTTATTATTTCATTCGGTTCTAAAATCAATATATTCATATTGATTATAGGCGTATATTCTTTTTGCAATCTTGTTATTATTAAAACTATATTCTTGGTATAGTTGTTTTTCATCAATATTCTTAAACATATCAAATGGAACTTTTTGAGCAAGATCAAAAATGTAGAATGCGTTTTTATATTTTGTTTTTACAAACGCGTGTATTTTCTCATCATCAAGCATTACTATCTCAATTCGTGAAACCTCATCAGCCAAGGCTTTCATGCATGAACAAAAAAGAACAGATATGTCCTGTTCATCTGCAATTTTGTTCTTAATCACGTTAGAAAAGTCAATCCAAAATAATATTTTCAAATCATTCTTAATTACATCTATGTCTGATTTAAGATAATTATAAATTTGTCTTAGTGTGTTTAAATAATCTTTATTAAAATCATAGCTAATTGGTTGATATTTGGAAACCAGGCTTTTAATTGTTAGGTCTGTTGGTTTTATCATTTCCTTTATTTCAGAAATGGTTTTCTTTTCTGTTTCATTAATTTCATCTTTGTATTTATTTAATATGATTTCATAATACTTTTTCACAGCAGTATCTTCATTATTTGATTCTGTATTAGTGTTTTTTGATACGTTTTTAATAAATTCTTCTAATTCAGATATTTTTTCTTTAAGATTCTTATTTTCTAACCCAACCTCTGACAGTTCACTCTTAATTTTAATATTTGCAAATCTAACATCCGATTCTGCATCTATTTTACCTTGAATGTGAGTTAGGTTGTTTACTTCTTCATTAATATCTTCATTAGCTTTTTCTATTTCATCATTTAGATATTTAATGTTTGTAGAATATTCAGAATCAGTGATGGTTTTTGCTGTATATTTGTAAGATAATTCTTTTTTCTTATCAAGTAGTTCTTTCTTTCTAGTATTTAGGATCTCAATTTTTTGCCAAGTATTTTGTTCAATACCTGCAGATGTCTTATCTTTTTTTTTCATATTTAATAGCGTAATCATTACTCCAAATATAATTATTACAACAATTATAACTATAATTTGTATGAAATTAATTGCCATAGTTATCATTTCACCTACTTATTATATATATGTTTGAAGAGTTTATATATATTTTGTTTTATTAATTATTTTTATAGGCATATTCCTTTCATTTCTATTTAAAAATACTTTGGTTTCTTAATATATATTATATCTTGCGGTATAAATCTAATTTTATTTGCAAGTATTTTTAATTAAAAAAACGGAAATTTAATAAATAACGGAGGAATTAATATGGCAAATGAAAAGCCACATATCAATGTTATTTTTATAGGACACATTGATCACGGTAAATCAACGACAGTTGGTCGTTTAATGTATGACACAGGCGCATTACCTGAACAGGATTACAGAAAATTAGAAGCAATTGCTAAAGAAAGAGGTAAAGGTACTTTCGCTTTCGCTTACATGATGGACACATTAAAAGAAGAGAGAGAAAGAGGTATCACAATTGACGTAAACTATAAAAAATTCGAAACCAAAAAGAATTTTTTTACAGTTATTGATGCTCCTGGTCACCAGGATTACATTAAGAACATGGTAACAGGAACCTCTCAAGCTGATGCTGCTGTTCTTGTAGTTGCTGCAAAGGATGGTATCCAGGCTCAAACAAAGGAACACGCATTCCTTGCTCAAGTTATGGGTATTAAGCAAATCATTGTTGCAGTTAATAAGATGGATGAAGTTGAATATAAACAAGAAAGATTCAATGAAATCAAAGATGATGTTACAAAACTATTAAAGGGTTCTGGATACAAGGAAGATAATATGAAAATTATTCCAATTGCATCATATCCAGGAGACAACATAATCAAGAAATCAGATAAGTTAGCTTGGTTTAATGGACCTTGTTTACTTGATGCACTTGACATGTTCGTTGCACCAGTTCCACCAACAGATAAGCCATTAAGACTTCCTGTACAGGATGTTTACAATATTAAAGGTGTTGGAACAGTTCCTGTTGGAAAAATATCTAGTGGAATCATGAGACCAAATGATAAGATAATTATCATGCCAGAAGGTGTTGAAACTGAAGTTAAATCTATTGAAATGCACCACGAACAATTAACAGAAGCAGTTCCTGGAGACAACATTGGGTTCAATCTTAGAAAAATTGGCCCAAAGGATATTAAGAGAGGATCAGTAATCGGTCACGTAAATAGTCCTCCTACAGTTGCAGAAGAGTTTACAGCTCAAATGGTTGTACTATATCATCCATCTGCAATTACTGTTGGTTATTCTCCAGTATTCCACATGCACACAGCTCAAATATCATGTACAATAACAGAGCTTGTGAGATCACTTGATCCAAAGACAGGTGCAGTTAAGGAAGAAAATCCAAAATTCCTAAAAACAGGGGATGCTGCAATAGTTAAGATTAAGCCAAATCAACCACTTTGTGTTGAAACCTACAAGGAATTCCCACAACTTGGTCGTCTTGCAATAAGAGATATGGGTAAGACAGTTGCTGCCGGTGTAATCATCGAAGTAAAAAAGAGAGTTAAATAAAAACAAATTCGGGGATGACACAAAGTTATGCAAACAGCAAGAATAATAATAACAAGTACGGATTACAAAAAGCTAACAGATTTTTGTAAAGAAATAATAGATGTTGCACAAAAGTCTGGAGTTAAGCACTCAGGAATCATCCCTTTAAAAACCAAAAAATTAGTGGTTCCTACAAGACGTGGTACTTCTGGTGGGGGAACTGAAACCTACCAGAAATGGCAACTTAGAATACACAAGAGAATAATTGATGTCAAGGCTGATGACAAGATCCTAAGAAGAGTTGTTAAGGTTGATGTTCCAGCTGATGTTCAAATGTCAATTGAGCTTAAAGAATAAGTGATTATTCTTTAAATCTCTTTTTCTTATTTTTTTAAATATCTACAAAAATAGTTATAGTTGTTTTTAAAAGAAATCTGACAAACTCTTTTGATTTTTTTCTTCCTTATTTGAAAATAAAGAATTTATTTCTTCTTCTGCAATATTTATCTTCTGAAGAAGATATGGTTTCAATTGATACTTAATTATTATATCTCTTGCTATGTTCACATATTTTCTAATGGAACCTTCTGCAATCGTAAGTATGAGCTTTCCACCACAGGTGCATTGCCCAGAAAGAGGCATTCTTCTGTATTTCTTGTTGCACTTTACACATCTTAATTTTTGTCTTGCAAAAGCTCTTGTGTTTCCAATTATGTCTGGAAATAAATGATAATGAAGTAAACGTTCTAATGCATCTTTATTATCAACAGCTACAATTCTTTCTTGAAGTTTTGCTTGCTTATGTACCTTATCTGCCATTGATTTAATTTGCAGATAGGCACTCTGTTTAGGTCCTTCATCAAAGCAAGTTGTATCGTGTGTAAACTTAATACAACTATATTGATCCTCTGTTCCTAGAACTTTAGCAACATACTGCACATTTTTATCATAGGGATCTCCAAATATTTTTGTATTCTGATAAAATTCATAGGGATATTCAGTTACTGTTTCTATCTCATAGCATTCATCATCAATCTCATAGGGATTTAAAATTGTTGTAAAAGTAAGTGGTGCATCCATTTTCCCACCACTATTGTTTGCAAGATAACTATATGAAAAATTAAGCATAGGATCCATTAGGAGCATCATCGAATCCTGATCTCCATCAACATTTCTTCTTTTTGCAGTAATGTAATATGGATGCCCCCAGGACAATCTAGATTTAGAATATCCAATAATTCTTCCAACAATTCCTGCTGATGTGTGTGGAGCAAGTCCAATAATTAATTCTCCAATTAATTCTTCCTTAGTGTTTTTATTATAAAATTTTTCCTGGCCATAGAACTTTTCAAGCTCATCATCAATAAACTTGCTTACCTTTAAAAAATGCTCTCCACAATTTTCATCTACAATAACATCTTGTGGGAATATGCTTATTCTTTGGTCAATGGTTGTTATTGGTTTTCCAAGATAATCGGTTCTATATCCCAATTCTTTAATCTTATCAATTGTAAGATTAAGTTCTCTACAGGTGAATTGAGAAATGGTTGCATTAAGTGCTTCATATCTCACGGTTCCATCACGAAATATTTGAAGTGTATATTTTGCTCTAAGTATTCCTTTCTCAAGTGGCTCTGCATTTTTTTCTTCACTTATTAAAACCTTGACCCCTTTAAGATGCTCTGGAATCCCAACCTTTAGGTTCTTGGATGCCTGTTCAATTAATGAATCTATATTGATAGTGTGATTAAGTTTTGGTTTGGTTTTGATTTTACAAATTGGACATGTTACTTCATACAATTGTTTATTACAGTTTTCGCAAAATCTAATTTCTTGGGTTTTCAAATCACATTCAAAGCAATATGCTCCAAACATAATTTTTTTACATCCTTGACAAACATATGCTTTTATTTCAACATCAGAAATTCCAAACGCAGAATTTGCTTCTGCTTCATTACTTTTTGTTCTTGCTGCTTTAATTAGATCCCTGTTGTTTCCAAAACCACGTCCGATTGGGAACAATGCATTTGCTTTTCCAGCCATTTCTCTTTGATGGGCAGCTTCTGGTCTACCCATTCTTGCTCCAATCCAGGTTCCTGATTTATCTCTTATATCAAACCCAGCAATTGCTGTTAGTTTTTCTGTGATAGTTAATTCCTTATCTTCAAGTTTCTCTTTAAATTGCTCTGTTGGATTAATTTGATTTAGTGATCCTAGAGTCTTGAGAAGTGGATATGCATAGTCTTCTCCAACAATAATGTGATATCCATCCTCTAGAAATCTATGGGGTAAACCCATTTTTTCTAAAATACTTTTAATTAAATTATTATATTTTATTTTTGTTCCAACTATTTTATTTTTTTCAAAGATTTTTTCTGCGTCTCTGAATTTATCTATTAATATTTTTAATTCTTCTATAGATAATAAATCATAGTAGCAAATGTATTTTGGAAATAATGGTAGTTTATGTTCAATGGATAGATTAATTGCACTATAGGGGTTTGGTTTATTATAAAAGTCCTGTGCTTTCTCAAGAACTTTTTTTTCTATTTTTTCTGTTTTTGCAAGATATTTAATTTCAGCTAACCATTCCTCTTCAACATATCCACTCTTGATTAATGGATGTCCTGATTTTTTAAAATCTCCAATATCTATTAATAGATCCCCAACGAATAATATTTTATCAATTTCTTCAAGATTTTTCTTTGCAGTAATTACATTATCAATTTTAATAACATCCTTATTTTTTAATTTAACAATTGGGCCATTAATTGTTGAGCAGGGAAAGTATTGCAATGACTTTCCTGGTCTTTCAAGCCTACCGTGTGTTCCAACAGCAATAAATTCATCAAGAACATACATGGTTGCTGGATTAATGGCTTTTGCCATAAGTCCTGCATTTCTTGCTTTTCCATATCTTAGTCTAAATCCACCAGGAGCAAACGGATATGAAAAAACCGGTCTTCCTGCTGCTAGTCCTTCAATATATTTTGTGCTCGGTTTTAAAACAAACCCTCCTTCAGCTGTTTTATTAACCTTGATTAATTTTTCTAGCCAATCCCAGTTAAGTCCCATCTTTTTAGCAGTTTTTTGAATCTTCATTGCTCTTACATAAAGCCCATCAATTAGAACCAAACACATGGCTCCTCTTATTCTATTTGTGGGTACTCTTTCAAGATCTCTATGAACAGTTACTTCAATATCAGAATCTGGTCCTGAGTTCATGCAAATGGGACAATTTTCTATTATTGTTCTAACTTCTTTTTCAGTTACTCTTTGTTGTCTTGCAACAATATCATTTTGATAAATCATTTCTTCTTCAACATATCTTTCTATTTCCTGATCACTAGGTTTGAATTTATCAAGATGTAGTTTGCTTCTTGCATAGTCAGCTAATAGAAGAGGAAGTGTTTGTGCGTTTCCCCCAGCAGCCCTAATTGGTCCTGCATAATAAATATCAGGATAGGATGTGCCGTCTGGGTTTTTAGATATTTTTATGTGTGGAAGTCCAGTGATTGGAGAAACAACAACTCCATCTGTTTGAATAACAAGTGCTGTTCTAATTGCCTGCTCAAGTCTTTTTTCAGGATCCTCTATATCTCCTAATTTTCTATCAAGAATCATATCAAATATCATTATTGTAATCTTAAATCTATCCTTGTGTATTTCCCAAAGATTATTATAAATTTCTGCAACGCCCTTTGGTCCCACAAGAATTTCGGTTTTTTCAGCAATACCTGCTGCAGGAACAGATTCAATATCATTGGTTATATCTCTTCCAGTTTTTTTTGCATTTTTTGCTGTGCTTACAGCTAGATCAATCTTTTCTGTAAGCTCTATGAAATAATTTTTCACATCTTCGTTTGCTATTAGGTTTTTAATTTCCATATTTATTTAGATTTGCATTTTTTCTTCTTCTGTTTTTAAAAAATCTTTTATTTTCAGTGTTTGGTCCTTAAGATTAAATAGCAGCACTTTACAGAGTGTGGGGTGATGCCCCTTCTCTATTTGATATGCAGTAACTGATTGCCAGCAGGATGCATTAATTAAATGACAATTTTTATACTTTGAATAGGCGTGATGATGAACATCTGCTCCAATAAATATATCTGGGACCTCATTAATTGTCATTAGGTTTTTTTCCATTGGGATGAATGTTTGTCTTTCTCCATATTGAGGCATAAGATCTCTTCTCTTAATTACTTCTCTAATCGCAACATCTGGTTTTGACATGGTTGCTTCTTTTATTTCTGCATATATTCCATGAAGAGATGCTCCATGATAAATTAGAGTTTTAAATCCCTCTAGGTTTACCCATGAAGGAGAACCCATAATGTGTATATTTTCCTGTTCATATAATCTTGAAATGAATTCATTGGCAATTGCTGGTTGTGGGTCAGATAACCTAACTGCATCATGATTTCCAGGAGTTATAAATATTTCAATTTCTTTTGGGATTTTTAAAATATAATTTTCAAATAACTCATACTGTTTGAATATATCAGTAATTGCAAGTTCTTCATATTGTGCAGGATAAACTCCAATCCCGTCCACCAGGTCTCCTGCAATTATTAAATATTTAATTTTTTTTGCAAGTTCTTTGTCTTCTTCCTGATTTCCTGCTAGCCAATCAATAAACTCAGCAAATTCATTTTCTAAAAATAATTTACTACCAACGTGTGTATCTGCAATGATTGCAACATATACATCTTCATTAAGCTGTGGTTTATTATTTTGCATAGGAATGTCTGGATAAATTATTTCATTAACAATAAACATATTTTCTGCAATTACATTGCATTTAAAACCAAGCACGTTATCCTTGAGTACTTCTTTTGATTCCTTGAATAATTCCTCATTCTTACTTGTTACAACAAGATTAACAGACCCAGTTGGATCGTCCACATTAATTATCGTGTTTCCATTTTTGCTTGTTCTCTTCTCATAAACCATTCCAATTATATCTACCTGTTTGTTCTTTCCTTTATGTTTGGCATCAGATATATTTACAATATCTAAATTTGGTCTTTCTTTAATAATTTCAGAAATAGTTTTATATTTGTCTGTAAACAGATTAAGGAAATCCTCTACTCTTCCCTGTGAATAGGTTTTCCCAGTAACATCATACTTATCCATTATATAATAGTTTTTTGTGTATTCTGTTTTTGTTTTACAATCTCCCTCTTTACAAATAGTTATTACATCATTTGGCAAAATAAATATTTTCCCTTTTGCTTTAAGCCTATCAATAACATCCTTATAATTATAATTATTCAAGAGTCTTAGTGCTTCCTCTGTAAGTATCATTCCATTTATGTTTGCATAATTCACTATTTCCTGATCCATTCTATTTCAAGTTCTCCATAAGTGTTTCAAGTTTACTAATAAGGCTCCAAACCACTGACCTAAATTCAGGAGCATTTAGTCCATTTGCCGTGTCTTCAAGTTCATATATTATGCTTGAAACTTCCACAGAATTTAGATTTTTTTGTAATCTCTCTTCAACAGATTTAATTACATTTGTTATATTTTTTGGAATTGTGTGGTCCTCAAGAAGATATTCTGCCTCCGTCATTATTTCTTTTATGAGCTTATCACAAATTTCTTTTTTTTTAGTCATTTGTATTCACCTCTTGCATGACAACTGTTGTGTTGTAAAAGTAGTATTATATATAAAATATGTATTTTAATACTTTTGGATTTGAAAACTAAACTTTTATTAACAAACTAGCCTAAAATTCTTTAGCTAGTATTTTTTCTCTAGTGATATTTGGATATCCTTTCATATCTCCACCAAATGAAGCATAAACAAATACTTTTTTTTCTGGATTTTCTGAAATGATTTTTTCAAGAATTTCCTGCTGATGCTCAAATGTTTGATTTTTATTATATAAGAAGATAATCACATCTCCCAGTGCCTTGATTGCAACTATTGCTTGTTTTTCGATTATATTCATTTCTTTAAATTCTCCATGAATTAGGCCTGGAGTATCAATAACCTGTATAATTTCTTCTCTTTTTTTAAAATATCCAAAATTAAGAGATTTGGTTGTGAATGCATAGCTATTTATTTCTGGATCTGCATCCGTTAATTCTGTTAAAAAGGTTGTTTTTCCTGTGTTTGGAACTCCCACGAGAACAATAGTAAATAATTTTCTTGGATTTGGTATTCTTTTAAAATCATCAGCATAGGTAAATAATATTTCTGTAGTCTTATCTAGTTTTTTAATTGCAGAAATTACTCTTCCAAGATATTCTCTTTGTAACTTAATTTTATCAGATAATTGTTTTTGTATTCTTAGTTGTTTTTTGTATTTTTCAGAAATTTGATTAATAACAGTAATTGTAACTCTATAGTGATTTTTATGCTTCTCCATTGTGCCTTGAGAAATTATGTTTTTAGACATCATTAAATAGTAGGGTTCCATCTTTTCATAGTCTGGTAATTGATCAACAATCTTCTCATATCTTTCTGTTATTCTATGTTGAAATTCATCAACATACTTAAAGATATTGTTGTTGGTTACAGGATCTTTCTTTAATTGCTTAATAACAATATCAATCAATTCTTTAGATTTGAATAGCTGTGGGTACCTCATATATATTTAAAGTATGAAATAGTATTTAAAGAGTGGGTAATTTTTTAGATTTTATAGGTTATTTGCTTCAGTTAACATTTATATATATTTCTCATCATAATATAATATATTGCTAATTTTAAATTAGTTATAAACTTATATAAATAAAACTAAAATGATGATACCTATGAATAAACTTTATGATCACAATAAGAAATACAATAGACTATTAATTGTTCCTGCAATTATGGTGGCTATAATTATAGTACTTGTTTTTATTTATCCAGGCATACACAAGGGGATTGATCTAAAAGGAGGGTATCAAATAATTGTTAATTTTGATTCTCCAAAGGATTATGCATCTCTAAAGGATAAATTAATTAATCAATATGGATTGAGTGAGGTTCATGTAAGTGAAACAAATGCAATTACCTCTTTTGGATTATTAATTGAATTTGCACAACCACAGGAATTTGATGTTGCAAAAGCAAATAAGCAAAAAATTGATTTTGTAAATGCATCCATTGAGGATGTAAAAACCCAGTCAAAAGATGTTTTAGCACCTTTAATTGCTAGTAAATATTTAACTGAATTTGATTTGGTTAATATTGATCAGGCATTAACTAGGGATGAAGTTAAAACTATACTTAATGAAAAAATAATATCTGCAAGTAATAATTTTGGAACCCAAATAAATGCACTTGTTAAAACTGAATTATCATTGGATGATAATTCTAAAGTTCAATCAAGAGAGGTTGCAGCAACCCTAGGTTCTGATTTTGTAAAAACTGCAATCAAGGTTGGAATAACAGCATTTATTTTATTGATATTAGTAGTATTATACTTTTTTAGAGAGATCATGCCATCTGCATTAATCATATTTTCTGCACTATTTGATATGGGTGCAGGATTAGTTGGTATGGCAGTATTTAATTTGCCATTAAGTTTAGTAACAATACCAGCGCTTTTAATGTTAATTGGTTATTCGGTTGATACAGATATTCTTCTAACCACAAGAGTTTTGAAAGACAGAACTGGAGATCCAATAAAAGCAGCAAATGATTCAATTAAAACAGGATTAACCATGACTTTTGCAACCATTGTAACTGTTCTTGCTATGCTTGTAATCTCCTATGCTGCTCAAATGCTTGTTGTTTATGAAATTGCAATTATTTTAGCATTTGGATTAGTTGGTGATATTATAGCAACCTGGTTCTTTAATGCACCCACATTACTTAACTATGTGTTAGCAAAAGAAAAAAGAAAACAAGGAACAAACTAAAATCATTATTATAAAAGTGTGAAAAAATATGAGAACATTACTTAAGAAACCAATAATTGTTTTGTGGATTGTACTAATCCTTATTGCCCTAATCCTAATTGCTGGAAAAGGATTAAAGTACGGAGTTGATTTTTCTGGAGGGACAGCATTTCAAATAGCTCTTGAACAACCAGTATCCTCTGATGAAATTAATCAAACAGCATCAGTAATCTCAAGAAGGCTTGATTGGTCAGGTTCAAAGGATGCAAAGGTGACCCCCTCAGGTAATCAATACATAGTTGCCCAATTAGCTGAGTCAAATCCTGAAGAAATAAATAAAATAAAAGAAACATTATTAAAACAAGGTAAGTTTGAAGCTGTCCTTGATGGTGAGGTTCTTTTTTCTGGAGACGATATAAAATCCATTTTTAAAGATCCATCAAAGGGCTATGGACTTCAGGAAATCGATAAGCAAAATGATGTTTTTCAGTGGACATTACCATTTCTTTTATCTCCTGATGGCGCACAGAAGTTCGCAAAAATGACCTTCCACAAGTGCATACCAACGGGCTCTGGAACAAGTGATAGTGACTATGATTGTTCAAGAACCTATTTCTTTATTGATAGACCAACAGATTCAATAATAATAATGGATAATGAGTTATACTTGGAAGAACAGGATGTTCCAATTGCTCCTGAACTCGCAAGTCAATTCATACCAATTGAGGATGTTCTTAATCAATTAAACACAAATTATTATACTATTGATAAAAATAGTCTAAGTGATGATGAAATCACAAGTCTAACATCAGATTATAATACTTATAAGAAAGCAATTGTTTCTCCTGCAGTTTCTGATAGCGTGAAACAAAAGCTAGAAGAAATTGGGTATAAGGTAGTTGTTAAGCAAAAATCAGAAACCCAACCATGGATCTGGGAAGCAACTGGACTTAAGTCAATTGTCTCAATCACTCCAGGAATTGCAAACATGGACGTTCCTACAATTGACTCAACAAGATTTAAGACCTTTTCACAACTAACAATAACAGGAAACGCAAATGGAGAAGAAAATAGTAAGAAGAGGTTAGATGACTTATTAGTTATTCTAGAATCTGGATCACTTCCAATTCCAATTGAAAGCATTAGCACAGAATCAATTTCTCCTTATTTGGGTAAGGACTTCCTAAATTATTCTTTACTCATTGGAATAATAGCAATTTTTCTAGTTTCAATTGTTCTATTCATTAGATATAGATATCTAAAACTAGCTCTTCCAATCATTTTAACTGCATCCTCTGAGATTATTATTCTTCTTGGTTTGCTCACACTCATTAATTTTAGGTTAGATCTTGCAGCTGTTGCTGGTATCCTAGCAACTATAGGAACCTGTGCAGATTCATCCATAATTATTGTTGATGAACTATTAAAAGGAAAAACACATCATAGAGAAGTTGCTGAAGGCCATACTCAGGAGAGTTTAAAAGTAAAGATTAAGCATGCTTTCTTTATTGTGTTTGCCTCAGCTTCAACTGTAATTGCAACAATGCTTCCAATCGTTATTATGGGAGGAGGAATAAGTAAACTTATTGGGTTTGCTGTAACCATACTTCTAGGAACATTGATAGGTATACTAATTGCAAGACCAGTTTATTCACAGATTGCAAGAAGAATACTATTAACAGATGAGCATCATTCAACACACAAAAAATAAAACATAAATAAGTTATATTTTAACTTATTTATTCTTCTTTTTCTTTAAGCTTTTTATAGCAAGTAGCATAATAATTATTCCTGTTATAAACCAGAAGACCACATGAAGAACCTTTGCTAAAGAAAAACTAATTTTTTCTGAATAGACAACAATAATTATTCTAATCAAGTTCCATATTCCAAGTATAATCATAGAACCAATAATGCATTTCCAATTCAATCTATATTTTGTAATCATTAGAGCAATAACTATTGCAAGATACGCAGAAATTGCAACAACCCCACTACATTCTGGTACAAATACAAATGAGTTGTAGTTTATTATGTTCCCAAGAACCCTTTCAATTATCCACACATCGATTTTAATGAGCATCTTCCCAATTAATTTAAGTCCAATGGTGAGAAGAACTGAATAAAGAACAACAAACCAAATAACAAACTTAATTTTTTCAAGTCTTGTTTCCATAGTCAAATGATTGTGTGCTATACATTATAAAAAAAGATGTTTTAAATAGTCATTATAAGAAGAGCAATTAGTCCAGTTATAAAAGTTGCAAGAAAATTAGTTTGGGAATTATTAAGATATCCCTTTGTCTCAAAGAGTCCCCCAATTATACTATCAATCAATGACCCAACTAGTCCACAAACAGCAACAACAATAATTATCTTAGTTGTATATACAAGGTTTACTCCTATTGTGTTAACAAACCAGAAGAACATAGCAGTAATTAGTGCTCCAAGAGCTGCTGCTGCTGTTCCAAGAAAAGTAATTCCACCATCAATCCCTTTTTCAACCTTTCTAAATGTGGTTATCATTCTTGGCTTTTTGCTTGAAAGATAACCAATCTCTGAAGATAGGGTATCTGAAAAGGCTGCTGATATTCCAGCTAGGGCTCCAACCCCAAAATAAATGAATGAACCTGGTGAAAAATACTCTGTTATTGCTCCAGCTATAAGGAATATGATGCTTGCAAGGCAGTTTCCAAGTAGATTTTTATAGGTTCTTTGTGCGTGCTTCTTATTAAATAGTGAAGTTACGCTTTCTGATATTCCAAAGAATAGCACAAGATATACAACCGCATATATGTCCACAAAGTACATGAACAAACTAGCGACTACATATACCACTGAGATTGTAATAAGATCATACTTACCTATAAAGTTAAGTAATAATCCTAAAAAAATAAAAATAAGAAAATAAAGTAAAATTGTTGAGATCATTTTTTATCAGGTTTTAGACCCTCACTCAACCAACTTTGCCTTGGAGATAATTATTTTGTTTACAAATCCAAGTTTTGCAAGTTTTTTCTTGCATTTTTCAGATATTTTTTGGAAAATAATTTCGCTCCAAACTTCTTTCAGGCCTTTATCTTTAAGTTCTTCCATGAATATTGTTCTCATTTGGTTTCTAGCTTCAGTTCTTGTTTGAGTACTATACTTTGCACCTGTTATGAAAAGAAGTTTTAGTTTAAGTTTATGTCCATCTTTTGTTGTGATATAAATAATATCTTCAATTTTTGATTTCATTCTTCTAATCATTCTTTTTAGATGGCCTGGTTTAGTTTCCATGTTAGCTATGCTTGTTTCTGCTTTCCCACCAGTGATCTTATCAACCTTGAAAGTAATAACATAGGCAGAATCCCTGATGTTTCCTGTTAGGGAATCAAGTGTTTTCTTAATTGTTCTTCCAGTTAGGCTTTTGTTTTCAATAGCAACTGTTTTTGCTATTTCTTTACCATCAAAAATTGGGTCTGCAGTTATTACAAACCATTTTTTCTTTTTCCAATTATCTACTGTTCTTTTTTTTTCAACCATTTATTATCAACCCTTTACTTTACAAGTAGTTTTGCACTATCATCAGAATAAATCCATCCTTTTGGTAGTTTACCTTGTCTTATATAATAATTTCTTAATCTATTTATTTTAGAAACAGTTAATTGATATCCTCTTTTGGAGGTCATATCTTTTTTATTTGAATCTTTGTGTTTAATTAGCTTAACTGCTTTCTTGATTAATGCCATTAAATCATCAGGTATTTCGTTTTTTGATGTGAGTTTTAGTTCATCCTGTACCTTTGATAATCTTTTTCCTGTAACTTTCTTAATTGAGCGAACCTTCATTTTTTTAAGTGCTAGACCAATCTTTGCTTTTGGTTCTCCCTTTTTTGTAAGTTCAATAATTTTATCATAAATTTCTTTCTTGTCGAACTTATCAGTTCTATGTTCTGTTCTTTCTTTATTTGTTTCTTCCATATTTAATCATACTCTTTTATTTCCATTCATATTGATTTATAGCCTTTAATATAATATATAATCTATAAAAAGATGATATTAATATATATTTAATGTGTCGATTTCTTTTTATATATTATCTTTTGGGTTTTTTAACTAGTTTATAGATATCTCCCTCTTGCTTCTATTTCTTTTATTTTATTTATTATTTCTTTGTTTTTTGTTTCTTTTTCATAGCCAAAAAGCATTCCTTTCCATAGATTTTCTGTTTTTTTAAGAGATAATAGGGTTTTCTTGAGAACTAGAAGATCAGTTGCCTTGTCTTCAATCTTATTTGATATGGATCCTAGTCCAAAATCAATAAAATATATCTTTGTTTTTGCTTTTTTATTTTTAGTTGTAATTATGTTAATTAGATTAAGATCCCCATGAATGATATTATTATTATGAAGTGTTGCTATGTTCTTTCCAATTTCGTCCAGATGCCTATGATGTTCATTTGTATTGGCTAGGTATTCCATGACTATCTTATCTCTTCCTACATAGTACAAGCTTGGAGAGTATAACCCAATCTCCTTTACTTTCTTTAAAAGAAGAGCCTCACTCTTGGTTCTTTGCTTAATTATTCTTGTATCCAATAGTTTGTTTCTATAGTCTTTAGATATTCTTTGCTTAGTTATTACTTCTTTGCCAAACAATTTATGAACAAGTATTTTTGCTTCTGCTCCATTCGCAATTTCATTAAACATATATTCTCAAAAATTAGTTACAAATCTCAAGCTTCATGGATTCAGTTCTTAGGTTTCTATATTCATTTCTTGTTGTTAGATTATCAGTATATTGATTCCAATATATTTTATTTAACTTTTGGGAGTTTAGTTTCTCAAAAGTATCCTGAAGAGCGTCCTGCTTTTGAACAAAGGAATTGATTTCTAAATATAATGTTTTCGAAATGCATCTTTCATTGCTTATTAGATTATAATTTACTAATCTATTTATTTTAATTGAATCTTTATTCAAATTAATGTAATCTATGATTGGTTTTGTGTGTGTGGCATCACTAAGCAGAGCCAAATCAGCAATATATGCACTTTGATTTTCAGGAATTAGATTGTCCTGGGTTACATCAAAGGAATCATTAATTTTACTCATTTTTGTTATTTGATTTCCAGATAGGAGGGTCATTGCAAAGTAAATAGCAACAACAAGAATAACTATGAAAATCATATCCCCTAAAAAGGTGGTTTTTCTTTCTTTATGCATTTACAACAACCTCTATCTCCTTATCTTCTGTGTATTCTATGTTTAAAATGTTGTGTGTTTTAATTAAATCCATCTCAATATCTTTATATATATTTGATAGCATTACTTTATTTATCTTTTCTTTTAGGGAAATTGATGCATCCTTCTTTGCTTTCCAGATTGCATTATTAATTTTTTCAATATCCTCTGTTTTGATTTTTGATTTGAATTCTTCAATTTTGGGAAATGTTTCTGTATAAATGTTTATATTATAGTTTTCTTCAAGTATTCTTTTACTAATGAATGGGGTTATTGGATACATTAGGTAAAGAAGCTTAACTAAAACTTGATTAAGTGCTTCTATTGCTCCATTCTGTTCTTCCTTCGTGAATTCACTCTCTGGGTTATAGCATCTTGTTTTTACAAGCTCAAGATAATGACTTGAAAAGGTATCCCAAATGAAATGTTTTATTTTTATGATTGGACCATGGAAATCATATTTTTCATAACCTTCTTCAACCTCTTTAGTTAATTGATTTATTTCATTTAATATCCATTTATCTGTTTCTGTGTATTTTGATTGAGTTTCTGGAATCTTCTTAAATTGAGAAATAAATTTAGCTATGTTCCATAACTTGTTCAGAGTCTTTTGTTCAGTTGATATTTTATCAAGTGAGCACTTAAAATCCTTTTGATCAAGATTTCCTTCTGATACAGCCCAAAGCCTAAAGCTTTCTGCTCCATATTTTCCTGTTGCGTCCTGAGGGTTGATTATGTTTCCTTTGGATTTAGACATCTTATATCCATTTCCATCAAGAATGTGCTGATGAACATAAACGTTTTCAAACATTGGTTTTTTATTAATCAAATATCCCTTAAGTAACGTATAATACAACCAGGTCCTAACTATTTCCTTTCCCTGTGGTCTTAGTGAACAGATTGGATGCTCATCAAAGAATGGAGTTCCATATCCTTGAATATAGAGAGCTGAGTTTGATGAATCAAACCAGGTATCCAGAACTCTTTTTTCTCCAATAAATTCTGTTCCTCCGCATTTAGGGCATGCCTTGGTTGTTGGATCTTCACACCATGGTCTTTGATATTTAGTATCGTCTCCAAGAATGATTTCATTGCATTTCTTACAATACCAGAGAGGAACCTCTGTTGCATAGAATCTTCTTCTTGAGATTGGCCAATCAGTTGAGATTGTATTTAACCAATCCTCGAGTATTTTCTTGCTTAGTGGGTTTGTAAAATTAATTTCATTTGATATTTTTCTAATGTCTTCAATATAATCTAGTTGTTTTAAATAAAATTCTCTTTGAGCAATAAATTCAACCTCATGCTTTGATCTTTCACAGATTGGAACCTCATGTTGTATCTTCTTTTGCTCAGTTATTAATTCATCTTTTAATAATCTTTCAATAATTGCTTCTCTTGCTTTTTTAACATAGAGGCCTTCAAACTCATCAGCGTTCTTATTCATTTTTCCAGAAATATCAATGGATATGATTGGTTTAATATTTTGTTCTCTGAAAAATCTAATGTCTGAGTAGTCTCCAGCAGAGCACATCATAACTAATCCAGTTCCCTTATCCATTTTTGCTTGTGGATGTGCTTTAATAGGAACCTCAATATTGAACAATGGAGTTACTGCTGTCTTTCCTTCTAGCTTTTTCCATCTTTCATCCTCTGGATTAAATATAACCATTCCAATTGAACAAATAAGTTCTGGTCTTGTGGTTGCAATTGGTATTTTTTCTCCTGTTTCCTTAACTGTAAACAAAACAGTGTTAAATAAAGATTCAATCTCTTTGTAATCTATTTCTGAATCAGCTATTGTTGTTGAGCATCCAGGACAATAGTTAGCTATTTTTTCATCTTCATATATTAATCCTCTTTTATAAAGATCAATAAATGTTTTTTGAGTTAATTGTCTGTATCTTGGAGAATCAGTTTCATAAACTCCTCCAATCATTTCATAGTTATCCCATGAACTAAATGAGATTCCTATTTCTCTAAAGCTTTTTTGGGTTTCTCCAGAATATTCTTGCAATAGTTCTTTGCATTTGTTTAGGTATTCTTCTCTTGGAGTTGTTAAAACTGAAACTTTAAATTTTTTTTCTGCTTCCATTTCAATTGGTAATCCATTCCTATCCAATCCAAGTGGGAAGATAATCTTAAAACCTTTCATTCTTTTATATCTTGCAATCATGTCCATGATTGCATAGGTTGTTGCTTGACCAATATGAACTGGTCTATTAAGATATGGAGGAGGAGTGTCTATACTATAGACTGGTTTATCTTCAGAGATTGAGAAATCGAATATCCTTTTATCAATAAAATCATTAATTATTTCTTTTTCAAGATCCTTAGTCCATTTATCTGGTATCATATATTATATCTAGTCCATCATCTATATAATATATTAGAAACAGAAGATAATATAAATATTTTTAAAACTTGAAAAAAAGAAATCTTGAGATTTAAATAAGATATTAATTATATTTAAAAGAAAAAATAGAAGCAGATATTTTTAATATCTACTTATTAATATTGTCATTATTAACTTGCTGGTGGCCAAGTAGCTCCAGAGACTGATCGTGAACAAGTACATGCACTACAAGCATCTCCACTACAGAAACATCCAGTACATTGTCCTCCATCTGCTGGAGTGCATCCAGAAATGTTACACATATCGCCGGTGCATGATCCTGTACATGTTATATTATAAACTATACTATCAGCTTCACCTTCTGATGGTGCAATTAATTGAGATATTTTTTTACAAGTTGTTACTCCTGTTGTTGAATTCGTTTCCTTATAATTTAAATTTACGAGTGTACTACCATCTGCTTGTTTTTCAACAACATTAGGAGGTAGTAAATCATTCTTTAATACACCTTTTGCTTCTCCTGTGCTAGATGCTCCATTAAATATTAACCATCCAACAATGATTCCTATAATCAATCCGACTATTAGAAGAAGGATTGGCATTGATTTCTTATCCATAATTTTATCTCCTTAAGTTTTTTAATTTAAATTTAATAAATATATACAGTAATAATCATTTATAAACCTTGCAAAATTAACTGGCCCCCCCTTAATTTGATATTTATTTAACCGTATCTCTTTAGATATTCATATACTTTTTCGTATATCTTTAGCCTATGGGTCGCATCTTTAATTTGTTCTTCTACCTGCTTGACCTTAAGCTCAGCACTTGTTTTCTTAAACTCCTGCTTTCTTATGCTATAGTCTCCAATCTTGTTGTTCTTGTATATGATTGAATTGTTTACTGTGTCCTTTAGCTTTTTTCTATAGTCTGGATCAACAAGGAAGGTTTCAAAAAGATTCTTGTATTCTGGGTCCAATAGGATTCTATCATTTAGCTTAGCATCAATTATGTCCTGCTTGTATTTCTTATTAATTAGTTTTTTAACATTATGTCTCCAATAGTTCTTCTTTAGAACCATGTTAATTGGTAATAGCCTGTGATACTTTTCAGCTGTGTTTTTTTCTTTTTTCCAAAAATCGCTTGTTGATTTTAGTTCCCTAACCTCAGAACTAAGTTTTTCAACAATATACTTAACATCCTCTATTTTTGGATAAATAATCTTTCTATTAACTATGTGAAATGATTTTTTCTTTAAAAAAGCATTTAAATATTCTTTATCTGTTTCAGGAATCTTAATATTTAGTTGTTTTTCAATTGATTCGTAGTTACTTGGAAGTCCATTTTGCATGTTTAATCTTACTTAACTTATTCTTTTAATTAAAAATATAATGTATACTAAAGGTTATAAATCTTTATTTTATGTAGTCTAAATCCTTTTTATTACTTTCCACACATATTATTTATAGTAACATAATATTTAAAGGAGAAATAACTATGATTCCAGGAATGAATGGACTAGATCCTAGAAAGATAAATGCTATGATGAAGCAAATGGGTATTGAGAACAAGGAAATTGATGCAAAAAGAGTAGTTATTGAAACTGATAACGGAAACATAATAATTACTAATCCATCAGTTACTGAGATTAACATGCAGGGGAATAGAAGCTTTCAAATAGCCGGAGATATTTCTGAAGGAGAGAAAGAAATTCCTGAAGAAGATGTTGTTATGGTTTCTGAAACCTCAAAAATATCCAAAGATAAAGCAAAGGAACTACTTCTTGAGACTAGTGGAGATATTGCAGAAGCAATTGAGCTTGCAAATAAAAAATAAGTAAGAGAATAAATTATTTATTCTCTATTTTCTTTTAATTCTATAAACCAAAGATTGTTTCTGGTATAATATCCTTGAATTATCAAATCTACTTCTGTTTTACTTAAATCATCAGGATATAGTAACCAAGCATTTGATGTGTTTGAATCTGAGGTTAGTACTTTTCCTTGATATTCAATTGTTGACACATCAAAGATTGCATTTTTTTCTGAATACTTAAGTGCTAGTCCACTAGCTACAAGTTTATTATTAATTAAATCTAGATTAAGATCACCTACACTGTATTCAATTCTGTATATATTGTTTGGTTCGCTATTGATTTTTGAGGAATCTATTCCAAATTCAAGTAGCTGGTTCTTGATTGAATCATATTTTTCTGTTTTTAGATTCATTTCAAATTCAACACTTGCTTGATTTTCATCAATTGTAAGATCTTTGATTACAGTTTCATTTTCGTCTTTGATTCCTGTTAGGTAATCATTAATATTATTTGTATCTAAATTGTTTTCTAGGTTTATGGTGAGAGAACCCTCAACACTTCTTCCAATTACTTGGTTTTCATCTCCAATAACATCTTTAATTTCATTAACATCAAATTCTTTTGTGATTGAAGAGGTTGCATAAACTCTAATTGCTGGTTCCCATTCCTTAATTGGAATTATCTTTGTGGTTGCCATCATTTGTGGGTTTGCAGAAGTGTTTTGATACTCAATTGCGAGGAATCTAACTGGAGTGTTTCCTTGAAATACAATTTGAATTTGAGCATTCAGCTCATCTCCCCTTTCTGTATTTATTCCTACTACTCCATCAATCTGACTTTCAGTAAACTCATATTCTCTAGTAGTATTATTGTCTCCAGATAATGTTACTTTTTCTTTTGGCATTGTAAGCAATGCACTCACATAAATTTGTGGATTTAATAAATAATCTGTTTTTTGAAGATCCTCTATAATTTGATCTCTCTTATCTGCATCAATAACTATTTTAATCATTGTAGTTATATTTTGATCTTCTCCCTTATTGAAACTAATTGTATTTTTTTTAATACCACTAATTTGTTTTAGTTTGGTGTCTAATGTTGTTTGATCATAGATGTTTGTGTTGCTCACAACAACGAATTGAGGATAGATTTCAAGAACATTGGAGTCCACATAGGCACTAAAGAATTCAGTGGGTAGGTTTTCATCAGGATTAGAAGGTGTTATGTTCGTATCATTATTATTTCCTATGTCTGATCTACTTCCACTTCCAATTGCCATTCCAAATATTGATCCAACGAATAATATTACGATTATTATAGATATTACAGTTTCTTTACTCCATTTCATAAGTTTCACGCTTTTGTTTAGTTTTTATATTTATGTAGTTTTATCTAATTTTATAATTAGTATATATATTAGGAGCAAATCTTTTTATAAGCATTTTCTTTTTATTAGGCCTGCTCCTTATTATTACCAGTCATCTAACTTTATTATTTGTTTTTAAATAGTTATTAACCTTAATTATATATGATTAAATTTAAGATAGGAAAGGTTCCTATTAGGAACCAGGGGATTCTTGCTCCAATCCTTGAGTTTTCGACACTTCCCTATAGAGAACTCGCAAGAGCGCACAATTGTGGGCTCTGCTATACTGAAATGATTCATACAAATCATTTAGTTAATCTTTCTAGAGATGAGTTATTTGATGAAGAAATATTAAGGTCCACAGCAGAAGATTCTCCCACCTCATGTCAATTAGTTGGAGATTTTACTAATAAGAAAACAACCCTAGAAGCAATATCAATAATAGATAAGCACAAACACTTTGATATTATTGATTTGAATTTTGGATGCCCGTCCCAAAGAATAATTTCTGGAAGTAGTGGTTCTGGTCTTCTAAAGGATGTAACAAAAGTAACTCCAATAATTAAAGAAATTTGTGAAACCACCACCAAACCAGTAACCATTAAAACAAGACTTGGATTCACAAAGAATGAAATTGATTTTATTTCAAATGAATTTTTTAAAACTGGAATAGATGCGCTTGCAATTCATGCAAGATGTGCAAAATGTAGCTATGCAATTCCACCAAAGTCGGATGAGGTTAGAAGAATTAAAAAAATATCTCCAATTCCAATTATCTATAATGGGGATGTTACTGAAGATAACTATAAAGATTATCTTGATTTTGATGGAGTCATGGTTGCACGAGGAGCACTTGGTAATCCAGGAATATTTGATTTGATCAATGGGAACAAAGAAGAGATAACTAGAGAAGATAAACTAAAGGCCTTACATGAATATGTAAACCTTTGGGAAAAGTATCCTACCTCCTTCCCTAAGTTTAAAGTTTCAATAATCCCATTCATAAAAGGAACACCTAAAAGTAGTGTACTAAGAGATAGGATTTCTAAAGCAAAAACAATCTCAGAAATACGAGCAATTTTACCAAAAGAATAAAAAATAAATAATTAATGCAATGCCTATAATTATAATAAGTAATTTGAAATGAGCCCATGCTTCACGTAGCATAATTGTAATTCCTCTTCCAATTGCTTTTAATATGTTTCCAATATATCCTGATATTTTTTTTGAAGATTTTAAATCATTAACCATTTCCTTATACATATCAGTGTATGTTGCTTCTTTTTCGTTAATGGTTTTGAAATTGTTTACACTTCCATCAATAGCATCAAATTTAAGTTTATTATGTTCCTTTGTCTTGAGCTTCCAATAGGGTACATAAATTTCTTCAACCCCAGAAAGAGACACATTTTTTTCTTCAACATTAAATCTTTGTACAAGCTCTTTAGTAATTGTTTTTCTAGCTTCTTCTTCGTTGATGATTGGTTCCTTTAGAAATACTTTATTGTTTTCTGCCTTTTGAATATTAACGTTCTTAAAAATAGCTGGTTTTTCAATATCAAATAGTTTGATTATATAATCATTAATATTATTTGTAACTGCATTTAATGTAATCTGTCCAGAAGCATGAGTATATTTTTCAGTAGTATATCCGATGTCATAGAATGCGACCCAATAGGGTGTTATGGTGAGATAAACGTCTTCCTTTTTTATTTCATGATCGTGCCCTCTTTTTTTAAGGGCATCCTGAAAGATTTTTACTGCGTACTTAGATTCTTTGATATTTATGGGAAAACGTTTTTTATCTATTTCCATTTTAGATTACTTTTTTAATTTAAACCTTTTTAATAATTTTTACTTTTGAAGGAACAAGTAATAATTTGGTTTTTGAGATCATTGCCATATCTCCACCATTATCAGCAACAAACATTTTTAATTGTCCAACAAATTGTTTAGCTCTTTGTGCGTTTCTCTTTGAGATATTTTCTATATCTAAAAGAACTAGGTTTCTATTTTTTAATTCTTTAATTGTTGCTTCAATATCTGTGTTTGCTTGTAAGATTATTGGCTTAACATAGAAGTCAACATCTTCTTCAATTACTTCGACATCCATGTTGTTTAGAACATCTTCGATATCTACATCTTCTTTTTTATTAAACATTTTATCTAAAAACGCCATGCTAGCTCACCTCAAAGTTTTAGTTCCTATTTTTTTAAAATATTATAAATTAGTATATAAATTATATACCAAAATATATAAAAAGAAATTTGTATTCCTTTTCTAATAAAAAACCAGATTTTCTTGGTTTTCTGCTAATATTATATATGAAATGATATTTAAAGTATTCGCTTCTATTCTCGAAAGAAATAGTATTTTCGTAATTTGGGTGTAAAATCAAAGAAAAAGAGGATGATGCCCTCTTTAGGTTAGTTATTTACCTACCTGGTTGTTGAATCAGGGATCCAATAGCACTCTGGTTGTGAATTACATAGAGCCATTGATAGCCCTGTACACTCTTCTCCACCTTCACAGTACCCATTTGCTGTTGATGTTCCTTTCAATATTCCTTTTGCATCTCCTGTGCTGGTAGCTCCATTAAATATTAACCACCCAACAACAAGTCCTATTATTAATCCAACTATTAGAAGAAGGATTCCCATCGTATTTTTATTCATATTTTTTCATACTCCATTAGTTTGTAATTTAAATTTAATAAATATATACTAATAATAATCATTTATAAACCTTGTGGAATTAACGTCTCAATTTGTATCTCTATATCCATTATAATTTAAATAGTTTGAAGTCGTAATTATATATATTATCTTAAATTAATTTTATGTGATTAAAATGTATGATTTTATAATAGTTCATTATAACGAAATAGCAATTAAAGGTAATAATAGATATCTATTCGAAGACAAGCTTGTATCTAATATAACTAATATGTTATCTATTCTAAAAGGAGGAATAACTAAGAGATACGGTTCAATCCTAATCGACCTTTCTTTTGTTCAAGAAAAAGATGAAAATAAAATAAAAGAAATATTATTAAGAATACCAGGAATAGCATACTTTTCTTTCTCAAGAAAAGCAAAGAATGATTTTATAGACATTAAAGAAAAAACCATTGAACTCCTAAAGCTAACTAATTTTACTACTTTTAAGGTTGTTGCAAGAAGATCTAACAAGAAATTTCCTATGAATTCTAAAGAAATTAATGAACAACTAGGAGAATATATTCTTGTAACCTTAAATAAAAAGGTAGATGTGCACACTCCAGAAATAAGTGTGTATATTGAAGTAGGGGATAAAGAAACAATAATTTATATAAATAAAGTTACTGGAATTGGTGGTCTTCCTGTTGGATCCACTTCTAAAGTTATATGTTCTTTATCAGGTGGACTAGATTCACCAGTTGCTGGATATCTAATGATGAAAAGAGGATGTGAGGTTGTTTTTGTACACATATACAATAATTCACTTGTTAAAGAAGAAGTAAAAAACAAAATAAAGTTACTTGTTAATCAATTAACCAAGTTCCAAGGTAAATCCAAATTATATATAGTTCCTTTTTCAGATATTCAAAAAGAAATAATTGCAAATATTCCATCAACCCATCGTATGATAGTTTACAGAAGGTATATGCTTAAGATAATGAACAAAATTGCAGTAACTGAAAGAGCAAAAGGTATTGTTACTGGCGATTCATTAGGTCAAGTAGCATCTCAGACTCTTGATAATATAAATTGCATTTACAAAGCAAGTTATCTACCCATTCTTTCTCCTCTAATAGGAATGAATAAAGATGAAATAATTGAACTTGCAAAAAAAATAGGAACCTATGAATCATCCATAATTCCCTACCCTGATTGTTGTTCTTTTATGAACTCTGATCACCCAGTAACAAAAGG
The DNA here is from genome assembly GCA_964496765.1 of uncultured archaeon. Taxonomy (GTDB): domain Archaea; phylum Iainarchaeota; class Iainarchaeia; order Iainarchaeales; family CSSED10-239; genus JBAWVI01. The sequence continues at coordinate 19,310 of CAZCAP010000002.1, read as the reverse complement.
TTGGTATGATGATATCCTTAATTTTGAGCAAGATATAAATCCAAAAGGAGATAATCTAATAAAAGAAACAATAAAAAAAACAGAAATATTTGAATATACTTTTTCATAATTTATTTTTGTATATTCACTAACTTTGGCTTGCAAATTTACAATGAGAACAATCAAAATATGATTTTCCATCATTAGTAACACATGTATTTGTTGTACAAATACCAACAGTTCCTGAACATGTGTGTGGAACTGGTGTACAACTTGCTCCAGCAGCATCTCCTAAATTAATTGAATTATTTGTGATTGCTTTTGCGTCTCCTGTGCTTGATGCTCCATTAAATATTAACCATCCAACCACAAGCCCTATTATTAATCCCACTATTAAAAAAAGGATTGGCATTATTTTTTTATCCATATTTTTTCAATCTCCTTTAATTTGTAATTTTAATAAATATATATTTATAGGTTTAATTTATAAACTTTGTTAAATTATCTACTATCCACTGGATATGAGAGAACAAACATATAAAAAGTATTTGAATCCTATATATTATATCTAATTAAGGGTGTAAATAAGAATGTCTGAGAATATATTTTATGGGTTTCTAAACCAGGAATCTGTTTTTATTGACAAAAACAAAATTTCTCCACATTATGCACCAGAAAAATTACCTTTTAGGGATAAGCAAATTAAAACTCTTTCTATCTGGTTATCTCCTGCTTTGAAAAAAGAAAAACCACACAATGTTTTTATTTATGGTAAAGTTGGAACAGGAAAAACAACAGTTGTAAGGCACGTTGTTGATCAATTAGTGGATGTTTCAAAGTTACAATGAGAACAATCAAAATATGATTTTCCATCATTAGTAACACATGTATTTGTTGTACAAATACCAACAGTTCCTGAACATGTGTGTGGAACTGGTGTACAACTTGCTCCAGCAGCATCTCCTAAATTAATTGAATTATTTGTGATTGCTTTTGCGTCTCCTGTGCTTGATGCTCCATTAAATATTAACCATCCAACCACAAGCCCTATTATTAATCCCACTATTAAAAAAAGGATTGGCATTATTTTTTTATCCATATTTTTTCAATCTCCTTTAATTTGTAATTTTAATAAATATATATTTATAGGTTTAATTTATAAACTTTGTTAAATTATCTACTATCCACTGGATATGAGAGAACAAACATATAAAAAGTATTTGAATCCTATATATTATATCTAATTAAGGGTGTAAATAAGAATGTCTGAGAATATATTTTATGGGTTTCTAAACCAGGAATCTGTTTTTATTGACAAAAACAAAATTTCTCCACATTATGCACCAGAAAAATTACCTTTTAGGGATAAGCAAATTAAAACTCTTTCTATCTGGTTATCTCCTGCTTTGAAAAAAGAAAAACCACACAATGTTTTTATTTATGGTAAAGTTGGAACAGGAAAAACAACAGTTGTAAGGCACGTTGTTGATCAATTAGTGGATGTTTCAAAGGAAAATAATTTACCTTTTCAATCAATTTACTTAAATTGTAGAAATTATCAAACTAAATACGCTGTTCTTTTTTATTGTGTTCAGCTATTTTATTCTGATAAAAATTTCATTGGATATTCAAGATCTTTCATTTATGATAAATTCATATCCTACATTAAAGATACTAAAATGAATTTCGTAGTTATTTTAGATGAAATAGATAAAATCAAAGATAAGGAGATTGATGATCTTGTGTATACCCTAACAAGAGCAAATGATGAACTTGATCTTGGAAGTGTTTCCATCATAGGAATCTCAAATAATCTTTTCTTTAAATCAAGATTAGATCAAAGAACAAAAAGTACACTCTGTGAACAGGAAGCAGTTTATCCACCCTACAATGCAGAGGAATTAAAAGAAATATTAAATCAAAGAATTAGTTTAGCATTTAGACCCAAGGTTGTTACAGATTCAGCTATAGCTATTGCTGCAGCAATTGCAGCAAAAGAATCAGGGGATGCAAGAACAGCTGTCATGCTCCTATTGAGAGCTGGAGAGCTTGCGGATTTACATCAAAAGAAAGAGGTTACTGATAAGGAAGTTTATTTAGCAAAGGAAAAGGTTGAGCAAGAAATTATGAAAAGCATGGTGTTAACCCTCCCAGTTCAATTACAATTAGTTCTTCTTGCAATTTCTGAAAAATCAGAAAAACCAAAAGGCATATTAAAGATAGATGGTTCACTAGAAGAAAATGTATTATATTCTGGAGAAATATATGAAAAATACACGCTACTTACAAAAAAGTTTGGAGAAAAGCCTGTTTCCATGCGTTGGTTTAGAGAATACATTAATGAACTTGAAACCTATGGTTTCATTTCAACTACAGAATCAGGAAAAGGAATGAGAGGAAGCACAACTTTAATTAGATTGGGTGTTGATCCAAAATCAATAAATGAATTATTATACGAAGAATTTAGTGTTTAAAGTTTTCTTAGTGGTCTAGGTATTTTTGGTTTATTTTTATTTTTTGCATCTCTTTTTTCATGAATTACTTTATTTTTTTCTTTATTAATTATTATTTTTTCAATTTTCGTTTTAACTTTGTGTTCTTTTATTTTTGTTATATCTATATTTTCTGGCTTTAGTCCTGCTTTAAGATATGTTTGAATGTATTGTCTCAAAATTCTTAGATACTCTGTATCTTTCTTACCACTCACATAAAATTTAGGAAGCTCTCCTATTAATCTAATTTCTTTTGCAACACATATTTGATTTAGATCTTTTACTATTCTTATTCTCCAGTTTTCCCCTATTTTATGAGTTAATTCATTTAATTCTGTGATTGAATTTCTCGTTCCCTGTAGATTGTTTATTCTTAGGATTCTTTGTTTTTTTTCATTAGTAAAAAATGCATTGAAAGTGATTATTCTTGTTGGATAAGTTTCTTTTTTAATTATTTCAATTTGCATCCCTGCCTCTACATGTATGTTGGTTGCTAATCCCTCATTATTAAAAACTGGCTTTGTAAATCGAACAATATAATCTTTATGAATTTGAGGTAACTTTAATTGCTTTCTTAATCTTAGATTTGCTTTTACAGATTCTAATTTTTCTGTATAATACATGTTGTTTGGCAAATAATTATATAATTTAACTGCTAAATAAAAATCAGAAGGTGTTTTACTCATGAGTTTAAGTTCTTCTATAATCTTAGGGGCTTGCCCATAGTCATTAAATATGATGTGAAGCTTTTGTTTTCTAATTAGATAATCAATTTGTTCCTTTTCTGTTAGTTTATTAAAATTATCATTTCCCATAATTTATCCAAATAAAAATAGTTTTGCATATCCAATATATGGGATTAATCCAATTTTCTTTCCAAGTAAACTATCTATCTTTACTGGGTAGAGATTTAGACATCCTTTGGTTGCATATCCTGTTAATGGAGACACCTCACAATCTTGATCAATATATCTATTTGTTTTACTATTATCTCCCTTTGTAATTATGAATATTCCATCCTTTGCATCTATGATTGCAACAACACGATGAATTATTGGTATGCCCTGAATGTTTGATGTGTACACTACAACAGAATTATTATTTTTAATAATATCATCAAATTTAATTGTTTGATTATCTATTGTTATTGTACTTACTTCATCAAGCCCATATTCATTTGTTTTATAGGTCATTTCACTAAACCAGGATAGATCCTTTTGAGCAATGTTTTCATTAATGATTACTGTTTCTGCGTTTATGTACTTTGTGCCCCCTAATACAACAACATCCCCTCTTTGAAAGGTTGGTTCCATTGATCCAGAAACTACTGTTGCTAGAGGCATGGTTGATCCAAAAATAATTCCTAAAAGAGTATAAAGTATGTATGCGAGAAGGAAAGCAAATGCAATATAGATTATCCAAAATAGAACTTTCTTTCCCATACTCTTTGGTTCTCCAAGAGTATTATAAAGAAGCATGTCGAGGTAGGTAAATGGATCTATGTAATCAAGAAATGAATACCAATTTTTTTGCTTAGTTGGTTTTTCTTGAATTTTGTTTTTCTTACCCATAATTCATGTGGTTTATTCTTTATTCTTTTTATCTGGTAAACTTTTCTCAAGGTAGGTAACCAATGTTCCAAAGTTTTCTTCTGCTTCCTCTATGCAGGAAAGAAGCATTTCTTTTGCTGGTTCTCCCTTTGTTTTAAGATAGAAAGTAAATTCTTCAATAAGATTGTCTGCTCTTTTTAAAGAAACAAAATCAACTTCTCTTTTAGAGCTTGCAATACTTACTATTAAATCAAAAAAAGCAGTATCTTCATTTTTTACTTTAATTTCAATTTCATCTTTATTCTTTTTAATAAATTCTATATCCATATTTTATTCACATCTTTGCAATTTTTCTTGTCTGAATAGACTTACATTTTAAACATTTAAGTTCCTGGGATGCAAGATTAAGTTTAAGAGGTTCCTTACAGGAAGTGCATACAGCTCTAATAACACCCATGTTTCTATCCGCTGTAGTTAGTTTGATTCCAAATTTGGTGGTGTCTGTAACTCTTGCTTTGAGGTAGTCTCCTTTCTTAATTAAATCACTTGCTTTTTCAAGGTACCCGTTTTCAATTGAGCTAACAAATAAAATTCCTGTGTTTGATGGGCAAAGCGCTTTTCCCCCGTCAACTGAATCAACATCAATGAATGCCATCTTATCAGTAACTGAAACTACTTTACCATAAACAATATCTTCAATATCAATACATTCTTTTGATTTTATTTTACTAAATATTTTTTGTAATATTTTTTTTTCTTCATGTTCATCTTTCAAGGAAATCACTTCATTCTATTTTGGTTTTATTAAAATTAGCGTTAGTTTATATATAATAATATATAAGAAATGTTTATATAATATTACATTACATAAATACTTGATAAAATGGTACTAGAATTATTGATAAATCCAGATAAGCTAAGGCGAACTCCTAGCTTGATGTTTATTGATGCAGTTATACTTACAGCAATTTCTATTTTGTTTGCTACCTTTTTATTCCCCAAAACCAACACAAGCATTGCAGTTCTTGCATTTATTACTATAGGAGCTGTCCCTCTTTTCAATAAACTCTATTCTCGTGATTCCTATTTACTTAATTTTGATAAACCCTTTTTTAAAAGACATAAAAAAACTATATATCTTCTTTTATGGTTCTTTTTAGGTATTTTTGCAACCTATGTTGCTGCAGGGTTAGTTCTTCCTCAGGCAACAAGCATAAATGTGTTTTCTGTGCAGCTTGGGGAGATTCAAGGAGTAGCAAACATACAAAATTCAATTTCTACTGGTAATCTTATTGGAACCTCATTACATTATTCTAGGTTTAAACAAGTTTTCTTCTTGGTTTTAATTAATAATCTTTTGGTAATTCTCTCAGCAACGCTTTTGTCCTTCTTCTATGGAGCAGGTGGTTTATTTTTAATCGCATGGAATTCATCCATTCTAGCAGCTATTATTGTTCAAGATATATCCATTTCCTTTGTTGGTTTGTCAGGGGGAATAATTTCAATTTTTACTGGAATAGGAAACCTGATTTTGAATTTCTTTAGTTACCTGCCGCATGGGCTTCCAGAAATTCTTGCCTACTTTATTGTAAGCGTTACTGGAGCAATACTTGCAAGAGATTTATTTAGAGGGTTGTTTACTACTGACTTCAAATGGGTTGCCCTATTAGATTTTTTACACATGTTTATGTTAGCGTTATTGTTGCTTGCAATTGGTGCACTAATAGAAGCTGCCTATTTCCTATAAACAAACTAATTTAATAACTTTCACATATATATTTTAGTTATGCTTGCATATAATTATTTAATTAAATATCCTTTTTCAAGTAGAGCCAGAGATTATTTAAAATCAAAAGACATTGACCTATTAGCTATTGATGAAAATCTAATCAAAAAAGCAACTATGTTCCTAATAAATACAATTAATCTTTCTGTCCAAGACAGAGAGAAACAATGGAAAATGTATCTATCTGAAAATGATATTAAACTTGCAGATATTTTTGTAACCATCTATCCCATTTCTCGTCTTCTCCTGTCTATTGTTGATTACAATCCACTATACCAGCAATTTGCGGTCTATTATCAAAAGCAATTCAGATATTATTTAAATAACTCAAGAGATGATTCCGAACTAGAAGAATTGCTTCTTGATCTATCTCCTGACATAAACTATAGTGAACAGGAAGGAAAATACACTATTGATTTAATAAATTATTTAAAATATGAACTTGGAGATGAATATAAATTACAATATATTAATCTAAAAGCAGGAATAATTTATTTTGAAAAAGAAGAACTTATTAATCTTTTATCTGTAATTTTGAAAAAAAGAATATTAAATAATATAAATATTGAAAAAAAAGAGCTTCCTAAGGTCTTTAGAGAGTATGGTAAATATATTAAAGAAAAAATAATTAAGGAAAATGCCTATAATATTAAAACAATTAATAAGGTTGATTATAAGAATTTTCCTCCATGCTTTGTAAGTATGTACAATAAAATAATGTCCGGAGAAAAATTAACACATATTGAAAACTTTTCTCTTGCTGTTTTCTTAGCAAATATAGGATACAGCTATGATGAAATTCTTACAATTTATAAACATCTACCTAATTTTGATGAAAGAATTGCATCATATCAAATTAAAGCACTTATGGAAAAGAAATATTCTGTACCTAACTGTGATACAATTAAAGGAAATGGAATTTGCGTTGCTGAGTGTAATGTGAAACATCCATTCCAATTGTTTAATAAGATTAAGAAAGGTGATAAGGAAGATGGAAAAAATAAATAAAGTTGTACTTGTTGTTTTAGATGGCTGTGGAATAAATAAGGATTATGAAGGTAATGCTTTCTCAAGAGCTAAAAAACCCATTTTAAATAAACTATTTAAAAATTATCCAAACACCCTACTTGGAGCAAGTGAAGAATATGTTGGTCTTCCACCAAAACAATTAGGTTCATCCGAAGTTGGTCATTCAACTTTTGGGGCAGGATGCGTCTTAGAATCTGATATTGTTAGAATAAATAAAGCAATTGGTAAGAAATTATTTTTTAAAAATAAGATTATTTTGTCTGCAATGAACAAAGTTAAGAGAGAAAACGCGCTTCATTTGATTGGCTTATTATCTGATGGAGGCGTTCATTCCCATCAAAACCATTTGTTTGCAATTCTCAAGATTGTTGCACAAAAAAAAATAAAAAACGTATACCTACATTTATTTGCTGATGGACGTGATGTTCCTCCAAAAAGCATAATCAATTATACTCATAAACTTCAACATACAATTGAATCTCTGGGATTAATGCAAAACGTGCACATTGCCTCCCTATCTGGTAGATATTTTGGTATGGATAGAGATAATCATTGGGGTAGGCAAAAAAAAGTTTATGACCTACTAGTTTATGGGATAGGTAATAAAAATGATGATGCAATTTCATTTATTAAAAAAAGTTATAAAAAAAGAATTACTGATGAATTCTTTGAACCTACGCTTCTACTAAAGGATGGAATAATAAAGAATAAAGATACAATCCTATTTTTTAATTTCAGGAGTGATAGGGCAAGAGAGTTCCTAAATGTGTTTGTGAATAATAAATTTAATAAATTTAAAACCAAGAAGAATCTTAAAGTAAATTTCTATTCATTAACAGAATATGATTCTGCTTTATCTAACAAAATAAATATTATATTTCCACCAATAAAACCAAAGCCAGGAATAGGTAAGATTCTTTCCAAAAAGAAATTCAAACAATTAAGGGTTGCAGAAACTGAGAAGTTTGCACATGTTACCTATTTCTTTAATCTTGGACAAGAATATCCTAATGAGGGAGAGGACAGGATACTAGTTCCATCTCCAAAAGTCAAAACATTTGATCAGGCTCCTGAAATGTCCGCAGAAAAAATAACAAACAAGCTTCTTCCTAAATTGAAAGCAGACTATAAATTTATTTTAGTAAACTTTGCTAATGGAGATATGGTTGGGCACACAGGGGATATTCCTGCTGCAATCAAGAGTGTTGAAATCATAGATAGATGTGTTGGAAGAATTATTAAAGAAATAAACTTCAGGGACACCGTTCTTTTACTTGTTGCTGATCATGGAAACTGTGATGAAATGATATATTCAAATGGTGGTATTTCCACATCCCATAGCCTAAGCAAAGTTCCATTCGTTGTGGTTTCTAAAAACAAATATGAGATTAGGGCACTAAAGAATGCATCCATTGCTTCGGTTGGTCCAACTGTTTTGAAAATATTAGATATAAAAATACCAGATTATATGTCAAAACCATTAATTAAATAAAAATAAAGATGAAAGAACATGAATGTAATCCACCTGAATAAAAAAGAAAAAGAAATAGTGTTCACTCTTCAAACCATTGAAGATCTCTGGATACTAAAAAGTATTGTTGAGATAGGTGACATAATTAAAGGTACTTCTTTTAGGAGATCAAAGATTGATGAAACAGGAGATTCGAAAAGAATACCTATCTTTGTTTCAATCAAGATTGAAAAGTTCGATTATTCTTCAACAATTGATTCACTAAGATTCACTGGCAGGATTATTGATTCTAAACCCCAGGATGTTGCGCCAATAGGTGATCACCATACTCTAGAGATCTCTCTTGGATCCAAGTATACTCTATTAAAGCAAAACCTATTTGATCATGAAATTGATTTAATTAAATCTAGTAAAACAATAACCAATAAAATATTTCTAATAGCAATTGATGATGAAAAAGCAGATGTTTTTATTCTTTCAGATATAGGGATTAAAGATATTGCAACCATCCCTTCAGGTAAGCATGGTAAGAGGTATTCCGATAGTTTTGATTATTCTTCTTTCTTTGAAAAAATATTTGAATTAATTAAAGAAACTGAATATCAAGTGATTATTGCTGGGCCTGGGCATGTTAAGGTTATGCTCTCTGGATTTATTAAAAACAAAAATAATAAAATTAAACCTCTTGAAATTCAATTATCAAACACTTCTAGAGCATCAATTAGTGAGCTCTTCTCAAAAAAAGAAGTTAGTAAATTTTTTGAAAACTCAATTATTTATAAAGAGCAAGAAATGTTGGACACTTTTAAAGAATATCTTGGCAAGGACAATGGTAAAGCAATCTATGGGCTAAAAAAAATTGAAGAAACAATAAATACAGGAGCAATTGAATATCTTCTAATATCCGAAAAACTATGGAAAGACAATCTTGATAAAATACAAGCACTAATTAAGAATGCAGAAAAAATTAAAACTAAAGTACATATAGTGGATAATGAGCACCAAACCACAGAAACACTAAAGTCCTTTGGTGGTATTATTGGTATTCTAAGATATAAATTAGAATATTAATTTATAAAAAAAATTAAAAAAAGGAAAGAATTGCAATTAACCATGTATTTGTGTGTCTTTTGCTTCTTTCATAGGTATTTTATTAGCATCTCTACTTTTTGCTCCAAGATTATTAAGCTCTTCAGAAGCTTTCTTTTCTTTCTTGAAGTTTCTTGTAATGTATCCTGCCATTAGGTTGATTGTTAACTTAGATAATGGAAGATTCATGCTTTTTAAAAAGTCCTTGTTCTTCTTAAACTCAATACTAAGCTTATCTTTAAACTCAGTTATTATTATTTTTGCTTTTGCCTTTATGGCATTTGACATTGCTTTTCCCATATTAATTCACACTTATAATTTCCTGTATTCCATTTGTTGTTCTAATCACAGCAAGTGGTATTCTTTTTTTATCAAATTCTATTATTGCAAGCTCATAGGGTGTGTCATCCTTCTTGGTTCTAACAAGTGGAGGAGCACCAGATGATATCTGTTCAGCTCTTGCAGAAAGTAATCTTGTTACTTCATATTTTGTTAATTTTTCCATATTTTATCAATTATTTATTTTATATTATATAAAAATAGACTTATATATTAAATATATTACTAGAAACTATTTTAAATATAGTTATTTTAAAAAATAGGTAATAAGTGTTCCTTTTAGTACAATCTAACTATTTATATTAGTTTCTTTCTACTATTTATATTGGTGCATTAAATATGGCTATTGTTAAAAAAATAACAGATCCAATAAGGATAAAGATATTAACTGCAATGAGAAAAAATGGATGTATTCTTCCAAATATCAGGAGAATAAAAAAGGTTACTGGCTTTCATCGTGCAACCATAAAATCATCCATTGATTTTTTTGAAGAAGAAAAATTCATTACAGGCTATAGACCACTACTTGATCCTCAACTAGTTGGTTATAATCTTCCTGCAAAGTCCTACCTCCAATTGGATGTGTCCAATAAGGAAGCCTATAAAAAATTATTAGGAGTTATTAGCAGGGATAAAAATGTGTTGATTGCATCAGAAGTGATTTCTGAAAATAATACAAACTTTGCAATTGGTTTTTTATCAAAGAATATAGAAGATTATTATAATAATATTAAAAATAAGTATGCTCACACAATTCCCAACTACTATGATTTTGTTAAAAAAAGTTCTGTGTTTTATTTATCAAATCCCTATCATAAAAAAACCAATGAGATTGATGCAATCATTGATCTTTTAGCAGAGGAACAGGGTATTGAGGATAAATAAAAATTAAATTTGTGATGATAATATGGACGTTGAAATAAATTATCTGCTGGGTGCTGGACGTAATGCAGAAAATAAATATAATGAAAGAAATAAATATAAGGGTAAACTCTCTCGTTTAGAAAATGCACTTAAAGTTACAGAAAAAAAATTAATAGAAAAGGAAAATGAAATAAAAACAAAAAAGGAAAAAACCATTTTTGAAAAAAAGAAAGATAAATCAGTAGCAAATCTGTGGTACCATAAATTCAGATGGTTCTTTACAACCAATAATCATCTTGTGCTTGCTGGACGAGATTCAAGAAATAATGAACTATTAATTAAAAAGCACATGGAAGATGAGGATGTTTATTTTCATGCTGATATCCATGGAGCTCCGCACGTGATCATTAAAAATCCTAAGAAAGAAGATATTGAAGAGGGGGATAGAAGAGAAGCAGCAACCTTTGCTGGAATGTTTTCTTCAGCTTGGAAATCAAAAATATTTTCTGTTGATGTATATTCAACAACCCCTGATCAGGTTTCAAAAACAGCAAACACAGGAGAATCTGTTGGTTCTGGAGCATTTGTGATTAGAGGGAAAAGAGAATACTTTAGAAAACTAGACCTAACCTGTGGATTGGGTTTTGATGAAAAGCTAGGTGTGGTTTCTGGGCCATTTGATGTGATCAAAAGTAAACATAAACTTTGTTTTAAGTTAATTCCTGGAGAAGAAAGAAAATCAACAGTTGTAGCTGAATTAAAGAAAAAATTAGAAAAAAAAGGAATAACTGTGACCACCGAAGAAATAGATGCAATGCTCCCACCAGGAGATTGTAAATTAATTGAATAAAATAGAAATGATTAGTTATGCAAGAAACAGAAATCAAACTTAAAGTCCAGGAAGCTCTTGGAGATTATATTGGGAAAGGAATAATTACCTTATCTGTTATTCTTAAGCAAAAGCTTGAAATCATCTCTGGAGACGTTATTGAGATAATGGGTGAAAAGAAAACTGTTGCTCAAGTATGGCCTGAGAAAAATAATCCACTGGATGAAAATACAATTAGAATGGATCAATACACAAGACAGAATGCAGGAGTTACAATAGGAGATATAGTTACAATTAAAAAGATTAATCCTCAAATTGCCCAAGAAATTGTTATGGTGCCCCTAAAGGAAGTAAATCTGTTATCAGATAACTATGATCTAATTATTAAAAGAAGCTTTCTTGGAAGACCCTTCCTAGAAGGTAACACTGTTATGATAAATGTGTTTGGAACAAGTTATCTTTATTATATTAAAGAAACTAAGCCTGCAGGTTGTGTAATCTTATCTGATGCAACTAATTTTGTAGTTAGTAAAAAGCCAATAACCCAATTAAAAGCAGAAACATTTATTGGCTATGAGGATGTTGGTGGTTTAAGAAAACAAATGGATGCAGTAAAGGAAATGGTTGAACTTCCATTCAAGTATCCTGAATTATTTAATAAATTAAATGTTACTCCTCCAAAGGGAATTCTACTTTATGGACCTCCAGGAACTGGAAAAACACTTTTAGCAAAAGCACTATCAAATGAGTTGAAAGCAAACTTTATTGCATTTGATGCGCCTCAAATTATGGCAAAATATGTTGGAGAAGCAGAGGAACGCCTAAGACAGATATTTAAGAAAGCACAAAGCAAGACTCCAGCAATTATATTTATTGATGAGATTGATGCAATTGCACCAAAAAGAGAAAATCTAGTTAATGAGGTTGAAAAAAGAGTTGTTGCCCAACTCCTTGCATCAATGGATGGAATGAGTAATCGTGGGGATGTAATTATTATTGGTGCAACAAACAGAAGCTCAGACATTGATCCAGCTCTAAGAAGACCAGGAAGATTCGATAGGGAAATAAATATTTCAGTTCCTGATGAGGAAGGCAGATTAGATATCTTGCGAATACACACTAGAAATGTTCCAATGGATAAAAACGTGTCTCTAAAAGAAATTTCAAAAATAACACATGGTTTTGTGGGTGCAGATCTTGCGCATTTAGTAAAGGAAGCTGCAATTATTTCAATCAAAAGAGCTGTTAAGGACTTGGATTTGTTTGATAAAAAGAAAAAAAATGAAGGGATTCCTTTGGCTATCCTAGAAAAATTATGTATTACAAAAAATGATTTCATGGGTGCATTAAAACTAATACAACCATCTGGTCTTCGTGAGGTATTTGTCGAAATTCCAGATATAGATTATTCATCAATTGGTGCTTTGAAGAATGAGAAAGAAATTATGAGAGATGTTATTAATCTTAATCTCAAGAAGAAAGAGCTTCTTGAAAAAATGAACATTAAACCACAAACCAAAATATTACTCTATGGGCTTCCTGGTACTGGAAAAACCATGTTTGTTAAAGCAAGCGCTAAGGAGTTTAAAGTGAATTTTATTTATGTTAAGGGCCCCGAGGTTCTTGATAAATATCTTGGAGAAAGTGAAAAAACAATTAGAAACATATTTAAGAAAGCAAAGGACGTCTCACCCTGTATTCTTTTCTTTGATGAGATTGATTCCATTACAAGAGATAAGGATGGAAACACAAATCAAACAAAAGTTCTTGATCAATTATTATCTGAGCTCGATAACATTTCAGGAAAAGACATCGTGTTTGTTGCTGCAAGTAATCGCCCTGATCTAATTGATAAGTCATTCCTTCGTTCAGGAAGAATAGATAAAATAATTGAGTTCAGAGTTCCTAGTGATGTAGACAGAAAAGAGATAATTGATGTTCTTTTAAAGAAGACACCACATGATAAAATTAATGTGGATACTCTTGTTAAAAAAACAAATGGATTTACTGGTGCTGATCTTCAATTATTAATTACTGATTCAGTTCTTCTTGCAATCAAGGAATCAGATTACAAAGATACAAAGCTAAAGGAAAAGCACATAACCCAGATTTTTGAAAAAATGAGAAAAAATCTGAAAGAAAATAATACAGATTCTATTTATGATTCATTTAAAGAAGATAGAACTATTGCAAGATATATTCAATAAATATCTTGCACTAGAATATAAATAAAAACAATACTGGAATTGCAGTTGCAATTACCCAGATTGCTGGATTCCAGGTGAATATTTTTCTTCCATCCAATGGACCTATTGGAAGAAGATTGAATAATGCAATCCAGAAATTAATAAAAATTCCGTAGCTAATTATTAGTGATGCAAGTCCAGTTTGTGGTGAGCCAAGTAAAATAAATATAATAATAAATATAAATCCCATAATAATATTTATTGCTGGGCCAGCAAGTGATGTTAATCCATCTTCTTTAATGGTTAACCTTTTCCCATAAATATAAACTGCACCTGGAGCAACAAAAACAAATCCAACAATTGCAGAAAAAGCAACAGAAAGTATTAATGAATTTCTCCACATTACAAATTTAGCTTTTGCACCAATGTATATTGCTGAATATTTGTGTGCTAATTCATGTAAAATAAAGGATGTTCCTGTAACTATTAATGAAATGATCAAATATAGTGGAAGTTTTGCCCAGGCAAATAAAAATTTTATTTTAATTCCTGCAATCACATTAAATCCACCAAGAACTAGTGCAAAGCAAATAGATATGGCAAGCCAAGCTATGGTTATATCTCTTAATTCTAAATATTTTTTAAATTTAATTTCCTTTGGTTGGAAATCCTCAAAAACAACTTCTTCTGCCATAATATTTCACATTCAATTTAACTTGTTATATACTTATTCATCAATCCTATTAAATACCTTTTCAAAATTTTTTATCATTCGTTCTTTTATATTCTCCAGTGAGAGATTATATTCCTTACAAAAAGAATCATAGGAATCAATTATTCCTGTGATTTCAATTGGTTTCCCATCTTTGTAAACTGGATAATCTGTTTCAATAAATATTTGGCACAATTTTTCTTTTAAGTTTTCTATTTTTGGGCTTGCATATCTTTGAGTAAGATAATACCCTCTATCTAGTGCTTCTTTAATTTCATTTGGATTACCAGAGAACCAATGAAGAATAACTGTTAGTCTGTTATAATCTTTTAGAAAATCAAGAGTTGCTTTTGTTGCATACCTTGTGTGTACAATAATTGGTTTATCAAGCTTTTCTGCAATCTCCAGTTGTTTTGCAAAAAGTATTTTTTGATTGTCTCTTAATTGAATATCTTTTGTAACCTTATAATCTAGTCCAATCTCCCCAATGGCAATTGCATTTTCGAAATTAATTTCTTTTAGTTCATCAAGAAGTGTGGTAATTGATTTTTTAATAACCTCATCAGGATAAATCCCATATGCGAAATTAATGTTATTTATTTTTTCAGTTCTTAATTTTTCCAGTCTTCTATAGCTCTCAATATCAACTGATGCACTAATTGCATGGATATTATTTTTAGTTAATGTTTCTCTTAGATAATCTACTTTTAATTCATCATAGTGGCAATGGACATCAAGATAAGCATTATAATCTTTATTAATCATATATATATTATGATAAAAATGAATTTTAAAGAGTATTGTTTATCTCTTCCTCCGGAAATTTATCCTCCTGCAGAAGACACATATCTTTTACTTGAAACCCTGGAAACAGATTTAAAACAAAAATCTATTGATTGTGCTCTAGAAATGGGTGCTGGCTCAGGATACATATCTCTTGGAATTTACAAACAAGTAAATGAATTAGTTGTTACTGATATTAATCCAATAGTAATTAATTATTTTAATGATTTAAAAATAAAATATAAATTAGATAAAATGAAAATAATAAAATCAAATCTTTTCAATAATATTAAAAGGAAATTTGATTTAATTATATTCAATCCACCCTATGTTCCTTCCCAGGGAATTCCTAAAGAAGAAGAAATTGAAAAATTAGCAACAGATGGTGGAGCTTTTGGAAGAGGGGTAATTTTAAAATTTTTAAAAGGTTTAAAAGAACATTTATCAAAGAATGGAGTGTGTTATTTACTAATTTCATCATTTAACAACCCTCATTACATATTTAAGCAAATTATAAAAAACAATTTACACTATAGTATACTCAGGGAAAGGAATATATTCTTTGAGAAACTAATAATATTAAAGATAACTAATAAATAAACTGAGAAAAAAAGCTATGCCTACAAATGTTTCTTTTGAGTATGCTATTGCAGAAAAAAGATATGATGATGCAAGAAGTGATGATGAAAAAATTATTGCTCTTCAGGACATGATGTCTAAAGCTCCTAGCCATAAGGGTGCAGAAAATTTAAGAAAAGAACTTTCAAGAAAATTGTCTGCTTTGAAATCAAAAATGGAAAAGCAAGCAGCAGCTGCTAAGAAATCAGGTAATGCAATAAATATTAAGAAAGAAGGAGCTGGTCAGGTTGTTATTGTTGGACTTCCAAATTCTGGAAAAAGCACATTTCTTACCAATCTTACAAATGCGAAACCTGTTATTGCGCCCTATCCCTATACTACAAAAAGACCAGAGGTTGGTGTATTAAATTTTGGTGGTGCAATAATTCAATTAATAGAGGTTCCTTCATTTTTAGAAAATCAAGAACTTTCAACACAGGTTTATTCAATGATGAGGGTTGCAGATGCAATTATTCTTATAATTAAAGATGGTTCAAGGGATGAACTTGATATTCTAATTACAAAGCTTGAGAGAAAGGATGTTTTTATTACTCATGATAAACCAAAAATTGAAATAATTAGAAGTGAATATCTAGGAGTTTCATTTGTTAACGAGCAAAATCTTCAAATTCCAAAGGAACAAGCAACTAATTTTTTAAAAAATGCAGGATTTAGATCCCATAACATTATTTTAAATGAAAAAACAAGCTTGGATGATCTAGTAAGATTAATTAATCCAAGAGCTTGCTTTGTTAAGACAATTGCTGTTTCAATGCCATTTACAAAAGCAATAAAATCATTTACCTACAGGAACATACACACCTTTGATCTATCCCAAAAGTTAGAAATAACTGAAGACATATTTAGACTAGTTAATAAAAACATAATTTATACAAAAAAACCAGGAAGAAAAGCAGACACCACTGAACCACTGGTTCTTGACCAGGGAGCAACAGTTCTTGATGCCGCAAAATCAATACACAAAACATTTGCTAGGGATCTGAAGTATGCAAGGGTTTGGGGTTCCACTAAGTTTCCTGGAATGACTGTTTCTAAAAATTATATCTTAAAAAATAAAGATATTGTTGAATTTACTGTGTAATGTATATATAGAAAGATATAAAAATAAAATAGTTAACTTATATATTGAATATAATATATTTTATAGAGTAAGATTATATAATGGACAGACTATTAAAAAAATCAATACCATCACCTCTAGAAAAAAAGATGTATGAACTTTTTCTACCTATCACTAGAAACATTAACTTTCCAGAATTTGATACCAAGCTAGAACAGGCAGATATTGCAGAAGATATGGATTCTTATTTTTCAAGATGGTTTTTTTATGCAGTAATGGCATTCATATTAATTTTATTTTTTGGAAGCCTATTAACCTTTGCTTTTCCAACATCAGTTTCATTTGGAACAGTGCTTATTATAGCAATAATTGCACTTGTTGGATTTTCTGCATATGCTCTATTTAATCCCTATATGATTGTAGGATCAAAAATAACAAGTATAAAAATCAATCTGCCTCTAGTAATACTTGGAATGTCTAGTGTTGCTGAATCAGGAGCCCCGCCGGAAGCCATTTTTTCAACCACAATAATTAGAGGAAAGAATGAATATCTTAGTGCTGAGTTTTCAAAAATAATTTATTATATTGATAATTTAGGTATCTCTCTTTTAGAAGCAATTGATTTGGTTGCAAAGAAAACTCCTTCATTCGAGCTCAAGAAATTTTTACTTGATTTAAAATCAAATGTGGAATCTGGTGGTTCATTGTCAGAGTTTATGAAAAAGAAAGCTGATCATGCAAGGTTTGAGTTTAAATTAATGCTAGATAACCAAAATAAAAAAGCAGATGCATTTGGAGATATTTATTCAACAGTTGTAATTGCGGGGCCATTATTTATTTTTTCTGGAATTATGCTTCTTGGAATGGTTGGAAGCGGGGGAATTGGTGGATTGAGCATATCCCTGCTTGTGGTTCTTGGTGTGTTCTTTGTAGTACCATTAATTAATATAATTTTCATAATAATAATAAATTTAGTTGGATAGAGTGAATAGTATATGTTTGATTACAAAAGTTTATTGCAAATAGACCTAACACCTAAGCAAGAATTTTTTCTAAAGTATTGTGTTAGAGGTGGGATTGGTAGTATAATCCTCCTGGTTGCTTTATTTAATACTAAGTTTGTTATTTTTGCAATATTTCCTATATTGCTTGCAGTTGGGCTTGCAGCAAGAATACATGCTGCAAAAATGACTTCTCTAGAAAGAAATTTATTTATTTTTCTTGACGACCTAAAAGATCTTCTTCAGGGTGGTATGAATATTGTTACTGCCATAGAGATAACAACAGAACATGACTATGGTGCATTAAATGAACCACTAAAGAGACTTGCAGCCCAGGTGAAGATTGGGGTTCCATTCGATGTTGCACTAACAGAAGTTTTTGGTAAAATAGATAGTCCATTGTTTTTACAGGTTGCACAAATTATTTCTGAAACTACAAAAGTTGGGGGTAATATTATTAAAGTTTTTGCATCAGTTTCCACATATGTAAGAACAGTTAATGATATGATTGATGAAAGAAGATCAAAAACATTTTCAACTGTTTTTTCAAGTTATTTTATGTTTTTTGTGTTCATTGCCATTATTTTAATTATTCAAATTATATTTTTACCTATGTTGAGTTCAAATTCAATGTCAATGACTGGAAGCTCAACGGTTAAAGAAACAGAATCCTTATCTGATGTTAACTTTAATAGATATTTTTTATATTTAATCATTATTCAAGGCATATTTGCAGGACCAGTTATTGGTAAAATATCTGAAGGAAATTCAATTGCTGGAATAAAGCACACTGTAATATTAATTTCTGTGTCCGTTCCAATTTATGTTGTTGTTTCTTTGTTATTTATTCCATAACCATTGTTTGAAAAGTAATAAAGATATATTTATATATGTATCTATGATATATAATTATAAAGAAGGAATTTAATATGAAGTTATTAATTAAGAAAAAAGGTTTATCACCACTTATTGCAACTATACTTTTAGTTGCTGTATCACTTTCACTTGCTGGTATATTGTATTCCTGGTCTAGCCAGAATGCAAAAGAAACAACCGCAAGCTTATCTGATACTACAAATAAATGGATTGACTGTAGTGCAGTTGATATCTATATTGATTATGGGTGTACCTATGATTCAACTGATGGTTTGAATTTTATATTGTATGATAAGTCTACTGTTCAAATCGATAATAATATAGTTATGACAGTCATTGATAATAATAATACTATTGCAAGTTCAACTTTTGAACCTAATTTCACAGGTAATGCAATGGCGGTTAATAATACAGTTTATTCTAATCCTGATGATTTTACTGACTTGGTTACACCACTAAAAAAGGTTCAAGTCCACGTAACCAGTTGTCCTGATAAAATGACATATACAACAAAGTGTACATAAACAAATTAAAAACTAAAATGGTGAATATATGAAATTAAATAAAAATGGTGTTTCCGCACTTATTGCAACTATATTGATTATCGTGGTTGCAGTTGCTTTGA
>CAZCAP010000001.1:63608-115813 GCA_964496765.1 uncultured archaeon | reverse complement strand
TAGCCTGCTAAGCTAGAGTCGAAAGACTACACGGGTTCGAATCCCGTCCTCTGCGTTTTTAATTATTTTGAAAAAATATAGTCTTTTTTATCTTCTAATTTTATTGCTTTTCCATTAACCAGTGCGTCTGCAATCTTTTTTCTTGCTTCTATTATTAATCTATGAAAAGTAGGCTGGGATATATTCATTTTTTCTGCACAATCTTTTTGGTCTAATTCAAGAACATCTTTTAATCTTATTGCCTCTAATTCAACTAAACTTATTTTATTTTCTTTTAATTCCCTAATTGGAATTCCAGCTGGTTTAAAATAAGTAATGTCTGGTTTGTTACTTATTCGTCTACATCTTCTTGGTCTAGGCATATTTAATCATTTAAATGGTTACAAGCCATTGTAATTGGTTCCAGGTTATCTATGTTATTTATAACTTCTGCGAGTGTGGTGTATTTTCCTGTTTTTAATAATATATTGTTTTGTTTAAATAAATCAATTGCTTTCTTTCCCATACCTAAACTAAATACGCAATCAATATCTAATTTCAATATTTGATTAGTAAAAGGGTCCTTGTTATTGGAGTGATCTATGGTGTTTTTAATTATTTCAAGCTTTTCGTTTGTGGTATTGTATATTGCATAATAGGCACAACCCCCAAAATGATTACTTAATTCTGACATCCTGCCATTATTATTGTTCAATGAAATTAATAGTTTCATATTTTTATTCCTTTATTTGATTAAATATATAAAAAAGAAAAGAAATAAAAAGGGCTACTTTATTGGGTAGCTCTTTTTCTAAGTCCCAAACCTTTAGTAATTGTTTGATTTTTATTTGGATTACAATTACCTTGTGCTCTACCTGTTTGTGATCCTTTTCCTTCTGGTCCTGTTCCATCTTTATTTGGCATAAAATTCCTCCTTTATTTTGAATCTATATTCATATTATGTTAGGAAATGTTTTTAAAGGTATTGAATATATATTCGTTATGGTTCGTGAGGTTATAATCTGTAGTTTCGAATCCCGTCCTCTGTGTCTAGTCTTTCTTTCTTGAGAAAAAAATCCTCAGGAAAAAAAAATTTACAATTTGATGATTGTATGATTAGAAAAAATATAATTTATAATCAACCTTTGGAAAAAGAGATTGGTTTCTCAAGAGCTACAAGAATTGGAAACATAATAGCAATTAGTGGAACAGCTCCAATTTCAGAAGATGGTTCTACTTGTTATCCTGGTGATGCTTACAATCAATCAATTCGCTGTCTTGAAATAATTAAGGATGCTCTTGAAAAAGCAAACGGAAGACTAGAAGATGTTATTAGAACAAGAATATATCTAAAAGACATCACGAAATGGAAAGTGGTAGCAAAAGCACATGGTGAATATTTCTTAAAAATTCAACCAGTTTGCACATTCGTTGAAGTTAAAGCTTTTATTAATCCTGATTGGGAAGTTGAAATAGAAGCAGACGCTGTTATTGATAATGATTAACATAAGTATATGAAAGAAGCTTATTTAAACTTATTCTTCTACTATTATTTTACTTATTTTCCCTATTATTCTAACTTATATATAACTAACTATGAATAAGAAACAAGGAGTTGAAAACAAATGAAATCAAAACCCATTAGAAAATATGAAGAAATTGGAATTTGTGTTCCTGATATCCTACTTCCTAAAAAAGGAATAGATCTTAATAAATGGTCTATGGTTGCAGTTGATCAATATACCTCAGAACCAGATTATTGGAATAATATTAAAAAAATAGTTGGTGATGCACCTTCAACCCTAAAGATGGTTTATCCAGAAATCTATCTAGAAGAACCAAATAAGGAAGAAAGAATAACAAGTATAGTTAACACAATGAATGAATATCTATCTTCTGGTTTGTTTCAAGAACATAATGGGTTTGTTTATGTTGAAAGAAGAATAAAAGAAGGGAAAACAAGAAAAGGATTAGTTGTTTGTCTAGATTTAGATAAATATGACTATAATAGGGATTCAAAGACGCTTATAAGAGCAACAGAAGGCACTATTTTAGAGAGACTACCTCCAAGAATCACTATTAGAAAGGATGCTCTTATTGAATCCCCACATGTTATGGTATTAATTGATGATCCTAGAGGTAAAGTAGTGGATATCTTAACCGAAAAGAAAGAAGATATGGATAAGCTCTATGATTTTGAGCTTATGGAGAATGGTGGACACCTGGAAGGGTATCTTGTTAAGAAGAAATTTGAAAAGAAGATAGTTAAGGGACTTGAAAAGCTAGCAACCCAGAAAGTATTTAAGAAAAAATATAAGCTTAAGGAAGATCTTCCTCTTTTGTTGTATGCAATGGGGGATGGAAATCATTCTTTAGCAACTGCAAAATCTATTTGGGAAGAAATTAAGAGAACAACAGTTAATAAAGAAGACATTATTAATGACCCTAGAAGGTATGCACTTGTTGAGCTTGTTAACATACATGATGAATCTTTGGAGTTTGAAGCAATACATAGGGTTATCTTTAATTTAAATAAGGATATAATTAAAGAAATGAAAGCTTTCTTTGGAGGTTCTTTTAAAATGAAGAAGAAGCTAACTAAAGAAGAGATGATTGAGTTAGTTAGGAAAGAGAAACAAAAAACAAAGCATGTTATTGGCTTTGTTTCTGAGAAAGGTTGTGGTTTAATTAAAATAAGGCCTCCAAAAAATAATCTTCCTGTTGGAACTTTGCAGGAATTTTTGGACAAGTTCATGCAAAATGGTTTTGCAGAAAAAATAGATTATGTTCATGGTTCTGAGGTTCTTGCAACATTAGCAAGTAAAGAAAAAAATTGTGGTTTTTATCTTCCACTAATCTCCAAAAAACAATTCTTTAGAACTGTTGTTCTTGATGGTGCTTTACCAAGAAAGAGCTTTTCAATGGGAGAAGCAAATGAGAAAAGGTTTTATCTAGAGTGTAGAAAAATAAAGGAATGAATTAATTCCTTCATCTTTCCTTGAATTAATAGTGTTTATAAATATTTTTATTATACCATATAAATATGATTAATACAGGTATTTTATTATTATCCATTGCTGGTGTTTTTCTTGTTGGTTTCTTTGGAAACCTATTCCTAAGAAAAACAAAGATATCTGATTTAGTATTTTTAATAGTTATTGGTTTTCTAATAGGGCCTGGTTTGCATTTAATCTCTAACACCTATTTATCAACCCTAAAAGCATTTGCTCCTTTTGTGGGTGCACTTGCATTAATGATATTATTATTTGAAGGTGGATTATCTCTTAATTTCTATAAGGTTCTAAAGGAGCTAAGTAAAACCACTATTTTCACTGTTCTTGTTTTCATTTTCACTGTTACTTTTATAACTTTATTTTTAAATCTTGTATTTGCAATTCCAATTCTCTATGGTATCTTAATTGGAGCCATTGTTGGAGGAACATCATCTGCTGTAATCATACCTCTAATTAAGGATACAAAAGCAAGTCCAGGAACAAAAACATTATTAACTCTTGAATCTGCAATTACAGATTCATTGTGTGTTGTTATTGCAATGGTTGTAATTGATATAATATTAGCAAAAACAACAAGCATTCCATCCATTGCTCAAAACCTCTTGGGTGCCTATGCAATTGCAATTGTAATTGTTGGTGTTGGTGGGATAATTTGGATGAAGGTACTAAGAGACTTTAATTATGCAAAGGAATATGGGTATCTTTTAACTTTATCTTTTTTAATTATACTTTATGTTTTAATTGAGTTCGCAAAGGGTAATGGGGCAATTGGAGCACTTGTGTTTGGAATTATACTAGGAAACAGTGCTGAATTAACAAGGATACTTAGAACAAAAGAGTTTGTATTAAGTGAGACCATTACCAAATTTCAAACAGAAATATCTTTATTTATTAAAGCCTTTTTCTTTATATATTTAGGCCTAATAGTTGACTTTTCTGGTATTAATCAAATGGTTCTTTTGATTTCAATAGCAGTTATTGTTTTATCTTTAATTGCAAGATCTCTAGTTATTAAGATATTAGCTAAAGAGAATGCAGAAATTAGAAATGACAAAGAAGTTATTTTTTCTTTACATGCAAGAGGCCTTGCTGCTGCAGTTTTAGCAACCATTCCAATTGCAATGAATATAGTTAATCCTGTAACAGTTATGATATTGCCTATTGCATTCCTAGTTATAATTGCTACAAATATAACCACTACTGTTTATTTCTATGTGTTTCAGAAGAAAGTAAATATGGTTACAAATAACGTTACTACTTCAGAGAAGAAGTAAATAATTACTTTATTATCTTCTTTCTATTTTTTATTTTAATAATAAAGATTAAAATAAGTATCTATGTATATATTATTTAAGAATAACTGAATAAATTATTTATTAATATGTCAACCATGCGCTCGTTAACCTGGCGCAAGAGGTTAAGGCAGGGTTTCCCGAGCGGTCAAAGGGGATGGACTCAAAATCCATTGCTTAGTGCTTCGCAGGTTCGAATCCTGTACCCTGCATTTTTTGTTAAAATTAAGCTTGAAGTAACTATTGATTAAATTTCTTTTTTCTTGTTTTTAATACTATCTATTAGTCGGCATAATCTCTAAACGATAGATTTATAATTATTCTGTATCTTAATTTTATTGGTGTGTAGAAAGGGTTGGAAAGGTTCGCATCTTTCTTAAACTAGTATGCTTAAGCTAGAACTTATTGTTTTTTTGAGGAAAGTTATTTAGTTAATGATTTTCAAAAACTCAATTTTTTTTACACACCACTTTAGGTTTATAGAATCACTATTTTTTAACTTCTTTTTAAAAACATATCTTTTCTAATATATTTATAATATACAGATTCCTGAGTTATTTAATAGCCATGATTTAGGATCTTGTGCTTAATGCTTTGCAAATTTGAATCAAGTTCCCGACATTAGATATTTAATTAAATAATAAATTTGGATTAATTTATGAAGTTAGTAAATAAGTCAAGAAAACCTATCCTGAAACAGGTGGAGCAACTGTATAAATTTGATAGGAAAGAAGCTGCTTTTTTTAAACCAGTTAAAGGGAATGTTGAACTGAAAAAAACACTTTTTAATTCTTTTAGAAGTGTACTTGAGAGAAAGTTAGTACTTAATAGAAAAGGATATGATATACATACTCACTATTATAAAGATGCAATACTTCCAAGCATATTAGATATATTCAAACCCTATGGTCTTAAGAAAAAATATAGTGATGTGATTGTAGTTGTTTCTGATAAACAGGTACAGGGTGCAATTGTATTTAAAGTAGATAATAAAATAATGAATAATAAAATAGATGTTCTTAAAAATAATAATAGTTTATTCCAGAAAATTTATGCGAAGATGTTTACTAGAAAAGAAAGACCCGGGGTAATAGATTATCTTACATTAAAAAAATATATTCGAGAAAGAGCAATCAATGAATATGATGCAATAATTGAAAAAAGAAAATTAGATAAGTATTTTGATGGCAACAAGCCAAAAGATGAATACAGAGAGCAGTTGATTGGCCTATCTACTAAGATTTTATTTGATATTTATAATGAATTTGGTGTTACAATTAAATTTCTAGCAAACGATGGATTTGTATTTAAAAAAAGTTCAATGTGTTTTAAAGAAAAAAGGAAATAAAAAAATTAAATCTTTTTAGATTTAATTTCTTCCTGAAGTTCTTTTATGAAATCAGAGACTTTCTTTTCTCCAAGAATCTGATTATCTCTTGTTCTTACGTTAACTGTTTTGTTTTCCTGTTCTTTGTCTCCAACAACAAGAATATAGTTTATTTTTGCAACCTCTGCATTTCTTATCTTCTTGTTCATTGTCTCTGCATCCATGCTCATTAAAACACTGAAGCCTGCAGATCTGAATTCTTTTTCTAGTTCCTTTGCGTATTCATTGTGCCTATCAGCAATTGTAAGAATTGTTATTTGAGTTGGAGAAATCCATAGCGGAAACTTCCCTTCAAACTTTTCAATTAAAATACCCATGAATCTTTCAACGGAGCCTATGATTGTTCTATGAAGCATAACAGGTCTATGTTTTTGATTATCATCTCCTTCATAGGTTAAATCAAACTTCTCTGGCATTTGGAAATCAAGTTGTATTGTTCCACATTGCCATGGCTTACCAAATCCATTCTTTAAATGGAAATCTATCTTTGGACCATAGAATGCACCATCACCGTGATTAATCTTATATTCTTTTTTTGTTTCATCAAGAACTTCTTTTAATGTATTCTCTGCTGATTCCCATAGGTTTGGATCACCCATTGCTTTTTCTGGTCTTGTGGATAATTCCATTGTGTAATCAAATCCAAATGTTTTGTAAACCTCATCAACAAATGAAATTAAATCTTTAGCTTCATCCTTAATTTGTTCCTGCGTACAAAAAACATGAGCATCATCCTGAGTAAAGCATCTAACTCTGAAAAGACCTGAAAGAGCACCAGATAGTTCATGCCTATGAACTAACCCAAACTCACCAGCTCTAATTGGTAGATCTCTATATGAATATTGATGTGTTTTATAGATTAATATATTTCCTGGACAGTTCATTGGTTTAATTGCAAAATCCTGATCATCAATTTTTGTAAAATACATATTATCCTTATAATGATCCCAATGTCCTGATTGTAACCATAGAGATTTGTTTAAGATTATTGGTGTTTTATTTATTTCATAATTTCTTTTTTTCATGACTTCTGTTACATACTCAACAAGAGTATTCCAAATGAATGTTCCCTTATCATGGAAGAAAGGCATTCCAGGTGCATCATCATGAAATGAGAATAAATCCATCTCTCTTCCTATTCTACGATGATCTCTTCTCTGTGATTCTTCAAGCATTTTTAGGTATTCATCGAGAGTTTTCTTTTCTGGAAAAGAAATACCGTAAACCCTTTGAAGTTGTTTGTTTTTACTATCTCCCTTCCAATAGGCACCTGAGGTTCTAAGTAATTTAATTGCTTTTATTTTTCCTGATGATGGAACGTGTGGTCCTAGACATAAATCACACCATTCATTACCAAGATAATAAATAGATATTTTTTCTCCAGAAGCCTTAAGCTCATCAATCATTTCAAGCTTATAGGGTTCTCCTGTTAAATACTTTTTTGCTTCATTTGAAGGTGATTCTATTCTTTTAAAAGGTAGATCAGCTTTAATTATTCTATTCATTTCTTCTTCAATTTTTCTTAGATCCTCTTCACTAAATGGTTTATCAATATCTATGTCATAGTAGAAACCATCTTCAATTGCTGGACCTATAGCTAGTTTAGCTTCTGGAAATTGTTTTTTAATAGCCAGAGCTAGAATATGACTAGAAGAATGTCTGAATATTTCTATTCCTTCTTCATCTTTGAAGGTTAGTACTTGGAAAGTGCAATCAGTTGTTAGAGGAGTAATTAGATCTTGTGTTACTGTATTTACTTTAACAGCTATTGCTGCTTGAAGTAACCTCTCCCCTATGTAATTTTTTATTACATCAGAAGAGGAGATTCCAGATTCTACTTCTTTAATAGCACCATCTGGGAAAGTTAGTTTTATTTTTTGCATATTGCTTCAACTCCTCTTTTTTAAATAACAACTAATTACTAATTTTAATTTATTAAGATTAGAAAAAGTAATCTTGCTATATATATTATAAGTATGTACAAAAATATATATAAACATTTCACTTTTCTTTGATTTTCAGCTTGTTTTGTAATAGGGAAAAATACACTTTGATTAAGAATTAAAGCTAATATTACACTTATTTATCGTGTTAAGTAAAATTAAGTACAAAAAGAACTATAAATCAAAGATTTTTTTAAGAAACAGAAATAATAAAGATTATGAGCACCCATTAGTCGAAGACCAGTTTAATCTACTACTTGACTTTACAAGATCTCGAATCCGTTACCCATAAAGCACCAAACCATTAGAATACTGCTGCTTCCTTCCGGACCTGGCAGGGTTAGCTAATAAATTCGATCTTCGTGGACGAATTGTCAGCAATTTTATAAAGGGTAGCATATTGCTTGTTCCCCTTCTAATAGGTATAGTTCCGGCGTGATGTGGATTTCCGGTTACAAGGGACCACAAACCCCCCAACCTGCTCAAATAAAGGTAAAGCACCAATAGGTTTATAAAACCTTTCATATATATATAATATCTAAGAAATAACTGTATTATAGCAGTTATATTTGAAAAGGAGTGTTTTTCTGCCTTTTCTAGTTGTTTATTTAAGTAAATAAGAAAAAAAAGATATGAGGTGTATTAAATGAAATCAATTGTAACGAGTGCAGTAGATAGTCAGGGATCAGGAGGATCTGCTACTTTTAATAAGAATGAAGAATTTGCAGCTCCAAAGATTATGGTAATTGGTGTTGGTGGTGCAGGAAACAACTCTGTAAACAGAATTTCAGCTATGGGAGTTGCTGGTGCAGAATTAGTTGCTGTTAATACAGATAGACAACACTTAGGAATAATTTCAGATGATATTACAAAATTATTAATTGGAAAATCAGTTACAAACGGACTTGGTGCAGGAGCTTATCCAGAAATCGGAGCTAAGGCTGCTGAAGTTTCAAAGGGCGCACTTGAAGAAATACTTGATGGTGTTGATATGCTTTTCATCACAACAGGTATGGGTGGAGGAACAGGAACAGGAGCATCTCCAGTAATCGCTCAAATAGCTAAAGGACAAGGAGCTATTGTTGTTGCTATTGTTACATATCCATTCGCACTTGAAAGAGCAAGATTAGTAAAAGCTGAAGAAGGAATTATGTTACTAAAGGATGTTTGTGATACAGTAATTATAATTGATAACAATAGATTAGTTGAATTAGTTCCAAACTTACCAATGCAAGATGCTTTCAGGGTTGCTGATGAAGTAATTGCTAGAACAGTAAGAGGAATTACAGAAACAATAACACAGCCTTCATTAATTAACTTAGATTATGCAGACATAAGAACAGTAATGGGCGGTAAGGGATTATCTGTTATTGCTGTTGGAGAATCACAATCAGTTAATAAGATTGAAGAAGTTGTTGAAGACACATTAAAGAATGCACTTTTAGATGTTGATATTACAGGAGCATCTGGTTGTTTATTACACATTACAGGTGGAACTGAATTAACACTTGGAGAAGCAAACGCTGTTGGTGAAATGTTAACAGATGAGATTGATCCAAACGCAGCTGTTATCTGGGGTGCAAGAATAGATCCTACATTTGAGAACAAGATTGAAGTAATTGCAATCTTTACAGGAGTAAAGTCACCATTCATTAAAGGTAGTAGAATGTTCACTGGAAAGAACTCTCCTCAAATGCCATCAAAGGGTGGATCTAGAAGATCATACGATAATGATTTCGGTTTAGATGAGATATAAATCTCATCTAATTTCCTTCCTTTTTCTTTTTTTTTCTTTTAATTTAAATCTTTTTATAAATATTTTGTTTTACTATCTTCTAGAAGATAAACCTATTTTCTATAAATTAAATAAGGAAAGATAAAATATGCTTACAGATTATGTTGTTCTTGATGTTGAAACAACTGGACTATCAAAACATTTTTGTAAGATAACTGAAATTGCAGCTCTTAGAGTAAGAGACAATAGGGTTGTTGATAAGTTTCAATCTCTTGTTAATCCAGAATGTTTAATTCCTGAGTTTATTACTAATTTAACAGGAATTGATAATGAAATGGTTAGGTATGAGAAACCAATTAAACAAGTTCTTCCTGGATTTCTTAATTTTTTAGGAGAAGATGTTATGGTTGGACATAATGTTGGATTTGATTTTGGATTTATAAATCATAATTCAGAAAAACATTTAGAAAGATCTCTTTTGAATAATCGCTTGTGTACAATTAGGCTTTCTAGAAGACTACTTCCTGATCTAGCATCAAGAAAGCTTGCTTCTTTGTGTGATTATTTTGAGGTAAGTAACCCACAGGCACATAGGGCAATGGGGGATTGTGTTGCAACAAATATAATCTTTGCAAAAATGAATGGAATGCTTCATAATAGTGGAATAACAGAAAAAGATGATATTCTAAGATTTCAAAAATCAAAGATTCCCAGGGTTGATTACTTTCCACAAGCAAATTTTAAGTTTGGTATGCCTCAGGTTAATCAAATCTAATTAAACCACTGGTTACATATTTCTTAAATTTTTCAATAAATTCTCTAGTGGTATCCAGTAGAGCTAACTTAAGTGCATCATCAATTGAATACCAATCCCAGGAACTAACTTCTTGATTTGGAATTATTCTCGTGCTTTCTGCTTTTGCGAAGAAATCAATGAAATGAATTGTTATTGTACTATCTTTCTTAAAATCTTTACTTGGAGATTTAACTTTTTCTCCAACTTTTTTAATATCTATTATTTCTATTCCAAGTTCTTCTTTAATTTCTCTTCTAAGCGCACTAATTTCATCCTCTCCCTCTTCTATTTTTCCACCAGGAACAATATACCCAACCCATTTTTCAGAGGTCATTAGAAAAATCTTTCCTTCTGAGTTATAGATTACTGCACCAACACAATGTTTAATCATATTTCCCTCCTGTTTTTATTTATTTAAGTGGTGTGAATATCCAAAATAAAATGTATGCTATGATTCCTATTCCTCCCACGAAACATAGGACGAACCATATAATCCTAACTAAAACCGGATCAAGATTAAAGTAGTTTGCAAATCCACCACAAACTCCTCCTAGTATCATATCTTTTTTAGATCTATATATTCTTTTTGTCATTTAATTTCCTCTTTTTATTTTTCTTTAACATAATTAAAATTTCTATCAAGCTTGTATCCTGGCACTGGAGTAAAGTATATCTCAAGTCCCATTCTTGATAATCTAGAATAAAGAATTTCTTTATCCCCCTGTGAGTTTTCTTTAAGATCAGCAATAAACTTAAGATTATCTTTACTTATCTTTTCTCTGTTTATTTTTATTACTGTGTATCCACATTCATTTCTTTTTGAATCAAACACACCTATTATTTCATAGCCATGTCTTAGTCTTTGATAGCTATTCATTAGATCCTTTATATCAGAAATGCTTGGGAGAGCAACAAATTTCTCAACACCCTTGATTACTTTTTTGTAATCCATGATGTGGGTGTGTAGAATACGCGCTCTGTTTCTAAAGTTAAGTATTCCCTTTGAATGCATCTTTAAAAAAAAATTATTTAAATTGTTTTCAAGTTTTTGATCATCAACAACAACTGCTTTTTTTCTTCTTTCTCTTGCAATTTCATGAATACCATTTTTTCCTGGTAATATAAGTAGAGCTGTTTCCTTTTGATTAATTTCTGGATCCAGTTTTAATTTTTTTGAAAATTTGTTTCTACCAATAGCTGAATATTTAAATATTCTTGGTTCTGGAACAGATATTGGCTTTCTTAAAGGCATATATCTATTTATATGTAAATTAGGTTTAAAAAGTCTGCTTTTTGTTAATAAATATATTTATATTTGCTTTTTCTCATAAAATATATATAATATACTTATTATGTGATAAAATTATGCAATACACAAAGGATTTATTTTGGAAGAAAGGACTAACAGTATCAGAATTAGTTAATTCCTATTCTGGGGTTGGTTTTCAATCCTATGAACTATATAGAGCTAGTGAGTTAATTAAAAAAATGAAAAAGAATGGAGCAAAAATATATTTTTCATTTACTTCTAATATGGTGACTTCTGGACTTAGAGGTTTTTTTGCACAACTAATTAAATTAAAAATGTGTGATGTTATTGTAACTACTGTTGGTTCAATTGAAGAAGATATTATGAAAGCAGATGGAGAAAAGTTTATTTTAGGTACCTTTTCTTCAAATGATGAAGAATTATATGAGAAGGGACATAATAGGGTTGGGGATATTTATATAACAAGTGAGAGCTATTCTAATTTTGAAGGAAAGATGCAAAAACTTTTATTGGATTTGTATGGTATTAAGAAAGTTTGGCAAATCTCTGAATTGATTAAAGAGATTGGATTAAAATTAAATGATGAAAACTCTATTCTCTATCAAGCAGCAAAGAATAATGTTCCAATTTTCTGTCCTGCAATAACTGATGGTTCATTTGGGTTCCATCTTTATATGTTTAAACAAGATCATCCTGATTTCAATGTGGATATTATAAATGATTTTAAAGATATTATTTTTTCAACAAGTCATGATGAGAAGAAAGGAATAATTGCTCTTGGTGGTGGAATTTCTAAGCATCACGTGATTTTAACAACTTTGATTAACGGAGGAGCAGACTATGCACTCTATATGACAACTGCATCTCCTAAGTCTGGTTCACTTTCAGGAGCAACAACAGATGAAGCAAAATCCTGGGGTAAGATAAAGGATGATGCAGACGCAGTCACTGTGATTGGAGACGTGACCATTACTTTCCCAATAGCAATAACAAAAGCATTGGATGATCTAGTTAATGAAGGAATAATTAAGTAATTTGATGATTATATGAGATTTATACCTTTTCGTAAAACAACTAGGAAACAAGAAAGAGTAAATGAAGTATTTGATTACTTAGATAAGAAGTATAATAAAAAAGTAGTAATTAATGAAAATATAATCAAGAATGATAAAATTAGGAAATCACACAAAGAACTATTTAGAGATATATATGAAAGAGGTCATAGCTTCATTGAAAATAATAATTATCATACTATTGTTTGGAGAGATAATGTTGGAATTTTTTCAAAAAATTATTTTGTTGAATCAAAACGAGATGGAAAAATATTATATATAGAAAAGATAGAGCGGAAGGGTCCTAAAACAATAAGCGATCTTCATCAAATTAAAACTTCAATTAATTATCTTAAAAAACATTGTAAAAAAAATAATATTAAAAAAATAGTTATAAATACTTGGATGTTTGAAAGCTTTCCTGGATTTGCAGAGCATCTTGGATTTAAGCCAACAAGTAAGGGAGCGGTTATTTTGTATAGAACAGATCTTTTATCTTTAGGGATTGAGAAGGTCACTCATCTTAATTTTAAAAAAGGAGTTATAGATTATTTAGTTAAAAACAAAAAAACTGGTTTATTGGAGCCAAAAAAGATGTCAACAACAGATTTAGTTGATAGTTTCCCTGAATATGTTTGTGAAATAAAATAAAATGGTTTAAACTATGTTGTCAAAAGCAAAATTTATATTTTCAAAGTCAAAGGTAATATCAGAGTATAATAAATTAAGTGAATTATCAAATATTATTGCCTATAGTGTTAAATCTAATCCATATCTCACAACAATCCTGGAAGACAACACAACATCAAGTTTCCTACTTCATCATATAAACGAATTAATCTATGTTAAAGATAAAACAAAGATTTGGTTTATGCTCCATTCTCCAGAAAAAGAAGAACTTGATATTTTATTTAAAAATAAAATAAATAAATTTATTGTTGATAATCAAAATGATTTAAATAACTTGTTATATTTCTTGGACAGTGATACCTCCCAAGAAACAAAAATCACTCTTCTTTTAAGAATGAGATTAAAAGAATACACAATTCAAACAGGAAGGTATTTTGTTTATGGATTCTATTCCAAAGAAGTAAATGAATTAATTTCTAAACTAAAAGGTAATAAAAAAATTGAAGCACTTGGTGTGCATGTTCATAGAAAAACTCAAAATCTATCTGAATGGGAATTAATTAATGAATTATCTGATTCATTAACCAAAGAAACAATAAGTATAATTAAATATTTAGATATTGGTGGAGGAATTCCTGTTCCCTACAAGAACATAAGTGTTTCTGTAATTGATAATGTTTACAAAGAAATAAAAGAACTAAAAACTTTTGTAAATAAAAATAATATTCAATTAATTATTGAGCCAGGAAGAGCAATTGCTGCTCCTGCTGGTAAGCTTGTTAGTACAATCAAGAATATTGTGGATAATACCATCTTTATAGACGCTTCTCTTTTCAATTCATCAATGGATACACTTGTAACCCACATTAAATTATTGGTTGATGGTGAGGTTGATGATGTGGATGCTGAAAAAGGAACTCCTTTCACAATAAAGGGATTAACCCCAGCATCAGAAGATATATTTAGGTATAGGGTGTATTTCAAAGAAGGAAAAGAACCGAAGATAGGAGCTAAATTAATTTTTTTAAATGCAGGAGCTTACATCTATTACACAGATCTTTTTAATTTAGAAAGACCAGAAATAGAGTTTGAGGAATGATCCCAATGGTAAAAAAATTAAATTTTATGAATGTTCCAAAGGAACATAGTGACAAAAAGAAATCAAAGGTTATAATCATACCAATTTCCTATGATATCCCTCTTGCTCATGGTAGTGGAGCCTACAGGGCACCAGAAGTAATCCTTAAAGCATCCACTAATATTGATTATTTTGATCTTGAACTTGGAAAAGAATCTTATCTCCAAGGGATATATACAGAAAATATTTTCTCTCTTAAAGATAAGGATTTTATTAAGATATCTCCAAAGATAGTTAATTATCTCTCTGATCTTAAACTAACTAAGGATAAGTTTCCAATTATTCTAGGATCTGATCATTCAACAACTATTCCTCTAATCTCTGCTTTTGAAAAGATCTATGAAAAGAAGAATGAAGAATTTGGAATAATTGTTTTTGATACTCATCCTGATTGCTATGATTCATGGGGAAAGGATACCTGGTGGCAGGCATGTACTACAAAAATAATTTCTGAAAAACATAAATCTTTGATTGTTGGAGTTAGAACAATGGACTTTTATGAAAATGAATTTCTAAAAAGTAAAGATAATAAAAATATCTCTTTAATAAAAATGCAAGACTTCTTGGACAATCAAAGCACGTTTTATGATTTATCTAAAAACAAATTATTTCTTAATCAATTAAAAAAACTACCAAAGAATATCTTTATCTCAATTGATGTGGATGTTCTTGATCCATCAATTATTAGAAACACAGCAGCACTTGAGCCTGGAGGAATAAACTATAACCAACTTCTTTCTCTTCTTCGAGTTATATTTAGAGAAAAGAATGTAATTGGTGCAGATATTGTTGAGTTTACACCAACAGGGAAGGAAGATGATTATTTTCCTGAAAGCTATACCCTAGCAAAATTAGTCTATAAACTTGTTGGATATAAATATTATTTAAGATAAGGACAGAGGAATAGTACATGCCATCAGTTAAAAGACCAAGAACACCAAAGGAAATGAAATATCCAGAGTTTGAATTAAATGTTCATAGAATTCTTAAAATCAGTAAATCAAATAAAAAGATAGTAAGATACAAACCAAAGTTTGATTTAATCACTCTTTTAGATAAATATAATAAAAAAGTTTCAGATTCTGGTAGAACTCTTAAGTATCATCTGAAAGTAAATGATAGTCATTATAGACCAATATTTATTGATCCTGTTAATAGGAAAGGTAAAAGTCTGTCCATTGAAAATTTAACTGAACAACAGAAAACCAAAAAATCAATGAATGCAAAGTTACGTAATCAAAAGGAAATAATATCTAATTTTAGAACCCTGGAAAAATATGCTTCCCAACTTCGAAATAATAAGAAAAAAATGGATTTACATACAACTGCATTATTTAAAATATTAAAAGAAGCGGATGTTTTTAAACATGCAAATTATAAGGTATACAAAGAAAATTTAGAAAAGGAATTATTAGGTGTTGTTAATAAAATATCAGATTTTAATATTCTTGGTTATGATGAATTCCTAAGAAAACTATTCCATCAGTTTACACATGAATATACAGTTAAATGTAATAGATTAATAACTAATCCTGATTTTAAGAAACTAAGAGAATTAATTGATTGGCTAAGAAGACTAAACCCAGTGTTAGAAAAAACTGTTGATTATAGAGCAGAAAAAAAAGTTAGAAGTCAATTACGTATTCCATTCCAAGAAGCCGAAGAAAACAATAATCTATTTAAAGGTTTAGATATATAATATATGAGATTAATTCTAATTTTAAGAATATGAACCTGACCTGATAAATTATGATTTCAAAAAATAAAATTATTGTTTTTATTTCAATTATTTTATTTTTAAGTATGTTTAGTGGTTTTCTTTTTGCAGATACCCCTTCAACAGAACCTATTTGTGCGGTTTACTTTACTAAATTAGGATGCCCTCATTGTGCAAAGGTTGATCCTATCTTGTTTGGTGATACCGTTAGAAATGAAAATATACTTGTTATAGAATATGAAGTGGGAGATAAGCAGGTTAATGGTCAACAGATCATCCCCTATGTAACAGGTGGCTATAATTCTAATTATAATGTTCCTCAACTTATCTTGGATAAAGAAAATGTTTTCTTTTTTGAAGAAATTACATCCCAGTTTGACGAATACTTAAAAACAAATAACGTGAATAATATTTATCCACTTCCCGTTAGTATTTATTCTGAAGGAGATGTTAATTCATTCTCTAATCTTAAAATAAATAATCTTTCTGGGCTTCCAACTATCTGGTATAAAGACAGAGCTCTATTTAAAACTGGGCAATCAACTATTTCAAACGAAGACTTATATCAATTATTAACTAGTTCTGATGTGGATTCAGTTATTCGTAATAATAATCATAAGATGTTACTTAATACAAGTATAGAAATATCCTATGGAAAGATAGATTTTGATAATGCTGTTGAGCTTAATGGTTATAATTTTTATTGGAATGGGACTACAACCATTTCAGAAGTTTGCCAATCACAGGAGATTATTGTTGATGTTAATTCAGATTCAAATTGTAATGGAATTTCACAAATTAATACTTCTCAAAAAAAAGTGTCTCTGTGGACTGTTGTTTCTTTAGCATTGGTTGATGCTGTTAATCCTTGTGAATTTGCGGTTCTAATCTTATTATTGTTAACAATAATGACAACCAATGTAGGTAAAAGAAGAAAGGTACTATATTCTGGGCTCGCATTTTCTCTTGCTATCTTTGTACTTTATTTTATTTATGGTTTGTTTTTAGTTAATATATTTAAATTAATACCAGGCGTGGATATTATTCGTACAGTCATCTATAAGGTAATTGCTTTATTTGCCTTATTCCTTGCTATTATGCAATTAAAGGATTATTTTAATTATAGACCAGGAACAATTGGAACCGAAATGCCCATGTCTTTTAGATCAAGGGTTCAAAGACTAATATCAAAAGTAACTTCACCAGCTGGTGCGTTCATTGTTGGTATTTTCGTATCAGTATTTTTGATTCCATGTACCATTGGACCCTATGTGATTCTTGGTAATCTCCTATCCTATGGTAGTTTATTATCTGCCTTACCAATACTACTGTTATACAATGTGATTTTTATTCTTCCAATGCTTGCAATTACTTTTATTATTTACTTTGGAGTGACCGAAGTACAGAAAGTTGGAGAATGGAAGCAAAGAAACATCAAATACTTTCATTTAATTGCAGGTATTATCTTATTTATACTTGGAATTTTATTATTATTTGGAATAATTTAAGTAAACAAACCCATTTATAAATAATAGCTTAATTAATATAAACAAGATTTAGGCTAAAAGTAACACAAAACAAAACGAGCTAGAAGAACATGATTGTAGTTTTATGGATTTTATTAGTGATCCTAATTATTGGCGTTTTTGCAATAATTGCAAAAAAATTATTAAAACTAGATTTATATCTTGGTTTTCTTATAATGGTAAGAACAAAGAGATTAATCAAGTATTTAGACAAACTAGCAAAACCAACTAAATTTTTGAATATAATAACAGATATTGGTATTGTTATTGGTTTTGGTGCTTTTGGTTTAGACTATATTATTCGTGATAAAGTAAAAAGTATATATCAACGTTTATTAATTTTTATTGGATCTGGTTTGGTTTTATCTTATCTAACCTATATTTTAACCCAAAAAATGTTATTTTCAAGTGTACTTATTCCTGAATGGTTTGCAATGGGAATTGTTGTATTAACTGGAATCATGGGGCTTGCTGGGTTTACTCTTGGTTCACTCCTATTCTCTGCCTATGATATACTTGCAAAGGTGGCTGTGGGTCAGGGAGGAAGTGCTTGTCCAGGAGTTGGATTAGTTATTCCTGGTGTACAAATGCCAAAGGTAGATATATTTATTCCATGGTATGGATGGATAATTTTAATAATTGCTGCAATAGTTCATGAAGTTTCTCATGGTGTGCTATTAAGAAAAATGAAAGTAAAACTAAAATCAATGGGTTTTATGTTTGCTGCTCTTCTTCCACTTGGTGCATTTGTTGAGCCAGATGAAAAAGATATTGAAAAAAAGAATAAAAGAGATATTGCAAGAATGTATTCTGCTGGTCCAATGAGTAATGTAATTCTAGCAATTGTTTTCTTTTTATTGTTTTTAGCTTTTACTCCAGTAATGACAAACTATTCTCAATCAATAGGGACTAGTAAGATGGATTCAGTTTATGTTTATGCTGTTGATCAAAATACAGATATTTGTGGAAGTGTATTCCCTTCTCCAGCCTATGGAGTTTTAGATGTGAATGATATTATTTATGCAGTTAACAATAAAATAATTGTTACGCAAAATTCTTTGAATTCTGCGGTTAAATTAAACGTAGATAATAATTTTATAATTAAGAATCCAACCACAGGAGAACAAAAAATGGTTGTTTTAAGAGCAAATGAGATGGGTAGACTTGGATTTACTAGTGGAGTTCTTCCTGATCCTGATCTCCAAATCCCATTTAAATATTATGTGTATAAAGCAATCTTTGGTGTTCTGTTGTGGTCTGCTTTATTGAATTTCATAATTGCTACAGTTAATTATCTTCCTTCATTCCCATTCGA
Source organism: uncultured archaeon (assembly GCA_964496765.1). Taxonomy (GTDB): domain Archaea; phylum Iainarchaeota; class Iainarchaeia; order Iainarchaeales; family CSSED10-239; genus JBAWVI01. The sequence goes on along the minus strand of CAZCAP010000001.1, from coordinate 97,019 downwards.
TGGTGGTGGAATGTCACAGATAATCTTCTCTGATTATTTAAATAAGAAACATAATCAAAGAAAAAGAATGAAGAGAGTTGCAAAATTCTTTGGAGCATTAATTGTTCTATTATTAATATTAAATATCTTGCCTTATTTTCTGTAAATTAAATATTTCCAAGATATACTTTCTTTAGTCCTTCTTTTTTTGCAATTTTTTCTGCAAGTTTTAAAGTATCTATCCTGGTAGGAGTTATTTTTCGCATTCTATAGTGAGGAAAGCTTCTTGAAAAATGAATTGGAATATCCTTTGATATTTTTGCAATCTCTTTGCATATCCATTCAATTTGTTCAGGTCTTGTGTTCTCTCTTTCAATTAGAAGGTTTGTAACCTCAACGTGTACATTATTCTCCTTAAAGAATTTTATATTTTTAAGAACTAGGTTAACATCGGTTTCATTAATTAGCTTTTTATAGAATTCACTATCCCCTTTAATATCTATGTTTATTGCATCTAAATATTTAGTTATTTCTTTTGCAACATCACTTGACATGTACCCATTTGTTACCCAAATATTCTTTAGCCCATTTTCGTTTGCAAGTTTCATTGTTTCAAGAGCATATTCTATAAAGATAGTTGGTTCAGTATAGGTGTATGATATGCTTGGACAATTATTTTCGAGCGCAAGAGAAACAATTTTTTTTGGAGATGTGTTGCAAATCTTGTTTATTTCTTTTTCTTCTTTAGCATTAGAGATATTATAATTTTGACAGAATGAACAATCAAAGTTACATCCAAGGGTGCCAAAGCTTAAAGTCTTTGTTCCTGGAAGAAAATCATAAATAGGTTTTTTCTCTATTGGATCCACATTTATTGCAACAGGTTTACCATAAACCAGAGAATAAAGAATACCATTTATATTTTTCCTAACCCTACAAAAACCAGTCTCTTCAATGGGAATAACACAAAACCTATTACAGGCAATACATTGAACTTTTTTATCTTTGAGTTTTTTATAAAAGAGAGCTTCTTTCATTTAATTATCTCCACATTAAACTTCTTGAAAATTGTTTTTGAATCATTGTAGCAATCCCATTCTAAACCTGCTTTTTCACAAAGCGTTCCAAGAAATTCATCCTTGCTTGGTAGCTGATCCCAAACCTGTGGTAAATAAATTGCTGAATTAGATCCTTTTTCTAGAATTACCCCATCATTCTTTTTAATATCTCTGAGGGAACAAGGAGATGGGACAGAAAGAATAGAAACCTCAATATCAGTTTTCTCAAGCTCTTTATTTGTTAGTTGATTAAATCTTGGATCAGAGAATGCTGAATTTTTTGCATTATCAATTACCCCTTCATAGATAGGACTGGTTCCTATAATATTCCCAATACAACCTCGTAGTCTATTATTTATTGTAAGAGTTACAAACACACCTTTTGTTTCTAGGTATTCCTTTGGAATAATTTCTTTTATTTCTTCTTTGTTTGTTTTTTGATTAGATAGTTTATCATATATTGCTTTTCTTGCAAGCTTAATTAATATATTTTCACTGGATGCATAATAATAGGAAAAGGAAGCATACCCAACAACAGAATTTTTATCTCCAGTGACGTCTCCAGAGTTTGAATAATTAATAAATTCTTTTTTAATGTTCTTGTCTTTCGCTACAAGTTCGTTTAATATATTTATTCCTGCTTCTCCGCAGGCATCAATATCTTCTTCTCCAGATAAAATATTATTTATACAAATTTTATCAATCTCTCTTGCAATTTTATCTTTATTAAAATGAGAAAGATCAGATGAGACAATGATTATTGTGTTTTCATCTATTAGTTCACTTACTATCTTAATGGTTTCTGATTTATTTATATCCCCCAATAGAATTGGAGTGATTGTAAGATTTTTATTTGCTTTATTAAATATGTATTGTAGAAAAGGAATTTGCACTTCTATTGAATGCTCATCTTTGAATGCAGAATCATTAGTGTATTTTTTTAATTCTGTGTTATCAAGCTTTACTTTACCAAGAGGTGTTTGATACTCAGAGGAAGAAAGAGTTGAAATTCCTTTAAAATAGAGCCTGTGGGCAGGACCAATAACAATTACATTATAATTATTTTTATTAGATAAAATAAGAGAAAAATAAAGTTTTTTATATGCATCCATTGCTGTTTGTCCAGAATAATCGTAGCCAGCATGTGGAGTAATAAGAGCAAAGACTTCTTCTCCAGAATAATTCATTTCTGCTTTATTAAAGAAAGAATCTAGGTCTTTTATTATGTTCTTGCTTGTTCCTGGATAGAAATGTCCAGCAACTTGAGCTTGGAATACATCTTTTCCAAATTTATTTTTTTGTTCATTCATAGTAAATCCATAGACTGTTAATATTAAAAAAACACATGTAATTATTATTGTATTCTTTTTATTCATTTATTACCAATTAATAATAATTAATTGTATACGATTAAGAGCAGTAGGTATATTGTTTGGGTTTGTGTTTTCTAAAATTGTTGTAATCTCTCTAAGTGCATTTCTTTTAAATATCTCTCCTCTTGGGTCTATTAATTTACCCCTAGTTCTAAATTGAGAGTTTATTTTGGAGATTAAAATATCCTGGAGCCTGTTATATTGTTCCAATAATTGTCTTGAGCTTTTTGTTTTATCAAGAATTTGTTTAATTTTTATATTTAATTCTTTTTGTTCATGTTCTGCATGTTCTGATATTGATTTCACTAATTTTTCTCTAATAGCTTGATTGTACTCTCTTGGTTTCTCTCTAGTTGTTGGTATTCCTTCCTCTCTAAGCAGCTTGTTTGCAGTTTCCATGTCTAAGATAAGTTGCTTATTTTTTTGTTTTTGTATTTGAATTAATCTTTTGTATCCTTCTTTAATTGCGGACAAACTATTAAGAGATATTGGTTTACCTATGGGATTAGAAGGTGAGTGTTTGTAATCAAGAACTAGATGTCTTTTATCAAGATCATATACGTGTTTTCCATTATTTGTTTTTGGTTTTATTCTTTTTAATTCATTTAAAAGTACACTTCTTCTGTTTATTGGCATAGCTTCTCACAATTTTAATTTTTCAGATAATTCTGTAAGATCTTCGTTTTCATATCCTGTTATTGGCCATGTGTTATACCCATCATCATTAAATCTTGGAATGATATGGAAGTGGAGATGGAATACTGATTGTTGGCCTGCTTTTTCATTTGCATTTAGGATATTGAATCCATCACAATTAAGTTTTTCTTTGTGGTTCAACATTATCTTTTTAATCACTGGAAGTAATTTTTTAAGTAATTTATCATCAGCATCAAGAACGTTTGTGAAATGCTTCTTTGGAATAACTAGAGTATGCCCTTTTGCAATTGGATTGATGTCCAGGAAAGCAATAAAATCCTTGTCCTCATAAACTTTGTGACAAGGAACCTTTTCTTTCTTAATTTTACAAAATATACAATCTTTCATATTAATTCCTCTATTTTTTAATATAATTAATAAGTTTATATAATCTATTTTCAATTTTGGCTAATTTTCTTGCTTGATCTAATTTTTGAGAATAGATTTGTTCATTTGTTTTTTCAACCTTTATTTGGTTTATTTCTCTTCTTCTTAATCCTTCAAGATCATCTATTTCTCTTCTTATCTCATATTTTTTTACAATTCTTTGATGAACGGGTAAATGTTTCTTTTGATAATTGATATTTTTTTCAATATTTTCTTTCTCAAAAAGTAATGGTTTAAGTTCATGTTCCTTTTGTGAATATTTTAGGTCTAGTTCATCTATTCTTTGATTTCTATATTTCATGTGATTAATTATATCTTGTTTAAAATATTTAACTGTATAATTATCAACCAAAGAGTTTAATGCTATCTTTAACCTTCCTGTTACTTTATGTTCTTTACAGATTGAATCTAACTTTTCCTTTAGTAATGCAATTACGTTCAATTTTCCATCACGAACATATTTTTGTTTAGTAAATTCATCTCTTAGATGATGGTGTTCTTGGTTTAACTTTGAGAGTACCGTAAGCTCATTATGTAAGATGTTACGTTCATCAATAATAGATTGAAGGTTTATTTTTTTAATTTTCTCATCAAGGTCCCTTATTTTTGCTTCTTCTTTTTTAATTTTAAATACAATCCGTTCAGGGTTTTCCTCATATTCTTTTAATTCTTTCTTTAGTTCTTCTATTTCTACATCATAATGACTAGTTACTTTTATCTCAAGAGGTTCTGTTTCTTTCAATAGTTCTTTTGCTTTTAGTGTTTCATAAATTATCGTTGTGCTTATTCTTTTATCTTTGGCTAACCTTTTTTTATTATATTCAGTCCATATCCATTCAATGTGATTATGAATCAATTGTTTCTTTTGAGAAATTAGATCGTGTAAATTATTAATTGGATTAATTTTAGTTTTTGATATATGTTCATTTACTAGTGGGGGCCTACTAATTTGTTTGATTTTTTTTTTAATAGATGGTTTAGCTGGCTCCTTTTGTTTTAATGAAGGTAATGTTTTTGCTAATTTTTGTGCAGCAAGTATTTTTTTCTTAATAGATAGATTGCTAGTTGAAGTTAATTTTCTACTGAAGCTTGTGTTATTAGCAATTCTTTCTTTAGTTGATGTGTTATTTATTTTTCTAGAACTAGTTGATTTAATGTTTTCTCTTATTTTTCCAAATTTAGCAAATCTGAGCCTCATACCTTTAAACCTTTTTTAAGAAAAAAATAAATTTCTTATAATATATAAATTTGAGAGTGCATCTATCGAGATTCGAACTCGAGTCTAAAGCTTGGAGGGCTCTCATACTAACCACTGTACTATAGATGCAGATTTGTTTATATATAATATATAATAAGCATGTTTTTAAATGCTTTTCTGTATCCAATTATGTTAGGAGAAGAATTTATGGGTATTGCATTTTCTGGACTTATTGATTCCTGTAAAACTAAGTTTGATTTAAATAATCTTAAAAATAAGAGACTAGGTTTTGATGCCTATAATGTTTTATTTCAATTTGTTACAACCATTAGAGGGATTGATGGTGAGCCTCTTAAGAATGAAAGAGGAGAGATAACAAGTCATTATTCTGGTTTATTCTATAGGTTTATGAACATTTCAAAGTATACTCCACACATAACTTTTGTTTTTGATGGAGTTAGTCATGAGCTTAAAAAACAAACAAAAGATTATAGACGAGGAAAAAGAGAAGTCGCAAAAGAAAATTATCAAAAAGCATATGATGAAGGCAATTTACAGGACATGAATAAGTTTGCTCGTCAAGCAGCAACCATTGATTCTAAGATAATTAATGAAGCAAAGGAGCTGATTCTTGCAATGGGGTTGTCCTATATTGATGCTCCTGGAGAAGCAGAAGCTCAAATATCTTATCTAACAAATAATAATTTGCTTGATTATACTATTTCACAAGATTATGATTGTATTCTCTTTGGTTCACCCCATCTTCTAAAGAACGTTGCTGTTTCTGGAAAGAAAAAAATACCACATAAAAATGTATATGTTGATGTTAGCCCAGAGATTATTCATGCTGATTGTATATACACTAAACTTAATCTAACCTATGATAAATTATTGTGGTTATCAATCCTAATAGGGACTGATTTTAATGAAAAGGTACAGGGTATAGGTCCACAAACTGCTTATAAGTTAGTACAAAAATATAGTTCCTTTGAAGAGATAGATGAATATCTGAAAGAAAAAGGAAAAGACATTCCATTTAATTATAAAGAAATAGAAAAAATATTTAGAAATCCAAATATAACTCCTTCTCCTGAAATAAAGAAAGGTAGTTTTTCAAGAGAAGAGATTGAAAATATATTAATTAATAAGGCTGGATTCTCAAGTGATAGAATAAAGAATCAACTTGATGAATATATTAAAGCAAGAGAAGAAAAAGATAAACAAAGAACAATAAATAAATGGTTTTGAAATAAAAAATAAAAAAACAAAGTTAAATTTACTTTGTTCTCTTTCCTTTCTTCTTTGCTCTCATTCTAATGGAGCCACATCTTTTACAAAAAGTAGGTTTTAGCTTTGCACGTGATACTCCATTACAGGCCATGCAAACCCACATATTTTTTAATCTTCTTTCTTTTGCTAATGTTTCCATAAATTTTCACTCATACTCCATGGTTTTAGGTTAAAATTAATACTTTCTTAAAATATAATTAGATTACCTTTAATATTATAGAAAACAAATAATATATAAATAAATCGCTTCTTTAATTATATTAGGCTGTTTTTGTAATTTATTATTATTTTACATCTAGAGCTGTTAATATATGCCCCGATAGTGTAGCCCGGTAATCACTTTGGCCTTTCAAGCCGACAACATGGGTCCGAATCCCATTCGGGGCATAGCCTCAATTGCACGCCAGATTAACAGGCGATGGTTGATGTACAATGGTTTAAAATAAAAAAATAAACCATGAAAAGGGAAGAAGAAACAATAAGTTATTCTGAAACAAAGAAAAGTATTCTATTCCCAAAAATAAATAATGATTAATAAAATGTGAAGTGAAAAAAATGGGTACGAGAAAAAAAGATTCTAGTAGGTTTAAGAAAACCAGATCCAGAGAAAGATGGAAATGGAAGAAGAAGAAGATGAGAGAGAAGAAGAGAGAGAGAAGATACTTAAGAAAGAAAGCTGCTTCATAAATTTAAATGAAGCACTTTTCTTTTTTTATTTTTCCTTTTTTTTAAAAAACTATTTATTATTAAGGTTAGTGTTATATTTATTGGACAATTATGAAGCAAAAATCTGATTGTGTGTTTTGTAAGATTGCAAAGAAGGAACTTGAAGCTGCAATCATATATGAAGATAAAATTTTTATTGCTATTTTAGATGCCCACCCAAATATAAAAGGTGCAACTCTTGTATTAACAAAAGAACATTATGGTTCTTATGTTTTTGATTTATCTCCTAGCGTATATACAAAGTTACTATTAATTTCAAAGAAGGTTGCAAAGATTCTTGAAAAAGGATTAGGGGTTAAGAGGGTTGCAATGGTTTTTGAAGGGCAAGGAGTAAATCACATTCATACTAAATTATACCCTATGCCCAAAATTGATGATTCCAAGTTTGGAGAGTTGTCAGGTAATATTTATTTTGAAAAATATCCTGGATATATAACTACATTAGTTGGGCCTAAAATGGATATTAAGAAAAGACAAAAAATTGCAAAAGAAATACTATCTAAAAATAAAAAAAATTAGGATAATCAATGAAGAAAAATTTTAATAAAGCTCTATTTTTTATAATTGATTTATTTAACAAAGAAAAAATAACTTATTTTGTGTTTGGATCTTTGTCTCTAAAGATAAGAGGGCTTAGAAAAATAGCAAATGACATTGATATATTTATTTTTTATAAAGATTTAAGGAAGATAGATAATGTTCTTTCTAAGATAAAAGAAGTTACATTTAATTCAAAGGATTATAAATCAGACACTGGTGGAAGATTTGATTTTCAATTGTTTGGAACAGAAATAGATATAATGGCTTTCAAGAAAGGATCCTATGATAAGCTTGCTTTATCTGTTCTTGAAGATTATAGGCTTAGAGAAACAATAATATACAAAAAAAATAAGGTAATTGTTGTTAAATTAGGAATGCTTCTTAAAATGTATAGGTATATATACTTATTAAGAGGAAATAAGAAATATCTTAAAAAAATAAGATTTCTTGAAAAATTAACTAAATAAGGTTATAGGTCTACCCGAAATCTTTCTTTTTCTGAGGAAAACGACATATACCTTTATAAACATTTCTACTCCATTATTATATTACCGCGTTTGAATTTTTCAAATGAGGTAATATCAAGTTTCTTTTTTATCTAAATCTATTTTAGGTAAAACTGTGGATCTTGTATAATGATGAGGTCTCAAATTTTTTTGAGTCTGATGTTGGGAGAAGACGAAACAAATAGCTAAACAAAAGCAATTTGTGCAAATTTACAAAATATCTTTGTGTGCATAATAATTAATACCAATTCCAGCTGATCCTGCTGGTGGGTACTGCTATTGGAATTCGACTAAGACATGCAAGTCTAAAAGTTCTAACCATGATGAACTTTGGCGAACGGCTCAGTAACGCGTAGTCAACCTACCTTTTTGAAGAGTAAAACTTGGGAAACTAAGGATAATGCTCTATAGAAAATCAAATCTGGAATGATTGATTTTTCAAAGGCTTAAGTTGTCATGTAGATTTAAGTGCGAAAAGATGGGACTGCGTCAGATTAGGTAGTTGGCAGGGTAATTGCCTACCAAGCCGAAGATCTGTACGGGCCTTGAGAGAGGGAGCCCGGAGAAGGAAACTGAGATAATGTTCCTAGCCCTACGGGGTGCAGCAGTTACGAAAATTTTACAATGCGGGAAACCGTGATAAAGGAATTCCAAGTGCTTACATTCGTAAGCTTTTGTATTGTGTCGATAACAATACGAATAAGGGGGGGGCAATATGCGTGCCAGCCGCCGCGGTAATACGTAATCCCCGAGTGGTATCCAGCATTATTTGGTTTAAAGCGTGTGTAGTTGGTTTGTTAAGTCTTTTGTGAAAGCAGCTGACTTAATCAGTTGAATTGCAAAAGATACTGACAGAACTAGAGATAGGGAGACGTTTGGGGTATTCCTAGAGTAGGAGTAGAATCTTAAGATACTAGGAGGACCACCTGTGGCGAAGGCGCCAAACGAGAACTAATCTGACAATGAGACACGAAAGCTGGGGGCGCAACCCGGATTAGATACCCGGTTAGTCCCAGCTGTAAACGATGTGGATTAGGTGTTGGGTTAACTACGAGTTAACTCAGGGCCGAAGAGAAATCATTAAATCCACCACCTGGGAAGTATGGTCGCAAGACTGAAACTTAATGGAATTGGCGGGGGTGCACTACAAGGGGTGGATGCTGCGGTTTAATTGGATGAAACGCCAGATATCTCACCAGGGCTGACAGCCAGATGACGGTCAATCTGAAGGGTTTACCTGATACGCTGAAAGCTGCTGTATGGCCATCGTCAGCTCGTACTGCGAAGCTTCCTGTTAACTCAGGTAACGGGCGAGACCCATATTATTAGTTGCTACTTTCTTTCTTTATGATGGAGAGGCACTCTAATAAGACTGCATTGGTAACAATGAGGAAGGAATGGGCGAAGGTAGGTCTGTATAGCGCTAATGTCCTGGGCAACACGCGGCATACAATGGTTACGACAATGTGTCTCTAACCCGAAAGGGGGTGGCAATCACAGAAACGTAATCCAAGTCCGGATTGAGGGTTGCAACTCACCCTCATGAAGCTGGAATCCCCAGTAATCGCGTGTCACTATCGCGCGGTGAATATGTCCCTGCGCCTTGCACACACCGCCCATCAAGCCAGTTGAGTGGAGTGTGGATGAACTTCAATCTTTAGAGGTCGAAGTAATTCTATATCCCGCGAGACAGACTAAGTTGTAACAAGGTGTCCGTAGGGGAACCTGCGGACGGATCACCTCCTAAATAATTTATATACAAAATATAAATTGATTTTGAGATGACTCAAATGTCTATTTCAAAGAAAAAATGTAAAGAAAGTTTTCTCCACATACAAGATCTTAACTTCGATTTTCAATTTAATTCTAAGTTCTGATAATTATTATTTTCTATCCTATTATCAGAGTAGATTATTTTCAATTAAACAATATCTATTTATAAATTTATATTACATTAATTAACTTATGTGTTATAGTCTTGGAGTGCAGTTAGCCACATCTTTAATTATTCTAATATCTGCTGTAATTTATTTTTTCTATTATAAAAATAAATATGAAAATTCAGAAAAAAAATGGTTACTACCATTTTTATATTCTTCAATGGCTATATTTTTATGTATTGGATTGCATCAATTTTTTGAATTTTTATCTTTATTAACAAATAATACAATAATCTACAAAATTGGTTTAATAATTTCAATTTGTGCTGTATATTTCTTTCTTAGATCACTTGAAATCTTATCAAATACAAAAATATATAGTTGGATAGCTATTATTCCTATTTTTCTTGTTTCCTTGCAAATAATTTTTTCTCCACTAACTTTTGGATCAACAAGCTTTTATTTGCAACATAGTTCTGCTGGTTTGTGGGCAATAGTTTGGTTGTTCTTTTTTATTTATTGGCATATTTGTGCTTTCAAAATAAATTCTGAGATTAAAGATGATAAATCAAAGCATACAATATTAATTTATTTATTAACTATTGCAGATATTTCTTTCATTCTTAGTGCAATTTATGTTTTTGTTGGTTATTTTCTTTTCTCTGTGAATGTTTGCACAGCCTCTCCATCAATTTGGTGTACTTTTTATGTTATTCAATCTTTTTTGATTCCAATACTCTTTTTTAGATTAGGAAAAGCATTTAAAAGAACAAATAAGCAAAAGAAAATAAAGGTTAAACAAATCATTTTTTACTTAATCCTGTCTTTATTAATTCTTTTATTATTAATCTTTATTTTACCTTTATTTAATTGTTTAAGCTGGAAACTAGTATTTCCTTAAATTTGATTTTTAAAAAATTATTTAGTATAAGATGTATTTATAAATATATTTAAGCATAATTATATTAGTATATAGTAAGAAAATCAACAATAAATTATATATTGGGCTCTTAGATCAGTTGGTAGATCGCGTCCCTTGCAAGGACGAGGCCGCGAGTTCGAGTCTCGCAGAGTCCACTTAAATTTCAAGCAACGTATTTTACTTTCAATCAATAAAAGAATTTACTAATTTAAAAAATATTTAGGAGAAATGAAAAGATATGTTTGATTTAAGAAAAACACTTGGTTTCCCATATATTAATATCAAATTTTTATGGATTATTTTTGCTCTTATGCTTTTTGCATTAATTAGTGAGGTTACTTTAATAATCTCTGCAGCACTTATCTTGATTCTAGGTACTGGTTTCCTTGCAAGTTTACTTAATACAGGAAAATTAAATAAATATAATAATAAAACCTGGGGAAACATACTTAAGTTTTCTGGAATGTTTATTCTTGTATCAATTATATTTTTTATAATTGAAGGAATAATTGTTTTAATTGGTTTTATTCCCTATTATTTAATTACACTAAGTCCAACAATAAATCCAGCCTTAATACTAGTTGTTTCAATAATTATGGCAATATTCATGGTTATTGCTGGAATTGTAGAGTTGATTAAACTAGTTGGATTTGTTAAATATTTCCAAAATAAGAAATTCGAAAACTTCTTTGCATTCAGATCTAATCTAAAGACTATTTGGACAAAAAACTTTTTAGTTTCAATGCTTTTTTTAATAGGTTACTTTGTAATGTATTTATTAGGCGTTGCTATATTATTAGGAATCCTACAATTATTGGGAATAAATGCAAATATAATGTACTATATTGGTGCAATTATTTTGTTATTTATTGTTTATGTAATTATGGGTGGATTTTATTCAGCTGTGAATGAAGTAATTAGGAATAAGTGATATTGTTATATTTGTTGGACAGTACTTACTGTCCTCCAATCAATATCTTTAAATATACTTTTTCTCTTAATATATATGTTAGTGGTTTGTGTTTTGGCATGCTTGTTAAGCCTTTGGGTTTAACAGACAAGGAAAGTCCGCTCACCCTTAATAAAAAGACAAACATCCTGCAAAGGATGCTTTCTGAACAGAAAAAGGACAGCTTGTTTCTGTTATCCTGTGATGTGTAATCACTGAGGAGAAACAAGAATTGCTGAAAAATTTATCAGAAAGAGTGTGGTGCAAGGAGAAATTTACCTCCGCATAAGACAGATTGCCAATTTAGTACAGAAAGCGGCTTATAGCAGACCACTAGCCTCTTTTATTTACAATTTAAAAGAAATCTATTTTTAAAATATCTGGTTCTTAATTTTATTTGATATTATGCCTCCAATAAAAAAACTAAGTAAATATGTTAAGCCAATTGGATATAGAACTTCAAAAGAAATTGTTGAATCTACTCCTAACATAACTAAAAAAGAAGCTATTTTTACAAAGAAAAATGCTCCATTTTCTGAATTAGAAGAAATAAGTAAGATTAGAAATAAAAGGACCGTAAGTTTAAACTTAGGCAAACTTCAAGATAGGGCCTATCATTCTCATATTAGCCGTAGGTTCAATGATAAACCTGCTCTTCCATCTGTTGGAGATATTGCTGGGCATGTAGATAAACTGTTTTTTAAAAATATAGATATAGAAGGAATTTTAATTATTGATAAAAAAACAAGTAAAAACATAGGGAGAACCTTTTTTACTTTTACAAAAAAAACAAATAAAATAATTAATGAAGAATATAAAAAATATAAACATACAATTACAGATAAGGACATTATTGAGTCCTATTGTAAAAATAATCCAGAAGCAATTAATATACTTAAGAATGACTATGCATTTTATAATATGGTTAAAAAACGCATTTTATTTGAAAGATTATTACGTGAAAAATTATATACAAAGAAAAAATTTGATTTAATGCAATTAAGAATTAAAAATAAAATGCCTCCTACAAAAGTTTATCTTGAAATTTTAAATAATTATTTTGGAGTTAAAACGCGTTTTGTTCCAATGCCAGGGTATAAATTTATTTTAGATAAAGCAAGTTTTGAAAAAATTAAATAATGTATGATAAATTATGGGTAAGCTCACTACAATTACAGGACCAATGTTTTCAGGGAAAACAACTGAACTTCTAAGACTATTTTCAAGAGAAGAGATTGGAAGAAGAAAATCTTTTCTCTTTAAACCATTTATTGATCATAGATATTCAGAAGAGAAGGTTGTTAATCATGATGGGAGAGCAATCCCTGCAAATATTGTGAAAACATCAGAAGAGATCTATCAAATATGCTCTACATATTTTTCTAATGCAAATAATAAAGAACAATCATTAAAAAATATTTTTATTGATGAGGTTCAATTCTTTGAATCAGATATTCTTGATGTTATTAAAAGATTAACAAGTCAAGGAATTAATGTATTTACTAGCGGATTAAATCAAACCTATCTTGGAGATCCATTTCCATTTAAAGATGGGAAAAATCATATTGGTTTTTTAATGGCAATTTCTGATTATGTGATTCATCTTGATGCTGTTTGCAATAATTGTGGTGAAGCAGCAACAAAAACCTATAGAAAAGGACATCAAACAGATACTGTGGTCATTGGTGGGACAGATATCTATCAAGCAAGATGTACTAAATGCTTTAAACAGAAGTGACCACAAGGAATATAAACATTTATTTCTATGATTAAATAAAGATAATTATAATTTATAATATGAATTAAAAAAGGAATGATAAAATATGGAAGAAAATATACAATTTGTTTCAAATTTAAAAGGATTTGTTTCTGTTAAAAAAATGAAGATTACTCCAGAGGTTACTAAAACAGATATTGTTGAATTTTTAGCTGCTATTCAAATTTCAACCAATACAAAAATAAAAGAATATCTTGAACAAATAATAGATATTACTAAATTTAGTAAGGATACAGAAAGTTTAATGGCACAGGAACCTGCTAAGTTCTTTACAGACGTTAATTCTGCAAAAACAAAAAAGATAATCATTGCTCTTCTCGTAGAAGATATGCATAAAGATTTAAAGGCTGCTCTTGCTCAAGCATATGTAGTTTACCTAACTGAGAAGTATTTGGTTACAAAAGGATTTATTATAGGTTATCATGGAATAATTTTTCCAGCACGAAAGAAACAATTAAAAAAAATTATAGGTAAGAGTTAAACTATTTTCTTTTGCCTTTAAATAATTTTTTAATAAGTTCAAATCTAGATACCTTATTTTTATTTACTGTAATTGTATTTCTCTTGTGCGTTGTTCCTATCTCTGGTTCTGATTTAAATTCATATTTGAATTTATTTGATTTATTTATTCTATAGATTGTTTTTTCTTTATTAATTGGGTAAAGCCCTGTTATCTTTTTTGTGACAATATTAAAACCATCTGAGTGTATTACTGCATCAATTGTTTTAACATTATGGTGTACACGTAAATCAGCTACAGTTCTTATTAGAATTTTGGTTCCAACTCCTGTTCTCTGATATTCTTTCCTAGTGAACCCATGATTTATATGGAAATGATCCTTTGTTGTAAAGTAACCTTCTATTCCCGAAATTAGTTCATTATTTTTAAAAGCAAGATAGAAACATTCAGGATTGTTTTTTTCATTTCCAAGTTTAGTTTGAAGAGCAGTAGCATATCTATGAAATGGTATTATATCTTTATTAATTAATTCATTTATTTCATAGATTTGTTTAAGCAAGTCTAGTGTTAATTCTCTCTTGTTTGAATAATCTATTTTTTTATAGGTTATTCCTGTGTATTCTTTTTTCATTTATTTCACTATATATTTTTCTATTTTCCTATAAATAGTTTATGAGAAATCTATTTATATACCTTTTTGTCTTTATAATATATTATATAACCGTATTTTATTAAGGAATAAATCCCTCCTTAGCACAGCGGTTAGTGCGACCGGCTGTAGACTTTATGTAAACACTGAGAAGAAAGGCAGTGACCGGTAGATCCCCAGTTCGAATCTGGGAGGAGGGATTCTATATTTACTTGTGTTATCTAAGGTTTTTCATCATATACAAATAATTTATAATACTTATTAATCTATGTTATTTATGGTTTTAATATATACATTTGCAATTGTTGGATTATTTATTATACTCTATTTTATTATTAATGGATATATTAGTTTATTTGTTTCATTTAGCTATTATCTTAAAGAGCGAAAACAATTTTTAACTAAAAAAAAATCAACTATTGAAAAAGTATATTTTTATATTCTTATCCCCGCATTAAGAGAACAAAACGTAATTGAAAAAACACTTAAGCACATTTCCTCTTTTAATTACTCAAAAAACAAATTTGAAATTATTGTTGCTCTAGATAAGAAAGAGTCTTCTAGAAAAAAAGATAATCTTAAAACCAAAGATTTCATAAATAAATTTATTTTAGAACATAAATCTAAAAATGTAAAATTTATTGAGTATGCTGGTAGTGCTCAAAAACGAGCTTATCAATTAAATGTAGCATTAGAATATATTAAAAAGAACAATACTCATCAACATACTTTTATTGGGGTCTATGATGCTGATTCTCACCCTGATTTAGACACATTGAAATATATTAATTATAAATATACACAAGATAATAAAAAAGTTGCATTTCAACAGAATATGAATTATTTATTAAATTCACATAAAATTAAACATAATGTTGTTCTATTGGCTAATGCCTATTATCAAACTATGTGGAATTATTTATTTGAAATTAATCAGTTTATTACAACCAATAGAAGAATATTAGCAAATAAGAAAAGTAGATTTCCTCCCTATTGTATGGGGCACGGAGAATTTTTTAAGTTGGAAGTATTAACTAGGATTAATGGTTTTTCAGAGATTGGGCCTGCAGATGGAATTCAAATTGGTTTTACCTTAACTAAAAATAACATTCCAATTTACCCTGTTCCTTTTGAGGATTATTGTGAATCCCCCGAAAGCCTAATTACATTATATAAGCAACACACTTTTTGGTTTTTCGGAAATCTAACATTCTATAGAATTCTAAGAAGTAGTAAGTTTTTATCTATAGCATTTTTACAAAACTGTAATCATCTGTTTTTAGCAATTAAATGGGCATTACGACCTTTTTTGGTTATATTTGTGTTAATTATTTTTACAATGTATAATGCTTTATTGTTCTGGTTATTGATTATTTTTGTCTGGGTTTATTATTTAAGCGGATATTTGTGTGTAATTAACTTTCTTAATAAAAATACAGATTTTAAAGTGTATAAACTTAGGTTGTTTGGTTTAGAGATACCTCTAGGTGTATTTTATAAATCACTAGGAGCAATACATGGGGTTTATAAAATACTTAAGCACATTATATTTAAAAAAGAAATAAATTATCATAATAAGGTGGAAAGATGAAGAATATATTGTTATTTGGTGGAAGTAAGGGAATTGGAAAAGCTTGTATAAATAAGTATAAAACAAGTAACAAGATTATTTCTATTCAAAGAAGTAGATTGATTAATAAAAAGAATATAACCTATATTGAATTTGATTTAAAAAACACACAAAAAATAAATGAACTTATTAAACAAATTAAGCAAAAGTTTAAGACAGTTGATTATATTATTTTTAATGCTTCCCACTATGATCTAACCAATATTGTAGATATTAATTATGAAAAAATTATAGATGTATTTAATACAAACTTATTTAGTTACATGTTAGTTTTGAAAGACCTAGGTTCTGTGCTTAATAAAGATAGTTCAATAGTGTTTATTTCTTCAACTGCACCAAGATCAAATCCATTTGGATCAAGTCTATATGCTCCAACACAGGCTGCACTAGAGTGCTTTGCTAAAGTTGCAGCAAAAGAATTAGCTCCAAAAACAAGAGTCAACATAATTGCTCCTGGACCTATAAATACATCTTTGTTACATGAGAACTTGAAGGCCCAGGGTATTAAAAAAAATGTAATTATAAATAGTATCCTCTTGAAGAGATTAGGAGAACCAGAAGATATAGTAGATTTAATAGATTTTTTGTTATCAATTAAATCAAAGCACATTACTGGTCAAATAATTAGTATAAATGGTGGGAATTACATTTAATTAGGTGATATAAATGCTAGATAGTTGGTTAGATAATTTTTTATCAAATAAGGATCTCTATCCTAATAGAACTGGACAGGGCTCAGTAGCTGCTGGAGAACCATCATTTGGTGGACGATATGACTATAACGAAGAAAAAGACATAAATACTAAAAATATTGGTTTAGGTTGGTTATACTATTCATTTGCAAGATTGTATAAACCCAAAATAGCTGTTATGATTGGATTAGGTAGAGGTTTTTTACCAATTTTAATTGCGAAAGGTATGAAAGATAATGATATTGATTGTAAAGCCTACTTTATTGATCCTTCTTTGGATGATGACTTTTGGAAAGATACACAAAAAACAAAAGAGTGGTTCAATAGTTTTGATGTGGGAAATATAATTCAACATTATTTATTTACTACTCAAGAATTTGTAAATACTGATGTCTATAAAGGTATAGATTCTATTGATTTATTATGTATTGATGCTTCTCATTTTTATGAATTTGTTAAATTCGATTGGGGTGCTTTTAAGGATAAGTTATTAGAAAATGCATTAATTTTATTTCATGATACCATTAGTAGGTCTAAAAACCCAAAATGGAGTGGCCCAAGAAAGGTACTATTAGAAATTTTAAAAGATATGGAGCTTCAATCTTTTGATTTCAAATTTGGAGCAGGATTAACTATTGTTCAAAAGAAATATTTTGAAATAAAACAAGAATACATAGATAAGCTGGAAAATGAATGGCAAGATAAAGATGATTCTACATTTTAAGAAGTGATAATATTATGAATATAATTAATGTTTTTAATCAAATTGACCTAGATATTAAAAAAAATCTAAATAAATTAATAGATAATAAGAAATGGAATATTTATAGAGACGAATTTAATAATAAAGTACAAAGTAAATGTGAATCATTAATTGGTGCAAAATGTTTAACAATTAATTCAGGAAGTAGTGCTTTAGAAATGTGTATTAAAGCACTAAATATTAAAGAAAGGGATGAAGTTATTATCCCCAGTTTTACTTTTATTGCTACTGCACAAGCAATTCTAAATGTGGGAGCTACACCTGTACTCTGTAAAACAAATCCAAATACATTTAATTTAGATGTGATTGAACTTAAAAAATGCGTAACCAAGAAAACAAAAGCTATAATTTTTGTTCATTTATTTGGAAATCCATCAGGGATTAAAGAAGTGAGTGATTTTTGTAAATCAAACAAAATTTATTTGATCGAGGATTGTGCACAAGCATTTGGTGCAAAATATAAAAAAAAATCAGTTGGAACTTTTGGAGATTGTTCTGCTTTTAGTTTTAATAGTTGTAAACACATTAGTTGTGGAGATGGAGGTCTATTTGTAACTTCATCAAAAAAGGTATATGATTATGCAAAGGCAATAAGACATGCAGGCCTAGTTCAAAATAAAGACAGGGTATTTGTTTCTGAATTTATTGGTGGTAAAAATTTAATGACTGAATTTCAGGCGGCTGTATTATTGCCTCAATTAAAGTATTTTACATTGTTATTAGAAGATAGGATTAATAATGGGAACAAAATAATTAATAAATTAACTAAATATAAATATATTAAAGTTCAAAAAACTGCTCCTAGTTACACGTCTGCTTATCAAAGAATTGTGTTTCTTGTAAATAATAAGGTTCAAGCAATTGAACTTCTTAAAAAGAATCCTTTTCTTGAAAGGATCTATCCTTTACCACTAATTGAAGAACCAATTATAAAAAAACTAGGTAAATTTGATGCCTCTACAAAACAAGATGCAACTGATTTTTGGAATAAACATATAGGGTTTACATTTATGCCCTTTATAGATTATTCTGATTTCACTAAAAAGTTTAAAATAAATGAATAAAATATGAATTCTAAGATTATATTTATACGCCTTACAACTAAATGTAATGCAAATTGTAGAATGTGTAGTATTTGGAAACGAAAGCCAGAGCATTTTAAGTATAATACATTATTGGATATACTTTTATTTTTTAAGAGTAAAGGATATGCTAATGTAATATTCACTGGTGGGGAGCCAACTCTCTATCCAAAGTTTACTTTGTTAAATAAATTTTTAAAGGATAATAATCTGAATTTTGGGTTGATAACCAATGGAAGCACTTTAGTTGATAATTGGGATAAATTATTTAAATATAAGTTGCCTAATGGAATCATTTTTTCTTTAGATAGTGTTGATGATTATCATTCAAAGAATAGAGGAATCAAGAATTTAACTACAATTGTTATTTCTGGAATTAAAAAAGCACAACGCATGAATATAAAAACATCAATAAATACAGTTATAACTAATGTTAATTATAAAAAAATTATTAAATTTAGTGAATTTGATTTTATTGAAAAAGTAGATGAATGGCACTTAATTCCAGTTAAGTTTAATAATGATTTGCATTTAACTAAGACGCAATGGATTGAATTTAACACTATTTATAATAATATTAAAAATAAATCCAAGATAATTTCTTCATTTAATTTTAAAGCAAATATTGATTTTGATAATTTAGAGCGTGAAGAATATACTTCGAAGTTCTATTTAAAAAATGCTTGTAGAATATGCGAGAAAATGATTTTTATAGATATTAATGGGAATATATATAGATGTAATTCATTTGATAATAACTCGGATAGTTTTTGTTTGTTTGGTAATTTTAAAAAAGAGGATCTAAATAAAATATACACTAAAATTAAAAAAAGTCCTATACTAGAGAAACCAACTTGTAAAAATTGCGATCCTAGAAATCAATTGTATAATAAAAAAGGTGTTTTGTTTGAGAATTGGTTTAATTGATATTCCTTCAGTTCCCTTTGTTCAACCAAAGTATTTTGAAAGGTTGAATAGGCTTAAGTGTGAACTAGAGGATGTGTGGGCAGAAACAAAAGGTGCATCTGTAATAAATTACACAAAAAAAACCTTTTCAATAGGATTACTAACCTTGAGCACCTATCTTAAAACGAATATTAAAGGTATTAAGATAGACTACTGCAATTATTTGGATTTGAATAAAATTAATTCAAATATAAAAAAATATGATTATATTGGTATAACCGCAAAATCTCCTTTTCTTTCTATTGTTTTAAACATTGCAAAAAATATTAAAAAAAGTAATCCAAACATTAAAGTTGTAATTGGTGGTTCAGGTCCAACTAATGATCCTAAAACTTATTTAAAATCTAAATTTGTAGATTTTGTAGTCTTGGAAGAAGGAGAGATTTCTTTTCTGAAATTATTAACAAGCAAACCTCTTAGTAAAATAAATGGTATTGGGTATAAACAGAAAGATAGAATTGTAATTAATAAATCTATTACTTATTTGGGTAATGAACGCATTCCCACATCTGATTATTCTTTATTTGATGATGATTTGAATAATTATAATATAAACATTACCTATATGAGAGGATGTTTATATAATTGTGCATTTTGTGCAAAGTTTCAGGGCCCAATAAGATTTAGAAAAACAACCGATATTATTGCTGAATTAAAGTTTTTAAATAAGCACCTTCTTCCAAATACCCCCATTCATTTTTCAGACAATATAATTTGCATTGATGTTAACAGATTTGTGAAATTAATGAATGCAATTATCAAATCAAATTTAAATAATTTATATTTTGTTTGTGACTTGAGAGCAAATCATACCACACCAGAAATTGTAAGAAAGTTGGATGAAGCAAATTTTAAACTGATTAACTTGGGTGTTGAAGATTGTAATGATTCTGTTCTTCATAAGAATAACAAGCAATTAAGTTATAGCCAGATGAAAGAAGCAATGCAAATCATAAGAGACAATTCTAATGCATTAATTGGGGTGTATTGGATGATTGCACTTCCAGGTACTACTAATAAAACAATTAACCAAAATTTAAATGAAATTAAGCGCTTAATTTTAACTAAACAAGTTGATTTTATACTCCCTAGCTTGTTTAAGCCCTATCCAGGAAGTGCTATATCTAATAATCCAAAAAAATATGGTATTAAAATGGTTAATAGTTGGGATGAATGGTTATTAAATTATTACTTACCACTTTGGACTTCTAATCAATTCAATGTTACTGATTTATCTAATCTAAATAAAAAATATCTTAAGGTAATTATTGATACCTATAAAGAAAGATGCACTAAAAAATATGTAAAAGATGTTTCTTTTAAAAATACAATTGGGTTATAATTACTAGATTTTTGAATTTTCCATATATTTATATATTCTTTCTATAGTATATTATATATTACTAGAAGTAACTTTTTCTTAATTTAAAATCGAAGAGATAATAAAATTTAAAAGAAGTCACTCTTTTAAAATACAAAAATAGGATAAGAATAATTTATGAACGAATTTGAAAAACTAAAAATAAACAAAGATATATTAAAATCAATTGAACATCAAGGGTTCACTGAACCAACTGAAGTTCAAAAAAAATCTATTCCAGAAATACTTTCTGGGAATAACTTAATTGTACAATCCTCTACAGGATCTGGTAAAACATTAGCATTTCTTGCTGGTGTTGGTTCTCAAATAAAACAAGACAAAAAAATAAAAGTTTTAATTGTAACCCCCACAAGGGAGCTCGCTAATCAAATATTAGATGAAGCAGTTAAGCTCTCAAAACACACTGGACTATTTACCTGTGCAGTTTTTGGAGGAACATCCATTAGTAGGCAGGCAACAGATTTAAAAAAAGCAGATATAGTTGTTGGAACTCCTGGAAGACTCCTTGATCAAATGAATAGAGGTAACCTAAGACTTGAAAACATTAAGTACCTAATCTTAGATGAAGCAGATAGAATGTGTGATATGGGCTTTTACAATGACATTACAAAAATATTCAAGCAAACCCCAAAAGAAAAGCAAATTCTTTTGTTTTCTGCAACAATTACAAGAGATGTATCTAAAATTGAAAAAGAATACATTAAGAATGCAAAAAGAATTGTAATTGATTCATATGTTGATCCAACAAACCTATTGCAAGATTATTATATTGTTAAGCAACACAATAAGATATCATTATTAGTTGATTTACTATCAAATCATTCAGATAAGAAATCAATTGTTTTTTGTAATACAAGACAAGAGGTTGATCTAATCTATCATAATCTAAAGGAAAACAAAATAGAAGCTTTTAGGTTACATGGTGGGCTAGAGCAAAACAAAAGAACAAACACTTTAGCAGAATACCACAAACACAATACAGCTGTATTAATCTCTACAGATGTTTCTGCAAGAGGAATACACATAGATGATTTAGAATATATTTATAATTTTGATTTACCAAGAGATGATAATCAATATATTCATAGAATTGGAAGAACTGCAAGAGCTGGCAAGAAAGGGCTTGCA
Organism: uncultured archaeon; assembly: GCA_964496765.1. Lineage (GTDB taxonomy): Archaea > Iainarchaeota > Iainarchaeia > Iainarchaeales > CSSED10-239 > JBAWVI01. The sequence goes on along the minus strand of CAZCAP010000001.1, from coordinate 74,987 downwards.
ATAACCATAATAACTTCAAGTGAGGTTAATGATTTTACAAGAATTCTAAGAGGATATAATTTTAAGGCTAAACTAAAAACATTACCTAACTTTAAATTACTAGTTATTACAAAACCAATTAGAGGCCCTTCTGGAAATAGATCTTCAAATAGAGGTGGAGTATCATCACGTGGTAGAGAAAGAAATCATTCTTCCATAAGAGATAGAAGTCAAGATCATGTGGATAGATTCTCATCTCCAAGAAGAGAAAGAACCTCATCACATAATGTAGATAGAGCCCATACGGTTAATAAAAAACCATTTAGAAGAAGATAGGTTTAATATATTATAATTAAAGAAATTGTTTCGAAAGATACAAATATAAATCTGTCCTATTATTCTTTTGATATGAATAAAGTTAAGCTTAAGCTAAAGGCACTTTTGTTGTCTGTGTTTCTAGTAGCATTAACAGCATATATTGGATCTTTTTTTACTGGACGCAACACAGCTACCTGGTATTTGCTGATTAATAGACCCTTCTTTCTACCACCAAACTTTGTTTTCCCAATAGCCTGGACAATTCTTTTTATTTTGATTGGTGTATCCTTTTATTTATTACTTATTTCAAAAGTTCATCATAAGTTAAGAAATACATTTAATATTGCTAAGATTTTATTTATTATTCAACTTTTTTTAAATGCACTATGGTGTTACCTTTTCTTTGAAGCACATCTCTTATTAATATCAAGTATAGAAATAGTTATATTAGAGATATTGATAGTGTTTACAATAGTTTATTTTTATAAAATTAATAGAGTATCTGCATATTTATTAATTCCATATGCTCTATGGGTTTTGTTTGCAACAATTCTTACAATCTCAATATATATTTTAAACTAAAGATAATATTTAGAAAATAATAAATATCTTCTTTGTTTTTGGGTCAATTCTAATGTTTTCCATAGTTATCTTAATTGTGCTATCTGCTGTAACATTAAGTGCTCCGTGGTGTTCCCTAATTGTTTGAATTACCTTCTTGTTTACATCATCTAATTTTTCTTTCATTGCTGTGTACATCTTTCTTGATAAACCTAGTTCAGATATGGATTTTAAATTTTGTGAAAAATCAGGATAAATTGCAAATCCTTTGTTATTCTTTTTATCCAGCACAGCATGAATTGGATCAACCACATTGAAACCAGCTTTCTTAATTACATCAGTTTGAACTGATCTGGTTACATAATTATAATTTGATATCCCAACATCCACAATGTATTTTTGGTTATGATTTTTTAAACTTAATTTATATATTGCATTTGTTGCCTTATCTCCAAGAGTGAATATTTTATTTCTACTAATTAGATCAAGAGTAAACCCACCTTTTGGATCAGAATATTGCTTGATTACTCCCTTTGCTGTAATAACTCCTATTTCTTTTGATAAGGTAAGTATGCTTTTTATTAATCCTGGGTTCTTGTCAAGAAGAGCTCTAGATTCTCTTGAAACCCCAATCTCAAAGTATTTAGGTGTAACCGTATAATTTTTCTTGTTTTCTATTGGTTTCCTAAGTTTCATTCTTTCTTTAATTACTATTTTTCTAATTCCTTTAGCAAGTCCCATAGTCCTCAGCTCCAAATTGGTTCTTTTTTAAATATGTATTTTATTGTCTATAACATTTATAAATACATATTTATTTATATCCATTTGTATATATAATATTGGTTGATAATCATGTTTTGGAAGATAAATAAGCCAAAAAAAAGTAATATAAAAACCATAATACTATCTATAGATAAGTATAGTGAAATATTCTCTGATTTTGATCCAAGACCCTATAGTGCAAAGGCAATCTCAGATGATTTTATCTCTGAGCTTGATAGGGTTGATCAGCAATTGGTTTATGACAAATATCATATAGTGTTTGTTATCCCAAAGGAGCAAAGAATAGTTAAAGAAGAGCTAACAATCAAGAAAAGATTAAACGAGTTCTTTAATATTGAATATCTGGTTCATAAAGCCAAACAAAGAAAATTAGTAAGGCAGGGAGCATTATTTATTGGGCTTGGAGTTATTGCCATATTTCTTTTCTTTTATATACTTCCTAGATATGAGGAATTCTTAAATGCAATCTCCTTTTTTCAAATTATTTTTGAATTAATTGGTTGGTTCCTTTTGTGGGAAGGTATGAATCTAATTATATTTGATTCAAAGGAAAAGAAGAAACAAATTAGATTTTTTAAACTAGTAAGTGAAGCTAAATTTATATTTATTACAGATAAGAATAGAGTTGGAGAAAGATAATTATGAATAAATTTTTAAATTCAATAGGCTTTTTGGTTGGAGTAATGATTACTTCACTACTACTTATTGTTCTTGCAATAGTTTACTTTGCATTTTCAATCTGGGTAATTAAGGTTGGTGCTGGTTGGGCAGGCTATCATAATTTGGATGGTGGCTATGTTATATTAACAGCTGGAATAATCACAGCCGCAATATTAATTGGAAGCTCCATTAAGAAATTTTAATATAGAATCTATTGGAAAAAGATGATTTTTGGTTTTGCATAATAAAAAGATTTAAATATATTTCTAAATATATATTGTATAAAAACAATTTAGGTTTAACAAAATATATAAATGATTTTATCGAATTCTTGATTAAAAATAATAATTTGACAATCATAATAATGGTGTGTATGCATGGTAATTGATTCTTCTTCCAGGTCTATATTGAATTATATGACCTTTGATGAGTTTACAAACATTAAAGAGTTTGCAAAAGATAAGAATACTCCCTTTCTAATTTTAGATCTTAATAAAATAGATATGAGATATAGTGAGCTTAGGAAAAACCTACCCTATGCAAAAATATATTATGCGGTTAAAGCAAATCCCCATGAGGAAGTAATTAAGCTTCTTGCAGATAGGGGTTCTAATTTTGATATTGCAACCATTTTTGAACTTAATAAACTATTAAATCTTGGAATTACTCCTGATAGAATATCTTTTGGAAATACAATTAAGAAAGATAGAGATATTAGATATGCCTATGAAAAGGGAGTTAGGCTATTTGCTTCAGATTCAACAGCAGACATTAAGAAGCTTGCTGTAAATGCACCAGGATCTTGCGTGTTTTTTAGAATTCTATCAGAAGGAGGAGATTCAGATTGGCCGCTCTCAAAGAAGTTTGGTGCTCATCCAGACATGGTTTATCATCTAATTATTGAAGCAAAGAATCTTGGTTTAGTTCCCTATGGAATATCCTTCCATGTTGGATCCCAACAGAGGGATGTTGGACAATGGGATACAGCAATCTCCCAATGTAGGTATTTATTTGATTCTGTGAAAGCAGATGGTATTCAATTGAAATTAATTAATCTTGGGGGTGGTTTTCCAGCACATTATCTTCAACCAACCCATGAACTTGATGTGTATGCTAACGAAATAACAAGAAGATTAACTGAAGACTTTGGAGAAAATCTTCCTGAAATAATTATTGAGCCAGGGCGTTCACTTGTGGGGGATGCTGGAGTAATTGTAACAGAAGTTGTTATGAAATCCAAGAAATCTGTTTTAAATCAATATGAATGGTTGTATGTTGATTGTGGTTTGTTTGGTGGGCTTGTTGAAACAATTAATGAATCAATTAAGTATCCAATATTTGTAGACAACCCAAATTCATCTAAGGATAGGAAAGAATATATTCTTGCTGGACCAACCTGTGATTCAATGGATGTTTTGTATATGGATTACAAGTATTCATTTCCTTCTGATATAAAAGAAGGAGATAGACTATATATTTTTAGTACTGGAGCATACACAACAACCTATAGCTCCATTGAGTTTAATGGATTTCCTCCTCTACAGGCCTATATTTTAAAATAATCATTTTTAATATCCTAATAAAAACCTTTAAATAAAGATTTATATATAATTATTTTATTTAATTTCTTTTTTTTTAGATTAAATAGTAAAAATTTATAGATTCATATATGGTGATTATTAGAATGGGAAATGGGGATTCAAAAAATATATTTGATTATTTGACTTTAGAAGAGTTGAATGATGTTAAGGAATTTGCAAAAGATAAGAAAACTCCTTTTCTTGTTGTTGATCTCAGAAAAATTGCAGATAAGTTTGATGAGTTAGCTCGTCTTATGCCCTATGCTAAGATATATTATGCAGTAAAAGCAAATTCCATGCCTGAAGTTCTAGAGTTACTTGCAAGTAAGGGTTCTTGTTTTGATGTTGCAACTATCTTTGAGCTTGAACAGGTATTAAAGCTTGGTGTTACTCCAGATAGAATTTCCTTTGGAAACACAATTAAGAAAGAAGAAGATGTGAAATATGCCTATGAAAAAGGAATTAGGTTATTTGTTTCTGATTCAATTACTGATCTTAAAAAAATATCAAATAATGCTCCTGGATCTAACGTGTTTTTTAGAATTATTAATGAAGGTGGAGAAGCTGATTGGCCACTCTCAAGAAAGTTTGGTGCTCATCCAGACATGATTTATCATTTAATTATTGAAGCAAAGAATCTTGGATTGATACCCTATGGGATATCCTTCCATGTTGGATCCCAGCAAAGAGATGTTGGACAATGGGATAATGCTGTGTCCCAATGTAGGTATTTATTTGATTCTGTGAAAGCAGATGGGATTGATCTAAAGGCAATAAACATTGGTGGTGGTTTTCCAGCACATTATCTAAAGTCTGCTCCATCCATTGATACCTATACAAAAGAAATCACAAGAATATTAAAGGATGATTTCGGAGATAATTTTCCAACCATTATAGTTGAACCAGGAAGATCAATTGTTGCAGATTCTGGTGTTCTTGTTACTGAGGTAATTATGATATCCAAGAAATCAATTATTAATCAATATGAATGGGTGTACATTGATTGTGGAATATATAATGGATTATTTGATACAATTAATGAATCAATTAAATATCCAATCTTTTCTGAGAGAATTCTTTCTTCAAAGGATTCTAAGGAAATTATTTTAGCAGGGCCAACCTGTGATTCCCTTGATGTTCTATATGAGGATTATAAATATACTCTTCCAACAGGTCTAAAAGAAGGGGATAGGTTGTATGTTTTAACTGCAGGAGCCTATGTTCCAACCTTGAGTTCAGTTGGGTTTAATGGTTTTCCTCCTTTAAAGATATATATTTTAAAGTAGAATTAAATTTGATATTATGAGTGGGATCTTAATTGTTTGGTTATATTCAATAATTAGTGTTTTTATTATATCTGTTATCTCACTTATTGGAATTGTGACTTTATTTATAAAAGAAAAGAGCATGAATAATCTGCTTCTGTTCTTTGTATCCTTTTCTGCTGGTGCACTAATTGGAGATGCATTTATTCATCTTCTTCCAGAGGTGGTTAAGGAGTTTGGATTTACTTTGCATGTTTCTCTTTATTTTATATCTGGATTATTATTGTTCTTTGTGCTTGAAAAATTCATTCATTGGAGACATTGTCATGTCCCAACCTCCAAAGTACATCCCCATCCATTTGTGTACATGAACCTAATTGGGGATTCTCTTCATAATCTAATTGATGGGCTTGTAATAGGTGGAACCTATTTAGTTTCTATTCCACTAGGTGTAGCTACTACTCTTGCTGTTTTGTTTCATGAGATACCACAGGAACTAGGAGACTTTGGAGTTCTTGTGCATGGTGGTTTTACAAAAAGAAAAGCATTGATTATGAATTTTTTAACTGCACTAACTTCTATTCTTGGTGTTGTTATTGCATTAATTGTTGGACACTTATCTCAAGGTTTTATGCTATTTATTCTTCCATTTACTGCTGGTGGTTTCATCTATATAGCAACCGCTGATTTAATTCCTGAGCTAAAAAAAGAGACCTCTGTAGGTAAATCTTTTTTACAGTTAATGGGAATAATCTTAGGAATTGGAGTAATGTTAGTTCTTCTCCTTCTAATTGGTTAAATTAAAATTCGAATTTTTCAGTTTGTCTTCTTTTTTTTGGAACCCCAATTCTAACCATATATTTAAATTTTATTTAAACAATCATGTATTTTACTCATAAGTGCAATGTGTTCTGGTTGCATAGCTCTATTTATCTTAGTTAATATGTTTAATGTTTGTTCTCTATAGTATTTTTTAAAACTATTTTCTGTAACTTTAAGATCAGAAACATTATCAAGCCTATCTGCAAGCTTAATTAATAGTGCCTCATTTGTCATATTGTTTAATTTGTTTATTAGATATTCTGTTTTTCCAATAATTTGAACTATGGTCTTGTCTGATGTTAGTTCATAAATTAGGTATACTACCTTTTTCCCAAAATTTTCTTCAATTTGTTCATAGGTTATGTATTTATCCTCAACAGCATCATGAAGCCAGGTAGCAATAATTACATCCTTATTTTTAGTGTATTTTGATACAATTTTAACAACGGTTCTAAGATGATTAAATTCTGGTTTTTGTGGATGATACTTCATGAACCTTTTCTGCATCATTGTTTTAATGAACCTCTCTGCAAGAGCGTCCTTTGAATAATTTCTAGAAAGCTTTAATAGCAATTCTTTTGAGTTAATATCATTTGTAGTTGCAGTCATAAATAATCACTTATATCTATATAATAATCGAAAGTAAATAAAAATACCTCTTTTTTAGGAAAAAGATAGGTATTTAAACTATTTTCACCATAAATATATTATCTAAGTAACATTAATTAATGACATTGCATTTCTCTTTGTTAAAGGAGGTTTTGATTATGGTTTCAAAGAAAGTGAAGATAAGTTTATCAAAAGCACAAATGAAGAAAATTAACACAAGTATAAATGAAAATAAGCTTAATATCAAAAAGAATAAATTAAGTATTAAGAAGAATAAAATTAATATTAAGAAAAATAAATCTAGTTTATCAAAAGCACAAATAATTAAAGAACTTAAAAGACAAGCATCTAAACCCATTTTTAGAAGTAGGTATATAATTAAGCCAATTACTATTAAGCACATAATTGATGCGAAGATAGGTTTAAAGCAAGCCCTAGTAATTTTAAAGAAAGGAAAGGTTAAAACTAAAGTTTTAGCTAGAATGAGATTCACAATTAAAAAATTAATCAATAATGGATATTCTCCAAAGGATCTAAGAGATGCAGGATATACTGCAAGAGGCCTAAAGAACGCAGGAGTTCCTATTAAATCTTTAAAGAACGCAGGCTATAACCTAAAGGAATTATTATCCTGTAATAGTTTAAGAATAGTTATTTCTCTAGGATATAAGTTAAGAGAATTAAAAAAATTAGGTTATACAATAAGCAAACTAAAAAGAGCTAAACTTAAATTAAAAGATTTTAAGAAAATATTTACTATAAGAGAATTAAAGAAGGCAGGATATGGATTAAGAGAATTATACACTGTTGGATTTACAATTTCTCAATTAAGAAAAACTGGTTTTACATTCAAGCAATTCATAGCTAGTAAGTTTACAGTTAAACAATTATATGGCTCTGGATTTAGTTTAAAAACATTTTATTCAAATGGATATACATTACATGATCTAATTAATTCAGGCATTTCAATTAAAGATCTTGTTTCATTAGGTGTTAATGTTTCTGATTTCTATGGAGCAGGAATTAAGGCTATACTTTTGTATAAGGCAGGAGTTACCCTAAAAGAATTAAGAGAAGGAGGATATGATATCAAAGATATACTTGATATGGAATCCTTTTCAAAGGACAAGGTTAGTCCAAGAGAACTAAAATATCTAGGTTATTCAGTTCAGGATATATTATCTCTTGGCTATAAAATAAATGATCTTTATAAAGATGGATTTACAAGCAAAGAATTATTTGATGAAGGAATTACCTGTACTCAATTGAGGGACGGAGGCTATGGGCTTTTAGATTTATATAAAGCAGGCTGTTCAATTTCAAGCTTGTTTGGAATGGGGTATGCCATTGATGATTTTAGAGTTGCTGGCTTTTCTGCTCTTAATCTTCACTTGGAAGGATATTCTCTTCATGAGTTAAGAAAAGCAGGTTTTTCTCCTAAGGATTTAATTACAGTTGGATATACAGCAAAGCAATTTCATTCTGTTGGATACACAGCAAAGGAATTATATGAGGTTGGTTTTTCATTAGCAACTCTTTATTTTGCTGGATATCAAGCAAAGGAGTTTAATGGGCTTGCTATTCCTATAAAAGAATTTTATGATGCAGGCTATTCTGCAAGAGAAATGTCCCAAGCAGGATATGCTCCAAATGATCTAAAGGGATATTATTCTATTAAAGAGCTTAGAAGAGTTGGTTTTTCTTCATCTTCAATGAGAAAGGCTGGTTATTTAGCAGTTGAACTATATGATGCTGGTTATACAGTAAGGGAACTACATAATGCGGGCTATCCAGCTAGTGATGTGTTTAACCTTGGGGTTGGAATAAGATTACTAAGGGTTGTTCACTATACTGCAAAAGATGTTAGGTCTCTTGGGTTTAGTGCAAGAGATTTAAAGAGTGTTGGATATTCACTTCAAAATTTAAAGGAAGCAGGGTATAATGAAGGTGAGCTTCTTGATGCTGGTTATCCATTAACAAAAATTAGGGAGTTATAAAATAATAATATATAAAATTTAAAAAGGATAAAAATAAGTTATAAAAATGGATAAAATTAATATTTTTTAATAATTTTTTCCTAATTAAATACTTTTATTTTTAAACCTTTTTATTCATAATATATATAATACAAAACTTAAGATTTAAATCAAATAATTTAAAGGGGAATAATTTATGACAGATAATAAAACAGAACACCATGCAAATCATCATAATGAAGCTAATCATAAAGAACATGAAAAAAAGAAGAGTTCTTTTGGCAAAGAAAAGATGTGGATGATAGCTACTGCAATTTTAGCAGTTGCCTTTGTTGTTGTATTAATACTTTTCTTAACAGCAAACACAAACTCAGATAATGGAAATTTAACAGGTTTATTTGGATTACCAGGAGACCTACCAGATGCAGGTTCTTGTTCAATAACACCTGATGCAAGCCTAATTGGAGAACAAACAGTTACTTTCTTAGAAGAAAACTTTCCAGTTACAGGACTTATATTAAAGAGTTCAGTTCTTGAAAGAGGTCTTATAAATGTTACAATTAATGTTGAAGGACAGGATATGAATATTTATACATCAACTGATGGAGAAATTGTTTTTATTCCTGGAGGAGCACCAATTTATAAAACAGAATTTGCTAAACTACAAGCAGAACTTAATGCAAATGCAGAAGCAGAAGCAGCATCTATTCCTAAGGTAGACAAACCTAAGATTGATGTGTATGTTATGTCACATTGTCCATATGGAACACAAATTGAGAAGGGTCTTCTTCCAGTTGTGGATTTATTAGGAGATAAGGCAGATATAGCAATTAAGTTTGTTAATTATACTTTACATGGAGAAAAAGAAACAAACGAACAAATTAATCAATATTGTATTCAACAAAAGTATCCAACACAATATTATGATTATTTAAGTTGTTTCTTAGAAGACTCAAACACAGATAGATGTGTTGCAAAGGAAGGCTTCGATACAAGTGTATTAAATGCATGTGTTGCAGAAACAGATGCTACATATGGACTTACAGCAAATGAACCACAGTTTGCTATATATGATGCAGAAAACAAGGCCTTTGGAGTAGCAGGATCTCCAACAACAGTTATTAATGGAATAAAGGTTGATAACATGCCAAGAAGTCCACAGGGAATCTTGGACAGAGTATGTGCAGCATTCACAACCGCACCATCTGAATGTAGCATCCAATTATCAACAGATACACCAGCTCCAGGATTTGGATATGATGGAACTGGTTCAGCAACACCAGCTGAATGTAGTTAATTTAATTAACTACCTTCTTTTTTCTTTTTTTTAAAATATATAATCTATTTATAAATCTATTTCACCAAGTTATATTAGAATACATGTGAGTTAGATGCCCTATGATAATATATAATCCAATAGTAATGGACATACTTACGATTATTTGCTTGTTTGTTATTCCACCATTATTATTTTACTTTAATCTTGTTAAGTATAAGTATAGATTTTATGCTTTAACAGGAATAACTATAATCGCAATTAACATTATACTTCTTGAGAATTGGAGTCTTGCGGATATTGGATTCAGGCTTGATAACTTCACTCAGGATTTACTTCCTTATTTAATATTCACAATTGCAATATCTATTCTATTGATTGTAATCTCTAGAAATATACTAAGAAAGGATCACAAAATACATTGGTGGACAAACCAGCATCTTCTTTGGGGTTTTATTCCAATAAGCTTTCTACAGGAATTTCTATTCAGATCTTTCCTAATACCTCTTCTTCATAATGTGTTCCTCTCAGCAATAGTTGTGGTTCTTGTTAATGCGTTCTTGTTCATGCTATTGCATATAATTTATAGGCATACAATAGTTGATCTATTAATGGTTTTCCTAGAAGGCATTCTTCTGGCTACCATGTATATGCTTTATCCAAACCTAATTTTGATTGCACTTGCTCATTCAGCACATAATTTTATTGCATATTATTTTAATTATTTTAATCAATCCAAATTTGATTAAAAAATAGATTTTATAAATCTAATTCTTATTAATAATATAGTTATGTGTGGAATTATTGGATATATTGGAAAAGAGGATGTAATTCCTATTCTCATTAGAGGGCTCTATAGATTAGAATACAGGGGCTATGATTCCTGTGGGATTACAGTTTCCATTAATAATCAGCTTCAAACAATTAAAACAAAAGGTAGAATTACAGAGCTCGAAGCAAAACTTAAAAAACAAAATTTAAAATCAACCATTGGAATTGCGCACACAAGATGGGCAACCCATGGTATTCCTAGTGAAAAAAATGCACACCCTCATTTTGATTGTTCATCATCTATCTCCATTGTTCATAATGGAATTATTGAAAACTATGAGTCCATTAGAAAGCTATTGCTAATGGAAGGGCATAGGTTCATTAGTGACACAGACTCTGAGGTTCTTACTCATTTAATTGAAAAGTTCTATAGAGGAAACCTAAAAGATGCAGTCATTAAAGCACTATCAGAGGTTGTTGGAACCTTTGGATTACTTGTTATGCATAAAGATAAACAGGAAATCATAGTTGCTAGACGTGGTTCTCCTGTTGTGCTTGGTATTGGAAATAATCCTGGTGAGTACTTTGTTGCATCTGATGTTTCTGCTCTTTTAGAATACACAAAAAAGGTTGTTTATTTATTGGATGATGAGATTGTAGATGTTACAAAAGAAGGTTATGAAATAAATTCTCTTTTGGATCTTAATAAAATAATTGATAGGGGGATTGAAGAAATTAGAATGTCTCTTGATCAAATTGAAAAAGGTGGTTATAAGCAT
>CAZCAP010000001.1:45631-63508 GCA_964496765.1 uncultured archaeon | reverse complement strand
GATTGAAGAAATTAGAATGTCTCTTGATCAAATTGAAAAAGGTGGTTATAAGCATTTCATGCTTAAGGAAATATTTGAACAACCAGAAGTTATTTCTCAAGCTCTTTCAGGAAGAATTGATTTCAAGAACATGGATGCTAAGCTTGGAGGAATTGATCTTACGTTAACTAATAAGTATTTAAAAACAATAAACAAGATTGTTATTGTTGCATGTGGGACCTCTTGGCATGCTGGTCTTGTTTCTAAGTTTCTTCTTGAAAAGTATACAAAAATCTCTGTTGAGGTTGATTATGCTAGTGAGTTTAGGTACAGAGATCCAATAATTAATGAAAATACACTTGTTATTGTAATTTCTCAATCCGGAGAAACAGCAGATACTTTAGCTGCCCTAAGAAAAGTTAAAGACTTTGGTGCAAAAACAGTTGGACTTGTTAATGTGGTTGGTTCAACCATTGCAAGAGAATCCTGCTGTGGGGTTTACACAAGAGCAGGTCCAGAAATCGGGGTTGCTTCAACAAAGTCATTCACCAATCAATTAACCTGTCTTTATTTAATTACCTTGTATATAGCTAAAAAAATTAAAAAGATGAATGAAGAAGAAGCAAGAGAGTTTATAAATTATTTAACAAGAATACCTGAATATGTTAAGCTTTCTTTAAAAAAGGTAGAAGAAATTAAGATTGTTGCAAAAGAAATTGCAAAATCAAATAATTGTTTATATCTAGGAAGAGGAATTAATTTTCCAATAGCTCTAGAAGGAGCTCTTAAGCTCAAGGAAATAAGTTACATACATGCTGAAGGATATCCTGCTGCAGAGATGAAGCATGGTCCAATTGCATTAATTGATAAGAACATGCCTCTTGTGGTAATTGCAAACAAGGATCAGAACTACGAAAAAGTAATTTCTAATATTAATGAGGTAAAGGCAAGAGGTGGAAAAATAATCACAATTGCAACAGAAGGAGATGAAGATATAAAAAAATTATCAGATCATGTGATTTATGTTCCTGATGTTCCAACTTTTGTTTCCCCATTTGTAAATGTAATAATCATGCAGTTGTTAGCCTATTGGGTTGCAGAAGAAAGAGGATGCGAGATCGATAAACCAAGAAATCTTGCAAAATCAGTAACCGTTGAATAATTTTTGTGCAAATAATCCAAAATGGTTATTATAGAACAGGTTATAAATTAGTTGACTTATAATATATATGTAAACAGAAATAAATTTAATTAAGAGGTGTAAGTATGGTTGTACAAAAAAAGGAAAAATCAACATCAAAGAAAAATTTTAAGTCTTATCATAAATCTACACCAAATAATCAAATATTGAATAGAGAACTAATGAAAGCTAAAGAAATTCAACTTATTAATCAGATGATGGCTCATTTTAAAAAACAGAACGCAAAAAAAAGAAAAATCACAAAGAAGATTAATACTACTTTAGATAAGATTGATAAAAAGAAGAATAAAATAATAAAGAAAGTAAATACTGGTTTTAAGAATATTGATAAAAAGAAGAATAAAGTAATAAAGAAAGTGAATACTGGTTTTAAGAATATTGATAAAAAACAAAAAAAAATTGTAAAAATAATAAATAAAGGTATCAAAAAAATTAAATCCAAGAAAAAAAAATAAATTTAAATTATCTTCTTTCAAACAAATAACCTAGAGCAAAGGCAGCTGCCTGGGTTGCTCTCAGTGGTTCTGAGGAGTTTTCTCCAATTTTAATTACCCTATCACACATGTCCATTGTGCTTTTCTTCAAACCTCTTTTTTCGTTTCCAAAAATAAAAAGAAGCCTCTTTGAACCTATGTTTAAGTTAGAAAGGGATGAGACTTTATCTTTTCCCCAAAGTGAAAATCCAACCAGAAGATATTCCTTTTTTAGATCATCAGAGAATTGAATTATCTCAACATCTGCTTTCTCAAATGTATTAAGATTTTTAAACTCAGAGATTGCTCTTGCACAATCAGGATCATTGAGAGTGGATATGTAAACTTTCATCTTAAATGTTTTAGAAAGACGAACGAAATCAGATATTTCTCCTATTGTTTTTGGAGATTCAATTAACAAATCAGGATGAATTTGGGTTCCTGGCATATTTTTCTTAAATGAAGAGAAAGATTGTTCTTTTTTATTTATATTTATTTTCTTTTTATCATCAAACTTGTTTGGAGTTCTTGAATTATCTCCAAGCAAACGAGAATTTCTTTCATCAAGTATGATTCCAAGCCTAACCTCTGGTTCAGGTCTATTGGTTCCAGGCTTTGCTTCAATATAAATTATTTTTCCTGTTTTAATAAACTTAGATTTCTTAAGAAATCTATCAACAATTGCTTTTCTATGGAATGGAACAGTATCCCATATCTTTGCATTAATATCTTTAATTTCATATTTCTTTAGATGATCAACGGTTTCAGAAATGGTTTTTGGAAAAAAAGTTTCTTTTAGTTCAATTACGTTAGAAACATAGGGCTTATCGAAAATAGGTTTATCAGTAATTAATCTAAGAGAAGACCAGGGATCAGGTTTAACATCAATTCCTTGCTTTCTAATCTCTAGCATTATTTCTTTTTTTTCATTAATGGACACAAATCTAGACAAATTTATAATATATCTCATATTCTTAGCACCTAAATATAAGTTTACCAAACATAATATATAGTTATGTTCTATTAGAAATAGAGCTAACAATAGTTAGCCATTAATAAGCCAAAATTAAATTTCATCTTAATAAAAATAATTTTATTTGAGTCTTTGTCTCTCAAAGAAATCAGCACTATTTATTTTATTAATTGTTTCTTCTCTTTTCTTGATTCTTTCTTTAATTCTTGCTTCACAACCTTTACAATAGATTCTGGTTGAATCAATAATTCGTCCGCATTCAATACATTTATTTACCATATTGTATCACTTTATTTTATCTATCCCTTTTGTTTTTTAATTAAACTAATAAATTATATATTATTATACAGTTATGCCTTTTTAAATTTATCTAATCTCTGTATATTTTCTATTTTTTGTTTAATTGCTGCTTTGCAACCAGAACAATATATTTCATTATCAGTTATTAGGTCTTTATTACACTTAACACATTTTGTAGTCATATCCTATCTCACTTCTTTTCTTCTGATTCTGTTTTCCCATCTTCTTCACGAAGCATTGGAAATAATATTACATCCCTTATGTTCTGAGAGTTTGTAAATAACATAACTAATCTATCAACCCCAAAACCTATTCCATAGGCTGGTGGCATACCATACTTTAATGATTCAATGTAATCTGTATCGACTGGATGACTTTCTCCTTTTGCTCTACCTTGGTCCTTTTGATCATACATTAATTCTTCTTGAATGTTTGGATCATTCAGTTCTGAATAGATGTTTGCTAATTCCATACCATGCATGTAGGGTTCGTTTCTTTCAATTAGGGTCTTATCATCTCTATGTAATTTACAAAGAGGTGTTGTTTCTTTTGGATGGTCTATGATATGTATTGGTCCTGATAGATGTTCATCACAAAGAACCTCAAACAACTCAGATATTCCAAGTCCTCTTTTATAATCTTCAAGAACAACCTTATGTTCTTTAAGCATCTCTTTAATTTGATCATCACTAAGTTTATCAACATCTACTTTTCCAAACTCAAGTAATGCTTGTTTCATTGTAAGCTTCTTCCAAGGTCTTTTGAAATCGTATTCCTTATCTTGATAAACTATTTTTGTAGTATTAAATAATCTTAATGCAATTGTTTCGTAAATCTCTTCAATTAAATCTATTGCTGAGTTGTAATCCTTGTAGGCCTCATAGGCTTCAACCATAGTAAACTCAGGATTATGAGATTTATCAACGCCTTCGTTTCTAAAGTTTTTACAAATTGTATAAACTTTATCAAACCCACCAACTAGTAATCTTTTAAGATAGAGCTCAGGAGAAATGGATAAATATAATTTTCTTTTCCAAACAAAGCTTTCGGTTACAAACGGTCTGGCATTAGCTCCACCATAAAGTGGTTGAAGAAGTGGAGTTTCAACCTCAAGAAAACCACGTTTAGCAAACACTTCTCTTATGATTGAAAGTATTTCTGCTCTCTTATAGAAGACATCTTTAACATCCTGATTTGTCATTAAATCTAAATATCTTTTTCTATATCTTAATTCAGGATCTGATAAACCATGAAACTTATCAGGAAGAGGAAGGAAAGCTTTTGATAAAAAAATTATGCTCTCTGCTTCAATTGAGATTTCCCCTCTTTTTGTTTTAAATATTTTTCCTCTAACTCCAAGAATGTCTCCCTTATCCACATGTTGAAGTAAATCAAAATCTTCTTTTGATAGGGTATCATCTTTTGCAACCACTTGCATTTTTCCATAGGAATCATAGAGATCTAGGAAAATTATTTTTCCAATATTTCTAAATAGTAATAAACGTCCTGCATAGGATGCTTCTTCAGTTGTGAACTTGTCAGCTTCAAGAGTAGAATATTTTTCTTTAATATTTTTTGATGTGTGTGTTCTATTGAATTCATAGGGATAGGGTTCTATTTTGTTTTCAAGAAGATAGTTATAGTTATTTCTTCTTGATTCTTCGTATTCTTCAAGTCTTGACATATTTTATCACAATCACTTTTAATATTTAATAAATTAATTTATATATAATTTACTTAGAAATACTTTATAAATATATATATTTTAAGAAAAAGATTTAAAAAAAAGAAGAAACTTTATTTTTTCTTCTTTTTTCTATTTATTGGACCAATCATTACAAAGATTGCAACTAATCCAAAGATGATTGCAGCAACATAGGTAATTGCAATTCCGGTTTTTTCTGGAGTTAGAGGTATATTGAATCCCTTGCTTGCTCCACCAGTAGAACCTATGTTTATGTTCATTGGATTTTCATTTGGTGTTCCATAAACTTTACCATCTTCACCAGTCTTGTACATGATTCCATCCTTGTATTCTGGATTGAATGGGATTAGGTGTCCGTTCTCTGTGTACCAGTTACCTGTGTTTGGATCATAGTAGAAAGCACCATTCTTACCCTGAGCAGATAATAGAGTTTGTGTTTCATCATTGTATTTAAGCTTAGGTACTCCATCCTCTGCAGAGAATGCGAAATTATGCTGTTGTCCATCAGCGGTTGTTACAATCATTCCATCTGGAGTTTCAACAATATCTGTTATTGCTTGATCAGTTATTACCTGACCAGTGAGCTTATCAATTATTTTTAATCTTTTCTCACACTCTGGTGCAGGAGTTGTATAGAAAATAAATGATTTAGTTGCAGTATCAAACATTTGGAAAGGTCCAACGTTTTCAAGAGCAGTGTTCATTGTTGCTGCTTTTTTTGCAGCTTCTCCACTTCCTTCCTTTGGAGTTATTTTGAAATCAAGTGCAACCTCTTCACAACCTTGATCATTTGTGTATTTTACAAGATTAGTTTTAAGTCCTCCAACCTCAGTTTGGTTAATTACTGCTGTTTGCTCAACCCAGAGTATATAGCTGTTTTTCTCTCCATTGTAAATAAGCTGGCCTCTTTCAAACTGAATAGCTATGTTCTGTCCTACCCCTTCAGTTTTTCCTTCAACAGGGCTTAATCTGGTCATACGATTACCCATGATTACAGCTTTTGCGCCTGCTCCATCTGCAATCTTCCTTGGACTTCCCTCAGCAACAATCTCTGTTGCTCCTAGAAGGCCTTTAGGTATTAAATCATATTGAGTGGTTGGATCAATTGGGTTACTGTTTGTTATCATTTTTACTGGACCAATATAGTCAGTTAGGACTGATCCTTCCATTGTTAATCCTGTTTGGGAATTATAGTTTGATTTAAGACAAGAAAGAACGTCCTGGTTCTCAATAGTTAGATTACCATAAACATCCATTGTGAACAATGGAGAATTATCATCAGGAACAGGTATGTAACTTATCTTGTGTGGTATTACCTTTGCTGGAATACCTAGATTAGTTGCAATTAATCTTACAAAGTCCTTTTTTTCTGATGGAATAATAATATTTTTATTTCCCTTTTCATCAATTAATGCAAGTTCTCCAATTTCTTTATCAATAACAAGTGTTTGTTTGGTTTGTGCGTCAGTTAGGTATTCAACACCCTTATCATTGTATCCACTTGCTCTACAGCTTGAACCTTTTCCAAGCTCAAAGAAGAAAAGTTTACCTTCAAGAGAACCTGTTGTGCTATTTATTGTTTCAAATCTAGCTTGAACAATTGGATTATCCTTTAGTTTAGTTTCTGCTAGATTCTTAACTTCTGCAGCTCCTGCTTGAACCACATCCTGAAGCTTTGTACCATTTGTTACTCCTGATAATGTTTGAGTAACTCCATCAGCACCCTTTGAAACCATGTCTCCTATTTTATTTTTTGGATCTCCTTCAATTCTTTCATATTCTTCTTTAGCAACAAATATGTGTGTGTAATAACCTTCTTCATCATCAATACAGTTATTTATTTCTGGTACGATTAGCATTTGTGGGACAATGTCTCCAACAACCATACCCATCATCATACGATGACTAGGTGCAGATAAAACATAATATGCAAGGTTACTAGAAATTGCAGAAACCATTCCTGCTCTGTAGGTTTTTCCTGTCCAATTAACTGTCCAACCAATTGGAACACCAAGTAATTCAAGATCTCTGATCTTTGCTGAACAGGTTGTTTCATCATTATTTGCCTGAGCTAGATTTACAGAATCTTTTGTTGTATCTCCTGCAATGGTTCCATCATAGTTTGTATGATGGGAGAAGGTAATTAATGTTTGTCCTTCATCCTTTGTGTTTTCTGCAGTTGTGTTTTCAAGAACATAGTTTGGTGTTTTTACTCCATTTGGAACAGACATAACTATATTTAATTTTTCAATAGTTGGTATTGTTGGGTTAATTGTATTGGATTCTTGATTATTGGTTGTTACATCAGAAGTGAAAGGGTCATTTTCTTTTTGAGTATCAAGAAGCATTGAATTATCTAATGTTCTTTTTTCAAGAACTGTACCATCTCCTATCTTAACTGTACATGAGCTCGTACATCCACCATTTTCTGCATCAGTTAATAGAACAATATCATCCACTGCACTTCTTCTTATTTGATTTTCAGTAAATTCTTTTATCCAATTGCTTACACTTTCTGCAGCTCCTATATCCCAATTGTATAATCCTTCCTTTGCAATCTTAACTATCCAAAAGAGCATTGAGTTAAAGTATTGTTCAAATAGGTCTCCCTGATCAGAACCATCATTAGCAAAGAAATCAATATATGCGTCCTTGTATACATCTCCTGTTTCTCCTGGTTGTATGATTACTGCTGTGTATGTATCTGGTATTCTGTATAGTGAATAATCTTTAAACATATCAAGTCCAAGAGGATTGTGAACAAAACCAGATTTGAATTCCCAATAGAATACATTGTAGGCATATGCTTTCAATGGATTAGCAAGTATGTTTAATGGGCTTTTTTTAAAGTTTGTAACATCCATTGCTTTCATTTTTTGATTTATCCAATTAATTCCTTTTCCTGAAACCCATCCTTGGTTTTGCATAAGCTCCATTGTTTTTCCAGAAACTGTTTCCATATCTCCAAAACGTATGTTTGCTGTTTTTGTAAAATCAGTTGATAACTCAACAGGATCATAACCATACTTTACAACATCATCTGGTTGTAATTTAATTGGATACCAATTAAATGAATTATATGCTGGATCAATATCTGATTCAGCAAGATCTGTTGCTCTAACCTTTTTCATTGGTCCAGCTACACTTTTATATTCAATATAAACATCTGGCATTGATTTAAATGCTTGTAGCTGATCAGTAAAGAAGGTTCCTCCTTTAACAACATCAACCTGCTCAGCATAGGGTACATATTTTATAATTTCCTGTGGGCCATCTGCAAAGTTAACTGTTACTTTTTGTGTAACAAATGTATTTTTTTTATCAAGCAGTGTTCCTTTTCCATCACCAAGAGGAATAAATGCATCCTTTCCACCCCCGCCAGTTTCTGTAATCTTAATTGGATTACCTTGGTCAGTTGGTTTTACTTTATTCATTAAATATTCTTTGTTTTCTAATGCTCCAGTATTTGGATTTACTTCTTGTTTGTAAAATTTTCTTTCGGTTATTGATTTGAGATTGCTTTGTCCTTCCTTCCAAGGTATTTGATCATTAGAAAAGCTTTCCCAGTCTTTTGCAAGTTTGTTTATTTGTATAGTATTATCTTCAAGTGCTTTATATTGTTCTTTTGTTAGTGCTTTATAAAAATCAGTCATATCTTTTGGAATTGTTGTTCCTAGTTTAACTTCTCCTGTTGATATGTTTAGAAGTTCTTTTCTTGCTGTTTCATATGCACTTTTATATATAGGATCTGTTTCTAGACTAGAAATAACAGCTTTAGTTATTTTAATTTGATCATGATAATCTTGAGCAACTTCAAAGAATATTCTTTTTTGAGCTTTGTTAAGTTTAGCGAATTTACCACCTTCAAAAAATTCTTTCTTTAGAGCATCAATTTGTTTCTTATCTTTTAGAACCTTAACATAGTCATTCATTACTGGTTCAAGCTCATATCTCTGTAGTTTCTTAAGATTGGTTGCTTGTTTTTCTGCAAGTAATCTAGAATATGAATCAACATCTCTTAGTGCTGTCTTAAGTTCTGTTGCATTGCTTATTGCTCTTAGAGGATTATTTCTATTATTTAAAATGTTGTCAACAAACCCACCTTGTTTGAAAAACTTATCTTTACCAGCAATCTTCTTACTAATATTATCTATTCCTGTGTATTTCCTTAGAATGTTTGTTCCTCTTCCAAATATTCCTGTTGCTGCTTTCCAGAGAAGAGGAGATACTGAAGACATTACAAGATCTGCTGAGAAGTATTGATTAAATACTTTATCAAATAGAGAATAAACATTAATATAACAATTTTCTCCTGAACAGGTTGTTTCCATGCTTGCATTGAATGTGTCTGTTTTATAACTATTCTTAATTGCCTTATCTAATAATAAATTTGTTTTTTGAATATCAATTGATGTTCTATTAGCATCCACAAGTTGTGTTTGACTAAAGTATGCTAATTCTTCAGCTGACATATCAGAGAACATTCCTAGATCAACATTGGTATCAAAGTTAAGATCTGAATTTACAACCTCTCCAGCAAATTCTTTTACCTTATTAACACCAACCATGTCTAGCATATCCTGCCCAACTGTTTGTATTTCTTTAAAGAAACCTTCGTTTCCATTTTGTCTAAACAATCCACCGCTTGAGAGATAGCATGCAACATTATTATCTGCGCATCTTCCTACTCTTAAAGTTGATTTTAAATTAATAGAATATGAATAGGGACCTGAACAAACTTCTCCAAGGATTCCTGGAGTTTCAAGAGGTTCCATGATCTGTGAAGGCATGTCTTTTTTAATAACAACATCTCCACCTTTGGTTGTTGAGTCAGTTAACATCACTTCACTTTTATCAAGTGTATCTCTATTTGTGTTTGCTTCTATGTTTGATGAGAGTTTATCAATTCTAAATCCATTAACTAGAATATCATTCCATATTTTTTCAATACTTTCCTTTGGAAGTGTCTCAGTATAACACCCTCCTCCGAAATCATTTATTTGATCCTGTGCATTGGATGTTGCATCTGCAAAAAAAAGAGTTGATTTATTATTTACTGTACTTGTTACTACTGGATTTAATCTATCATAGTCAACATTGTATGCAAATACACCTGTTGAAAATAATAGGAGGAATACTACAGTAATTATTTTATTGATATCAAAGTCTTTCATTGTTTCTCATCATCCATTTATATTTAAGATAAATAAATTAAGTATAATAGCATTGCAATTAATTTAGGGAACACAATATATACTATAAATATAATAATCCATGTGATTATTAAACTAATCCATAGGAACTTTATGCTTATTGGTTCAATTGCTTTTACTTTCTTTTTGTTTTTCAAGTTTTTCTTTTTTAGGAATGAATCATATATTCCTTTTGTTATCATTCCAAATATAATTATTATAGCTGTAATTAGGATATTTATTATTATAAACCAAAGAAGATGTAGGAAAATAAATACAATATAGTTCCAGAAACCATAGCCATCTCCTAACCCAATCTTGAAAACAGGAATGAAATAGATTAAACAGATTCCAATTAGAGAGATTAGATAGGTAACCAGAGATAGTTTAAACAAAAAACTTTTCTTTGATCTTTCAAACCATCCCTTAAATATATAAGTTAAAATAAGTATTGGAATTGATAAAGCAATACATAATGCCAATAGCTTAAGAATAAACCAAACATAGTTTAGGATAATATCAATCATTTTTAATCCTTTTTTATTTAAAATATATATTATATTTATAATTGAAACATTTAAAAGGATTATTATATACCTGTTATATACTAAATTTGATAATTATGGATGCAAATACATTAAATAGACGAGAAAAAAGACATTATAGAAAGATTGTTGATGGGGAAATTGTGTACACCACAAGCCCAATAGATGATGTTTCTGATGATTATTCTACTGTAGGTAATTCTAAAACCAAGATTGAAAAAGTAGTGCCAACGAATGTATCATTGGATAAGAAGGAACTAATGAACAAGGTTCTTGATGATATGTCAGAGGTTATTAATCCTGATCTTGATAGTATTGCTGATGCAATTTATGATGAGTTAAAAGTAAATAATATTGAGTTAGAAAAAAACATTGTTAAGAGTGCAGTTACTAAACACTATAGAGCAAGCTCTGACACAGGAATTAAATCTCCAAGCACGGAAAAGCAAACTGATGATAATTTTGATGTTTCAATTGATAGGGATAAACTAAGACTTGTTGTTGATGATTTGTATATTCAGATTGAAAATGAAAACAAAACCGAAGAAATAAATAAAGCAAAGAATAAAGAGATTCAAGATAAAATAAAGAAAGATAGGGAAAAAGAATCTGAAAATCAAAAATCAAAAGAGGTTTCTAAGAAAGCAAAGGAAACAACAAAACCCACAAAGAAAACAGATATTTCTAAATTACTTAAGGAAGAAGAAGATTTAGATTTATTGGATAATGATAACGAAGATTCTGATGATGATTTAGGATTGAAATTTTAATCCATTAGTGGATTTGCAGCTGCATCTTCTTTAATTTGGTCATCATCTATTTCTATACAATTCATGTAATCATTTACTAGATCATCCTCTGTGATTGCTGTGGTTGCTGCCCAGGTTGCAAACGTATTATTTATTTGCCTATCCACATTATTTACAACAAATTGTAGAGGTATTGATGATGCGTATACTCTATTTACTTTTTCAACTAGAGTTCTAATCTCAGAATAACTATTTGGATTACACAGATAATACTTTTGGAAGGGGTCATCACTATAGGTTACTTGATAGTTTGTGGCTTGATTACTAATTGCCCCAAAATCAGTTAGTTTAATTAGAACAAATTCAAATCTCTCTAAATCTATGTTGTACAAATAGAATACATAATCATAGGTTGGTAGAGGATACATAACAGCTTTAATTGTGTGATAGAGATTAAATTTCGCAATATCATCTCCATCCATTCCTGATATCTTGTTAATTAAATTATGATCCCCTCCACTTACTTGTGGTAGTGTCTTTCCAATAACCCCATCTTTAAAGTAATCTGCTTTAATTGATGTCATTAAATAATCTGCTTCTCCTGCGGTTTCAAGATTAAGAGAATAATCAAGTGGAACCTCTGAATAAAATATTGTTTTCATTGCTGAGTTAGAATATTCTTTAAAATAAAGATTTGAAGTTGCAAGATCAATTCTATCTCCATAGGTGGATGAAAACTTAAACAATAATACTGCAAGCGTTACAATTATGGTTAGAAAGAAGAGTGCATCAGTTATTGCTGCTTGGCCTTTCTTTCTATTATTTATTACTTCAAGTACATTTAACATATTTATACATCTTTTTGTTCTTCAGAAACAATAACATACAATCTTGCGGGCTTAGCAAATTTTCCATCCTGTAATGTTATTGGATATAGATAGGTTATTTTTTTAGTTGTTGCGTCTTTGATATTTAATAGATTAGTTAGATTTTCTAGATTATCATCACAAATATATCTTTTTGGTGGGTTTGTTGCTGGATCTTCTGGAAAAATCTTAATTTGGTTTCCATATAGATTATCAGGATCATTAATACTTAATATTTCCTGCTGGTTTGTGTCCAATGGTAGGTCAACAATAAATGCATTCCATTTTTTTGTTGTGCTAACTTTATTACAAGTTTTCATGAATAAATTATAATCAGGGATTAGTGGTTCTGATTTTAGGATCATTGAAATGGATATTGCTTCCTGTTCAAGTGAATAGAGGCCTGTGTTTGTTTTGTATGTGTTGTAGGTGCTCAAGAAAACTGCGAAAAAAATAATCAAACCAAGGAAGATTGGAATAAGACTAGGAAGATCATCTCCGATTGCTCCAATAAATCCTTTTTTATTTTTTACCATTATTTCATCTCATTTAGTTTGGTTCTGTTATTAATTCTTTTTCAATTTCTATGCAGTTTACATTTACATTTGGATCCAGGTCATTATCTGGATATATTTTGGGCATTACATAATATAAACATGTTCTATAGCCATATTTTTTTGAACAGGGCATCATGTAAAAATGATTTTTATTATCTTGTACTTTTTTAATAAAAAGGATAGTTGCATCAATTGAGTCTTCTCTTGTTGGATTGAGATTTATATTTTCGTCATTTGTTTCCCAATTATTCACACCCTCATAATATCTTGGATTTGTATCTGTTTTAAATGCATTTATGAAAGTAATTTCCCCATTATAGTCAACATCATAGGCAGCAAGTATTTTTGTTTTTTTTTGATTCATAATAGTAATTACTAGTTTATTTTCATATTGTTCTATTGGATCAAATTCATGTGTAGATATATTCATTATATAGGGAACAGAATATACAGATGATAGGCTTTCATTTGTTTTTAGTTTAACTGGAATGTCTATATATTTTAAAGTACAATAGCTTTCAGAATCAATTGCTGCCTTAAGTTCTTTTCCTGTCTTGTAGGCAAGCTCAAAGCCTTGTCTAGTCATTAGATTTGATGAAACAGTATTCATGAAAAATAAAACAATTGCAGCAATAGCAGTTACAAAGATTAACAAATTGAGCTTGGATAAAGTAAATTCAATCATTCATTTGCACCTATCATTAATTTATTTGCTTTTTAGAAAGCAAAAGTTTGCTGTTGTTGTTCCAGCAGCTGTTTCTGCTCTAAATAATCTATATCTTCCTGGTTCAATTATTTTTTGAGTAACTGGATCAACTAAAGTCCATGGATCATCTGGTAGTATTCCACATTCTGCATTAACAGTAATAAAGTTTATTGTTGGTGGAAGACCAGTACAGATTGGAGGTATTGGATATTTACGTTGTTGCTTGACTTCATCATTATAAACATATTCTAGGAGAACACAGCTAACTCCACTTCCACAGTAGGCTGTACATCTACTTTGTTCATTATAGATATTCAATTGAATGCTTTCTGCTTTTGCATTGAAACAAGCTTTTGTTTGGAAGGTTATATTTCTAAAAGTAAGATCTGAACCAAGAACAACATCTCTTAGGGAAGAAACAAGATCACCCATTTCCTTTCTCTTATCTCCAAGACAGGTGTTTTCAGATAAATTCTTTAGTGCATAGGTTCCTGCAAGAATAACGAAACCCATAACAATTACAGCAACCAGAACTTCGAAAGGTGCACTAACTTGTCCTTTTCTTAACTCTTCACTTGAAATCATATACTAAAATATAATAAGAAGTATTTAAATTAGTTTTCTTTTCATTTTCACTTTGTGTTTTTTTTAATTTTTGAATTATATTTAATAATCTTCTTTTTTTCAGCAAGAAAAGCAGGTCTAAGTGCATTTATGTTACTTAGTATGTAATCTCTTTGTTCTTGAGTATAGGCCTTCTGAGTTATTCCTCTTTCTCTAAGCATATCCATAAACTCACCTATATAAATGTTACAAAGTTTTGCACCTTCAGACATAGATATTTCGTCTTCTGAATATAATTTAATTGCAAGCTCTTTAGAAATTTCTTTAAGTCCTATGTCTATTGCTTTTCTATAAACGTTTGCCTTATCAAGAAGAGTATCTAGTTTTATAATTAAGTCTACTTGGCTAGTTGCTTTTTCATCGAGTCTTAGATTTACATTTTTCAAGGTCATATTTATCCCATAATTAATTTTTTCATTTCTTCTATTTCTGATTTATTGAATCTTCCATTTATTATTAATAAATTTAAGGATTCTTTTGCATTTTCACTAGTAATTAATTTAGTTTTATACATCTCAAACAGAAGTAACCATGAGGTATACAACTGCAAATGCAAACAATTACATACATTTATTCCTTTTCTATCATCAATCAATATTATTTTATTTAATTCTTTTGCGAGAGCGATTGCATATAATTCTCCAATATCAATCTTATATAATTTTGCAATTTCATTGACCATGCTTTGACTTGGTTCAGAAATTGTAATTTTGTGGTTCATAACTAAATTTTCAATTTCAAAAGCATCATAATAATTTTTTTCTTTACCTTTTAACACTTCACTGTAAACTATTTTTGGTATGTGAATTTTTACAAACTGAATAAGTTTTATTAACAATTTTGATTTAGATAATAATATTAAAGTTGATGAATCAGATATAACTATTTCCATTTGTTAGCACCAAATATATATTATATAGAAAGAATTAAATATATTACGTTTTATTAAATTGTAACCTATGGCTACATAACGTTTAGTTTTTATATAATTTAGAAACATTCAACTAAAGATAATAAGTTTAACTTGTAGCTGTTCCTTCAGTTCCACCAGTAACTGTGTTAGAAGGAAGAGCTGCTTTTTTAGCACTTGCTTTAACAGAATTATTAAACATTGGTTTAACAACAGCTATTAGGATGATTGCAACAATAACAACAATAAGAAGCATGTAAAGAGTACTTGATTCTGCCTGTCCTCTATTCTCCTTAAGAGCTTTCTTTAGATCTGCAATTAATCTTTTCATAATTTAATTCATCCTAAATATATAATAAAAGAAAAGAAATAAAAAAGGGAAGGGAAAAGAGCTTTATGAAGCTCTCTTAGGGAATACAACACATACTTTTTGTTCAGTTATGTTAGGAAATAAACCTGAATCTGCTGTTGTTGGTATTTCTACGTATGCATCTATTGAATCATCTAAATTTTCTATATAATCACAGATAATTCCTATCTTGTATGTTCCCTTAGTTGATTTTTTATAATTTATTCCTTTTCCATCAACTAGCACATCAAAATCATTATCTAGATCACTTGCAAATCTAACTTGATCTGGAGATAAACCTGTGTTTTCAGATATTCCTGATGCTGTTAATGATTTTTTTTTGTCTGTGAAAGCAACGGAATCTGTGTATGCGAGAGTTCCTGGATTATCAACCTGACCTTGAAGCAATTGCTTTGAGGTTGAGATTGGATCTCCCTGAGCAAATCCAAGTGTCTTCATAATTATTGGCATTAATACTCCTAAAAGAGCAAGTGCAACAACAGCTGCAATTAATAATTGAAAGGTTGAGAATGCTTGTCCTTTTTTGTTTTTAAATTTTAAAATATTTGATAAGTCTAACATTTTTATTCGTCCTCCTTATAATAGACATAAATATTATATGTTTTTCAATTAAAACATTAAATCAAAACATATTTAAATGTATTTCTCTGACGTTTCCTTTAAACTATCTGATATACTAGATTAAAGCATACTGTTATTATGGTTGGGATTATAAGCATGAAAAGTATATCCCATACGTGTATTCCTGGTTGCTGTTTTGATTGTTTATAATCAAATAAATGATTCTTATAGGTATATATTACTCTTCTTCTAATTGTCATAAAGTTCCATAGCGTTCCAAATAAAATAGCAGTTACTACCCATATGAGTGTTATTCCTGTTGTGCTTGATTTTATGATAATGGGGACAAAGAATAGTTTCCAAAAGATCAGGATAATAGCAACAGTGATCCCTGATGCAAATACCATCTTAATTAGGTTTTTCATAAAACCACTTTTAACTAAATCAATTAACTTATTTAGTATTAGACTCAAAACAAAGAATATGGTTAAAAGTATTATTATTCCAAAGATAACTCCAAGGATGATTAATCCAAAGAAGTAACCAAGTACTAGAATAATGATTGCAATTAAAAACCATTTTAATTTGTTTAGTATGTTCATATTTTTCATCAATTATAATTAATTTATAGTTATGGGTATAAGCTACTTGGTGGACTTACATTAAAATATAATGCACAATATGTTGGACAATTGAAATTAAATAATGAAGTTATTTCAGAAGGAATTGAATTCCCGAAACCACAATAAACATAAACATCTGTTTTAATGTACTTTTTATTTACTTCTATGTATGCATCATTATTTTCAAAACCAGGACCTGTTATAAAAGCTATACAATTTTTTGAGTATCCAGTTAACTTGGATATTCTATCTTTAGAAATTATTCCTGAAAGCATAACATCTTCAATAATAAATGGGGTTTCAGTGGTTACTCCTGGACCTTTGCTTGCAGAAATTACTCCTTCTTCAAGCTTCGCTGTGCTGATAATGATTGATTGGTTGTTTACTCTGCCCACCATAACGATAATGATTACAAGAACAGCTGTTGCTAGAGCAAAAGCAATTAGAAGACGAAAGGATTCAAATGCTTCATCTCCCTTCTCATTCAAGCTAATTTTTTTGAATAGTTTATTCATATTTAATTATCCATTTAAATCCAATTCCCATCTTGGGAGCGTATGTTTAAAATTGAATTTCATTACACATATGTTACCTGTGTTATCAAAGGCATACAATCTGTATTTGTTTACATCTGCCCCTATTATCTTTTTAACATTATACTTTTTTTTAAGACGTTCATAATCTCTTGCACTACCTTCTACTAGTTTGAATCCAAACAACTCAGCATATTTTGGATATTCATAAAATATCCAGGTATTTGCAACAATCTTATTCATGTTATTATCTTTTGCATGTTTAATTAATTTCTTTTTAAAGGCAATTGCTTTTTTATAGGTGAGTCCTCCATTAGAAACAAAATCATGAATTTCAAGTGTTTTTCCTCTTTCTCTATAGGTTAAATGATACTCATTAGTCTTTATACCTTTTTTATCATGAACAACATTTGTAATTACTTTTTGATTTAATAATGCTTTTTTCAGAGTAGCTAATTTTGCTGCTTTCATATTTTCTCAATAATTTAAAATATTAGATTAGACACAATTGTGGTTAAGATAAATAAAATGGTAGCTATTGGTAATGTTTGTGCTATTCTTAGTTTTGCAAGAGTTATGTTATCCTGTTCAACCATTGTTGTAAAGAATGTCATAATAATAACTATCTCAATCACATAGATTGCAACTATTATTAAGAAGGTTGTTGGACCAGCAAGCTGACTAACTGCACCCATATCTATTGAACCAATGGAACCTATTCCTGAAACATCCATTCCACCTGTGCTTATCCCTGATGTTGTAAATGAGTTAAATGCATTGTTCATTTCATCAAGAGTACCACTGTTTGCAATGGACGTAAGAGTGGATATAACTATCTTTTGAAGAGCTGTTGTGATTCCAAGAACGATTGGAGCAATGTACTTTGCCATGCTGGATAACGTACCAGTTACACTTGATATTAGGTTAGTTAGCATTTTAGAAACTTCATCAGAATTTCTAAGCTGCATAGAATAGGACATCAATGTTTTTGCAGCAACAGAAACACCCAA
>CAZCAP010000001.1:23288-45531 GCA_964496765.1 uncultured archaeon | reverse complement strand
GTTTGAAGGAATATGCTTCCTGCAATTATTGCAACCCCAACAATTAGAATAATAATAAAAACATTAATTGGTGCTTTTCCAATCCTGATTGTATGACGAGGAGGGAGATCAGGATGGTTCTGAGGAATCTCTGGAGGATTATAAGTTGCTGGTCTTCCTCTAATTATGTTTCTTGCGAACATTATACAGGCAATTGGTATAGCAATATTATAGATAAGGATTAAATATATTGGTTTTGCTAGAGCAGAACCAGAGAACGCAGAACCAACAGGAAGAACAATAATTAAGAGAAGAGGAAGTAGAACACCTAAATAAAACATTGTCATTGTTGGTTGGTTTAATCCTCTTGCATAATCCTCTAGCTTATTCTTAATGGATGCAAGAGTATCAGCCATTGTTTGATCAAGAATAGCATATCTCTTAGACTCACTTGTTTCAATAACCGAAGATCTAATTTTCATTAAAGCTTTTTTAAGTTCAATTGAAACGTCTCCCCATTTATAGGCTAGTTGATCAAGAGCCTCAGCAACGGACCCTTGAATCCCTACCTTAACTTCCCATAGTAGTCTTTTAAGATCATCAGCAATTTTACCATGCCCATGATTTGAAGCAAACTCAACAGCTTTTTCTAGGTTTGGGACTAGTTTCATGGACATTATCATGTAACCTAGTATTTCTGGAACAAAGGTTAGAGCTTTTATTTTCTCATCACGAACCTTTGTTAGAGGATAATTTCTAAATGTAATAAATGTATAAATAAACGTAAGCATTGGAATACCAATAGCGATTATGTATGGCATTATTGCATTTCCAAATAAACTAATCATTGGTCCAACAGCATACATAAAGAGAACAAAAGCAATAATTGCAGCTAAAATTAAACCAACAATTAGAATAAATTTGGTTGCTGCTGTGTATTCCTCTGGTCTTAGGTCCCAATTAAGAAAATCCATTGCTGTTTGGAATTCAGGATCATATTTTGAATTTGCACCTAGGCCTGGAAATCTTGTGTAAATTGATCTACAGAAAGCAACAAACCTATTATCCTTTCTTTTAATAAGACGAGAATCATCAACCCCAAAATCTCTACCTTCAACAGATATTCCAGAGTATATTTCACCAGGACTTCTTCTGTCTTTTAATTTTTCAACCATATTTTAGTCAACTATAAATATATTTAATCATATATAACATAAAAAGAAATATTTTTATATCTGTTCATTTACATTAGATTAGAATAACAAGTAAAAATTAAGATAATCTGGTGATAAATATGGTATTTATTATAAAGCATGATGAAAAAGCGTGTATTGGTTGTGGAGCATGTGTTTCTATTTGCCCTGGAAATTGGAAGTTCTCTGGAACTAAACCAAAACCAATTAAAACAGAGGTTAAAGAGATTGGGTGCAATAAAAAAGCAGCTGATATCTGTCCAGTACAATGCATAAAAGTAACTGAAAAGAAATAAAACAAGATGATTTTATGGATATAAAAATTAAGGAATTAGAAGAGTCAGATTTAGAAAAATTTGGGCCTGATTTTTATAAAACCCTAGATAATCTAAAACCACAGGGCGAATTTGATTTAATAAAAGCAAAACATATATTACATAACATCAATTCCTGTGAGGGTCATGTTTTTGTTGCAATTGTTGATAATCAGAGGTTAGTTGGAACATGCACTCTTTTCTTAGAGCCTAAATTTTTAAGAAATGGGGTAGTTGCTGCTCACATGGAAGATCTTTCTGTTATGAAGGAGTTTGAAGGAAAAGCTGTTGCAAGTTTAATTGCAAAAAAATGTGTTGAATTTGCAAAAGAGAAAGGATGCTATAGACTTATTCTTGATTGTAAAGACAATCTTGTAAAATTTTATGGAAAGTTTGGTTTTCAAGAAAAAGCAGTTTGTATGAAATTATATTTTGATGAAGAAAAATTATGAAATTTAATAAATTATTGTTTGGACCAGCAGGGTTTGGTGGGGATGATCTAATACAAATACCAATATCTTCAAAAAATCCTACTGCTGATGCAATTCCTGCAATTAAGAAAGCAGGTCTTGATACTCTTGAAATTGAGTTTGTTAGACAAATATATCTTAAAAATAGTTCCCAAGAAAAGCTTGATGAAATTAAGAATAATGCAAAAAAGCTTGATTTCCCATTAAGCATACATGCACCTTATTTTATTAATTTAAATACTAAGGAAGAAATTAAAATTCAAAATAGTTATAGATACATTCTTGATTCTTTAAATGTTGGAGAAAAGATAGGTGCGAGAGTAGTTGTATTCCACATTGGTTTTTTTCTAAAGGATGATCCCAAAGAAGCCCTAAAAAAGGTAGAAAAAGAACTTCTTTATCTACAGGAAAAGTTCAAAGGTTCTGTTTTATTGGGTACTGAACTTGTTGGTAAGAAAACACAAATAGGATCTCTTGAAGAAATCTTAAGTTTATATGATAAGTTAGATCATAAGTTTCTTCTTCCTGTAATTGATTTTGCACATCTTCATGCAAGAGAGAATGGATTCTTTAAAAAGCAAAGTAACTTGGACAGTACATTTGGAATTTTAAAAAGTTACCCTGATGTGGTTGATAAAATGCATATTCATCTTTCTGGAATAAATTATACTGAAAAGGGAGAAAGAAATCATTTGATGTTAGATGAATCTGATATCCCCTATAAAAAAATATTAGACGGATTAAAGGATATAAAAGCAAAAGGAACAATAATTTGTGAATCTCCTGATCCTGCTAGAGATGCTTTACTTTTGAAAAAGGAGTTTGAGAAATTATGAAAGTCATTGTAAAGAAACCGATTGGAGAAGTTAGTTCTTCAAATTTATTAAGAAACAAATATGAACGAACACATAAAATTAAATTTATAGATCATACTTCTGAAATAATGAAAAAAAGCATACAAAATCGTACATTTGCAAAGATTGCAAATAAAAGAATTGCATATTCCCCAGAAGCCAGAAATATTCTAAGAAAGTGCACTGGTTTATTGAAAGACATTCATGAACTTGCAAAAAATCCTAATAAATTAGTTCATGAAGTTAAAGGGACTAACAAATCAGGGGATAAATTTTCTTATAAAATAATGAAATCAGAATATGTTGCTTCTTTTTCAGAAAATAGTAATCGATTAAAAAAATACAGTAATGCCACAAATACATTTTATAAGGTTATGATTGATATTAATGGTAAAAAAACAAAATTATTTGGAAAATTTATGAATGATATGAATCCAAGACTTAATAAAGTTCAAGCGTTTAATGAAATAAGTGCATTGCATAAGCTTCAAAAAATGGGCTATAGAATAGTTAAACCCTATTTAGGATACTTTGATAAAACTGAACATAGATCATTCATGTTTTATGAATTCAAAAATATGGGGCACTATAGAGTTTTACAAGACTTATTAGATTCAACACACACCTCTACTCCATTAATGGACTCAACAGATATTTTAAAAATTAAAAAAAAAATAGAGCCCATGACAAATCAAGAGGAGCAAAAACTAGGATTTGGGGATTGTACTTTAAGAAATGTAATGATTGACATTAGAACCAAAAAACTGTATTTATTTGATATGATTGATTCTAATCTACAATTATTAGAGCATATGATGGATTGGGATTTAAATCAATTAAAATAAATTTGAAATTTGTGTTAAACAAGCTCAAAGTCCTTGGATGCCCCAGGCTTGTTCTTTATTTTTTCTGATAACGAAACACCATCATCTACTTTGTGCTTAATGGTTGCACTAGATTCAACAAATTTAGTTCCACCAGGTTTTGTTGACTTCTTCATTTCATTTATTCTATCTATTGAATCAGATTTAATGTCACCTATTCTACCACACATTGTACAGATGTAATTTCCACTAGCCGCATCAAACATAATACTCAATGAATAGCATGCTGGACAATACTTATATAATACCATAATCAAATCACTTCTTTTTACCTTGTTTCAAACTAGTTTTTTTATTTTTTATTTAAAAAAACTATATAAAGTGTAAAGAAAAGTATTTTTAAACCTATTCCTCTTTTATTAAATTAATTTACTTAAAATGATTTGGAGTTTGATATTATTATGTTCACAAAAGAAAATGTTGGAGTTATTGCCTATGGTGTTAAAACAGGAATTATTACATTTGATGATAAGATTTCTGATGTAGTTGTAAACACATTCAAAAAAAATCCTGATCTTTTACAAAATAAAGATATTATTTGTATTGGAGAAGCAGTTACTGCAATCACCCAACATAATGTTGTTTATTTAAATGATGTTAAAGTTGAGATTAAAAATAAACTTAATCTTAAAGATAATCAGGTTGTAGGAGTATTATTTCCTATTCTTTCAAGGAATAGATTCTCAATGATACTTAAGGCAATTTCTAAATGTGTTCCAAAAGGCAAGGTAATTGTTCAATTATCTTTTCCAACAGATGAACAGGGGAATCCAATACTTGCTAAGGATTATATGATTAAAAATAATATTAAGTATGAAGCTCAAATTAGTGAAAAGGATATTCCTAAATCAAAAAGATATCTACATCCGGAAACAGGATTAGATTATATTCA
This sequence comes from uncultured archaeon, assembly GCA_964496765.1. Classification (GTDB taxonomy): domain Archaea; phylum Iainarchaeota; class Iainarchaeia; order Iainarchaeales; family CSSED10-239; genus JBAWVI01. The sequence goes on along the minus strand of CAZCAP010000001.1, from coordinate 40,945 downwards.
AGTATATAGGGATATAGTTGCTAAGCATTGTCCAAAGGCTGAAATTTATTTATCCAATATGGTTGACCATATGATATCAAAGAAACCAAATGCAATTATTGTTGCAAATGTACATGCTAGAGAAGAAGTTTTAGCTAAGGTTAAGAAAAAATTCAAGAACGTAATTACTTTACAAAATATTTGTTCAAATCCTAAATTAAAGGTTTATAGTGAATATGGGCTTCTTGGTTCAAATATTCTAGATCCAGAAAGAGAGATATTAAAACTTGCTCCACATGCAACTGATAAGCTAGCACTTGAAATACAAAAAAGAATTAAAAAAGAATTAAAGAAAGATGTAGAAATTATAATTAAGGGTGATGGCGGATATAAGGATCCAGAATCAGGAATATATGAGCTTGCTGATCCAGTTTCTGCTTTTGGTGTAACTCCAGGAATTAAAAATAAGAATAGAATTGGAGTTAAGACAAAATATCTGATGCAAAAACTCTATGCAGAAGGAAAAAAGAAAGAAGAAATTTTAAAATTAATTGAAAAAGAAAAACAGAAGTTTCTAAAAGAAAAAAAAAAGGATAGTTTCAATGCCCAGGGAACAACTCCTAGAAAGATTGAGAATCTTGTATCTGCTCTTGCTGATCTAGTAAGTGGTTCAGCAGATGCAAACACTCCAATTGTTGTGGTAAGAGGATTTATTTAATATCTTAAATTTTTTAAGTTTTTTTCCTTATTAGGTAGTAATAGATTTAGTAGTATTCCAACAATTGCTGCTAAACCAACTCCTGCTAATGAGAATGTTCCTCTTGTTATTACTGCTCCTCCAACACCAATTGTTAACATTACTCCTACAATTATCATGTTCTTTGTTAAATCTAAATTTGCTTTAGAATCAATTATTGATTTAATTCCTACAACAGTTATCATTCCAAATAATAAAAACATAACTCCACCAAGAACAGCAGAAGGAATTGTTTGTAAAAAACCTGTTATTTTACCTATGAATGCAAAGACTATAGCAGTAATTGCAGATATTCTTAATATTGCTGGGTTTGAGATTCTAGTTAAAACAATTGCTCCAGTTACTTCAGAATAGGTTGTGTTTGGTGGTCCACCAAATAATCCAGCAAACATGGTTGCAATACCATCTCCCAATAAAGTTCTATGTAATCCAGGATTTTTAATATAATTTTTATTTGTTGCTCTTCCAATAGTATATATGTCTCCTATGTGTTCAATCATAGGTGCTATTGCAACAGGTAAGATAAATAATATTGCAGCAATATTAAATGCAGGAAATACAAATTTAGGTAAAGATATCCATGATGCATTTAACAAAGGTACAAAATCAACAATTCCAAATAACAATGCAACTATGTACCCTACTATTATTCCTCCTATAATAGGAAGTAATTTCATCATTCTCTTACCAAAAATTATTATTGTAATGGCAGCTAATAAAGTAATTATTGCAATTAGCCAGTGGGTTGATGCCATGTCAACAGCTGTTGTTGATAACGATAATCCAATTATCATAATTATTGGTCCAACAACCACAGGTGGAAATAATTTTTGAATGAAATTAACACCTTTTTTTCTGATTATTAGAGAAACAATAATAAACAATAATCCTGCAGCAATTAATCCTCCAAGAGTTCCTGGCAGACCATAGAGTGCTGTTCCTTCAATAATAGGAACTACGAACACAAAAGAACTTCCAAGGAATATAGGTATCATTCCCTTAGTAACTAAATGAAATATTAATGTTCCAATTCCTGCTGTAAACAAAGCAACTGCTGGATCAATTCCAACTAACAAAGGAACAAGAACTGTTGCACCAAATGCAACAAATAACATTTGTATTCCTAGTATTGTTTTTTTACTATAGCTTAAATTGGTTTCATAATCCATTTCTAAATACCTTTATAATTATTTTATGTATTTATATTATAATAAAGTAACATATATATATAAATCCTTTTTACTTTATAATTAGAATATTTATAATTTAATTAAAAAAAGATAATGTATGAATAAAGAAAAAATAGTAATATCCATAAATGATCTAAATAAGACCTTTAAAACAAAGGTAAGCGAGCCTGGGCTAAGAGGTGGACTAAAGAACATATTCAATCCTAAGTATAAATTAATTAAAGCAGTGAATAATATTTCATTTGATGTTAGAGAAGGTGAACTGGTTTCATTTATTGGTCCTAATGGAGCAGGTAAATCAACCACACTTAAGATGCTATCTGGTATTCTGCATCCGGATTCAGGAACCATTAAAGTAAATAATCTAAATCCCCAAAAGGAACCTCAAAAATTATCCTATAAGATTGGAACAATATTTGGACAAAAACCACAATTATGGTTTCATCTTCCACCAATTGATTCATTTAATCTATTCTCTAAAATATATGATTTAGATCAAAAAGAGTTTAAAAAAAGATTAGAATATTTGATAGATAGATTTGAAATAGGAGAATATATTAATCAACCAGTTAGAAAGCTATCGCTTGGACAAAGAATGAGATGTGAGTTTGTTTTGTCTCTTATTCATAATCCAAAAATACTTTTTCTTGATGAACCAACCATAGGAATGGATATAATTGTTAAGAAAAACATTAGAGAATTGATTAAGAAAATAAATGATGAAGAAAAAGTAACAGTTATCCTAACAAGTCATGATATGGGTGATATCGAGAGCATAGCAGATAGAGTGATTGTTATTAATCATGGAACCATTGTATATGATGATTCCTTTGATAATCTTAAGAAAAACTATGTTAAAAAGAAGATAATTAAAATGGTTACGGAAAATGAAATAAAAAAGATTAACACAAAAGAAATAAAAATAATTGAAAAAACTAAATATTCTATTGAATTTGAAATAAACACAAAGAAGTTATCTATTCACACAGTTATTGATTATCTGGTAAAGGAAAATAAGGTCAAGGATATTTCAATTAAGGAACCACCAATTGAAGAAATAATTGAAGAGATTTACAGAAGGGAAGAAATACAATGAGCATCCTTAAGAGTTTGAGTAAATACAAAGAAATTGCTAAAATTAATTTTAAGAATAGTTTTGTTTACATTTGGGATAGTTTAATTGGTAAAAGTGCGTTTATTGCTTTAATAATATTTATATTTTCTCAAATATGGATAACTATATTTGCACTTAAAGCAGTAAATACCATTGAAGGATTTACTCTTTCTATGATGGTATGGTACATTGTAATAGCAGAAGCAATAGTTACATCTCTTGGAAGAATCATGATTACAATTGGAGAGGAAATAAAATCAGGAGAAATTGCAAATTATTTAAATAAACCCTATAATTATGTCTTGTATAAGTATGCACTTACAATTGGTAGAGGATTATTTGCTTTTTTATTAACATTTATTGTTGCAGGGATAGTTGCCTATTTAACAGTTGGTTTACCAGTAATTAAATTGTATATAATTCCATTTGTTTTAGTTATATGTTTTCTTGCTATTACTTTGAATTACATTCTTATGTCTATCTTTGGATTATTTGCGTTTTGGATAGAAGAAACAAGCGGATTATATTTTATTTATCAAAAATTTGTTTTTACTGTTGGAGGTATGCTTGTACCATTGGAGATTTTTCCATTATGGCTTGCAAAGATTGGTTTGATTCTTCCTTTTAGTTATATTGCCTATCATCCTGCAAAATTGTTTGTAATGTTTGATTTTATTTATTTTATAAAAATTTTAGTTATACAGCTTGCGTGGATAGTTGTATTTTTAAGTATTAGTTTGTTTATCTATGCAAAAATATCAAAGAAGGTGAGTATTAATGGTGGTTAAGATTAATACCATAAGAAGTTATCTTACTCTTCATCTTGCATATTTCAAGACAGAATTAAAAACAGCAATGGAATATAAGGCTAACTTTATAATTCAAGTTATATCAATGTTTTTTAATGATGTTGTTTGGATATTCTTTTGGGGCTTGTTTTTAACTAAGTTCAATAATATTAATGGCTGGGCATTAAGTGATATGATCTTACTTTATTCAATGATTACTATAGCATTTGGATTTTCTGGACTTTTCTTTGGTGGACACAAAAGAATATCAAAAATGATTGTTGAAGGACAACTAGATTATTACTTGACCTTACCAAAAAAACCATTATATCATGCAATAATTTCAAAAGGAAGCTGGTTTGATTTAGGGGATATTTTATTTGGGGTTATACTAGCTATTGTGTTTATTCCTCTAACTAAGTTACCATTATTGTTTGTATTGCTTATTCCTGCAACTACTATATTAATCTCATTTGGAATAATTGCTCAATCATTATCTTTTTATATTGGTGATTCTCAATCATTATCGGACACGCTATATGAAGGTATAATTGTATTTGGAACCTATCCATTAAGTATACACCATGGTGTTACAAAATTTATTGTAATGTTTATTATTCCTGCTGGATTAATGGTTGGAATGCCAGTTGTATTAATTAATCAATATTTTAATTGGTTATGGTTTATATTAATATATGCATTTGCATTTGCTATCTTGCTTCTTTCAATCTATGTGTTCTATAAAGGACTTAAAAGATATGAGAGTGGGAATCTTATTGGTGTGAGATTATAAAAAAAAAGGAAAAGATAAGTTATGTTAAAAGATTATGATTATGATTATTTTGCAAAATATTATGATATATTTGAGCTTGATGAGAAGGATGTTAATGATATGAATACTTTTCTTCTTAAAACACTTAAAAAATATCCATCCATTAGAAGTATTGCTGATCTGACCTGCGGAACCGGGCTCCAGGTTTTTCATCTTCTGGATAATGGCTATTCAAATGTTGTTGGATCAGATATATCTAAAAAAATGATTGAACAAGCAAGGGATAAAGCAAGTAAGAGAAAACAAAAGAAAATTGAATTTTATGTTAAGGATATGAAAAATGCAAGCTTTGATAAAAAAAGATTTGATTGTATCATTACTTTATTTAATGCAATTGCTCACGTTACTAAGAAAGGATTTGAGGAAACTGTAAAGAATGTTGGACAGAATCTTAATCCAAAAGGCTATTACATGGTGGATATCATCAACAAAGATTTCTGGATTAAGGAATGTCAATATTATGAATTCATAGACACCTCTCTAACCATTGGAGATATGAAATATGTAAGATTTTGTGAATATAAAATTAGAGGAGATATACTTAATGATACCCAAAGAATTTATATCCAAGATCAATACCTAGAACCTAAAATAATTAATAAAAGCTGGGATGCACAAATGTATTCCTATAGGGATTTAGAAAATACCCTGAAAAAACATGGATTTAAGATAATTGAAGTGTATGGTGATTTTGAATTTTCGAAGTTTAATGCGCACAAGAGTGAATCCATTGTTATAATTGCACAAAAAATAAAATGAGTTTATAAAAACTTATTTGGATGAATAAGAAATTTAGCATTTGTACCATAGTGCCCTTGATTTTGATTAACAATTACCTGGGGATTTACCCCTTTCTGTCTCATTTTTTGAATTAATTTCAAACCATATCTATATCTAATTATTTGATCTTTTCTAGAGATAATAATTCTGACATCTTTATTCTTAAGCCCAGAAATATTTTCTTCAGGATTAAATTGTTTTAATATATTATTGTATCTACTTTTTGTAATTCCCTGTTCAAGTAAAATATCTCTCATTTCAGTAGTGCTTATACTATCAAACAAGCAATCTGCAATTGAGTTTCCAACTGTTATTAGAATTACCTTACTTATTTTTTTGTTTTTGTTAGCAACATTTACAGCATATAAAGACCCAAAACTGAATCCTACTATGTGAATATCTATAAATTTATATTTTTTATCATATTTTTTAATATCTTCTTGAATTTTATTAATTACTTCTCTAAGATATTTCTTTGTGGACATATAATCTGGAGAAACAATATCTGGATTAATATCAAAGGTTAAATAAGAATATTTATATCTCTTTAATGTATGCCTAACTATTGTTGTTGTTGCTTTTGAAACATGCCAAGGTGGACAGAGCACACATAATACTTTTGAATCAGGATAATAGGTGAATTTTTCCTTAATATAGTCTTTAAGAATTACTTTTGTCTTAAGATTATGAATGCTAGGAAAAACAATATTTACAAATCTATCAAAGTCCATAATTTTGTTCATCTCATTTAAATAAATATATTAGATCAGCCTTCTCAATTGTTTTGTCTAGCTTAATTGCAACCACATCCCCCTTGTTTGCAATCTTTAGGGGGTGAGAGACATCTTTTTGCATGCTTGTCACCTTTTGTTCATGCACACCTGTGTTTTTACCTATAATTAGGATTGTATCTCCTATCTTTAGTGGTCCATTTTCAAGTTTAATTTCAGCAACATTAATCTTTTTATAAATATTTAATATCTTTGCTATATATGTTTTTTTCTTGGTTGCAAGAGTACCATAGGTTCCTGCCCATTCACTAATTGGTTTACCTAAATAGAAACCATTTGAAAATCCTTTATTGTAAACTTCTTTTAATCTTTTTACAAGCTTTTCTTTAAGAACAGGGGTTAGTTTATGGTTATAGTAGGCATCAATTGCTTCTCTGTAGCAACTAGTTACAATAGAAACATATTCTGGGCTTCTTCCTCTTCCTTCAATCTTAAATATATCAACTCCTGATTCAATAAGCTTATCTATAAATGGAAGAGTGCATAGATCCTTTGGGCTTAGAATATAATTATTATGAACATTAAGTTCTTTTTCTGTTTCTGGGTCTTTGATTATATAATTCCTTCTACAGGGCTGAATGCATTTTCCTCTGTTTGCTGAAGTTTCATTCCCGTAAAGAAACTGAGATAAAAAGCACCTTCCAGAAACTGAAACACACATGGCACCATGAATAAATATTTCTATTTGTATATTTTTATCTAGTTTTTTTGCTTTTTTTATTATTTCTTTTACCTGGACTAGAGTACATTCCCTTGCAAGAACAAATCTTTTAACTCCAAGTGCATGATATTGTTTAATGGCTTCAAAATTAGAAACACTTGCCTGTGTTGATAAATAAATAAGAAGCTTAAGCTTCCTACAAAGAGAGATTACTGAAAAATCCCAGGCAATTATTGCATCTATTCTTGCTTTCTTTGCACTAGTTAATATTTTTTCAACCTTTTTTATTTCATTTTCATAGATAATTGTATTCACTGTTAAGTAAACTTGTATATCTTTTGAATGACAAATAGTAGTTATTTTTTTCAAATCAGAAATAGAAAAGTTTTTCGCACCACTATCCCTCATGTTTAGGCCCTTTATACCTAAATATACAGCATCAGAACCAGCATTTATTGCTGCTGATAGCATTTCCCAGGATCCAACTGGTGCCAGGAGAATTGGTTTTTTTGATTTCATATATATTCCTGAATTTTATAATTAATTAAAATAATTTCTTTTTCCAAAGAAATATTCCTATTATTGTTGAAAAAATTATTGAAAAGAATATTATTATCCAAAATGCTGCAGGACTGTTTTGGAAAGGTAAACCAATGTTCATACCATATAAACTTGCAATTAGTGTAGGAATTGCAACAACAATTGACATTGATGTTAGGAACTTTACAATCCTGTTTAGATTATTTGAAATCATTGAAGAAATTACAGTTAGGGTGTGGGTTATATTATCTGAATAAATTTGAGTTGTTTGAATTGCCTGCTTATTTTCATCAAGTAAATCACTTATAATATCTTCATTATCCTCAGTTGAAGTGAATAGCTTAGATCTAGATATTCTTTCAAATAAAATATGATTATTAATTAAAGATGTATTAAAATAAACTAGAGACTTTTGAATATCAAGAAGATTAACCATTTCTGTATTTCTTTGACTTTCTTCAAGCTTGTGTTCTAATTTTTTTAATCTTCTATCAATTTCTTTTAGAAAATAAAGATAGGATCTGGAAGAAGCAAGCATAAATCTTAATATAAAATAAATTTCATTAAATTTAAATTTTTTAAATTTCATTCTTTCAATTACTGTGTTTTTTGAATAACAGATGGTTGCAACATAATTTTTGGAATAAATAATTCCAAGAGGTATTGTTAAGTAGTCTTGCCCACTTGTTCCTGTTGATTCCTGTGGGGTTCTTATAATTATGAATAAAATACTATTATCCTTTCTTTCAAACATTGGAATTTCTTCTGTATCTGATAGGGATTGAATATCATTATTGAAATCATCAAAATTATCTTCCGTTACTCCAATAATTTTAGATAAGAGAATTATTTCTTTATCATCAGGATTGGTTAGATGTATCCATGAGTTTTTAATTGGTTTAATGAACTCCTTTAGTCCATCCTGTGTTATTCTAAAATATTCAATCATGGTGCATCCCTATTTTAAAAAAAGTTAATATATAATATAGTAGCATATATCTATTTAAATGTAAACTACACATAATATATCTAATTTAATTAATATTTTTGAGGGGGTAAAAAATATGTTATCACTTACAACTTTAACTATGTTGCCACAAACTAGTCTTGGTTTAGGGGATATGGCAGGAATAGCTGCTTTGTTTGGTGTTGCATTCATAGTAATTTTAACCATATTTATCTTGCTTGGAGCTGCCTTATACGTTTATCAATCACTTGCTTGGCAATCAATAGCAAGAAAATTAAAATATAAAAAGCCGTGGCTTGCATGGATACCAATTGCAAACTTTTTCCTACTACCAATACTTGCTAAAAAGAAATGGACCTGGGGTTTAATTATTCTATTACCTTTTGTATTATTACCTTTCTTGCTAGTACCTATAGTAGGACTCATACTCTATTGGCTTGCAGTAATATTCATTATACTCATGGCAATAACTTGGACATGGGATATATTTGAGAAAAGAAAGTATCCTGGTTGGTTAGGTTTAGGACCTGCTTTCTTTTTTATTCCAGTAGTCAATGTGATCGCGTTAATTGCACACCTTGTTATACTTGGATTTGTAGCCTGGTCTGATAGAAAGAAATAATTTTCTTTCTATTATTATTTTTTAAAAATTAAATTAAATAAAGGAGGAATATAAATGATTAATCTACCGATATTAGCATTTAATGAAAATTTATTGACTAAATTTAATCCTATGAATACAATGAATACATTTGTATTAACTAGCTTAATCACTTTAATAATAATTTGTGCACTATATTTATATTTTACATTTGCTTGGTTTACTATAGCTAAAAAATTAGGTTATAAGTATGCCTGGCTAGCATGGATACCAATAATAAATATTTTCATATTACCAATAGTAGCTAAAAAGAATGAATGGTGGACAATAATATTTGCGATTCCAGTTTTACTTTCATTAGCTTATCCTTTTTTTTTAATGCGACTGGATTATACCACTACCTTTTTACAAAACGTTTCTCGAATTTATTTTATTGTATATGCTCTAACTATTGTGTTTATTGCAATTATGAGTGTAGTATGGTTATGGCGAATATATAAGCTTAGAAATTATCCTGGATGGTTGAGCTTATTACCTTTATTAGGAATTATTCCAGTTATAGGTATGTTCGCATTAATTATTAATCTAATAATATTTGGAATCGTAGCTTGGAAAGATAGAATACCTATAATATAATTTTAGGTATTCACTTTTTTTTTTTATTATTTTCGAAATTAGCAAGGACAATTCCAAAGATTACCATAAATAATACTATAAATATTGATACCCATGCATAATTGCTTGCAAAGATAAGATTAATTGCAACCAATGCAACAGATAAGCCTCCAATTGTTCCTGCAATCTGTACATTTACGTTTTTATTTTCATTTCGTCTCATGATTACTCACCTTTTGTTTTTTAATATATTCTTCCATAAACATTTTGTAGGTTAATAATAGATAGGTTATAAGTAAAGGCCCTATAATTAAACCAATAAATCCAAATGCGGATATACCAATAACTACACCTATTATTGATATGAGAGGATGAATATCTCCCATACGCTTTTGTAGTAGTGGTCTTAGAAGGTAATCAGACAAACTAACTACTATTCCAAGGATTAATACTCCAAAACCAACATAATAATTCTGATTAACTAGATAGATTATAGAGAATGGAACATAAATTAGTGGTAAGCCAACCACTGGAAGAAGAGATACAATAAAAGCAACTATTCCCCAAAGAATTGCGCCTTTTATCCCAAACAAGAAAAATACTAGACCCAAAAGTATACCCTGTATTAAAGAAATTAAACCAGTTGAAATTAGAACAGTCATGGTTACTCTTCTAAAACTGTTTACTAAAGTGATTGTATTTTTTTTATTAAAAGGAAGAAAGTCTTTAATTTTTTGTTCAATTTTTTTATGAGCTATAAAAAGATAATATAGTGTACAGTACATTATAAATAATACAATTAGGATTTTTGCTATACTATTTATTTGTTTCATTAACAGATTCCCGCCAAAGGAAACAATTGCAGGTAGGTTTTTATTAATGGTTTCTTTAATATGTAGGGTAGGATATTTTGAATCAATAATATTTATTTTGGATAAAATTTCATCTGAGTGAGTAGTAATGTAATTTATTTCTGTAGCAGCAGAATTCACAATGAAAATTAAAGGAACAATTATTATCAATAGGGTAATAACTATAACAATTATTGCTGAAATTCCTTTACTAAGCTTTAATTTATTTGTAAATAAAGAATATAGTGGAAAAAATAAAAAAAATAAGATCATAGCTCCAAAGAATGCATTTAGATAGGGCAATAGATTATAAAAAAATACAATTCCCAAAAGAATAACAATAGCAATCGCTAAATATTTATTAAATTCTTTAAATTTCATTTATTTCCAATCCTCTAATTATTAGTATATATTTTAGATAGTTTGGTTTATATACTTATCTTATTAAATATATTTATTGTGAAATAATGAAAGTATAATGGAAGTAACTAATTTTCAAAACTGATTATATATGCAAAGAAAAACAATATTACATTTAGAAGATAATGATATGGAAAGCTTATTATTTAAACTTCAATTAAAAAAAAGTGGATTGCTAGATGAATTTGGGATTGATTTAATAACAGTTTCAACTCCAAAAGAAGCTCTCAAATATATAGGTGACAAAAAGATTGATTTAGTTGTTTCTGATGTAAGAAGTGATTTTGCTAGTGAAAAAGAAGTTGTTAATTTTTTCAAGGTTGCTCTTAAAAAATCAAAACTTTTATTTTACACAGCAGCAAAATATGATACTGTTCCAAAATTAGAAAATGTAGCATACGTTAGAAAATTATCAGATATAAATGTATTTGATAAAATTAAAGAAACATTAACATCAATTAAAAAGCAGCATATAACAAAAGAAGCCCTATTTAAGATTACTAGACCAACCTATCATGTTGCAACACCCACTGATAAATTTATTATAAAAATGCTAGCTAATTTTAAGCAAACAGGACGAAAAAACCATGAAGTACTGCAAGCTTTACTTGAATTTAAACAACTAAGAAAAGAAATTTCAGAGATTAAATATATGAATCATTCCCAAAAGCACATGGATAGTTTAATGGATAAATATGTTTCAGTTGTTGATAAAATTAAAAAATATAAACAAAAAGATGCATTTCTGTTTAAAGCAAGGCAAGAAAATCCAAAAGAAATGCACAAAATAAAAAAACCAATGATACCAAAAAGGAGACCATTGTAATGCCACAGAATAAAAATAAGTATAGATTCTCACGGTCATTACTGGACATTAGAAAGCACACGATATTTCATAAATTATATTACTTTTTAATTAGCTATAGCTTGTTTTATAAATATAAAAGATATCTTAAATATGTAACCCTTGGTATGGTTGGGACCATTGTTGACTTGGGGTTGATATTAATTTTTGTAAATTGGTTAAACTTTTTTTATATTCCTGTTGTTGTAATATCTGACCTAAGTAAAGGTTTTGTTAATTTCACTTTGCATAAGAAATACACATTTAAAGACGAAACAAGAACCTTTTCAGTGAGAAACATAAAATCATTTATTAGGTATTATTTCATAAATATTGTTGGAGTTATTCTTGTATTTGTGCTAATTATCTTTTTTGTTGAGTTCTTACATTTCAGTGCATTCTGGGCAAAGGTAATCGCAGATCTAATTATTAATTTCACTAGATTTACAAGCCATAAGAGTGTAGTATTTGAAAGAGGAGGATATAAGCTTGGGCAATAATTAGTTACCTTTAGTAAATATAGGGAATTAATTTATAGCTTTTTGTTTTATATCCTCTATAGGCTTTAAATCTTTTAGTTAGGTATCTATCTTCCTGTTCAACTTTAATTATTACTGATATAATGAGTAGAGGATAGGTATACAGAAGTATATTAAAAGCCCAGAGAGAATAAATCCCAAGACCAAGGATTAGGGCGGAAAGATAGATTGGATGTCTTATCTTTGAATATATTCCTGTTGTGATTAATCTTTTTTCAGGACCTGTTTGAGGATAATAGTTTTCTCCTAGGTTTTTAATTGCATTATACTCTATAATTCCTGAAAAGATTATTAATATGAAAAACAATATATCTTGGACAGCAAATATATACACATTTGTATAAAACATATAATAAAAAAGAGAAATTAAAGCAAGAATAAAGAAAACCACGAAATATTGGGATGTATAAAAATCGGTTTTGAACATATTTATTGTTTCTCTAGTAGTATCCATATACCTTTTAGTTAATCTATACACAAAAGCATAGTAAATTAATACATAAATTACCAGAAGTAATAGTTTATACATATAATTCCTGTATTCAAGTTAATATATTTTGATTAAATTTCATTAGTTTTTCAAAAAGATTATGCATAATATCTATTTAAAAAGTATTTGTACTAATTTATAATATCAAAGATATTATTTTAACATGTTTGAGGTTATACAAAACGTATCCAAAATCTGCCTTTCAATCAAATATTTTCAAGAAATATCAGTATAACAGAAGGTTGAGATAGTATTTTAAATTTTATTAATAAAGGACAAAAAAATAAAAAAAGGTGTATAAGATGAGATCAATTGTATCAAAAGCAATAAATGATAAATCTGAAGGTTCTGCTTCTTTCTCTAAAGATGAAGAATTTGCAGCTCCAAAGATTATGGTAGTTGGTGTTGGTGGTGCTGGAAATAATTCTGTAAATAGAATTGCAGCAATGGGTGTTGCTGGTGCACAAATAGTGGCTGTTAACACAGATAGACAACATTTAGGAATAATTTCAGACGATATTACAAAATTATTAATCGGTAAGTCAATAACAAACGGACTTGGTGCAGGAGCTTATCCAGAAATCGGAGCTAAGGCTGCTGAAGTTTCAAAGGGCGCACTTGAAGAAATACTTGATGGTGTAGATTTATTATTCATAACCTCTGGAATGGGTGGAGGAACAGGAACAGGAGCATCTCCAGTTGTAGCTCAGATAGCTAAACAACAGGGTGCAATTGTTATTGCAATAGTTACATTCCCATTCGTACTTGAAAGAGCAAGAGCTAAGAAAGCAGAAGAAGGAATTGATGTATTAAAAGATGTTTGTGATACAATTATAATCATTGATAACAACAGATTAGTTGAATTAGTTCCAAATTTACCTATACAGGATGCTTTCAAAGTAGCTGATGAAGTAATCGCAAGAACAATTAGAGGAATCACAGAAACAATAACACAACCTTCATTAATTAACTTAGATTACGCAGACATTAGAACAGTAATGGGCGGTAAGGGATTATCTGTTATTGCTGTTGGAGAATCACAATCAGTTAATAAGGTTGAAGAAGTTGTTGAGGACACATTAAAGAATGCACTTTTAGATGTTGATATCGGAGGAGCATCTGGATGTTTAATACACATTACAGGTGGAGCTGAATTAACACTTGGAGAAGCAAATGCTGTTGGTGAAATGTTAACAGACGAAATAGATCCAAACGCAAATGTTATTTGGGGTGCAAGAATAGATCCTACTTTCGATAATAAGATTGAAGTAATTGCAATCTTCACAGGAGTAAAGTCACCATTCATTAAAGGAAGTACAAGATTTAATGGAAAGGGTGGTTCAAACGCTCCAGCAAGTGGATCAAGAAGATCATACGATAACGATTTCGGTTTAGATGAATTATAAATTCATCTAACATCTTTTTCTTTTTTTTCTTATAAAATAAGGAAATTAAATAATCCTAGAATTTTTCTCTATCCGAATAGAGGTATACAATAAATCTTACTATGAACATGATGGTTGGAATTCCAATATATAATGACATATGGATAGTATCTAGTTCTATAAACGGAAGCTCTGCTTTATAAAGTATAATTAACCCAACAATCCAACCTACTAAATAAAAGAAATTAGCTTTTGTAAAATGACTTATTACTGTATAGATTGTAAACAAAACAATTATTATGGTTATTATTAGATAGGAGATGATTGCCTTACCAAGAAAATGTTCTGCAATCTGATTTATAAATAAAAGTATAGTTAAAAGTATAAAATTCAATATAATTTTAATAATGAAGGCTGTTGTTCCATGCCATGTATGATGCGCATGATGATATAATCTTGGTGGACTCATATTACTTAATTACCTCTACCTTTGTGTATAATAAATCTTATTATTATTATGATTGTAGGTAAAATTACCCAGAAAATTATTTTTTGTAAATTTATATTAAAGAAAGATAAATCTAATGCATATAAAACAAACATTCCAATAATCCATCCCAGTAGGTACATAAAGCTTACTCTTGAAAACCTATGGAATACAAAATATAAAGAAACAATAATTGTTGAAATTACTGTGAAATAGATATCTACAATCTGAGATCCCCAAAAAAAATCAATCACATTATTTATTATTATCAATAAAGTTGATAAAAATAAACCATAGAACCCAAATATCATAAAATACATAAAATCTGCAGCACCCTCTGCTGCACTTTCTTGCTTTTCAACCATGTTTATATCACTAGTAATAATTTAGTTAATTAAATTTATAAATATATTTATCTTAAATCATAAGGTGCTTCTGTGTTTGTTAAAGGTTTTAGTGATTGCAGATACAATTTCATGATCAATTCCAAATAAATAGATCATTTCAAGAACATAGAATTCATTTTTTTTATTTAAATCTAAAAATAATTCTTTATCTAGTTTTTGTAGCTTTTTTATGTGCTCTGTTTTTGCATATTTATTTGAAACCAATTGTTTTAATTTACTTATTGCTTTTTCAGGACTTTCTTTGAATAATTCTTTTAGGGGATTTAATTTTTCGGTCCTATGTTTAAGATTTACATTTGAATCAAGAATTTGTGAAATTTTCTTATGCCAATTATCATAGGATTCTCTATGATGCTCTTTAATATTATGAGATTTTAAGATAGTGTCATAAAAAAATAGTTTTTCACGTGGAGTTAATTTAATAATTAAGTTTTGTATTGATTTTTCTTTAAATAATTTAGCAATATCACTTCCATAAATTGAGAACAGCTTCTTTAGCTGTAGTTTAATTCTTCTTTCTATAGCCTGTGGATTGTTCTTAATATGTTTTTGAGTACATGCTTCTTCATGCATTTTAGAAAAAGAATGAGTTTCTATGTACTTCTCATTTAGAACCTTTGGTTCTACCTTTATTTTTTTATATCTTCTTGATGGCATATTTAATTCTTTTCTCTTTTTCTAATTATTCCTCTCGCACAAATAATTCCAGAAATTGCTGCTCCAACTATGTTTCCTGAAACTCCAGCTGCATCTCCAAGCATATACAGATTATTTATATCTGTTTCAAGATACTTGTCTGTCTTTATCTTATTTGATCTGAACTTAACCTCTGGAGCATAAAGAAAAGTTGAATCTCCATTCAAACCAGGAAGAAGTTTTGATAGCATTTCAATTCCTTCAATTAGATCCTTAGTTATTCTATAGGGCATAGCCATTCCTATATCTCCAGGAACAGCTTCCTTTAAGGAAGGAGTAATATGTGCTTTTCCTAAACGTTCCTGGGTTGATCTTCTTCCCATCTTTAGATCTTTATATCTTTGAATAATTGGTTTTCCAGCTCCTATTAGAGTTACCCCTTTTGCAATGAATTCAGCATATTTTCTTGTGGACTCAAGTGGTTCAGTTAAATTAATTTCAACAACTAGAGCAAAATTCGAGTTAACTCCATCATTATTTGAATTTGAATAACCATTAACACACACATAATCTTTATAATCTTCTAATGCCACATAGCCCTTTGGACAAGGACAGAAGGTTCTAACAACATCATCAAAGGTTGGAGTATACATATAATAGATTGTTTCATACATCTGTTCTGAATGAGCTGAGTTAATTGAAGAAGGGAACTCAACTCTAATTCCTACCTCAACCTTATCAAATACTTTTTCAATCTTGTATTTATCAGTTATTCTTTCAATCCAGGAAGCATTATATCTTCCAGGAGCGCATATAACCTTCTTACCATAGATTTTTTCTCCTGTTGAAATAATTACTCCATCCACTTGTTTTTTATTGATCAATAGATCAGTAACCTCTGTTAGAGGGAGTAACGTGATGTTTTTGTTGTTCTTTAGCTTATCTTGGATCTTTTTGATGATTGGAACTAGCTTATCTGTTCCAACATGAATTGTTTTTCTAATAAATAGTTTGATATTGTTTCTTTCTGCTTTATCAACCATCTCTTGAGCTTCTTTTAGATTCTTTGGATAATAGTCTTTTGGAACTCCAAGAGCTAAGAATTCTTTTTCAATGTAATCTAAATATTTTTGATATTCTTCCTTTGAATAAAGATGGAACATTTTTTCATGGGAAAGAACAGGAGTGAAATGAAGTTTACCATCAGAGAAGGTACCTGCTCCTCCAAAACCAGTCATAACTTCGTTTTTCTTTCTGTTTTCAACTAGGTTTCCTTTATCAATAATTAGAATCTTTGTATTTTTATTAAGCTTAGATAGTTCTGTTGCACAAAAGAGACCAGCAGGTCCAGCCCCCACAATAATAACATCATATATGTTTTTTAATTTAGAATTAATAGGTCTTTTAATAGTCATAGGTTAAACCCCTATATAATAATAGAAAGATAAGGTTTAATAATTGTTATCTTAATAATATATAATAATTATACAAAAATAGGAAATTATTGTGAATATTGGAATAAATAAGCACTATTTTAATCAAAAGATAGTTTATAAGTATTTTAATACAGAATATTTTGAACTTATTATTTATTCTTTATTAGCATTTGGATTACCATTTATTATAGCACATCCACAATGGTTAATTGGTATTTTAGTTAATTTTTTCTTAATTAGAGGAGCAATTTATTTTAAATTTAAAAATATTATTCCTATTATCTTTATTCCATCAATTGGGGTTTTAAGTGCTGGTATTATATTTGGAGTTAATACACATTACTTATTATATTTTATTCCAATTATTTGGGCATCAAATCTATTGTTTATACTTGGTTATAAATATTTAAGATTTAATAGACACCAAAATATATGGATAACTCCTTTGGTTATATCTATATTCAAAGCAATGATATTGTTTTGTTTTGCAGTTATTGTAGTTTACTTATTTGATTTTCCAAAATTGTTTCTAATAAGCATGGGATTA
>CAZCAP010000001.1:0-23188 GCA_964496765.1 uncultured archaeon | reverse complement strand
TATTGTAGTTTACTTATTTGATTTTCCAAAATTGTTTCTAATAAGCATGGGATTAGTTCAGTTAACCACTGCAGCTATGGGGGCTTATTTAGCTGTAATTTCTAGTAAATTCACATAAAAGTAAAATATAATTTTTATTAAAGAAATATAGGGGGTAAGTTTAATGAAAAAATTAATTGTAATAGGAATAGTAATCTTAATTGTCTTATTAATTTCTGGATTCATATTTTGGCAAAAGTTTAATTCTGAAACAGTTACAAGAGAATTTTGTGTGGCTGGGAATGCAAGCTATGGAACAAATATATTTGGTAAAGGAGTTTGCATGTGTGGAGGAATTGCTGGATTTGGATGTCCTGAGGGATATACCTGTAAGATGCCTAAAAATATAACTGAATCTGATCCAATGGGAGCATGTATTAAATAAAGGGTGAAATTAAATGGAAAAAAAAATAATTATTGGAATTGTTATATTGGTTGTAGTTATTGTTGGATTGTTAATCTGGGGTAACTATATACCAAAAACTATTGATAGTACTTGTGATGTGTCAGAATGTGGACCTGCGCTTGGTATGCCAAATCAATTATGTTCTGATGGAATAACATCCGCTGGACCAACTGGAAGATGTTTGTTAACTGCTGAAGAAGCTTGTGTGTGGGAAGTAACTTCTTGCCCAACTCAGATTGCAAATCCAGCTTCTACTTATTGTATAAATAATAGTGGAACACTTGAAATGAGATCTATAGAAGCAGGACAATATGGAGTTTGTAAGTTTTCTGATGGTTCTGAATGTGAAGAATGGAAATACTTTAGAAAAGAATGTAGTATTGGAGGAAGCTATCCTGCAATAGAAGGAACAGCTTGTACAATGGAATATGCACCAATTTGTGGAATAAATGGAGTAACTTATTCAAATAGATGTATGGCTGGTAGCGTTCAGATATTAAAAGAAGGAGAATGTTAAATAAAATGTATACATTGATATGGAGGTAATTAAATGAAGAAAAAAATTGATCCAATAAAAGGGAAAAAAATAATAATTTTTGGAGTAATTATCCTAATTATTATTGTTGTTGTTGTTGGGATATTGCTGTTAAATAAATCTCAAAAAACAGGACTTGCAAACCCTGCTTCTGTTTATTGTGTTAAACATGGAGGAGAATTGCAGATAATAGATGGACCTGATGGACAATACGGTATGTGCTTATTCCCTGACAAAAGCGCATGTGAGGAATGGGCATTTAAGGATGGAACCTGTGATAAAGGAATGTACACAACTGCCCCCTAGTAGCATAGTTTATAATTGAGGATAGAAAACAAAGGGGATTGTTTTTTATTCTTATTCTATTTTTCTGACATCTTTTTTGAGTTGTTATATTTGTTGGACACTATACCAAAAATAAATCACAGGATTTAAGTAATAGATTATTTAAATAAAGTACTATTTAATTAATGGTTTATGTAATTAACAACATTTAAAAATCCTTTGATATATCCATATAATAAAATTAAAGCCGAAAGGATGTGGGAAAATATGGGTGTAATTACAATATCTTTGGATAAAGATTCAGAAAGAATGCTCCGTGATTCAGCAAAAGCAAACTATGGAGATAGAAAGGATGCTCTTTCAAAAACTATAATTAAAGCAATATCAAAACTCACTAATGAAAAAGCAAATTTAGCTGATGATTTTTTGAAACTAACCTCTAAGGAAGGATCAACCAAAATAGGAACAGGAAAGAAAAATCAAAAAACAAGAGGTGATTACTATGATAGATAGATGTTTAATTGATACTGATATACTTCTTGCAGCATATACAGATATTGATTTAGGGAAAAAAGAAATTGCAAGAAACCTCATTTTAAAATTATATGCAGACCACAGAGTATGCATAGGTATTCAAAATTATCAAGAATATGCAGCAATAGCAAGGACAAAGTTAAAGATATCCGATAAAAAAAAGATAGAACTTGATTTAGCAAACATCAAAGATATGTTTGAAATAATTCACTACAATCAAACTACAGTTTTTGATGCTCTAAATTTATCTTTTGAAAAAAACATATCTTTCTATGATGCATTATTATTACAAACTATGTTGGACAATAAAATAACCACCATCTATTCCTTCAACGACAAGAACCATAAAAGAATCAAAGGTATAAAAGTAATTAACCCCATAACTTTTAAAAAATTATTAAAAAAATAAGAAAAAAAGAAAGAAATTATTTCTTCTTTCTTTTAGATTTAGCTTTTGATTTAACTATTGGCTTTGATCTAACTATTGGCTTAGGGTGTTCGTGTTCTCTACTTACAAGCCTAATAAACACAGCAAGTGATACAAGGAAACTTATAAGATTTAAGAATGCAAGATCATTAAGCCCTGCTGCAAAACCATCAATTACTAAAAAAATTACACCAATTAAATAAAATAAAACGAATTGTGGTTGAATTGATTTACTTCCCTTAATAGTTGATAATAGTTGTAATATCCATGCTACAATTACTAAAGTAAGTCCTAATAAAGCGAAAATTTGCATTTTTTATGCCTCCTATTTTGTTTTAATTAATATTCTCCAAGATTAATCTTTTCATAGGCTTTTTGTAAAGCTTCAGAAAAGTGTGAACATTTAGTATTATCAAAGTTTGTATAAAAATTATCATCCTTATCAATGTAAACAATAACTTCTCTTCCTCTATAGGGTCTTCTAAGATACGCAACATCTTTAGTTGCAGCTTGCACTTGCTTTTGCTTTTCCTGTGCCTTGTTACCAAACATAGATGGCCTAACATCTCCATACATATAAATCATCTCTTAATTATTTATATTAATTTCTTTCATTAAAACCCTAATTATATGTAGTATATTAGGTTTAAATATCTTTGCATGCTTTATCTTTAGAAAGTGATTAGAATGAAAGATGTTTTTAACAAAGAAGAACAAAGGCTAATAAACAAACTCAACACCCCTTGGAAGATCCAAAAGTTTGTTAATTCAATAGGATACAACACAGGAAAAAGAATATCTGTTTTTGATGTGCTAAGAGAAAAGAAAGGAGATTGTCTTGAAGCAGCTATCTTTGCGTGCTTTGTTTTACAAGAACATAAAATCAAGTCCTTCCTAATAGATTTAACTGCTGTAAGAGATGAAGATCACGTTCTTTGTGTGTTTAAGGTAAAAGGATTATATGGAGCTATTGCCCAAAGCAAGTTTCTTGGGTTGAGATATAGATATCCTGTGTACAAGTCTCTTCGTGAACTTGCAATGAGTTATTTTGATAATTATTTTAGTTTTCAAGGGTATATGGGTCTGAGAGGACATTCTCTTCCTTTGCCTATTAAGTTTACAGAAGAAAATCTCAAAAGTACTAGGTTAGTGAAAGAAACGGAAGCTAGGTTCTCAGACATTAAACATAAGCAACTTGTTTCAAAGAACATAAAGCTTGATTTAGTAAGCAAGGAAAAATTCAAAAGAGAAATAATTATTTTGCCAAACTATGTGAAAGTACCGAAGAGATATAAATAAAATCTGCTATATTTGTTGGACACAATTTTCACAAACAATTAAAGTGTATATAAAGATTTTTTACTTACTTCATTTAATGTAGCTACATAAGCCTCTTCAATTGGTTTATTTATTTTGTCTGTCATCTCTTGGTGGATCTCTCTATGGCAATTCTCACAAACTAGAATGCATTTATCTGCTTCCTTTTTAATAGATTCAAGAGAACACCTATTCCCTATCTTAGTTGCAATATCATATTCTTTCTTTTGATCTTGGTTATGTAGATGATGAAAAGTTAATGCAACAGAAGTTTTATTGTATCCACATCTTGAACAAGCCCCACCTTTATATTTAATTAGTTCTTTCTTGATTAAAGCACCTCTTATTCTTTTTCTAATTTTAATATCTTCTACATGCTCACGATCCCAATTTTTTTTATATTCTTTAGATTGTGCATAATCCATAATTATCACCAAATTAAAATATTAATGAAAGCATTTAAAACCCTATCGGCATCTTAAAAACCTCCGTTCTTGATAATAACTGTTATGCCGACCAAAAACGCATAAAATCAATGAAAAAATGAAGAAAAAGCTAAATTTTCGAGAAAAATCTAGATCTGCGAGAAAACTTAGAAAACGCATGAAAAATCGAAGGCGATTGGGGTAGAGTAATTGCCCTCAATTTACCCAAAGAAAAGCACCTATTTTTCAGATCTTTTGATTTTCTGAATTTTCAATTACTTTTTCTTAACTTTCTTTTTTGTTGCAACAATTTTCTTCTTTGCAACAACAACTTTCTTTTTTGCTACAGGTTTTTTAGACACACATCCACAATCACAAACCATAATCATTTCTCCTTAAATTTATTAGTTTAATTAAAAGGTTAACCAAAGGAAATAAAAGCATATTGGACAAAAGAAGTGTCCAAGATATTCTGCAAAACACAGCCTAGATTGGATAGAAATTAAAAGAAAAAAAATAAATTAATCAAACTTATTAATTAGTTATTGCTACATAACCAACCAACTTATTTTAAATAGGTTTGATTCAAGAATTAATAGTAAGAGGGTAGGTGATATAAATGATTAGTGAAACCCAAATACGAAGTGTCATCTCTATCCAAGATTTATCTGTTTCTAAAATAAATTATATTCTTTCTATTGCTGAGGATATTGAAAAATATCCAACTAAATACAAAGATATACTTAATGGGAAAGTTGTTGCTAACCTTTTTTTTGAGCCATCAACAAGAACAAAACTTTCCTTTGAAACAGCAGTTAAAAAGCTTGGTGGGAACACAATTGGATTTGATGATATTTCAAACACATCTTTAAAAAAAGGAGAAACGTTCTCTGACTCAATTAAAATTATTTCTGATTATTCAGATTTAATTGTTATGAGAACAAAATTTGAAGGAGCACCACGTTTAGCTAGCGAAATAACAACTAAACCAATAATTAATGCAGGAGATGGAACAAATCAACATCCAACTCAGACCCTATTGGATCTCTATACAATTAAGAAAGAAAAGAAAAGACTAGATAATCTATCAATTGGTTTTTTTGGGGATCTTAAATATGGAAGAACAGTTCATTCTCTTGTTGAAGCAATTTCTTTATACAATCCAAAAGTAATTAAATTCATTGCAGATAATCATTTTCAAATAGGCAAAGATTATCTTGATCTGCTTGAAAAAAAGAATATAAAGTATATTGTTTCAGATACCTATATTAATAACCTTAAGGATTTGGATATCTTATATGTTACTAGAACACAGGTTGAAAGAATTGTTGAGCCAATAGATATTGAACCTTTAAAAAAGAAGTACACAATAACTAAAGAGATTCTTGAAAAAGAAGGAAATAAAGATATTCTTGTTATGCATCCCCTTCCAAGGGTTTATGAGATAACAACAGATGTTGATTCTACAACACATAATATCTATTTCAAGCAAGCAAAGAATGGAGTTCCAGTAAGGCAAGCTATACTCTGCATTTGCCTAGGGCTAGTGGGTGAAAAGATATATGGATGATATTGAACCTAGAAAAATTGGAGTAATTAGTAACGGAGTTGTTATTGACCACATTGATGCTGGTAAGGCAATTGGAATATATAAGGCATTGAATCTAAGCAAGATAGATACTTTGATTGTGATTGCGAAAAACTTAGACAGTAAGAAGCAAGGAAAGAAGGACCTAATTAAGATTGAAAACAAAGAACTTACTGAAGATGAGCTAAATAAGGTTGCAATTATTTCTGAGCACACAACTATAAACATTATTAGAGATAATGTTGTTGTAAAGAAATGGATAGTTAAAATGCCAGAAATGATTGAAAGAATAATTACTTGCAATAACCCAAACTGTATTACAAATGTTGAGCCAATTTCTACAAAATTCAAAGTAATAGATAATAACACCAGATTCAAATGTATCTATTGTGAGAAAATTCAAAATTTAGCACAAATAAAATATTAAATAATGTCCAAGAAATATAACAAAATAAAATTAGATTAATTTATTAGAAAAAGAATTAAGATGTTAGGAAAAGAAACTAGAAAAAAATCTAGCTCCTTTTTTTAGTTTGAGATTAGAATTTAATCAACTCTTCTCTTATTGTAGCATTCTCTACAAAAAACTGGCTTTCCTTCTGTTGGTTTGAATGGAACTTCACAATCTTGTCCACATTCAGAACACTTTGCTTTATGCATTTGTCTTGGTTGGAAACTTCCTCCGCCTCTGTTATTAAATCTATTTCCTCTATCTCTGTCTCCACCATCTCTACCGAAACCCATATTCATTCACCTATTTTTTTATCCTTTTTTTTTACCTATCTTGTTCACTAACTATAGAATTTGAATTATTATAATAATAATTAGTTTCTCTCAAGGCATATACTATAATTATATTAGGAAAGATATATAAATAGGGGTTTTACCCTATTATAAGGTTCTTTTAGACCAAAATTCAACATTTCTGTAGCGATTCTAATTTAGCACAACCAAGTGCATTGTAGGATACTTCTCTTCCCCCAGTAGTATAATACCAATTAGAGTTTCCTATTCTTGTTTTATCCATTCTATTAAATATGTTAACTATCCTACAAAAATTAGATTCATAAAAAATATAATTATTATAAAGATTTGTACCCTTCATTTCATCTAAATCTTCCTTTTTCATATTTTTTATAATACCAACATCTATTAGCTGATTTAAACCAATTTTAAGTTCATCTATATCTGGTGGCCCAGAATTATCATTACCTTCATATTTGAGATCAAACACAGAATTTACTTGAACAAACCTATAATGATCTAAATTAGATTTGTATTTACCAGTGCTATCCTGCTCTTTTACAAATAAAACATAAATTGTATTTAAATCATTAGGGTAATAATATGTTTTATTCTTATTTTTTAAATTCCAACATATATCTGATCCACCATTATCATTAGGTCCACAAATATATTCTGATGAATTATCGCAATTTTTATCTGCACAAAAATTAGTTACTGATTTTTCTAAAACCTCAAAACTATTAGGAACAATAATGCTTAATCCCTTATTTAATGATGTGCACGCATTTATTGATACAAATGAAATAAGTAAAAAAGCAAATACAAACATATAGTTTAATTTTCTATAATTCATTTAATACACTCCTACCCTAAGTTAATGAAAGATAAAATGAAAAGGGAATATCTTCCCTTTTCATCTATAGTACATTGGTTGATCTCCATCTCCTTCGTTTAAAATTAAAGTCTTAATATGTTCAAGTGTATTAAGATTATTTAATTTTAATTTATTATTTGATAGGGTATAGAGTACATCACTTATATACAGACTTCTCTTAATGCTTAGGTTACCACCATAATAGTAATAACCAGCTTTTAATAGGCTATCATCATTACTATCCATGTGAGTTACCTTTCCTCTAAGATCAAATCCATTCTCAAGTGAAACATCATACACATAGGCTCCATCAAAGGTATATTGTCCCTGATCACTCTTTGATTGATCAGGTGCTAATTCAGCAACGGTCATAGGAATTACTAGGAGATTCTTTTCCTTATCAAAAAGGAATGCTTTGTGATCACTTGTTGCAAGACTCTCTGTTCCTCTATCTCCAATTACTTCTTTGTACATTTCAATTGGATTGGATACATCAGACACATCAAAGATTGCAAGCTTTACACCCTGTATTGCTGTGTAATATACTGCACCTTCTGTGTGTACTAGGTTTGCATCTATTGAAGCATCAACCTCTTTTCCAATACCAATTAGATGTGTTTCATCGTATGGGTGTAGGTAATCAGAGTAGCCTGGAATTTTTAATTGTCCAAGTATTTCTGGATTTGCAGGGTCTGAAAGATCTATAACATATAATGGATCAACATGTCTAAAGGTTACCATGTATCCTCTATTGCCCATGAATCTTACTGAATAAATACTTTCACCAGGAGCAATTCCCTCTACTTTTCCAGTAACAACCAATTGATCATCAAGTACATATACATTGTTAGTAGATGTATCCTTATTATTTGAATAGCTATTAATTGTTGTTGCAATTCTGAAATGGTTATCATATTCATCCATTGCAAATTGGTTTAACAGAGTTCCGTTTACAGAACCATAGCCAACAAAGTTAATCTCATCATTATCCAAATTAAACTTGGTGATGGTAGTCTTAACTGTATTATCTGCATCTGTCATTATATCTCCAACAATTCCGTAAATTGGATGTGTTGTTTGAGTAACATATATATTATCTAAAGATGCATAAACGTCTTGACCAGAACCAACAATTGTTTCTTTAGTAAGATCCTTGGTTTCATCCAAGATAGAGATTGAAGCAATTGTTATAAAGTTTCTTGCTTCCAATGGTCTAACATATCCTATATCTGTACAACTTGCTGCAATTGGTTTCACTTCTGAATCACTTGTACCTATTGCTTCCTTGTAGGTTGGTAGGATATTAATACATCCATCATCAACTAAATCAAAGTTAGGATAGCTATTTATTACAAAATAAACGTATTCATCTATCTTTCTTGATGTTAAATAACTTCCTTCAAAGTCCACTGTTTTAATTACTTCTGGATTTGTTTTGTCTTGAACATCAATTAATTTAATTGATGTTGCAGAAGCATATCTTGGATAGTAGGGCATCATTACCATATCTAATTCTGGTTGATTTTCATAGATAATAGGATCCATTTCATACATTCCTTGTCCAAAGATTAATATTCTATCCCCATCTATGAACAATTCCTGTGGATAGAATTGTGTATTTTCATCTGTAATTATTGTTTCAGATAATATCTTTGCATCTTCTCCAGGATATGCTTCAATTACAAAAAACTTATCTCCTGATAATGCATAAATGTATTTTCCATCTGTTTTGATTATGTCTGCTTCATCAACTCCTGCTACCTGAACATTTGTTTCTGAATAATCTGAGCTTCCAGCTGATGATGAATCATTTGCTACCTGTGGTGCTGCCCCAGTTGCCATTTCCATTGTAGCTCCTTTCATCATTAGGCCATCAACTAAACCACCATAACGTCCTCCGGAATTATTATTTGCATTCTTAAATGCATTAATTAATTCTTGATCAGAAGTAAATTTGTTTATGGTATATACAGGCATATCATTTGAATTATTGTATAAGTTTATATCATTTGAATTATTGTATAAGTTTATACCATTAAATACACCGTTATTATTTGGTCCTCCAAAACCAATTATTGAGATAATTATACCTACTGCAAGTAAAAGTACAACACCTCCTATTAACATATTTCTTTTCATATAGCTCGTCTCCATTGTAATAACATTTTTTTGTTCGTCTTTAATTTTATATTTATCACAAAAATATTTACCTTTAGATGTTAAAGAATAATATTTCCATTTCCTATCTGTATCCTCTTTTTTAATTAGTTGATTTCTTGAAAGAATATCAAGGTGCTCTTTAACAGTAGGATTACTAAGTTTAAGTTTTCCAGAAATATCAGATAAAGTATAATTTTTTTCGTTTAGGATTTTCAAAATATCTGATCTTGTGTCCGATGAAACTGCTTTCAAAGTCTCTCTATCAAATAAATTATCATCATTCATAAAAAGTATATGTATAATGCTATTTTTAAAGCTTATTTTATAGTTAGGTATAAACCTAAAAAAGAAAAGTTTATATATGAAGATAAAATCCAAAGCTTTAAAATAACTTATTAACTTACTATTATTATATACAAGGGGTTGTAGAAGAATGGATTTTATAAGTAAACTATTTTGGTCAACAATATTCTTTGGAATTGGAGTATTTATAATTAAAAACTTTCAAATAGGACACACAAGCGCTGGTTTAGTTGCATTATTTGTAATCTGTTTCCTATATGCCCTAATACCTGATTTTAATATGCAAAGCTCATGGTCTGGTCCCATAATGTTTATTATTGCAGTTATTGGTGTTGTGTTTTATTTTATTAAGCACTACATACTACCAACCCTATTAGTGTTTGCTGGACTAGCAGTGATTTATTACTTTGCTCAAACTAAAGAAAGAATGTCATCATTACCAGCAGGAATTGTTTTCGCAATTCCTCTTTGGTTCATTAATCCAGTTTATGCCCTATTTGGATTCTTAGGTTTCTTTTCTGTTTGGCTAGGAAATAAAATTTAGAGTTTCCTTCTTTCAAACATTCTTGATTTTCTTTGATTTACTAAGTTATCCTTCTTAAACCCAATCTTTTTAATATGAGGAATAGATCTTCTAGCGACAGGTGTAATCTTATTCTTAGTACCATTAACCAGATTTATTGTTTTGTGTTTAAACGGATGGATATTAAACTTCTTTAATCGATTTTCAAATGAATTTTGAGCAATTACTGATAAAGCAAATAAGAATGTTCCAACACCTAATATTGCAAATATAGATGTAACTATTTTACCAACATCTGTATAGGGAACCAAATCACCATAGCCAATTGTTGTTAAGGTAACTGCAGAAAAATAGAAAGAATCCAGATACCCCCATTGTTCAAGTCTATGAAACAATAAAGTGCCTATTCCCAATAAAAGTATAACAAACAACACAGCTAGGATAAGCTTAATTTTATGATCTATAATAATTTCTGACATATTTTATCAATCAATTTATAATCTTGTTTTTTTTTCTTATTTTTTAATAATGCATATCCACCTACAACCAAAAAAAGAGCTGCAGCTAGGCACATTAAAAGAAGTAAATAATCTATCATATTAAAACCTCATTTATAACTATATTTCATTATAATATATAATATATATAATTTATAAAGTTTTCTTTAATTTAATATTTCTTATTGCTTCTTTTTTTGAAAGATTTGAGAGTTTATTTTCATATTTAGAAACAAAACCTAATACTTCTTTTGGATATTTTTTAGATGCTTCACGTAATATCCAACCAATTGCTTTTCTAATAAAAAAATCTTTTTCTCCAGAAAGATAAATTGAATTGTTGAATACATCTTTAATGTCCCTATCTGTATGCCTTATGGAGACTATATAGGATATTAGGGATGCTCTTCTTACCCACAGAACTTTATCATCTCTCCAGCAATTAATTGTTTTTTTAATTGTAGGGTGCTTGTATACAAGTTCACCAACAACTAAACCACAAATATAATCTGTGTGACACCATCCATCTGATTCTTTTAACCATTTTTTGAAATAGGGTATATCTTTGGGTCCAAAAAGAGAAATATACTTGGAAACAAGCTTAATTGCAAATGTTTTTTCTGTATGGTACTTAGAGGTCCACAAACTGTCCAACAAATATAACAAGTCCGCTTTAGAAATGTCTTTATGTGATTTACAAAACTCATTTAAAGAAAGATGGAGCTCAGTTCCATAAACTCCATAGCATTTAAAATTTGTTTTAAGATACTTTTCTTCGTTCCTTGCATGAGTGGGGTCTCCTTTCTTCCTAAGAGAAGAAAGAATCTGCTTAAGATCACTTAATGCTTTGATTATAGTTTGTTCCATATCCAACCGTATCTTCTAATAAGTTATGTTCCTTCCAATCATTAATCCAATCTTTAACCTCAAAAGTAATAAATGTTCCATCTGCTTTTGAACAAACCACTTTTACAATACCTGCATTAATAATAATTTTTTTGCAAATAAAACAAGGAAATATATCCGTCATTTTATTTTGTGCTTGATATGCAATTTCTCCATAAAGATAAAGAACTCCATCAACTATACTTGTTCCTTGCCTTGCAGCATTAATTATTGCATTCTGTTCAGCATGAACCGAAGCACACAATTCAAACTTAGTTCCTGATTTAATATTATTTTTTCTTCTAAAACAATAACCCCATTCAAAGCAATCTTTTGTACCTCTTGGTGCTCCAGAATACCCAGTACTTAAAATAGTATTATTTTTGGTTATTACTGCACCAACATACATAGACATACACGTTGATTTTTTAGAAATATCTTTTGCAACATTTATAAAATATTCGTCCCAATTCATTTTTTTCTTGAATTTAACTTGAAGTTTTACTAAAAGCTCATCAACTTGAGCTTGAAGCTCATCTACTGTTCCATTATTATTCAACATATAATCTGAAAGTTCTTTACATCTTAACAATTGTTGAGAATTTGGATCCTTACTTTCAAGTTCTCTTTTTTCTGAGAGCATAAACTCATCAAAACTATTTACATTTTCTTTCTCTCTTAATCTGATCTTTGCTCTTTCATATCTTATTTTAGAATCGGCATCCAGAAACACAAGAGCAAAATTAGGTAATTTTCTTAATTCTTCAATTTCAGCAGGTGTTATAATAGAATCTACAACATAATTTTTAGTAATATCTTTATTAATTTTTTCAGATAATCTAATTGCAAGTATATTTGGACCAAACTTAGTTCTAAGCTCGTTACCAACATTTTGTAAATTTTCTCTTGTAAGTTCAATACCTCTACTATTACATTCTTCTCTAATTATATCAGAACAAGAATAAACTAGATATCCTTTAATTTTTAAAAATTCACAAACACTGCCTTTTCCAGCAGATAAAAAACTAGTTAATCCAATAATCATAAATCCCCACCATTTATTTTTTTATATATGTTTGAAATGAATATCCTTCTCTCTTATCCTCTTTTATTAGTTTCCAAATTTCTAAATTTATTTCTGGAAAGAAAGTATCTCCTTCATATTCCTTATCTATACTTGTTATCTCTAACTTTGTTGCAACATCCATTGCTTGCTTGTACACACTTGCTCCTCCGATTACATAAACATCTTTGTTTTCTGTGTACTCAAGTGCATCCTTAAGCGAATGCTTAATTGTAATTCCTGATTCATTAAAAGGATCATCTATAAAAGTTAAAACAATATTTTCTCTCTCTGGAAGCGGTCTTTTTGGTAAAGACAGATATGTATTTTTTCCCATAACTATTGGATGACCTAAGGTTAATTCCTTAAAATGCTTAAAATCATCAGATATGTACCAAGGTATCCTATTATCCTTACCAATTACATTATTTTTTGCAACTGCAACAATAATTATTATCTCTCTCAAAATCACACCTTTGTTTAAACAGCAATCTCAAACTTAATAGTTGGTTGTGCTTTATAATCAATTAATTTACTGTCTGTATATTTCCAATCAAATATGGATTTAAAATCACTTGTTTCAATTGTTGGTAGTTTATATGTTTCTCTTGCAAGTTGTTCTTTAAGTCCATCAATGTGATTAACATAAA
The DNA here is from genome assembly GCA_964496765.1 of uncultured archaeon. Classification (GTDB taxonomy): domain Archaea; phylum Iainarchaeota; class Iainarchaeia; order Iainarchaeales; family CSSED10-239; genus JBAWVI01. The sequence continues at coordinate 9,930 of CAZCAP010000001.1, read as the reverse complement.
CATGTGTATCTCCAAGAAAACCAATTAACTTACCTTCCTTAAGTCCAGCTTCCTTTGCAAGAAGATGGAGTAATAATCCATAGCTTGCAATATTAAATGGTAAACCAAGAGCAGAATCAACGGATCTTTGATTCCATAATAAATTCAATTTATCATTAATAACTGTTACTTGAAATCCATAGTGGCATGCGGGTAGAGCCATATGCTTAATATCATGGGGATTCCATGCTGAAACAATCATTCTTCTGTCTGTTGGATCGGATTTAAGTTTATTAACTACATTTTTTAGTTGATCAACACCTTCTCCTAATGGTGCTTTATCAAAAGCTTGATATTTTGCTCCAAAATTTCTCCATTGCCAACCATAGATAGGACCAAGCTCTCTTTCTTCAAGCATTTTTTGTTTTGTAACTTCATCATGTCCATAGGGCACGTTATCAGGACAGCACCATTCATCCCAAATATGATTATCTCTTTCCTGTAACCATTTTTTATCTGTAATTCCTTTTATGAAAAACTCCAATTCAGATGCTACAAGTCTAAAGGGAACTTTCTTAGTAGTAAGAACAGGAAATCCTTCTTGCATATTATGCTCAAACATTGCTCCTGCAATAGCAAGAGTATCAACACCGGTTCTATTGTGTTTAAGTTCTCCTTTATCCAAAATTTGCTGTATAATATCTAGATATGCTTTCATTGTTTTTCCCCTTTTTATAATAATTTATTTAATTTAAATAGAATATCATTAATATCCTTATATCTAATGATAGTGTTGTATTTATTACCATCAATCATTGCAGATAATCTCTTATCTTTGTTTGTTTCATCTTCTCTATACAAACAAATTATTGGAATATTTAATTTTTCTGCAAATCCAAGTTCATAACCAACTCCAAGAGATGGTTTTGTTACTTCAGCAATAACTATATCTGCTTCCTTTATCCAATCGACGTCTCTTATATAAATTTCTTCATTTGTTAATTTTTCTCCAGTAGATAAAAGAGTACTATTTCCTAGATGTTCAGTTAGTACATTACCTTTTGTTTTAAGATATTCGATTAATTTTGCATAGATTGGAGCATCATCCCTTCCACCAGTTATTGATCCTGCAAAATATATTTTTTTCATATAATCATCCTTCTTTAATTTTTTTTAATTAAACTCAAAATTTCTTGGTTTTTAGCACTTATAAAGCCACTAACTAATTTTAATGCTTTTAATTGATTTTCAGACCAATCCTCACTAGTTAATTTAGACTTAAGTGTTTTTTCAAAATTATTAAATTCAAGCAGTGTTTTTTTAACGAATTTATTACTCTCAGCAAAAGACGTGCGTTCTTGATAGGTTGTTACATTCGATAAAAAAATGGAAAACTTCGCACTGCATAAATTTTCAATTTCTGAATGATATTCTTGAATATATCCTGTTTTATAATGCTTAAATTTTATATTTAGGTTATATAAATTTAGTGCACTTTCTACAATATTTTTACTATTTAATAATTGAGAATATCGTAATGAACCTTTAGGCTCTTTCTTCAAAGATGCATTTAATTTACTATGATCACGTCTTAACATAGTAAAATCAACAATCTTTTTAGATTCATTCACATTTGCTTTTTTATTTTGATATGTTTGAGATTCTTTAATTTCCTTTAATCTTTTTTGATGTTCCTTTATTGCATTTGTTTTTGTTCTTTCTAGTTTCTTTCTGGTCATTATTAAAATTGGGCTTTTTATTTTTCCAGGCATAGTTTCCACCTTTTTTTTTAAATTTTATTTATTGGAAAATTTTTTAATAATTCTATAATTTCTAGCTTTATCTTTTGATGAAGCGCATCATCATCTTTATTAGTAAGTATATCATTAATATATTTTGCAATTATCTTTATATCTTCTTCCTTTGCTCCTCTTGTTGTTATTGCTGGGGTTCCTATTCTTATACCTGAAGCAATCATTGGTGGTTGTGGATCATTTGGAATTGCATTCTTGTTTACTGAAATTCCACACTTCTCAAGAAGTGCTTCTGCTTCCTTACCAGTAACTCCTTTGGGTCTTAAATCAACTAAAAGAAGATGATTATCTGTTCCACCTGTCACTAGATTAAAACCATAGGACAGAAGTTCATCTGCTAAGACTTTGGAATTTAACAGAACTTGTTTTTGATATTTTTTAAAACTTGGTTTTAATGCTTCTCTAAAACAAATTGCTTTTCCTGCAATTATGTGTTCCAGTGGTCCACCTTGAAATCCAGGAAAACAAGCTTTATCAACTTTTTTACTTCTTTCTTCTGTATTTGTAAGAATAAATCCACCTCTTGGACCTCTAAGTGTCTTATGTGTGGTTGATGTAACAATATCTGCATGGGTTATTGGAGATTGATGAAGATTTGTTGCAACAAGACCCGCAATATGAGCCATATCAACCATTAATAACGCACCTGATTCATCAGCGATTTTTTTAAACTCAGAAAAATCAATTTTTCTAGGATATGCTGATGCTCCTGCAATAATTAATTTGGGTTTAATTTCAATAGCTTGCTTTCTAATCACATCATAATCAAGATAACCATCAGTTCCTACTCCATAAAAATTAGATTCGTAAATTTTACCTGAAAAATTAATCTTATAACCATGAGTTAAATGCCCACCAGCATCTAGAGACATACCTAATATCTTATCTTTTGGTTCTAAACAAGAAAAATAAGCAATTTCATTTGCATTTGATCCAGAATGAGCTTGGATATTTGCAAAATTTGATTTAAATAGTTTTTTGCATGTATCAATTCCAATTTGTTCAATCTTGTCTACGTTTTCACAACCAGAATAATATCTTTTTGTAGGGTATCCTTCAGCATATTTATTTGTAAGAACAGAACCACAAGCCTTTCTAACTGCTTTTGAAGTAATATTCTCCGAAGCAATCATTTCAATGGTATTTTGTTGTCTTTCTTCTTCTTTTTTAATAAGTTCAAATATTTCCTTTGATGAGTTCACTATATTAACCCCTTTACCTTATTATATATTTCTTCTGATATATCTTCTCTTGTCCTTATTCCTGCTTGTTCTTGTTTGTCTGAACAATCTATTGTTATCCATTTGTATTTATCAGCGACGTACTTAAATGATTCACTTGCCTTCTTCATGTGCTCAGGATCCTTCTCATGAATATCATTCTTTTTTATTTCATTTGTAAACTTATTGCTTGTGTTCTCCTGTGCAAGTCTTCTTGCAATAACCGGATCCAAATATAAAAATATATTTATATCTGGTTTTGGAATCTTAAATATATTAAATTCTAAATCAAATAACCAATCAAGATATTTATCTCTTTCTTTTAGATCTTCTATCTTTCCTGCCTGATGTCCCATGTTTGCAGAAACATATCTATCACAAATAACTATCTTCCCTGCTTCTAACCATTCTTTCATCCTAAAAGAAGCATCATACCTATCAACAGCATAAAAAATAGATGCTCTATAGGCTCCAACCTCATCAGGAGCACCATATTTCCCTGAAAGATATTCTTCAGTTGGACCTGCAGATTTAAAACTATACTGTGGAAAATCAATAGTCTCAACTAAATGCCCCTCATTTATTAGTTTATCCTTAAGAAGTTTAACCTGTGTTGCCTTACCGGAACCATCAGTTCCATCAATTACAATTAGTTTTCCTTTAATCATTTTATTCATCTTTAGTTTAATAATTTATAGTTTTGAAGCTCAATAAGCTTTTTGTTAAGAAATTTTTCTAAATCATTAATTGTATCTATTCTTTGGGATTCAGAACTTAACTTGCTTGAGAACTTTTTTGCATTTTCAATGGATATTGTTTGTGCTTCCAAACTAAAATCTATGTCTCTTAGTATTTTATTCACCATATTTTTTAATACACTTATCTTCTTTAAAACAACGCTACTAGTATTTGGCATTCTCTCAATATTTTTAAGATTAAACTCTGTAGTAACTTTAAATTCCATTAAATTAAGGTCCATTTTCGTTCTTATTAATTCAAAGCTTAGCATTCTTTTTGTAAATGAATTTGTGGTTTTTTCTTTTAATCTTTGATTGATTCTTTTTATTTTATTAACCAGTGATTGAAAATAGGCATGTTCTTTAAAGGCATCTGCCTTTGTTTGTTTAATAACGTAGGACGTGCTTTTTTTCTTCTCAAAAACCATTTTTCTTATATCCTCTAAGGTTTTGCCTTTTTTGGCTAGCTTTTCAGGAAGCTTAAGTGGTCTCTGTGGCATTAGTTTCATCTCACAAGCTATAATTTATACAACCCTAATTTGAACTCTTTTTTCTGTTGTTTGTTCTAGATTATCATAGGATCCAATGTGCTCATAGGCTCTTACAATCAATTCTACTGTTCCTTCTCCTAAATAGCTAGTTGGCAATAATTTATACTTGAATGTCCTTACTTCATCAGGAACCATTTCTCCAAGCTTAAATATCTCACTTCCTTTCTTATTCTTTGTGTTTACAGATATGCCTTCTGGAAAAACAATTTCATAGGAAATTAACTTATTTAATGAGTTTTGATTTTTTAAAGAAATTTCTAGTTCCACTGGTGCTCTTGATTTTCTATCAATTCTTAATGGAAACATTTTGTTAGCTATATATATCATTTTTAACTCCCCCTAATAATTAAGATTATATATTATTAATTATATACTAATAATGTAGCTAAAAATATTTATAAATGGTTTCCCCTATTATCTTTATAAGGTAAATACACTAAAAAGGATGAAATATGAATTTTTTACTAATTATTTCAAATCAGGACATTGCTTCTCTTAACTTCAAGGAAATATTATTTACTGAATATGATATTGAAGAGATTAATTCTAATGTATTTAAGGTAACCAAAGAAAATTCTAAAAATGTAGTATATCTTAAGATCATTACTTCTTTACACATTTTTTCAAAGGAAGAAGAAATTATTGAACCAGAGCTAGCTATCAATCAAATAATCTTTCTATCAAAGCATTCAACTCTAGGGGAGATTAAACCAAAAAGTATGACTGTTCATCCAATAGGTAATTGGGGAAAAGCTGATCTTGGTGGACTTGATCACACAATCATAGAAACTGATCCAATTCTAATAAGATCTCTATTACTTGAGCTTAAAAGTAATAAGCCATTAGCACTTAAGCCCTATGAAATTAAACAGGAAGCAACTCATCATGGTCCTTTTCTATCCACATCAACTATATTTTATGAGATTGGTTCAAATAAAGATGCATGGGTTGATAGGGATGTAGCTAGATTCATGTTAACCTGTTTATTTAATGTTATTTCTAATTACAATAGGCAAGAAATTAAGAAAGAAAAGGGATGGGTTGAAGCAATTGGAGTAGGAGGTTCCCATTATTGCACTAAGTTTAATAAAAAAACCTTTGATGAGAAATATTCCTATTCATTTGGACACATTGTAGCATCCTATGGTCTTGAACACATTAAACAAAAACCAGAACTAGTTGAACAAGCAAAAGAAAAGAGTAGGGCATCTGTTGTGATTAAAGAAGAAGAACTATAGACTTATTTCTTTTTAATTAAATACTTTTCATTTAATCTATCACTTATTTTTTTTTCTAGAGCACAAATTAGGCTTAAATCTAGTTTTTTATTATAGAGACGATTATCATTAATTATTTCCTCAACAATTTTAAGAATATCTGTTTTTTTCTTTAAAACCTTATTGTACATCATCTCTATAATCTTATCTAGGGTTATATAGAAGATTATTGGAGTTGCTCCTCCTTTTGTGATTGCATCCAATCCCATTTTCAATAGGCTATAATTATTAGGCTCTATTCTTTTAAGAGAAATGGTTAGGGTATCATAAACAGGAAGCTTTACTGTGGGAAATAAATCAGAGTCTAGAAAGTAATAATTAAATATATTTTCTATTTCTTTCTTGGTTGTGTTAAGTAGGTTACTTCCATCCTTAAATTGAACAGCAATGGATATCAGTGGTTTGCTTTGTTCATAAAAAGAAATTTTTGCTAATGGTATGTTATACATATAATTTGTCAGATAAAATTCATAGAGCATTTTAATTTTATTTGTTGAATTAAATTCTTTCACAAACTCAAAATGGGTTTTGTAATCATCAGGATCTAATTCTTCAATTTTGTTTTCTTCACTGTGTTTTGATGTGAAAAAATGAAGTGCATAAATATCTTCTACTTTTCTTGATTTAAAAAATTGAGTTAGTGAATATATTGGATATGTGCAAATATTCAAAGAAACTCCTTTTGATTTTGCATCTTGAATAATAATTTGTCCAGAATAGAGAATAGGAGAAGAATTAAGTAAAGTAATATCTTTATATTCATAGATTGAAGATAATATCTTCTTGATTGATGAGCTGCCTCTAAGATTGGACACAACCATGTCTATCTCTGTTGATCTTAAAAATTTAACAAATGAATCTTCCCCATGGAATAAAGAAACTTTATCAGATATATCCTTTGCCTGAATCAAATCAAAATCTTCTTTCCTATCCACATATATAATTTTTGGATTAATTTCTTTTATTTGCTTTAGGAAAAGATCAAGATTATCCAAAGACCAGTCATAGGTGATTCCTACAATATTATATTTATTTTTATATTTTTTAAAAAAGTCAATAATAGCAATGGACAAACTAGAATTAGATCCAAGTATAATTATATCCTTTTTCATAGATATAATAAAAGTAGATTAGGTTTTAAAAGGTATTGTAATTAACGGAGATTAAAAAAATAAAAAAAAGAAAAAAAATATTAAAAAAATAAATAACTGAAATAAACTTAATTAATTAAATTTATTTCTTCTTTGCTTTTGCTTTCTTCTTTACCATATTTTTTTCTCCCCCTTTCCTTTGAATAATTCGTGAATAATTATTCTATAAATAATAGAATAAAATTATTAATTATATATTGCATACAAAGATATATAAATCTGATAGTTTATAATTGTCCAAAATATTTAGCATTTGTCCAAGAAATTTAGTAAAATAAGAACGAGAATAAAATATAAAATAAAAAAAGGAAATAAATCAAAAAGATTTATTTCATCGTTAAGAAAAAAATAAATCAGAAAGATTTACTTCTTCTTCTTTTTCTTAACTACTTTTTTAGCTGGTTTCTTAGCAACAGTTTTCTTAACAACTTTCTTCTTAACCATTTTAGTCTCCCCCTTTTTTTCTTTGCAAAATGAATTTGCAAAAATTATAATATATTTATTAATTATATGTAATTAGAAACCTATATAAATGTTTTCAATCGCTTAATTTTTTTAAAAAAAATTAAAAAAACTGCGTCCAATATTTTTTGAATTGTAAATTATTGCAAACACCCATAAATAAAGGAGATACACACAACACCCATTTGTTTGATTTAAAAAAACAAAAATTTAAAAAAAATATCACACACAAAAATTCAAGAGAAATTTATTTCGTTTCACAAAAAAATAAGCGTCCAACATTTAATGAAACTTAAAAAAATAAGAAATTGATTATCAAAAAAAATAAAATTAAAATAAAAAAGAGTTCTTAGACTATAATTTAATCTAAGAAAAAAACTAAAGATTAGGAATTTGTATTTCCCTAATCTAGGAAGAATTCCCAGGTCTTTGGTTCTGGATCTAATCCTTTTCTTTTTCTAATTTCCATGATTGTATCCTTCAAAATGGATTTAGGAAGTTTTTCATATCCAGAATATTCAGCAGTCCAAACAGCTCTTCCCTGTGTTTCTCCTCTCATTTCCTGTGAAAAACCAATCATTGACTTAACTGGTATTTTACCAATAATGATTGAAAGATCTCCTTCACTCTTGATATCCTCAATCTGTGTTCTTCTACCAGAAAGAACTCTTGAAACAGAACCCATGTAATCCTGTGGAACTGATACAGTCAAATGTTGTTTAGGCTCTAGAAGAGTATAATCACTAGCAAGAACACCAGCATAGATAGCTCTTGTTATTGCAGGAAGAACCTGAGCAGGCCCTCTATGTATAGCATCCTCGTGTAATACAGCATCATTTAAGCTTACAAGAATACCAGAAACTCTTTCCTTAGCAACTGGACCTTCTCTCAATGCGTCCTGGAATGCTTCAATAATTAATTCTCTGGTTTCATTTAAATTCTGTATACCCTTTGTTCTATTGATTAAAACAGAATTATTGAATACAGCCCAGATGTTCTTTGATTCATCACCAGTAAACCCAATCTCCTGAAGCTTCTTCATTATTTCCATATCTTTATTTTGTCTAATCTTACAATTAAGCTTTAACTTTCTTAGCTTCTCAAGCATTTCTTCTTCAATTGGTTGTATCTGTATTTTAAATTTATTATGCTTGTTTGGTGTTTTTCCTTCAATAACTGGTGAATCTTTTTGTATTGTTTCATAGTAAACAACAATTGGAGGTGAAACAGTTATTGGGATATTATTATCTTTCTCAACCTTGTATTGCGTAATCTCTAAGTGAAGCTCTCCCATTCCTGAAATTAAATGCTCTCCTGTTTCTTGATTTAATTCAGCTCTTATGTTTGGATCCTCTTTAGTAATATTATGAATAACATCAATTAGTTTTGGAAGATCCTTTGAATTTTTAGCTTCAATGGAAACAGTCATAACCGGTTCAACATCCGATAGGAAATCTTCAAATGGTTCCATTTCTCTATTTGCAAGAGTTTGCCCTGTGTAAATTTCTTTCATTCCAATTACACAAACAATATTTCCTGCTTCAACTTCATCTAATATAACTCTTTCAGGTCCTAGATATATTCCAACCTGTTGAACCTTACCTTCTCTTTCTGTTCCTAGTATTTTTATATCCATTCCTTTCTTAATTGAACCAGCATATATTCTACCTGATGCAATATCTCCTGCATGCTTATCAAGAACAACGTCTACTACCATCATGGCAACATTTTCGTTTCCCATTTCACAATTTTGCATTGCTTTTCCTTCAGGTGAATCTAAATCTCCTTTCCAAATAACAGGAATTCTGTATCCTTGAGCAGTCTTAGGATTTGGTAAATGATTAATAACCATTTCTAGGAATACATCAGAGATTGGTATTTTATCTGATAATTCTTTTTGTTGTTCCTTTTCACAATAATCTATAATATCTGCAAACTTCAGATTGTATTTAGCCATTGCTGGAACAGACATTGCCCAGTTATGATAACCAGAACCAAAACAAACTGAACCATCTTTAATTGAAACCTGCCACTTTTGTTTTAATTCATCTACTGCATATCTTGATATTAAATTATTAACATCCATTACAACCTTAACGAATTTCTTTTGCATATCCTCTGGGGTTACATGCATTTCAGTAATTAATCTATCAACTTTGTTAATAAAAAGAACAGGTCTTACTCTTTCCTTTAATGCTTGTCTTAGAACAGTTTCTGTTTGTGGCATAACCCCTTCAACAGAATCAATAACTAGGACTGCTCCATCAACAGCTCTCATTGCTCTAATAACATCTCCTGTGAAATCAACGTGACCAGGAGTATCTATAATATTAATTAAATATTTTTCATCACCTAAAGCATAGGGTACTGATACGTTTGAAGCATTAATTGTAATACCTCTTTCCTGTTCAAGGATATATGAATCCATGAAAACTTGATCTCCTGCAAGATCTTTTGAAATTAATCCAGCAGTAGCTACTAGATTATCAGTTAAAGTAGATTTACCGTGATCAATATGTGCAATAATTGCAATATTTCTAATATTTTTTGTGTTTGCCATTAATGTTTGTGCAAGTTCTGCAACCTGTTCTTTTCTTCCCATTGTTTATTCACCTAAAGTTATTTTTATTTAAAATATTTATAGTTTACAGTATAAATAATAGATAATGCTATTTTGTTCTAAAAATAGATTATTATATATATAATATATAGGAAAATAGGTTTATATATATTACTCTT